>CP145882.1:597358-600652 GCA_045290365.1 Candidatus Dasytiphilus stammeri | reverse complement strand
CTGTAAGGTTTTGGCGGTACGGACGGGACTCGAACCCGCGACCCCCGGCGTGACAGGCCGGTATTCTAACCAACTGAACTACCGTACCTCATATTGATATTCAAGGTGCCAGATAACGACCTGCTCTCGCACAGTTAATTACCATACTACCCTCGGTGCTGCGGCGTTTCACTTCTGAGTTCGGAATGGTATCAGGTGGTACCACCGCGCTAAAATTATCTGGCATATAAGAAATAAGATATAGTTAAATAAGACAAAACACTTCCGGTGTTGCAAGGTTAAGCCTCTCGGGTCATTAGTACTGGTTAGCTCAACATATTACTATGCTTACACATCCAGCCTATCTACGTCGTCATCTCCAACGTCCCTTCAGACAGTTTCTCAACTTCAGGGAAGACTAATCTTGAGGCAGGTTTCGCACTTATATGCTCTCAGCGCTTATCCCTTCCGCATTTAGCTACCGGACAATGCCACTGGCGTGACAACCCGAACACCAGTGATGCGTCCACTCCGGTCCTCTCGTACTAGGAGCAGCCCCTCTCAATCTTCCAACGCCCACGGCAGATAGGGACCGAACTGTCTCACGACGTTCTAAACCCAGCTCGCGTACCACTTTAAATGGCGAACAGCCATACCCTTGGGACCTGCTTCAGCCCCAGGATGTGATGAGCCGACATCGAGGTGCCAAACACCGCCGTCGATATGAACTCTTGGGCGGTATTAGCCTGTTATCCCCGGAGTACCTTTTATCCGTTGAGCGATGGCCCTTCCATACGGAACCACCGGATCACTAAGACCTGCTTTCGCACCTGCTCGCGCTGTCACGCTCGCAGTCAAGCCAGCTTATGCCTTTGTACTAACCTCACGATATCTGACCGTGATTAGCTGACCTTTGTACTCCTCCGTTACTCTTTAGGAGGAGACCGCCCCAGTCAAACTGCCCACCAGACACTGTCCTGGTTCCGGATAACGGAACTCAGTTAGAATATTCAGCATTAAAGGGTGGTATCTCAACGTTGGCTCCATGTAAACTAGCGTCTACATTTCAATGCCTCCCACCTATTCTGCACATTAAGACTCAATATTCAGTATCAGGTTACAGTAAAGGTTCACGGGGTCTTTCCGTCTTGCCGCGGGTACACTGCATCTTCACAGCAAATTCAATTTCACTGAGTCCCAGGTGGAGACAGTCTGGCCATCATTACGCCATTCGTGCAGGTCGGAACTTACCCGACAAGGAATTTCGCTACCTTAGGACCGTTATAGTTACGGCCGCCGTTTACCGGGGCTTCAGTCCAGAGCTTTAGGTTACCCTTGACTCCTTCTTTTAACCTTCCGGCACCGGGCAGGCGTCACACCGTATACGTCCACTTACGTGTTTGCACAGTGCTGTGTTTTTAATAAACAGTTGCAGCCAGCTGTTATCTTAGACTGACCTTAGCTTCATCCGCAAGGATCTCACTATACGTCAGCGTGCCTTCTCCCAAAGTTACGGCACTATTTTGCCTAGTTCCTTCACCCGGGTTCTCTCAAACGCCTTAGTATTCTCTACCTGACCACCTGTGTCGGTTTCGGGTACGGTTATATATTACCTGTAGCTTAGAGGCTTTTCTTGGAAGTGTGGTATTAATCACTTCATTACTTTCGTAATTCGTCATTACGCCTCAGTGTTAACAGTGATCCGGATTTTCCTAGATCACCCACCTTCACGCTTAAACCTGGACAACCAATGCCAGGCTGACCTAACCTCCTCCGTCCCCCCAATCGCAGTAATATACAGTACAAGAATATTAACCTGTTTCCCATTAGCTACGCTTTTCAGCCTCACCTTAGGAGCCGACTTACCCTGCCCCGATTAACGTTGGACAGGAACCCTTGGTCTTTCGGCGGATAGGTTTTTCACCTATCTTATCGTTACTTATGTCAGCATTCGCACTTCCGATACCTCCAGTATGCTTCTCAGCTTACCTTCTATGGTTTACGGAACGCTCCCCTACCCAGCAATTTATGTTGCTGCCGCAGCTTCGGTGCATAATTTAGCCCCGTTAAATCTTCCGCGCAGGCAAACTCGGCCAGTGAGCTATTACGCATTCTTTAAATGATGGCTGCTTCTAAGCCAACATCCTGGCTGTCTAAGCCTTCCCACATCGTTTCCCACTTAACTATGACTTAGGGACCTTAGCTGGCGGTCTGGGTTGTTTCCCTTTCCACGACGAACCTTAGCACCCGCCGTGTGTCTCCTATGATAGCATTCAGCAGTATTCGTAGTTTGCATCGGCTTAGTAAGCTAGGATAGCACCTTTGCCGAAACAGAGCTCTACCCCCGCTGATGAATTCATAAGGCGCTACCTAAATAGCTTTCGGGGAGAACCAGCTATCTCCCGGTTTGATTGGCCTTTCACCCCTAGCCACAGGTCATCCGCTGATTTTTCAACATCAGTCGGTTCGGTCCTCCAGCTAGTATTACCCAACCTTCAACCTGCCCATGGCTAGCTCACCGGGTTTCGGGTCTGTATCCTGCAACTCAACGCCCAATTAAGACTCGGTTTCCCTACGGCTCCCCTAGACAGTTAACCTTGCTACAGAATACAAGTCGCTGACCCATTATACAAAAGGTACGCAGTCATCCTTCTTATCAAAAGACTCCTACTGCTTGTACGTATATGGTTTCAGGATCTATTTCACTCCCCTAACCGGGGTTCTTTTCACCTTTCCCTCACGGTACTAGTTCACTATCGGTCAGTCAGGAGTATTTAGCCTTGGAGGATGGTCCCCCCTTCTTCAGACAAGATATCACGTGTCCCGCCTTACTCTTTGAACTAATAGTTTATCTTTTTTGATATACGGGACTATCACCCTGTATCGTCGATTTTTCCAAATCATTCTACTAATTATTACAAACTAATTTTAGTTCTGGGCTTTTCCCTGTTCGCTCGCCACTACTAAGGGAATCTCGTTTGATTTCTTTTCCTCGAGGTACTCAGATGTTTCATTTCCCTCGGTTTACTTTGTCAAGATATGTGTTCACCTGACAATGATGCAATATGTGCATCGGGTTTCCCCATTCGGAAATCACTGATTCATGCGCTTCTATCAGCTTATCAGCGCTTTTCGCAGATTAGTACGTCCTTCATCGTCTCTGACTGCCAAGGCATCCACCATATACGCTTAATTGCTTAACCTTACAACCCGCAAGTGTTTTTTTGCTAATTAAGGCTTATTCTTATTTTCTATCTTTTTCTATTTTTAAAGAACATTAATATATTTAACTATTAAATGTAACTTCATTTAATA
>CP145882.1:561682-597258 GCA_045290365.1 Candidatus Dasytiphilus stammeri | reverse complement strand
TCTTACCTACTGAGCTACAGGCCTGATATATGATTTGTGTGTGCACTGTACAGAAAATTTATTAATTTTAAGGAGGTGATCCAACCACAGGTTCCCCTACGGTTACCTTGTTACGACTTCACCCCAGTCATGAATCACAAAGTGGTAAGCGCCCTCCTAAAGAAAGGTTAAGCTACTCACTTCTTTTGCAACCCACTTCCATGGTGTGACGGGCGGTGTGTACAAGGCCCGAGAACGTATTCACCGTGGCATGCTGATCCACGATTACTAGCGATTCCGACTTCGTGGAGTCGAGTTGCAGACTCCAGTCCGAACTACGACGCATTTTATGAGGTCAGCTTGCTCTCGCGAGGTTGCTTCTCTTTGTATACGCCATTGTAGCACGTGTGTAGCCCTGGTCTTAAGGGCCATGATGACTTGACGTCATCCCCACCTTCCTCCGGTTTATCACCGGCAGTCTCCTTTGAGTTCCCGCCTTTATGCGCTGGCAACAAAGGATAAGGGTTACGCTCGTTGCGGGACTTAACCCAACATTTCACAACACGAGCTGACGACAGCCATGCAGCACCTGTCTCACAGTTCCCAAAGGCACTTTAATATCTCTACTAAATTCTGTGGATGTCAAGACCAGGTAAGGTTTTTCGCGTTGCATCGAATTAAACCACATGCTCCACCGCTTGTGCGGGCCCCCGTCAATTCATTTGAGTTTTAACCTTGCGGCCGTACTCCCCAGGCGGTCGATTTAACGCGTTAGCTACGGAAGCTACAGTTTTTATCTGCAACCTCCAAATCGACATCGTTTACAGCATGGACTACCAGGGTATCTAATCCTGTTTGCTCCCCATGCTTTCGCACCTCAGCGTCAGTGTTCGTCTAGGAGATCGCCTTCGCCACTGGTATTCCTCCGGATATCTACGCATTTCACCGCTACACCCGAAATTCTATCTCCCTCTACGACACTCTAGTAAGTCAGTTTCAAATGCAGTTCCTAAGTTGAGCCCAGGGATTTCACATCTGACTTAATTTACCACCTACGTGCTCTTTACGCCCAGTAATTCCGATTAACGCTTGCACCCTCCGTATTACCGCGGCTGCTGGCACGGAGTTAGCCGGTGCTTCTTTTGTAGATAATGTCAAAACTAAGATTTATTAAATCTTAATTCTTCTTTCCTACTGAAAGTACTTTACAACCCTAAGGCCTTCTTCATACACGCGGCATAGCTGCATCAGGGTTTCCCCCATTGTGCAAGATTCCCCACTGCTGCCTCCCGTAGGAGTCTGGACCGTATCTCAGTTCCAGTGTGGCTGGTCATCCTCTCAGACCAGCTAGAGATCGTAGCCTTGGTTAGCCATTACCTAACCAACTAGCTAATCTCATCTGGGTTCATCCAATGGTGTGAGGCCTTTCGGTCCCCCACTTTTCTCTTACGAGTATATGCGGCATTAGCCATCGTTTCCAATGGTTATTCCCCTCCACTGGGTAGATCCCCAGATTTTACTCACCCGTCCGCCACTTGCCAGCAGAAAATTTTACTTCTCTCTGTTGCCGTTCGACTTGCATGTGTTAGGCTTGCCGCCAGCGTTCAATCTGAGCCATGATCAAACTCTTCAATTATATAATTCTATTTAACCTTGAAAGCTATATACTATACTCTTAAGGTTCAACATCCGGTTTTATTACAAATGAATAAAACTATTTGATTTTTATTTTCCGACAATGCACACACAGATTTTTAAAGAACTAATTAAGATGAATATCTTACTATAAGGTATATTTCATTACAATAGATTCCGAGTAACTCTATATAATTTATTATTGATTCAATCAAATAATAGTGGCTCAAATCTTTTAAACCCATAGCGTTGTAATACCGAAAATTTTTGTTCTGAATTATTAGTAAAATCTATACAGAATGCTGTATTAGGACTTTTTAAAAATTGCTTTGAAGGAATCTGTCTTAATAGCCAATTTGTTTGACGAGCAACTGCCGCACTTGAATTCAAGATTTTGATTTCTCTTGGTAAGATCTGAGATAATTCTTGTGTTAAAAATGGGAAATGTGTGCACCCCAGAACAACAATATCAGGAGTGTGATCTTTAATTAACCAAGGTTGTAAAATATTTTTTAATTTATCCATGGAGATAGGTATGTTTTGTAATTTCATTTCCGCTAGTTTTACTAATTCTAATGAACCTAACATTCTCGTTCGGCATTTTGAAGCAAAATGGGCTATAAGTTCATGTGTATAAGATTGTGATATGGTTGTTGGAGTAGCTAACAATCCTATTATGCCATTACGTGTTAACTCTGCCGCTCGTTTAATTGCCGGCACTACCCCAACTATGGGAAATTTAAATTTGGCACGTAAACTAGAAAGTGCTACAGTACTAACTGTAGTACAAGCAATAACTACCATAGATAACAAATATTTATTAGATATATTTGAGATAATTTTCTCAGCCCGTTGTATAAGAAATTTATCTTCCTTATTTCCATAAGGAAAATACACATTATCAAAAACATAAAAGTAATGCACATCTGATGAGATTTTACGTATTTCATGGTATACCGAAATACCACCCAATCCAGAGTCAAAGATTAGTATTCTGTGTTTTTTGATAAAAATAGTTTCCTTGATTTCAAAAGGTCGATAAAATCATTTGTATATGATAATGATATATTTATTAGGCAATATAAATTAAATACTACTTTTAGCACGTACCCCTAAAAAATGACAAATTGCATAAATAATTTCTGATCTATTAAGAGTATAAAAATGAAAATCATTCACACCTTCACTACTTAAAATTTTTACCATATCTATAGCTAAATTTGCTCCAATTATTTGATTAGTTTCCGAATGATTGTCTAAATTTGAAAATAAAATTTTTATCCATCCGGGGATACGGACATTACTCATAGTCGTGAATTTTTTTATCTGTGTGAAATTTAATACTGGTAATATACCAGGTATAATTTCTACATCAATACCTGCTGCAACACATCTATCCCTAAAACGTAGATAATTTTCAACATCAAAAAAAAATTGGGTTATAGCCCTAGAAGCTCCAGCATCTATTTTACGCTTGAGGTTAATCAAATCCGCCTGTGCATTTTTAGCTTCCGGATGAACTTCAGGATACGCCGCCACCGAAATGTCAAAATCTCCTATGGTTTTTAATAATGCTACTAGATCGGCTCCATACATGGCTGTATGATGGTTACTTCCTATTGGTAAATCACCTCTGAGAGCAATAATATGACGTATCCCATTATTCCAGTAATTTTGTGCAATTTCTATTAGCTCCACCCTAGTTCTATTAATACATGTTAAGTGTGGAGCAGTTATAAGCCCAGTGCGCTCTTTAATCTTTTTGAGAATCCGGTTAGTACCTTCATTTTTTTCCAATTTTACTCCAGAAGTGACTGACACAAACTTCGGTCTTAATTTGCTAAGAATATCAATAGATTTCCATAAAATTTGTTCCATTTTTAATGTTTTGGGTGGGAAAAATTCAAATGAAATATTTACTTTTCCATTTAATTCTACCAATCGCTGATTCAGCGCTGAAAACTGAGAAGCATACAAACAACTCATATCCATTCCTTTTATAATATAAATTAACCTGAAAATGAAGGAGTAAAGAGGTTAAATGTGAGCTCATTATTTAAATGTATAAAGTAAAAGAATTAAATTTAA
This sequence comes from Candidatus Dasytiphilus stammeri, assembly GCA_045290365.1. Taxonomy (GTDB): domain Bacteria; phylum Pseudomonadota; class Gammaproteobacteria; order Enterobacterales; family Enterobacteriaceae; genus Dasytiphilus; species Dasytiphilus stammeri_N. Next base: position 593,556 of record CP145882.1, on the reverse strand, counting down.
CAATGATTATTTTGGATTTTAATCCATCTCCAAAATTAATAGATTTAATATTTCGCCAAGTAATTTATAATTTGCAGGATTGAGATTAACCAATCTAAGCAATATATCTAAATGCTTGATCTAAATCATTAATGAGATCTTCATAATTCTCAATACCTGTAGAAATACGTAATAGCATATCCGAAATTCCTGCCTTTTGACGCGCTTTTTCTGACATAGCAGCATGTGTCATAGTAGCAGTATGCGAAATAAGACTTTCTACCCCTCCTAAGGACTCAGCTAAAGTAAATAATGTTAAGTTCTTAAGAAAATCACCTATAGTTTGCTGATTACCATCTAGTTCAAAACTTAACATTGCACCAAACCCTTTTTGTTGACGGACAGCAAATTGATGTCCATTATTTTCTGGTAATGAAGGATGATATATTTTTTTGACATGTGATTGTTTTTTTAAATACTTTACTATAGCTAAAGCATTTTTTTGTGCGATGGCGATACGTGCTCCTAAGGTACGTAATCCCCGCATTAGTAAATAGGTATCAAATGCTGCTCCTGTAACACCAATATTATTAGCCCACCAAGCAATTTCTTTTAAACTCTCAGCATCGTTAGCCACGACAACTCCGGCAATAATATCGGAATGTCCATTAAGATACTTTGTACATGAATGGATGACGAGGTCTGCTCCTAGTTGTAATGGATTTTGTAAAATTGGACTTAAAAAAGTATTATCTACAACACTAATAGCTCCTGCTGATCGAGCTGCATGACAGATATAAGGTATATCTACTACACGTAATAAGGGATTACTAGGACTTTCTATTAAAACCAATTTGGGTTCTCTTGTTAAGACCTCATTAAAAGCTCTTTTATCTCCTTGATCAATAAATATTACTCGATATATACCTCTCTTACTAAGACTCTCAATCATACGATAACTACCTCCATAACAATCGTGAGGTGCTATCATTAAATCACCAGGTTTTAAATATACTATACAAACTAAATGAAGTGCTGCTATACCACTATTAGTTATAACTGCTCCTGCTCCTTGTTCTAATTCTGCAATAGCTTGCTGTGCTAGATCACGTGTTGGATTACTGCGACGTGAATAATCGTGCGCACGAGGCTGATTATAACCATAAAAATTATAGGTACTAGAAAGATGAATCGGGGAAACTACACTACCATACTGTTCATCCTGATTCAAACCGCTACGGGCTGCAATGGTTTCTACTTTGCATATCATAATACTTAGTCTTCCTACAAGAATCTTCATGATTAATAATCTCTAGAGTAAACATTGGGATTATAGAGGTCAATAAATTTAAATTTATTGAAATGTAAAACTTTTTGAGTTTTCTTAATCAAGATTGCTAATTTATTTAGTAGAATTAATATTAAAACGTCTATTAAATAGTTCAACACGACCTTGCGTATCTACTATACGTTGTTTACCAGTATAAAATGGATGACATTGGCAACATACATCTAAATTAAGATCGTTATTTAAAGTAGAGCCAACCTTAATCAGATTACCACAAGAACAAATTGCGGTAATATATGTATAATTTGGATGAATATTTTTTTTCATATAAATTTCTTAACCCCTAAATTAATAATATATAAGATAAGAACATATCCGTATATTCCATGCGATGGTTAACATAGATAATATAGATATATATTATATACTTATATTGGTTAATTTTATGTCAATTGTTCAGGTAGTCATTGATATTCCATTAAAACAATATTTTGATTATTTACTACCATCACATCTTAATACGGTAATAGGTGCTAGAGTTAATGTACCTTTTGGGAATCGTAATGTTACTGGTATAGTAGTAAAAATCAAGAATTACAGTCACTTACCTATTACAAAATTAAAACCTATTAATAAAATAATTGATAATACATCTTTATTTTCTAGTTCATTATGGCGCATACTCATATGGGCTGCAGATTATTATCATAATCCACTAGGGGAAGTAATGTTTAACGCGCTTCCAATCTTATTAAGAAAAGGACAACCAGTTATACCGCCTAAAATGTGGCATCTTACTAAAATGGGACGAGATATTTCATTAGATACTCTTAAAAAGAATCCTAAACAACAACAAGCTCTAGCTACTCTTAAAAAAGATGCCATTTATCATTGTGATCTCTTCCAATATAATTTGAACATAAACACTTTAAGAGCTTTATGTAAAAAAGGATTATCTCATCTATGCTATCCAGTTAAAACCATAAATAAATGGAATAACAATTTATCAGTATCTGACAAAATATTAAATTTAAATGCGGAACAGATTACTGCTATTAATACTATCCGTAAATCCGATAATTATTTTTCCGCGTGGTTGCTTGAGGGGATTACAGGTTCTGGAAAAACAGAAGTATACCTTAATGTTATAGAAACTATATTGGCTAGAGGTCGACAGGTATTAGTATTAGTACCAGAAATTGGGTTAACACCACAGACTATTAAGCGTTTTAGAGAACGTTTTAACGTACCTATAGAAGTGTTACACTCGAGTCTTAATAATTCAGAAAGATTGAAAGTTTGGTTCAAAGCCAAGCAAGGAGAAATAGCGATTATAATTGGTACAAGATCTGCTTTATTTACTCCTTTTGCTTATCTTGGGATAATCATAATAGATGAAGAGCACGATATTTCTTATAAACAGCAGGACACCTGGCGTTATCATGCACGAGATTTAGCGGTATTTCTTGCTAAAGAAGCCAACATTCCAATCATAATGGGTTCTGCAACCCCGGCTTTAGAAACATTCTATAATGTGCATATTGGTAAATATAAACATTTACAACTTAGTAAACGTGCTGGTAAGGCAGGTTTATATAAACAATTAGTAATCGATTTAAGAGGTTTAAAATTACAATCGGGACTTTCTCCTCTACTAAAAAAACATATAGCAAAACACTTACAAGCTAATAATCAAGTATTACTTTTTTTAAATAAAAGAGGATTTTCAACCTCCCTGGTATGTCAGAAATGTGGTTGGATTGCTGAATGTCAACGTTGCGATCACTGTTATACTTTACATCGACAGGATAGCCAGTTACGCTGTCATTATTGTAACAGGAATCATGCTATTCCTTATCAATGTCTCCATTGTAGTACCAAAAATTTAATTTCCGTTGGGTTAGGAACTGAGCAACTAGAAATAAATTTATGTACAATTTTTCCAAACATACCTATTTCACGTATTGATAGTGATACAGTAAAGGATAAAAAAAATCTACAAAATCAGCTCAATGAAGTGCAACTCGGGGGTGCTCGAATTTTAGTAGGAACACAAATGCTTGCGAAAGGTCATCATTTTCCTGAGGTAACATTAGTAGCATTATTAGATGTAGATGGTGCCTTATTTTCTGCGGATTTTCGTTCAGCTGAACGCTTTGCACAACTTTATACACAGGTTGCTGGACGAGCAGGTCGTGCTAATAAATATGGTGAAGTGATCTTACAAACCTATCATCCTCATCACCCGATCTTAAATAGATTATTGCATGATGGTTATCATTCTTTTGCAACTGAAGCTTTGCATGATAGAAAAAATAGATCACTACCTCCATATACTAACCATGTAAGGATTCGTGCAGAATCTTATGAAAATACTAAAAGCCGCCGATTTCTTTATCATTTAATGGATATTTTGGATTACAACCTTTTAAAAAAGGATGGATTATTTATTATTGGACCCGAACCAGCTTTAAAAGCAAAGTGTAATGGATTATATCGTTGGCAACTCCTCTTACAACATCATTCCCGTTATAAATTACAACAAATTATTAAAAGTAATCTATCTCTCATTAATAGATTAGCCAAGTTGAGTCAACTTAAGTGCTCATTGGATGTAGATCCAATCGAAAATTAACTATTTTATTGGATATAGTTTCATGATTTTTTTAATAAATTCAAAATGATTTGAACTGTACTAATATTAAATTAAATGCTTTGTCATGTCCTTAAAAGGTTAAAGGTGAAATTAAAAAATTAGTTTATGCGATTTAATATTCCAATATTTATTACTTTATTACGTATTTTTATGATTCCATTTTTTGTTTTGGCATTTTACTTACCATTTAATTTGGCACCTTTATTTTGTGCTGTTTTATTCTCAACTGCTGCCATTACGGATTGGTTTGATGGTTTTCTAGCCAGAAGATGGAAACAAACCACATCTTTTGGAGCGTTTCTTGATCCAGTAGCTGATAAAATCATGGTAGCTATGGCATTAGAATTGATAGCAGAACATTTTCATGCCTGGTGGATCACCCTACCTTCTTCAATTATTATTATACGTGAACTTATGATTTCTGCACTGAGAGAATGGATGGCTAGAAAAGTAAAAACTCGCATCTTAGCGGTATCAAAAATTAGTAAAATTAAGACCGTCATTCAAATGATAGCATTATTTGCCTTACTCTGGCGTCCCGATAAATTTATAGAAAACTGGGGCATAATTGCTTTATACATTGCCGCAGTATTAACTTGCTGGTCCATGTTTAAATATTTCCAGGCGGCTAGCCAATATTTATTTTCTACTGAACAATTTGATAATAAATGATAATTATATTGACTCATTAGATCAAATCAGTAGAATCTATAAATATATACGATGTTGACAAGGAAAATTAATAAAGAGGCGCGTTGGCAGAGAGGCTATGCAGCGGATTGCAAATCCGTCAACCTCGGTTCAATTCCGGGACGCGCCTCCAGTTATTAATGTTACCCGGATGGTGGAATTTGGTAGACACAAGGGACTTAAAATCCCTCAGCTATATGGCTATGCGGGTTCAATTCCCGCTCCGGGTACCATTCAGTTTGGAATACACCTCAATTATTATGGACAACTTATTTTATAAGTCGCTAAAATCAATCAGTTAATTAAATTCAATAGAGTGAGTGAGATATGTCCACTGAACATGTTTTGACAATGTTGAACAAACATGGAATAAAGTTTGTTGATCTGCGTTTTACTGATACGAAAGGTAAAGAACAGCACGTTACAATACCATCACATCAAGTGAATACTGGCTTCTTTGAACAAGGCAAAATGTTTGATGGTTCTTCTATTAGAGGATGGAAATGGATCAATGAATCTGATATGGTTTTAATGCCAGATACTAGTACAGCTGTCATCGATCCGTTTTATGAAGAACCGACCCTGATCATTCGTTGTGATATTCTTGAGCCAGATACAATGCAAGGATATGGACGTGATCCGCGTTCCATTGCAAAACGTGCCGAACAATTTTTACTTTCGTCAGGAATTGCAGATCTTGCTTGGTTTGGTCCCGAACCCGAATTTTTTTTATTTGATGATATTCGTTTTAGTAGTAATGCATCCGGTTCTTGCGTTACCATTGATGATATTGAAGCATCTTGGAATAATAATAAAAAGTATGAAAATGGCAATAAGGGTCATAGACCAAAAATGAAAGGTGGATATTTTCCGGTGCCTCCAGTAGATTCTTCACAAAATATTCGATCTGCTATATGTCTCACTATGGAACAAATGGGACTAATAGTAGAAGCACATCACCATGAAGTAGCGACCGCCGGCCAAAATGAAGTTGCAACTAGGTTCAATACCATGACTAAAAAAGCGGATGAAATTCAAATCTACAAATATGTAGTACATAATACTGCATATGCGTTTGGAAAAACGGCTACTTTTATGCCAAAACCTATTATGGGAGATAATGGTTCAGGTATGCACTGTCATATGTCATTATCTAAAGATGGAACGAACCTCTTTGCTGGTGACCAATATGGTGGACTATCGGAACAAGCCCTTTTCTATATTGGTGGTATAATCAAACATGCAAAAGCAATCAATGCGATTTCTAATCCTACTACTAATTCCTATAAACGCTTAGTTCCAGGTTATGAAGCTCCAGTAATGCTGGCTTATTCGGCACGTAATCGTTCGGCATCTATCCGTATTCCAGTGGTTAGTAGTAGTAATGCGCGTCGCATTGAAGTGCGCTTTCCTGACCCGGCGGCTAATCCATATCTAGCTTTTTCAGCATTACTAATGGCTGGCTTAGACGGAATTTTTAACAAAATTCACCCTGGGGATGCAATGGATAAAAATCTTTATGATTTAACCAAGATAGAAGAAGATAAGATACCTCAGGTTGCCGGCTCACTCGAAGAAGCTATTAATGCATTAAATAACGATCGTGAATATTTAACGCGTGGCGGTGTATTTACTCATGATGCTATTGATGCTTATCTGGCACTCTGTTCTAAAGAGATAGAAACAGTTCGCATCACCCCTCACCCAGTAGAATTCGAACTTTACTACAGTGTTTAAAACTTTTTACCTATAGCAAACAGATTCAACTTTAGACAAGTTGAATCTGTACATTCACGAATTTAATTATTTTTATAACATTTTAAAATACTAATCTTAGATTTAGGTATTAATTGCTTCAATTCATAATGTTTGAATAAAAACACTAATTTGTCTATGTCTGGTGCTTTGATAGCCAATTCATCATAACTAACTTTCAGTTCAATATCAGTCTTTATAGTAGCAAGCTTTCGGTAAATCATCGTAAGATATTTATGTTTTTCTAAATTAGCTGCGATTAGCTTAGCACTCCTAAAAGACATATTTTTAATTTTATTAATATGACTTAAAATTTTATTAAGATTACCTATTTCTAGTAAGAGTTTCTGAGCAATTTTTACTCCTATACCTGGAACACCAGGTATATTATCACAACTATCGCCTATCAAAGCTATCAGATCAATAATCAGAGAAGGCGGAACTCCATATTTATCTTGAATTTCCTGAGGTCCAAGAATTTTCATTTTATTAAGAATCAGAATATTTGATGTAACTAACTGTGCTATATCTTTATCAATACTACTGATCAAAACCATGTATCCTTGTTTACTTAGTTGTTGTGATAAGGTTCCAATAATATCATCTGCCTCAAATCCAGATACAGCAGCCATTGTATAAATGCCCATAGCTCTTAAAATACCATAGATAGGCTTAATTTGAACAGAGAGTGGTTCTGGCATAGGTTGCCGATTTAACTTATAGGCTGGAAATAAATAATTCCGGAAATTTTTACCTCTTACATCAAAAACTACTACCATATGACTGGGTTTATATTGCTTTAATAAGCTAGAGAACATCTTACAAATACCATAGATCGCTCCGGTAGGTTCACCTTGACTATTAATAAGCATAGGTAAAGCATAATAAGCACGATATAAATAAGAAGTTCCATCTATTATAATTAGTGATTTGTTAGGCAAATATCCACTAGTAATTTGTAATTTGTAATTATGCATAAAATAGAAAGGTATCTAGCAAAGTGAAGTAGTGTAAACTATAAGTATCTTACTTACTTTAAGATTTTAATTCTTTATTAGAAATTTCACTAGATTTGCATAGAGTATGGAATCCAGTTTAGGATTCATAGAATCCGGTAGGATCATATATTTACCTGCTACCACTAGACTAGGAATCCCATGTAATTGAACAGCATCTACAGCTTGGTCTTGTTTAAATACTAAAAATTTCACCATAAAACTATTCAAAACCGCATCATAATCCTTGCTATTGATACCATTATCAATAAATACCTTACGTATATCATTGGGATAATGTATAGTTTTAGTTTTCATAATGCCATCAAATATTGGTGTAATCATTTTATCTTCTACACCTAAGGCTATGGCAACACTCCATGCTTGAGTTAATGCTCTCCCCAGTTTTCCGTCTAGTAAAGAGACGTGATATCTAATTAATTTCACATTTTTTGGTAAGTTGTTATTTACTATTCTACTGACATGATAAATCGATTCAAATTGATAACAGTAAGGACATAAAAATGAAAAAAATTCTACCACTTTAGGGATGCTCTTTACTGGTTTATCAAGTATAATATAAGGGTCTTCCTTATTTAAGGAAGTTGCCAATATACTCGAAATGGAAAACATGCCAATAAAGATAATTAACATAGCTTTCATAAAAAAACCTCTTTAATAAGATTCCAATAACTTTCAGTATCTGAAATACAGTAATTAAATAAATTATGTAACATAGTTTATTAAGCAGAGATCTATTATTATAACAATGATCTTATCCTAAGATTAACTTTTTTCCATGCAATTGGTAACGTAGTTCACTATCTGTATTGATAAAATAATGATAAATAGGTCGTAAAATTGATTCAGCTTTAACGAGCCATTCTTCAAATTCTTTTTCTGGATCTGAAAGAAAAGTGATTGCTCCACCTGCACCAAATTTAACAGTTTTTCCATCATAAGATAAACTTCTTATAGCAATATTTAAATCAGCAATCCGGTTAAAACCTAAGTAGCCAATACTACCACAATATACACCACGTGAAGATTGTTCAAGACAGTTAATCAGTTGCATACTACGATATTTGGGGGCTCCGGTAATCGATCCACCTGGAAAGGTTACTCTTAATATATCTATTAAACCACAATCTGGTCGCAACTTACCTTCAATAGTACTAACCATTTGATGAACTGTTCTATAGCTTTCTATATTCATTAATTTAGTAACAGATACACTGCCTGGAAAGGATACTTGACGTAAATCATTTCTCATTAGATCAACAATCATCAAATTTTCCGCGCGGTTTTTTTCGGAACATGCTAGACGTTGGGCGCTTTCAAAATCTAAAATTAAATTATTTGAACGACGAGAGGTACCTTTTATAGGTTTAGTATAAATCGTACCTGAGGAATCAACTTTTAAGAAACGTTCTGGTGAAGTACTTAAAATACAGTTCTTACCATTTTTTATAAACGCTCCAAAGGGAGCCGGATTATCCTTACGCATAAATCGATACAGATTAACTGGATCTAAAAAAGCCTCAAAAGATAATAAATTGCAAAGGCATATTTCATATGATTCTCCATTACAGATATAATCTTTACAACGCCTAATCAATTCAAGATACTCTTGATAACTGGCATTAAGATCAATAGTGATCTTTTTTACAGACAAAGATTTATATGAAGCAACTTTAGTATCAATTTTATATAGATACTGTTGCATGTTTTTTATCCATTCTTGAGCTGAGGTATCTTTCTCATCATTTCCTAAAGCTACCAACCAGATTAATCCCGTAGTATGATCAAATGCTATAAATTGCTCTACACGCATCCATATTGCATCAGGAATGTTGTTTCTATATGATGCAATACCAGTAGTAAAAACTGATTTCATTTCATAAGTCATAAAACCGATATATCCACCGCGAAATTCAAAGGGTACTTCATCATCCGAGTCCACAATGATTGATTGAAGTTCTTTATCTAAAAAAGCTACTAAATTACTTTCTGGAGGTTTTATTTGATGATGATGATCCAGATAACATTTTAAAATATTGCTTGGATCATAAACTGAACCAATAAAAGAAAAGCGAGACATTTCCCTATTTACCGATTGGCTATCAAGCCAGAAACAGTGATCATGGCTATAGAACAAATTGATAAAAATATCTTCTGGTGTTAACGGGATAGTAATTTTTTTTAAAAATAATCGTTTACTTTTAGTCTGTTTTTCATTTTTAAAAAAATTTTGACGATTACATATCTTAGAATCGCTCCAGATCCTATTTGCTGAATTTTTAATATAATTTTTTGCAAGATTTTTAAAATTATGAATAATCTCTTTTCCATATTCTGAGAGTACTGATTCAGGATGGAACTGAACGCCCCACTTGGGATATTTAACATGTTCTATTCCCATAATAAGACCAGATGGTGTTCGTGCAGTAATTTTTAATAGAGCTGGAAAATTAATTGGACTAACCATCAGCGAATGATAACGAACCGCTTCGAATTTATTAGGAATATTTTTAAATAAAGCCTGACCAGTATGGTATATTGTAGACCTAAGACCATGAAATGGGCTAGGCGCTTTGACGATCTTAGCACCGTAGTGATAAGCTAAACCTTGAAATCCAAGACATACCCCAAGAATGGGGATCTCATTTTGTGCCAATGCTTGACGTGATATATAAAAATTTTTTTCATTAGTAACGGAACCGGGTCCTGGAGATATAATAATTGAATGAATATTTCCTTGTTCTTTAATTTCATCCCAAGAATATTCATCGTTTCGCACTACTAAAGGTTCGGTTTGAAAAACTAACGATACGTAATCAACTAAATTCCAGGTAAACGAATCATAATTATCTATTATCAAACAACGCAACGGTTTTTCTCCTATTAATCTTAATGCTTCTGCAGGATTTAGTATGATCTATTAAATTTTTTTTATTTTAAGAGATTCTATTATTTTGATTTTGAAGATCAAGAAGATAATCTTTGAAATTTATTTTCAAATTGAAATAGAATAGGAGGAGGTAATATGCCTAAAATTTCTCAAAGTTATCCAGTCCGTAGAGCAATAATGAGTGTTTATAATAAACAAGGAATCTTAGAATTTGCTAGAGCTCTTGTAAACAGAGGTGTGGAATTAATGGCTACTGGTGGAACTGCAAGATACTTAAAGGATGCTGGTTTAAAAATTCAAGAAATTTCTAAATATACAAATTTTCCTGAAATCATGGACGGAAGAGTAAAAACTCTACATCCTAAAATTCATGGTGGCATTCTAGGACGACATGGTTTAGATGATTACATGATGAAGCATCATGCCATTCTACCAATTGATATGGTTGTAGTCAATTTTTATCCTTTTTTAGATCTAGCTGGAACCCCTCACGACACATTAGACCATGCTCTTAAAAATATCGATATCGGAGGACCTGCTATGGTCCGTTCCGCTGCTAAAAACTATAAACAAGTAGTAATTATTGTAGATAATAGTGATTACAAAGCTATTATCAATGAAATGGATAATAATAACTCACTTAAAATCGATACTCGTTTTAAATTAGCAATAAAAGCTTTTAGTTTAACCGCCATTTATGATAATCAAATTGCTCATTATCTAAGAACAATAGAGTCAGGAGATAAGATTGATAAATTTAAAGAATTACCAAAACAAATCAAATTTTCTTTAATAAAAAAACATAATCTTCGATATGGTGAAAATTATCATCAACAGGCGGCGATTTATGTAGACCAAATCAATCTGAATAATGAAGCATCTGTAGCAACTGCTGTGCAGTTACAAGGGAAACCTATGTCTTATAATAATCTTTATGATACTAATACTGCATTAGAATGTGTCAAAGAATTTAGTTCTCCAGGATGTGTCATTGTCAAACATGCCAATCCATGTGGTGTGGCATTGGGGAAGTCCATTTTAGAAGCATATGAACGTGCTTGGAAAACCGATCCTACTTCGGCTTTTGGAGGTGTGATTGCTATCAATCGTACTTTAGATGAAAAAACTTCATCTTTTATTATTAATAATCAATTTGTGGAAGTTATTATAGCACCTTTAGCAAGCTCTCAAGCGGTGGATATTATTGCTAAAAAGCCAAATATCCGTTTACTAATTTGTCGTCATGGTATTTGGCAACCGCAGAATTTTGATAGTTTAGATTTTAAAGTAATTAAAGGTGGCATATTAGTTCAGGAACGTGATCTCAGCATGTTAGAAGAACAAAACTATAAAATAGTAAGTGATCGCCAACCAACTACCACAGAACTTGCTGATGCGTTTTTTAGCTGGAAGGTGGCCAAATTTGTTAAATCTAATGCCATTGTTTATGCTAAAAATAACATGACCCTAGGTATAGGGGCAGGACAAACGAGTCGCATTTACTCTACTAAAATAGCTCACATCAAAGCTCATGATGAAGGTTTAGATCTTCAAGGAGCAGTAATGGCATCTGATGCATTTTTACCATTTAGAGATAATATTGATTCCGCGGCCTCAATAGGGATAACTTGCGTGATCCAAACTGGTGGGTCAATACGTGATCAGGAAGTTATTGCGGCCGCCAACCAACACCATCTTGCTATGATATTTACTGGCATTAGGCATTTTCGTCACTAAACATCAAAAATTATTAAATAACTTAGGGGCACTGCGCCCCTAAGTCATTGCTTATCTAACAGCTTCCTTTAAAAGCTTACCTGAAATAAAGGTGGGTACGTTAGCCGCGGCAATTGTTATTGGTTGTCCTGTTTGAGGATTACGTCCAGTTCTTTCAGCACGATAATGAACTTTAAATGTTCCAAAACCTACTAATTGTACAATATCACCAGATTTCAGTGATTCAGTAATGGCAGCTAGAGTAGATTCTAATGCAGTTTTAGCTTGCGATTTGGATAAATCTGATTTTTCCGCAATTATATCGATAAGTTGAGTTTTGTTCATAAATTATCCTTACAATATATTAGATTCATTAATTAATAGTACCGAATTCAGTAGAAATATGAACTAATCTCTGAGAAAACTAAAGGTCTTCAGTTACCTGATTTAAGGTTCCTAACTTATTTCTTAAGATTAATACTTAAACTACTTATTCTTCTACCTTTGTAGCATATCTATGCTCATAGATAAAATCTTTTACAATTCATAAATCATCATGCAAGTTGTTAATAACATGACAGTTAATCTTTAAGGTCATTATTTTAGTAAAAAGTTAGCTTCATAACTAATGATAAGGAATAAAAGAATAGATATAAATAAAGTAATAAGATGATAATAAATTAATTAACTTGTCCTCAAGCTAAAGTATTCATACTTACTTCTTACTTTTTATTATCAAATTTCACTTGATGATGGATTTTTTTCAGAAAATCTTTTAAGCACGTCCTGGTAATTTTTTCCATATTAATTTTTTTCGTAGATAGCAAGGTTCAATACAATCTGCAGAAACTACCTTTCCTTCTTTTAAAGCGGCCATGGCAAGAGGTAACATATCTTGTGCTAGAGGTCTACCACCATGAACTGGAATTAGATTCAAAAAACCCTCAAATAAATCATGATATATTTTCCATCCGCTGCCAACTATACACCAATGACCACTTAATTTTGTAATACGAGATTTTATCTCCTGCGGATTTAATACTTGTTCGGTATTTTCTCCATCCCAACATGATTGTTTCACACGCTGATATTCCGCCCAGTATAATTCTCCCATATGCGCATCAATCGCTACTAGTACCCTTTTCGCACCAAACATATTGAACGCTTGTTCTGCAAAAATCGCTAAGGTCGAAATTCCAATAATCGACAAATTTGTGCCCCAACTAATTCCTTTAGCAACACTTATTCCCAGGCGTAATCCGGTAAAACTACCAGGACCACGACTCACCGCAATCGCATCCAGTTGCTGCAATTCTATGCATCTGTCGTTAAGAATATTTTGTATCAGGGGGAGAATAAGTTGAGCATGTTCACGAGAGTAGGATTCATAACGAGAGTACACTTCCTTATTATCTAATAAGGCTACTGAACATAATTCACTGGAGGTATCAATAGCTAAAATTCGCATAAGTGTCATTTATTGATGAATTATTTAAAATATAACATTTTAGGTTATTTAATTCCTCTGTAGTGTCTTCTCAGATAAGAGTACATTATAGTTAATCTCATTAACTAACAGAAATAAATTATTTTAGATATTGCTTTAAACGTAGAGCTTCAATGCGCTTTTCTAAAGGAGGATGGGACATAAAAATTTCCGTCAGTGAAGATTTATTACGACCATTAATGCAAAAATTTATAATATTTTGGGGTTCTTGTGGTTCCACAAGAGTTTTTTGGAGTCTTTTTAAAGCCGCAATCATTTTTTCCATTCCAACAATTTGTGCCGAACCAGCATCTGCATAAAATTCCCGCTGGCGGGAAAAAAACAGTGCGATTACACTAGCCAGTAATCCAAAGATCATTTCCAATGTTGATGAAATAATATTATAAATAGTAGCATTAAAATTTGGCATTTTACCTTCTTTACTGTTAAATGATATTAATACTGAAATAATTTGTGCGAGAACACGAGAAATAAAAATCACAAAAGTATTTAATACTCCCTGAAGCAAACTCATAGTAACCATATCACCATTAGCAATGTGTGAGATTTCATGAGCCAATACGGCCTCGGTTTCATCCGGTTTCATATTATTTAGTAATCCGGTTGAGACCGCAATTAAGGCAGAATTACGACGTGCGCCGGTAGCAAAAGCGTTCATATCTGGAGCTTGGTAGATCGCTACCTGTGGCATATGTATACCAACCTTATGTGCCTGCTGACGGACAGTTTTTAAAAGCCAATGTTCAGTGGCGTTTAGAGGATGATTAATTATCTTAGCACCCACACTACGTAGTGCTATCATTTTAGATAGTAAAAGTGACATCCAGGCACCCCCAAAACCTAATGAACTAGCTGTTATTAGAATGCTCGCTAAATTTTTTTTTTGAATACCCGTTATACTTAGAATAATCCAAAATACTAACATTATACTGAAATTAGTCAGTAAAAAAAGAATCATCCGCTTCATCATAATTTTATTGATCCTCTCAATTTAAAATTTTTATAATAATTATATCATTCATTATTTTTAAGATTTATATTATGTTGTTATCTCATTGTGATTCAGGCAAAATATCATCTATAATTTAACGATATACATTTTAGGAATTTAAATCATAAAAATGTATCTGATATTTAGCTGTAATCTCAGCTTACCCCATGGATTAATAAATAAATCTTGCACCTCAATCTAAGATTAGTTACTTTAGTTTAGATTTTACAATAAATTATAAAATCTATGACATGCATACAATTTAATCACCATCTCTACTACAGAGATTCTAGTTATTTATGATCTAATTAGAATTTCAAATCAGCTTTTGGAAAATTTTATTATATTTTCCATAAATTTACTCAAATATAGCTCACATAATAGCCTCAGGAAGATTATTTTAGGGGTTCTTTTCTAAAAAATATTAGAAAGGAGATAAACTCATGCGAGATAACGCTCGTTTACGCATGGCAATGCAAAAATCCGGTCGTTTAAGTAATGATTCTTATGAACTTCTGACTCGCTGTGGTATTAGAATTAATTTACAACAGCAATGCTTAATTGCTTTTGCTGAGAATATGCCAATTGATGTTCTTAGAGTTCGGGATGATGACATTCCAGAATTAGTTATGGATGGTGTGGTAGATCTAGGCATTATTGGCGAAAATGTTTTAGAAGAAGCACTGTTAAATCGTTATTCTAAAGGAGAATATCCCCGCTATGGGATGTTACATCGTCTGGATTTTGGATGCTGTCGGTTGGTACTTGCAATGCCAATTTATGAGAAATATCCGGGTCCACAGTGTTTGCAAAATGCTAGAATTGCGACTTCTTATCCTAATCTATTAAAGAAATATCTGGATCAATACAAGATTAATTTTAAAGCATGTTTATTTAATGGTTCTGTTGAAGTAGCTCCACGTGCTGGATTAGCAGATGCGGTTTGTGATTTAGTATCTACCGGTGCAACTTTGGAAGCTAATGGTTTGCGTGAGGTGGAAGTGATTTATCGATCTCAGGCTTGCATTATTCAACGTGACGGAGAGATATCGATACCTAAAAAAATTCTCATAGATAGATTAATAACCAGGATCCAGGGTGTAATTAAAGCTCGTGAATCTAAATATATTATGCTACATGTTTCTGGAGAAAGACTGGAAGAAGTAGTAGCTCTCTTACCTGGTACCGAACGACCCACTGTATTACCTTTAGCTGGAGCCAAAAATAGATTTGCTATGCATATGGTCAGTAGAGAAACTCTATTCTGGGAAACTATGGAAAAACTTAAAGCACTAGGTGCTAGTTCTATATTAGTACTACCTATTGAGAAGATGATGGAGTAATATTATGTATGACTTTACAGAAATTATTAATTGGAAAAATTGTAACAACGAGCGACAACATTGGTTGCTACAGCGACCGGCAATCAATATTTGTAGTGCTATCCAGCAAACCGTATGCGAAATAATAAATAAAGTTAAAAATTATGGAGATGATGCCCTGTATGAATATAATATTATCTTGGAAGGGATGAAATCTGAGACCTTAAATATTCTTCATGAAAAAATTGTAGCCGCTCCAAACAATCTTAGTAAAAAATTAAAAGACGCGATTTTTATAGCAGCAAATAATATCACTACTTTTCATGTCGCACAAAAATTAGTTGATATAGATATTGAAACTCAACCTGGAGTACGTTGTCAGCAAATTACGCGGCCGATTGCTTCGGTTGGACTTTATGTTCCAGGTGGTTCAGCTCCTTTGTTATCTACGGTTTTAATGCTGGCTATTCCAGCAAAAATTGCTGGTTGTCAACGTATAGTACTTTGTTCTCCACCACCAATTGCACCTGCAATTTTATATGCAGCACAGCTATGCGGTATAAAAGAAATTTTTCAAATAGGAGGAGCTCAAGCTATTGCTGCACTGGCATTTGGTACCCAAACTGTACCAAAAGTTGATAAAATTTTTGGTCCAGGTAATGTATGGGTTACAGAAGCTAAAAATCAAGTGAGACAGTATGGTATTGCTATTGATATTCCAGCAGGACCTTCTGAAGTACTGATAATTGCTGATTCTGGGGCTAATCCACAATTTATTGCGGCTGATCTACTTTCACAGGCTGAACATGGTCCTGAATCACAATCTATTCTTTTGACACCAGATCGCTATTTAGCAGAAATGGTAGTTAAATCCCTCATAACACAGTTAGATAATTTACCAAGAGCAATCATTGCTAGAAATGCGCTAAAAAGCAGTCGTTTAATCCTTACTACAAATTTAAGTAAATGTATCGAGATCAGTAATCGATATGGTCCTGAACATCTAATGATTCAAACCCGTAATGCTAGAAAAATTTTAGATCACATTATAAACGCAGGGTCAGTATTTTTAGGTGATTGGTCACCAGAATCAGCTGGAGATTATGCATCTGGAACTAATCATGTACTTCCTACATATGGTTATACCTCAACTTATTCTAGTCTTAGTGTTCTGGATTTTCAAAAAAGAATGACAGTTCAAGAATTAACCACACATGGACTGATGCATATTGCGGCAACTGTTGAAACTCTGGCTTCTGCCGAAAATTTAATAGCACATAAAAATGCGATATCTCAAAGGATTAATACAATTAAGGAAGCGTTATGAAACATGCAATTACAGAACTAGCGAGATTAAAGATCCGTACCCTTAAACCATATAATTCGGCACGTAAAATTGGTGGTAACGGGGATATTTGGCTAAATGCTAATGAATCTCCATTCCCTGCAAAATTTCATTTTTCATTAAAAACCTTTAATAGATATCCAGAAGGTCAACCTAAAGAAGTTATTTCACGTTATTCAAATTATGCTAAGCTAGCATCTACTCAAGTATTAGTTAGTCGTGGAGCTGATGAAGCCATTGAACTTCTCATTCGTGCTTTTTGTGAACCCAGTGTAGATACAGTATTATTTTCTCCACCCACTTATGGGATGTATGCGGTAAGTGCCGCAAGCTGTGGTGTAGAATCTATTCAGATCAATCCCCTCAAAGGATGGCAAATAAATTTAGGGGCAATTAAAGAGCACTTAAATAAATTTAAATTGATTTATCTTTGTAATCCAAATAATCCTACCGGAAATCTATTAAATATTGAAGATATTCGTGCTCTCCTTAACATGACCATGGAACAAAAAGCATTAGTTATTATTGATGAATCATATATTGAGTTTTGTCCTCATGCTAGTATCACAGCATGGATTCATGATTACCCTCATTTAGTAGTATTACGTACTTTATCAAAAGCTTTTGCACTGGCTGGTCTACGTTGTGGATTTGCTCTAGCAAATCAAGATATTATCAATCTTTTGTTGAAAGTGATAGCTCCCTATCCAATTTCTATCCCAGTGGCTGATATTGCCACTCAGGCATTAAGCGAATCTGGTATTACTAGAATGCGTAAAAATGTCAAAAAAATTATTAACAATCGCAATTGGCTAATTCAAGCACTACATAATTGTTCATGTGTGAATAAAGCATTTACTAGTGAAGCTAATTATTTGTTAGTAAGATTTTACAATGCACCAATAGTTTTTCATCATCTTAGTAAGAGAGGTATTATTTTAAGGGACCAAAGTGAACACAGAGGACTGGCAGATTGTTTGCGAATTACTATAGGTACTAGAAAGGAATGTGTACGTGTGATTACTGCACTACAAGAGTTAAATATTAATATAAATTAATAGGTTTTTATGAAGTATAAAGTATTATTTGTAGATCGGGATGGCACTTTGATTACCGAACCTTCTAAGGATTGTCAAGTGGATAGTATGGCTAAACTTTCCTTTGAACCAGGCGTGATTCCGGCATTACTAATGCTACAACATGCAGGTTATCAATTAGTTATGGTAACTAATCAAGACGGTCTAGGCACTAGAAATTTTCCCAAAATTGCATTTCAGGGTCCGCATAATTTTATGCTGAAAATTTTTAATTCACAGGGAATTCATTTTAAAAAAGTTTTAATTTGTCCCCACTATCCAGTAGATCATTGTGAATGCCGTAAACCAAAAATAACACTGCTGCGGCAATATCTAGAAGATAATTTGCTTGATAAATCATCCAGCTATGTGATTGGTGATCGAATGACAGATATGGAACTTGCTAAAAATATGGGATTAAAAGGTTTACGTTACTCCAGAGATAAAATGAATTGGTTATTAATTAGCAAAAAATTAACTCATCCAGATCGTTATGGAGAAGTTATTCGCAATACTAAAGAAACACATATTAATGTTAAAGTGTGGTTAGATCGTGAAGGTGAGAATAATATTAATACCGGTATAGGTTTCTTTGATCATATGTTGGAACAGATTGCAATTCACGGTACTTTAATTATTTCTATATTAGTGAAAGGTGATATTTATATTGATGACCATCATACTGTCGAAGATACCGCTTTAGCTCTAGGCGAAGCATTGCGTAAGGCTATCGGAAACAAAAATGGGATTCGACGTTTTGGTTTTGTTCTTCCAATGGATGAGTGTCTAGCGCGTTGTGTAATAGATCTTTCAGGACGACCTCATCTTGAATATCAGGCAAATTTTAAACATCAACAAGTTGGTGACTTAAGTACTGAGATGATAGAGCATTTTTTTAGATCAATCTCTGATGCTATGGCATGTTCCTTACATTTAAAAACCACCGGAAATAATGATCACCACCGGGCTGAAAGTTTATTTAAGGCTTTTGGTCGCACGATAGGTCAAGCTATTAAAATAGAGGGAACTATTCTTCCGAGCTCAAAAGGAATATTATAATGAAATATGTTATTTTAGATACGGGATGTGCAAATATCTTTTCTATAAAATGGGCTCTAAAAAGATTAGGCTATCGACCCAGCATCAGTAATGAAATCAATCTTATTAAGAATGCTGATAAATTGTTTTTACCTGGTGTTGGAACTGCTCAAGCCGCCATGAACCAACTTAAAAAGTATGAAATCGTCGACATCTTAAAAAATTATACAAGGCCTATACTAGGTATATGCTTAGGAATGCAAATTATGGGAATTAAAAGTGATGAAAATGGAGGAGTAAGTACAATTGGTATAATCTTACATCAAGTAAAAAAATTAGTTAATGATGGTAATCCTATACCACATATGGGTTGGAATATGGTTTCTATAAATAAAAAAAATCCGTTGTTTAAAAATATTGAAAATCATGCTTATTTTTATTTTGTTCATAGCTATGCTATGCCACTAAATAACTTTACCATTGCAACATGTTACTATGGTGAAATATTTACAGCAGCCATCCAAAAAGAAAATTTTTTTGGGGTCCAATTTCATCCAGAACGGTCTGGTTATGTTGGAGCACAACTCCTAAAAAATTTTCTTGAGATGTAAGTTAATGATCATTCCAGCTTTAGATTTATTAGATGGTAAGGTAGTACGTTTATACCAAGGAAATTATTATAAGCCACTATATTATGATATTAATCCTCATGATCTTTTATTGGATTACCAGCAACACGGAGCCAAAAGATTACATTTAGTTGATTTAAATGGAGCTAAAAATCCCCGGAAACCTCAAATTGATTTATTAAAAAAATTACTTGCCAAAATTAGTATTCCTGTACAAGTTGGTGGAGGAATTCGTGATGATAATGATATTGAACTATTACTAAAAGCTGGTGCAAATAGTGTGGTAATAGGATCTCAAGCAATTTTGCAACCTAAAAAAGTTCAACAATGGTTTAATAAATATGGAGGAGAAAAGATTGTACTTGCATTAGATCTCCGCCTTTCTAATGACTCTCAACGTAAAATAGTGGCTATTCAAGGATGGCTTACCAATACGGAGATCACATTAGAAGAAATTATCGATTCATTTATTCCATTTGGGTTACGGCATGTTCTTTGTACTGATATCTCCTGTGACGGTACATTAATGGGTGCTAATCTAGCACTGTACCAGTCAATTTTGAAAAGTTATCCAACCATTGATTTTCAAGCTTCGGGAGGAATCGGTACTTTACAGGATGTACTATCTTTGCGCCGCTTGGGTATTCAAGATATCATTATAGGTCGGGCTCTTCTGGAAGGTAATTTTACCATTTCTGAGGCAATCTCATGTTAGCCAAGAGAATAATTCCATGTCTTGATGTTCACAACGGTAAGGTAGTAAAAGGAATACAGTTTCGTAATCATATTATTATTGGAGATATTGTACCTTTGGCAAAATTATATGTGGAAGCTGGTGCCGATGAAATAGTATTTTATGACATTACTGCTTCATCACATAGTTATACAGTTGATCTAAGCTGGATTTCCCAAGTAGCCAAAGTAATAGATATACCTTTTTGTGTAGCCGGGGGTATTCACTCAGTGGAATGCGCCGCACAAATATTGGATCATGGTGCAGATAAAATTTCAATTAATTCTCCGGCATTGTCCAAACCATGGCTCATTACTAATTTAGCAGAACGTTTTGGAGTACAATGCGTTGTAGTTGGTATCGATACTTGGCATGATATTAAACATAATAAATATTATGTTAAACAATATACGGGCGATATTAAACATACTCGTATAACTAATTGGGAAACTTTATGCTGGGTAAAAAAAGTCCAGAAATTAGGAGCAGGTGAAATTGTTTTGAATATGATGAATCAAGATGGTATAGGTAATGGCTACGATCTACTACATCTTAAAGAGGTACGTAAAATTTGTAAGATTCCATTAATTGCTTCAGGAGGTGCTGGAACTATGAGACACTTTCTAGAAGCTTTTAAAATTGCTCGAGTAGATGGTGCATTAGCAGCTTCTGTATTTCATAAAAATATTATCAAAATTACTGAATTAAAAAAATTTCTCTCCGTAAGAAAGGTGGAGATCCGCCAGTGTTAATGATTAAGTCTTTAGATAATCTTGATTGGATTAAAACTGATAATATGATACCAACTATTATCCAACATGCTATTTCAGGTGAAGTATTAATGCATGCTTATATGAATAAGCATGCTCTTGAGCAGACGATAAAAATTGAAAAAGCTACTTTTCACTCAAGAACTAAGAAACGTTTATGGACTAAGGGTGAAACTTCTGGAAATTATTTACAGGTAATAAACATTATTCCAGACTGTGATAATGATGCATTATTAATACTTGTAAAACCACAAGGTTCAACTTGTCATTTAGGTAAATCTAGCTGTTTCTATCCTCATAAACATAACTGGACATTTATTTATAATCTTGAAAAAATTATTAAACATCGTCAAAATGCCGATCCAAAAGATTCTTATATAGCACAATTATATGTGAGTGGTACCAAACGTATAGCACAGAAAGTAGGAGAAGAAGGAGTAGAAACGGCGATTGCCGCTCTAAGCTCTAATCATCATGAATTGATAAATGAAGCGGCCGATTTATTTTTTCATTTATTACTTTTACTTCACAGTAAAAATTTAGACTTTAGTTATGTAATTGATTGTTTACGTCAACGATCTCAATTGGAATAGAATCTTAGTAAATAGTTTTGATAAACTATTACATTTTTATTTT
The DNA here is from genome assembly GCA_045290365.1 of Candidatus Dasytiphilus stammeri. GTDB lineage: Bacteria > Pseudomonadota > Gammaproteobacteria > Enterobacterales > Enterobacteriaceae > Dasytiphilus > Dasytiphilus stammeri_N. Next base: position 571,519 of record CP145882.1, on the reverse strand, counting down.
ATATTTATAATAATTGATATTTTAATCTTTATCAAGGCGACTTATAACAACGCCTTGCTGTTTTTTATATTTAGAATCTTTTCTACTATGATAAGGACGAGCCGCAGGTCCAGAAAGAGTTTCAAAACTTAACGCACCAATCAGCATTCCTGGTTTAAGTGCTAATGGTAGTTTTCCGGAATTATAACATTCTAGTACTAAGCAACCCTCCCATCCAGGATCTATGCGATGTGCTGTTACATGTATCATTAAACCTAATCTTGCTAATGAGGAACGACCATCCAGCCAGCCTATTAAATTATCAGGAATCGTTACTGATTCCCAGGTAACAGATAATGCTAACTCTCCGGGATGGATAAAAAAAGAATCATCTTTTGAAAGATTAATTTCATTACTCATAACTCTTTCAATAACAGCACGAACTTCATTACGAGGCGAGCTTAAATCAATATAAGGTACTAAATCACCACGGAAGGTACGAAACTTATTTCCTAGACGAATGTCCACAGTAGCTCCATTAATTCTTTTTAATGGAGGTCTAGGATCAATGATCAATTGACCACTATTTAACCAGTTTTCGATATCACGATCACATAATTTCATTGCTGTTTTACTCCAGCCAACCCATCGATCGCTAGTTTATAACATAAATCGAAAACATTATGAATAATTTCTCATAATTGTTTAAAAGTATTATATTTATACTTGACTATCTATATAGATTTTTTATTCTGCCTAGTATACATTAACTAGGTACAAAAATATAATATTAATGATAACTGTCGTCACCGACAAGTATGAGTATAATGATGTTAATCTCAGAATTGCTTTCTCCAGCTGGTACACTAAAAAACATGCGTTATTCCCTGGCGTACGGTGCAGATGCAGTGTATGGGGGACCGCCTAGATATAGTTTGCGGGTACGTAATAACGAATTTAATCATAAAAATTTATCAATCGGTATTAAGGAAACTCATGCTCTAAATAAAAAATTTTACTTGGTTCTGAATCTTACTCCGCATAACTCAAAGTTAAAAACATTTATTTCAGATTTAAAACCTGTTATTGATCTTGGACCCGATGCATTAATTATCTCTGATCCTGGTCTAATTATGTTAGTAATAGAGAATTTTCCCAAGATACCTATACATTTATCAGTACAGGCTAACGCTGTAAATTGGGCTACCGTACAATTTTGGCATAATATTGGATTAAGTCGTGTGATTTTATCCCGAGAGCTTTCATTAGAGGAAATTGAAGAAATACGTCAACGTGTTCCTGAAATAGAGATAGAAGTATTTGTACATGGTGCCATATGTATGGCTTACTCTGGTAGGTGTTTATTATCTAATTATATTAATCATAGAGATTCCAATCAGGGAACATGTACTAATCTGTGTCGATGGAAATATCATCTTCAAGAAGAAAGAAAAGATCTCCAAGAGGAGATCATCCCTAATGATGATATTAAATCTCATCATAATCAAGTTTTTACTATGAAAAATATTTCACCAATATCTAGAAATAATAGTGATATAGAATATATGACTGCTTTTGAAGATGCTCATGGTACTTATATTTTTAATTCTAAAGATCTAAAAGCAGTCATGCATGTAGAACGTTTAATAAAAATTGGCGTACATTCTCTTAAAATTGAAGGACGTACTAAATCTTGTTACTATTGTGCTCGTACTGCACAAATTTACCGTTATGCAATTGATGATGCAATATCAGGAAAACCATTTAATTCTTCTTTATCGGAAATGCTCAATGGATTAGCTAATCGGGGTTATACTGAAGGTTTTTTACGTCGTCATACTACTGATATTCTTCAGAATTATAATTCTGGTTCTTCTTTTTCCAATAAACAGCAATTTGTTGGCGAATTTACTGGTAAAAGACGTGGCGAATTAGCACAAGTATTAGTAAAAAATAAATTTTACTGTGGTGATAATTTAGAACTTATGACACCATCTTTTAATACTAATTTTATCTTGGGTAGTATGGAAAATGAGAATGCTCAATCCATTAACATTGCACTAGGAAATGGACATATAGTATGGATACCAATTTTAATAAACATTAAACTGGATTATGCATTACTGATACGTAACATACCTAATAATAGCAAATAATTAATAAAGCTTATGACTTATACAAAGATATTTTTGGTAACATGTGCATTACCCTATGCTAATGGTTCAATACATGTTGGACATCTTTTGGAACATATTCAAGCAGATATCTGGGTTCGTTACCAACGGATGAGAGGCCATCAGGTTTTTTTTATTTGTGCTGATGATGCTCATGGTACTGCTATTATGTTAAAAGCACAGCAAAAAGGTATCAAACCTGAGCAGATGATTAATTTAATAGGTATCGAACACCAAAAAGATTTTGCGGGATTCAATATTAGTTATGACAATTATTATTCAACCCATACTAAAGAAAATTATCAATTTTCTATATTAATCTATAATATACTTGAAAAAAAAGGTTTTATAAAGAAAAGCATTATAAATCAACTTTATGATCCAAAAAAAAGAATGTTTTTACCAGATCGATTTGTTACTGGAAAGTGCCCAATATGTAACTCTCCAGATCAATATGGAGATAATTGCGAAATTTGTGGTTCAATTTATAGTCCCATTGATCTAATTAATGCTAAATCGGTCATTACTGGTGTTACGCCTATCTGGCGTAATTCAGAACAGTTATTTTTCGACTTACCATTATTCACTAATATGTTAAAAACATGGATATATTCAGGATCATTACCAGAACCGGTAGCTAATAAATTACAAGAATGGTTCAAAATTGGTCTAAAACCCTGGAATATATCTCGCGATGCACCATATTTTGGTTTTAAAATTCCTGGCACTAAAAACAAATATTTTTATGTTTGGTTAGATGCTCCTATTGGTTATATTAGTAGTTTTAAAAATCTATGTAATAAAAGAAATGATATATGTTTCGAGGATTTTTGGAGTAAGGATTCTAAAGTAGAATTATGTCATTTTATTGGTAAAGATATTATTTATTTTCATAGTCTATTTTGGCCTGCAGTATTAGAAGCAAGTGGTTTTCGTAAACCTAATCATTTATTTATTCATGGCTATTTAAAAGTGAATGGTAATAAAATGTCAAAATCTAGGGGAAACTTTATTAAAGCGAGTACATGGTTAAAGTACTTAGATGCTGATAGTTTACGCTATTATTACGCTAGTAAACTTTCATCAAATATTGATGATATAGATCTTAACTTGCCAGATTTTGCTCAACGTGTTAATGCCGAGATTGTTAATAAAGTAGTGAATTTAGGTTCACGTACGGCTAGTTTTATAAATGAAATATTTTGCGGATGGTTAGCCATTCGGTTAAGGGATCCAAATTTATATGAATTTTTTATAAAAGCAGCGGATAAGATTGGTGAGGCTTTTTATCAACGGGATTTTAGTATTGCAATTCGTAAGATTATGGCACTGGCAGATCTAGCAAATCGTTATATTAACGAACAGAAACCATGGATAGTAGCAAAAACTCCAGAAAATCATAACGATTTACAAGAGATCTGTACTATGGGAATTAATTTATTTCGGGTGTTAATGATATATTTAAAACCAGTTGTACCAACATTAAGTGAACGTTCGGAAAGGTTTCTCAATCATAAGCTAGAATGGGATTCTAAAGCTATACCATTACTCGGTCATCATATTACAAGTTTCGATAAACTATATCAGAGGATACCAAGCGATAATGTTAATAGTTTATTAAAATATATAAAAATATAACCCCAGATTTATGGGGTTATATTTTGAAACTATGTATGGGTAATAATCATCTTATCCTCTATGTTCTATAACATTCTTTTTATCATCTATTTTTCCTATGCTGATTTTATGTGGCTTTTCTGCCTCAGGAATTTCATATTTAAGTTCAAGTTTTAACAAACCATTTTCTAAGTTTGCACTCTGTACTTTTACACGATTATGAAGATTAAAACTTAGAGAAAATTCATCCCCAGAAATACCTTGGTGTAACCATTTAACATGATTTTTATCTTTTAAAGATTCTTTTTCATGTTTACCACTAATAGTCAACTGTCCATTTTGTAATGAAATATCTAATTCTTTTTCTTTGTATCCAGGAACACTAACTATAAGATGGTAAGAATTTTCATTAGTCTGAAATAAATTATAAGAATGAAAGTCTGAAAGTGGAGCATCTCCCGTTAAACGACTAAATAATTTATCCATGCGATCAAAGCGATCAGAAAAGATATTATCAGTAATACCGGGAATAACTGAAAAAGAACGATAAACCATAAAACCTCCCTAGTATATAAATTATTACTAATGAAGCCACGAAATAAATTCTTATCCTTAAGATAAGGATCTTTACGAGTTTTTCAAGAGGTATTATAAACTATAATATAAAATTTTAGTAAATTACTTATTAATAATAGCCAGTGGTGGAATATATCCGATTCCCATATCCCATGGTTGTTCTATCCAAATATGTTGAGGAATATCTACCACATATTTATCTATTAAAGGCTGTCCTGCCGGTTTAGCAAAGATTGTTACAAAATATGCTTTAGGATATATATTACGAATGGTTCGTACCGTAATACCAGTATCTGCTAGATCATCTACAATAATATAACCTTGCCCATCATTATAATCTGCATATTTTATTAAGTTAATATCACCCTGCATCTCATGATTATAACTAGAGATGCATATAGTATCTACATATCTAATATCTAACTCTCGTGCTAATAATGAAGCTGGAACTAATCCTCCACGACTTACGGCAATAATTCCTTGCCATTGCTTGGCAGGTAAAAGTTGTTTAACCAGTTTCCTAGCATGAATATGTAACATATCCCAAGTCACTATATATTTATTACTCATAATAATAACTCTTAATAAAAATATTAAAACAGTACGATAATATTTATTATGTTATATATAAATTATAATGATGACCATTAGATGAATTATCTAATCTAATTTTTCATTACTCCATAAACAATAGCCATTTTTATTTTTTAAAAGGTCTAGATATAGCTGATGTGCTCTAAGTTCTTCTTGATTAGCTTTGATAACTTTGAGATATCTATTTTGTTTAGTAACATTAACATTTTTTACGGCGCACTTTTCTTCAATTGACAAATCTAATGAGAATTGCCCACCTGTCATAGCTAAATAAACTTCCGCTAAAATTTCAGCATCCAATAGTGCACCATGTAATGTTCTTTTGCTATTATCAATTTTATAACGTGTACATAGTCTATCTAGACTATTTCTTTTTCCGGGAAACATTTTCCTCGCTAGTAACAAAGTATCTGTAATCTTACAAAACGATTCAATTTGGGGAATATTACGATGTAATAAATTTAATTCATGATTTATAAAACTAATATCAAATGAAGCATTGTGAATAATTAGTTCTGTTCCATAAATATAATCAATAAAATCTTTAAAAATTTGGTTAAAGGTAGGTTTATTTAATAGAAATTCTTCGGTAAGACCATGGATAACAAAAGCTTCTTGATCTATGGATCTATTAGGATTTAGATAAACATGAAAATTATTACCCGTCAGAGAACGTTTGACTATTTCTAAGGCACCAATTTCTATAATCCGATGTCCTTCATAAAGATAACCTGGTTTATCTTTATCCATCCCAGTAGTTTCAATATCTAAAACAATTTGTCGTGTTATTTTTATATTCATAATTTGAATTTTTGCTAGTTTAGAGACACATAGAATGCTTAAAAATGTAGAAATTTTTACAGATGGCTCCTGTATTGGTAATCCAGGGCCAGGAGGTTATGCTGCAATATTACGCTATAAAAATTATGAAAAATCCTTAAGTGCTGGTTTTTATTTTACCACTAATAATCGTATGGAATTGATGGCCGTAATCATTGCATTAGAAGCATTAAATCAAGTATGTAATGTAAATTTGAGTACTGATAGCCAATACGTACGTCTAGGTATTCAATCCTGGATACATAACTGGAAAAAAACCTCCTGGAATACCAAAAAGAAAAATCCAGTTAAAAATGTAGAATTATGGCAACGTCTTATTAAAACCTCAACTTATCACCAGATACAATGGAATTGGGTAAAAAGCCATTCAGGTCACTTAGAAAATGAAAAATGTAATGAACTAGCACGTCAAGCCGCAAAATCTCCTAATTTTAACGATCCTGATTATTATCATAAGGGTACATAAATAGTAGTATGTAAGGTTCGGCACCGCAAGAACTACAGGAGGCAAAACCCCTTTTCAATAAAATTAAACAATCTCATCTCCAAAAATGAGAAACACTTTTTTCAGTAGCGATTAAAAGAGTTAAATATCTTCAGATTAGTAAAGGAATGCTAATGTAACTAAATCAACCAATATTTGAAGTGATATGGAACCCAGTTAAAATTTTGACGATGACACTTATAATAATCTAATTATCCATTAATCTTAAAACGGCTTCAAGCAAGATTTAATTGATAACATATCTTCGGTGATTTAAATCTGTAAGGTTTTGGCGGTACGGACGGGACTCGAACCCGCGACCCCCGGCGTGACAGGCCGGTATTCTAACCAACTGAACTACCGTACCTCATATTGATATTCAAGGTGCCAGATAACGACCTGCTCTCGCACAGTTAATTACCATACTACCCTCGGTGCTGCGGCGTTTCACTTCTGAGTTCGGAATGGTATCAGGTGGTACCACCGCGCTAAAATTATCTGGCATATAAGAAATAAGATATAGTTAAATAAGACAAAACACTTCCGGTGTTGCAAGGTTAAGCCTCTCGGGTCATTAGTACTGGTTAGCTCAACATATTACTATGCTTACACATCCAGCCTATCTACGTCGTCATCTCCAACGTCCCTTCAGACAGTTTCTCAACTTCAGGGAAGACTAATCTTGAGGCAGGTTTCGCACTTATATGCTCTCAGCGCTTATCCCTTCCGCATTTAGCTACCGGACAATGCCACTGGCGTGACAACCCGAACACCAGTGATGCGTCCACTCCGGTCCTCTCGTACTAGGAGCAGCCCCTCTCAATCTTCCAACGCCCACGGCAGATAGGGACCGAACTGTCTCACGACGTTCTAAACCCAGCTCGCGTACCACTTTAAATGGCGAACAGCCATACCCTTGGGACCTGCTTCAGCCCCAGGATGTGATGAGCCGACATCGAGGTGCCAAACACCGCCGTCGATATGAACTCTTGGGCGGTATTAGCCTGTTATCCCCGGAGTACCTTTTATCCGTTGAGCGATGGCCCTTCCATACGGAACCACCGGATCACTAAGACCTGCTTTCGCACCTGCTCGCGCTGTCACGCTCGCAGTCAAGCCAGCTTATGCCTTTGTACTAACCTCACGATATCTGACCGTGATTAGCTGACCTTTGTACTCCTCCGTTACTCTTTAGGAGGAGACCGCCCCAGTCAAACTGCCCACCAGACACTGTCCTGGTTCCGGATAACGGAACTCAGTTAGAATATTCAGCATTAAAGGGTGGTATCTCAACGTTGGCTCCATGTAAACTAGCGTCTACATTTCAATGCCTCCCACCTATTCTGCACATTAAGACTCAATATTCAGTATCAGGTTACAGTAAAGGTTCACGGGGTCTTTCCGTCTTGCCGCGGGTACACTGCATCTTCACAGCAAATTCAATTTCACTGAGTCCCAGGTGGAGACAGTCTGGCCATCATTACGCCATTCGTGCAGGTCGGAACTTACCCGACAAGGAATTTCGCTACCTTAGGACCGTTATAGTTACGGCCGCCGTTTACCGGGGCTTCAGTCCAGAGCTTTAGGTTACCCTTGACTCCTTCTTTTAACCTTCCGGCACCGGGCAGGCGTCACACCGTATACGTCCACTTACGTGTTTGCACAGTGCTGTGTTTTTAATAAACAGTTGCAGCCAGCTGTTATCTTAGACTGACCTTAGCTTCATCCGCAAGGATCTCACTATACGTCAGCGTGCCTTCTCCCAAAGTTACGGCACTATTTTGCCTAGTTCCTTCACCCGGGTTCTCTCAAACGCCTTAGTATTCTCTACCTGACCACCTGTGTCGGTTTCGGGTACGGTTATATATTACCTGTAGCTTAGAGGCTTTTCTTGGAAGTGTGGTATTAATCACTTCATTACTTTCGTAATTCGTCATTACGCCTCAGTGTTAACAGTGATCCGGATTTTCCTAGATCACCCACCTTCACGCTTAAACCTGGACAACCAATGCCAGGCTGACCTAACCTCCTCCGTCCCCCCAATCGCAGTAATATACAGTACAAGAATATTAACCTGTTTCCCATTAGCTACGCTTTTCAGCCTCACCTTAGGAGCCGACTTACCCTGCCCCGATTAACGTTGGACAGGAACCCTTGGTCTTTCGGCGGATAGGTTTTTCACCTATCTTATCGTTACTTATGTCAGCATTCGCACTTCCGATACCTCCAGTATGCTTCTCAGCTTACCTTCTATGGTTTACGGAACGCTCCCCTACCCAGCAATTTATGTTGCTGCCGCAGCTTCGGTGCATAATTTAGCCCCGTTAAATCTTCCGCGCAGGCAAACTCGGCCAGTGAGCTATTACGCATTCTTTAAATGATGGCTGCTTCTAAGCCAACATCCTGGCTGTCTAAGCCTTCCCACATCGTTTCCCACTTAACTATGACTTAGGGACCTTAGCTGGCGGTCTGGGTTGTTTCCCTTTCCACGACGAACCTTAGCACCCGCCGTGTGTCTCCTATGATAGCATTCAGCAGTATTCGTAGTTTGCATCGGCTTAGTAAGCTAGGATAGCACCTTTGCCGAAACAGAGCTCTACCCCCGCTGATGAATTCATAAGGCGCTACCTAAATAGCTTTCGGGGAGAACCAGCTATCTCCCGGTTTGATTGGCCTTTCACCCCTAGCCACAGGTCATCCGCTGATTTTTCAACATCAGTCGGTTCGGTCCTCCAGCTAGTATTACCCAACCTTCAACCTGCCCATGGCTAGCTCACCGGGTTTCGGGTCTGTATCCTGCAACTCAACGCCCAATTAAGACTCGGTTTCCCTACGGCTCCCCTAGACAGTTAACCTTGCTACAGAATACAAGTCGCTGACCCATTATACAAAAGGTACGCAGTCATCCTTCTTATCAAAAGACTCCTACTGCTTGTACGTATATGGTTTCAGGATCTATTTCACTCCCCTAACCGGGGTTCTTTTCACCTTTCCCTCACGGTACTAGTTCACTATCGGTCAGTCAGGAGTATTTAGCCTTGGAGGATGGTCCCCCCTTCTTCAGACAAGATATCACGTGTCCCGCCTTACTCTTTGAACTAATAGTTTATCTTTTTTGATATACGGGACTATCACCCTGTATCGTCGATTTTTCCAAATCATTCTACTAATTATTACAAACTAATTTTAGTTCTGGGCTTTTCCCTGTTCGCTCGCCACTACTAAGGGAATCTCGTTTGATTTCTTTTCCTCGAGGTACTCAGATGTTTCATTTCCCTCGGTTTACTTTGTCAAGATATGTGTTCACCTGACAATGATGCAATATGTGCATCGGGTTTCCCCATTCGGAAATCACTGATTCATGCGCTTCTATCAGCTTATCAGCGCTTTTCGCAGATTAGTACGTCCTTCATCGTCTCTGACTGCCAAGGCATCCACCATATACGCTTAATTGCTTAACCTTACAACCCGCAAGTGTTTTTTTGCTAATTAAGGCTTATTCTTATTTTCTATCTTTTTCTATTTTTAAAGAACATTAATATATTTAACTATTAAATGTAACTTCATTTAATA
>CP145882.1:0-561582 GCA_045290365.1 Candidatus Dasytiphilus stammeri | reverse complement strand
TCTTACCTACTGAGCTACAGGCCTGATATATGATTTGTGTGTGCACTGTACAGAAAATTTATTAATTTTAAGGAGGTGATCCAACCACAGGTTCCCCTACGGTTACCTTGTTACGACTTCACCCCAGTCATGAATCACAAAGTGGTAAGCGCCCTCCTAAAGAAAGGTTAAGCTACTCACTTCTTTTGCAACCCACTTCCATGGTGTGACGGGCGGTGTGTACAAGGCCCGAGAACGTATTCACCGTGGCATGCTGATCCACGATTACTAGCGATTCCGACTTCGTGGAGTCGAGTTGCAGACTCCAGTCCGAACTACGACGCATTTTATGAGGTCAGCTTGCTCTCGCGAGGTTGCTTCTCTTTGTATACGCCATTGTAGCACGTGTGTAGCCCTGGTCTTAAGGGCCATGATGACTTGACGTCATCCCCACCTTCCTCCGGTTTATCACCGGCAGTCTCCTTTGAGTTCCCGCCTTTATGCGCTGGCAACAAAGGATAAGGGTTACGCTCGTTGCGGGACTTAACCCAACATTTCACAACACGAGCTGACGACAGCCATGCAGCACCTGTCTCACAGTTCCCAAAGGCACTTTAATATCTCTACTAAATTCTGTGGATGTCAAGACCAGGTAAGGTTTTTCGCGTTGCATCGAATTAAACCACATGCTCCACCGCTTGTGCGGGCCCCCGTCAATTCATTTGAGTTTTAACCTTGCGGCCGTACTCCCCAGGCGGTCGATTTAACGCGTTAGCTACGGAAGCTACAGTTTTTATCTGCAACCTCCAAATCGACATCGTTTACAGCATGGACTACCAGGGTATCTAATCCTGTTTGCTCCCCATGCTTTCGCACCTCAGCGTCAGTGTTCGTCTAGGAGATCGCCTTCGCCACTGGTATTCCTCCGGATATCTACGCATTTCACCGCTACACCCGAAATTCTATCTCCCTCTACGACACTCTAGTAAGTCAGTTTCAAATGCAGTTCCTAAGTTGAGCCCAGGGATTTCACATCTGACTTAATTTACCACCTACGTGCTCTTTACGCCCAGTAATTCCGATTAACGCTTGCACCCTCCGTATTACCGCGGCTGCTGGCACGGAGTTAGCCGGTGCTTCTTTTGTAGATAATGTCAAAACTAAGATTTATTAAATCTTAATTCTTCTTTCCTACTGAAAGTACTTTACAACCCTAAGGCCTTCTTCATACACGCGGCATAGCTGCATCAGGGTTTCCCCCATTGTGCAAGATTCCCCACTGCTGCCTCCCGTAGGAGTCTGGACCGTATCTCAGTTCCAGTGTGGCTGGTCATCCTCTCAGACCAGCTAGAGATCGTAGCCTTGGTTAGCCATTACCTAACCAACTAGCTAATCTCATCTGGGTTCATCCAATGGTGTGAGGCCTTTCGGTCCCCCACTTTTCTCTTACGAGTATATGCGGCATTAGCCATCGTTTCCAATGGTTATTCCCCTCCACTGGGTAGATCCCCAGATTTTACTCACCCGTCCGCCACTTGCCAGCAGAAAATTTTACTTCTCTCTGTTGCCGTTCGACTTGCATGTGTTAGGCTTGCCGCCAGCGTTCAATCTGAGCCATGATCAAACTCTTCAATTATATAATTCTATTTAACCTTGAAAGCTATATACTATACTCTTAAGGTTCAACATCCGGTTTTATTACAAATGAATAAAACTATTTGATTGTTATTTTCCGACAGTGCACACCCAAATTTTTAAAGAACTAATTAAGATGAATACCTTACTATAAAAGATCTTAAATCGCAAGATTTAAGACCTAAAGTTAAATATAATATAAAAATTACTATTTCGCACGTTCATGAGAACGTATCAATTCCTGTTTTGTCTGATCTAAATTTTTCCAACCTAAAATTTTTGTCCACTTATTTTTTTCTAAATCTTTATAATGATTAAAAAAATGATTAATTTTATCACATAATTTTTTTGGTAAATCTTTGATATCTTGGATCGAATCATATTCTGTGGTTAAATTACTATGAGGTACCGCAATCAGTTTTAAATCTTCTCCACAATCATCAATCATATTTAACATACCAAGAGGACGACACAAAATTACTGATTTTGATTGTAGAGGTTGAGGTGTAATGACTAATGTATCTAGTGGATCACCATCTAGTGATAAGGTTTGATTTATATATCCATAATTACACGGATAAACCATAGATGTTGTTAAAAAACGATCAACAAATAATGCTCCATTTTTTTTATTAATTTCATATTTTATGCTATGAGAATATGCGGGAATCTCTATGATTACATATAAATCTTCTGGAAAATTATCCCCAGCAGGAATATTATTTAAATACATGTTAATTTCCTTTGAATATCGAATGATTTAAAATTCATTGTTTCAATAATATATTAAAAATATAGTATAAATAAGTGAATCATAAATATGATACCTGCTACAATTTTTATTATTTCAGCACCGAGTGGTACCGGAAAATCCTCTATAATTAATAATTTATTAAATATTCAATCATTACCTAATATAAAATTATCAGTTTCTCATACTACCAGAGCAAAACGTCCTGATGAAAAAAATGGAAAACATTATTTCTTCATCTCAGTAAATGAATTTAAAACTATGATTAAGAACGAAGATTTTCTTGAGTACTCTGAAGTATTTGGTAATTATTATGGTACTTCACGTAAAATGTTAAAAGACATTTTATCTATTGGGATAGATGTCTTTCTTGATATTAATTGGCATGGAGCTCAGCAGATTCGTAACATAATACCAGATACATGTAGTATTTTTATACTACCACCATCCAAAATTGAATTATTTAAAAGATTACATAATAGAGGACATGATACTGAAGAATCTATTGCTCTAAGAATGACACAAGCAGTTTCGGATATAAAATACTATACGGAATATGATTATTTAATCCTTAATGATAATTATTGTTTAGCAGTATCAGATATTAAAAATATTATATGTGCACAACGTTTAAAAACGCCTCAACAAATTTTAAGAAATCAAGACATCATTAACCATTTATTAACGGATTAATAATTAAAATAAGCCAATATAAAGATATCATCTTAAAATTAAATTTATTTACTCAATATTTTGAATTTGTTCTCGCATTTGTTCAATTAATACTTTTAATTCAATAGTTAAGGCGGTAATATTTGAATTAAGAGATTTTGAAGCTAAGGTATTTGATTCACGATATAATTCCTGCATCATAAAGTCTAATCTGCGACCTATAGCTTCATTTCTATTTAATATATTATAAGTTTCCATAATATGAGTATCTAAACGATCTAATTCTTCACTTACATCAAGTCGTTGTGCTAACAATACCATTTCTTGCTCAAGACGATTATCTTCCATTTTTAATTTTAAATTTTGCAATCGTACGAGAATTTTTTCTTTTTGCCACTTTATAATATTTGGAATTTGTATTCTAATTTGAGATACTAAAGTACTTATATTAGCTAATCTTTGTTCAATAAATTTTTTTAAAGCCGAACCTTCGATTTCTCTGACAATAATAAAATTTTTGAGCGTAATATTTAATGCAGCCAGTAATTCAATACTGATATGTTCAGCATTTAGATCTTCAACTAATAATACTACCCCTGGCCAACGCAAAATATCCATTGGATTAATAATCCCAGCATTATTTTGTAATGAAATCCATTGTGCAACTTTAATTAATTGTTTGACGAGTGGTTTATTAATTTTAAATTTATCTTGATCAATCTTCATATTCGGCTCAAAACGCAAAAAAAATTCAATTTTACCACGAGTTAATTTATTGCGAATTAGATTGCGGATTGCCGGTTCAAGATTGCGAAATTGATCTGGTAGACGCATATAAGTTTCCAGATAACGTTGATTAACTGAACGAATCTCCCAAACTGCATTACCCCAATGGTTGTTTATTTCATATCTTGTAAAAGCTGTCATACTATGAATCATAATTTGATATTATGTTTATGCTGAAAATATTAAATGAATATTACTTGAATAAAAAAATAATTACATTAGATCTTTTAGTCTATTTATATCTTGTATAAGATTGGCAAATTATAGTTAATGATAAATTGATTTTAGTTTGAAAGATATAAATGATTAATGATTGGAGAAAACATGAAAATCTGGCAACGTCAATTTATTGACTTTGCAATTAGCAAACAAGTTATTCAATTTGGAGAATTTATTCTTAAGTCTGGACGTATCAGTCCATATTTTTTCAATATTAGTTTACTAAATTATGGTCATGATTTAGCTTTACTAGGACGTTTTTATGCGCAAGCATTAATAGATTCCGGTATTCAATTTGAAATTTTATTTGGACCAGCGTATAAAGGAATTCCATTAACTACTGCTACTACAATTGCGCTATCTGAGCATTATAAAAAAGATGTTCTATGTTGCTTTAATCGCAAAGAAGTTAAAAATCATGGTGAAGGAGGTATTGTATTAGGGGGTCCCTTACAAGGACGCATTATACTATTAGATGATGTCATTACAGCAGGAACCACTATTCATGAATCTATGAAACTTATTAAAGAAAATAATCAAGCCACATTAATTGGAGTATTAATTGCTTTAGACCGTCAAGAATGTGGATTAACTAATACTTCTGCCCTACAAGAAGTAGAACTACAATATAACTGTAAAGTTATATCACTTATATCTATAAATGATATCCTGAAATATCTTAAGCATAAAACCGGAATGTATGAAAAATTTATTGCAATAAATTTTTATCAAAAGCGATATGGAGTATAAATTTTATCCTAATTATTAATAACGTCCAGAATGTCCAAAATTTCCTTTACCTCTTTTGCTCGGGACAAAATTCTGTACGAGATTAAATTTCGTTCTAATTATAGGAATAAACACTAACTGTGCAATCCTTTCATTAGGATTAATTAAGAAAAGATTTTTTCCCCGATTCCATAATGAAATTATTAATTCACCTTGGTAGTCGGAGTCAATTAAACCTATTAAATTACCTAACACTATCCCATGATTATGACCGAGTCCAGATCTAGGTAAAATCATAGCTGCTACTGAAGGATCATTAATATGTAGAGCTAATCCGGTTGGAACTAACATAGTATCACCAGGTATTAATTGAATAACTTTATCAATACAAGCACGAAGATCCATACCTGCAGAACCTGTAGTCGCATAACTAGGTAAAGTAAATTTATTACCAATACGTTGATCAAGAATTTTAATATCAATTTTTTTCATAACTTATAGTAGTGAATTTTTTGATCTTTCAAATTTCAAATTTCAATTTGATATTTATCATGTTTAATTAATATGATTATTATCAAATAATATTAATCAAATCGTTAAATTTAATATGATAATATTATATTAGTTTATTTTGATCATAAAAAGATATCTTGAAATAAAATTTAATAAGTACATAGAGGAATATTATGACAAAAGTCTGTCAGATAACTGGGAAACGTCCAATAGTAGGCAATCATCGCTCACATGCAATGAATGCTACAAAGCGCCGGTTTTTACCCAACTTACATTATCATAATTTTTGGATAGAAAGTGAAAATCGTTTTATTAGACTACGTGTCTCTGCAAAGGGAATTCGTATGATTGATAAAAAGGGTCTGGATTCTATCCTGACAAATGTAAGCTCCCGTAAAAAATTAAGGAAATTTTAAAATGGCTAAAAAAGCAATAAGAACAAAAATAAAATTAGTTTCTTCAGCAGGAACCGGACATTTTTATACTACTACCAGAAAAAAAAACACCCCAAATCAAAAAATAGAATTAAGAAAATTTGATCCAAAAATCCGTAAATATGTAATCTACAAGGAAAATAAAATTTAAAAATATGGAGCTTTATGCCAGAATTACCAGAAGTCGAAAATATTTGTCATAGTATGAGATTATCTCTATTAGGTACAACGATTATAAATTCAGAAGTAAGAAATGGAAATTTAAGATTTCCAGTATCCAAGGAAATATATACAATTAATTATCAAAAGATATTAGGCATACAACGTCGTGCGAGATATATTATAATAAAATTAAGTGAAGGATATCTAATTATCCATTTAGGTATGTCAGGTAGTTTACGTATTCTTCCCTCAGGAAGAATACCAACGAAACATGACCATATAGATTTAGTAATAAATAATAAAAAAGTGATCCGTTATACGGATCCGCGACGTTTTGGATATTGGATCTGGAGTGATGATCCTTATAAATGTTCTAAATTACAAAAATTAGGACCAGAGCCATTAAGTAAAGAATTTTCTAGTAGTTATTTGTTCATAAAATCTCGCCATAAGCATGTAGCAGTGAAACCGTGGTTAATGGATAATCAATTCGTGGTAGGAATTGGCAATATTTATGCAAATGAATCTTTATTCAGAGCTGGCATTAATCCTACGAGACGGGCCTTAACGTTAACTTTGTGTGAAACTAACAGATTGGTGAGTGCTATTAAAACAGTTTTACAATGTGCGATTATATGCGGAGGAACAACCTTACGTAATTTCACTAATCCAGAAGGATTAATAGGAAATTTTTATCAAAAAATTCAGGTATATGGTAGAACAGGTAAATCATGCAATAAATGTGGTACATTAATTGAACATATTAAGTATAGACAACGCAGTACCTTTTTTTGCATTAAATGCCAAAAGTAACATCCGAGGTTTTTCAAATTAATTTTCTTAATGCTTTTAATACTGATTAAAAACGCACTTCTATTGATAAATAGCAACTAAAATAATAAATCATCGCTCAGAATTTTTTAAATATGAAAAATCTTATCTATTTAGTAACATAGAGATTCATAATAAAAATCATTAATTACCTTAGGTAAGCAGAGTTTTTATTATGAGCTATAGCCTTATCAAATATTCGATCTACAAGATTAAAAATATCTAAATGTATATTGATAAATTTCATTGGAGATTTTATTAAACGATATTTAGCTTTTTTTAAAAGGTTAGCCTATCCTGAGAACTATATTATAAATTTTACTATATAATAATTAATATTGATGAGGAGTTGTTACCGAATGCAACAAATAGTGCAATTTTACAGTAACCATCCAGTATTATTTATTAGTTGGATTATGTTATTGTTTTTTTTAGTATTTTCTACAATTCAAACATATTTTTATAAATTTAAAACCATTAGTTGTAATGAAGCTACTCTCTTAATTAATAAAGCTAATGCTAAAGTAATTGATATACGTTCATATGAAGAATATTGTCAAGGTCATATTTATAATTCTATAAATATATTGGCTAGTGATATCAAAAAAGGTAAATATCAAATCATTGATAACTATCAATTAGTTCCTATTATTATTGTTAGTACAGATACTCATGGAATGAAACAAATTGATTCTGCAATAAAATTAACTGAATCAGGTTTTAAAAAAGTTTTTATACTAGAATCAGGTATTAATGGATGGAATAAAGCTAATTTACCATTAGTTAGGAGATAAGAGGTGTATTTATTATTTTATGATCGGATAATAAATTGATGCACCATCAATATTCTCGTATGGTTAATAATGCATCGCTTGCTGCTGCGTTACTTGCTATTACACTCTTTTTAATTAAATTTTTAGCATGGTGGAATACTGGATCAGTTAGTATGCTGGCAGGATTAGTAGATTCACTAGTAGATATAGCTGCTTCTATCACTAACCTATTAATAGTTCGTTATTCATTACAACCCGCCGATGAAGAACATACTTTTGGTCACGGTAAAGCAGAATCTTTAGCAGCTCTTGCTCAAAGTATGTTTGTAGCTGGTTCAGCATTATTTTTAGTTCTTACTGGAATACATCATCTAGCAAAACCAACTACTACTATGCAATATCCTATATTTGGAATTATTGTGGCATTTATTGCTCTTATCTTTACATTAATTTTAGTTATTTTTCAACAATGGGTTATACAAAAAACTTATAGTCAAGCAGTGCAAGCTGATATGATTCATTATAAATCTGATATTTTAGTGTATGGAGCAATCATAAGTGCATTGTTACTAAGTAGTTATGGATTAAAATGGGCGGATGCTTTTTTTGCTTTCATTATAGGAATTTGGATTCTTTACAGTGCCTTAAATATGGGTTATCAAGCTATCCAATCTCTTTTAGATCGTGCATTACCAAATGAGGAAATTGAAAAAATTATTAGTCTGGTAACTTCTTGGCCTGGTGTGATTAGAATTCATAAATTGCGAACGAGACAATCTGGACAAACGCGCTTTATTCAACTTCATTTGGAAATGGATGATTATTTAACTTTAAGTCAAGTACATCATATTACAATACAAGTAGAACAAACTTTATTAAAACATTTTCCTAGTTCTGATATTATTATCCGTCAGGATCCCTATTTAGTTATCTCAAGGGATAAAAAAAATGCACCAAATCACTAGATTAAAACTATGAATAACCTAATTTTGCTTTAATTACCGCATTTATTATATCATTAAAAACTACCGCATTTAAAGATGCGGCCCCTACTAATGCTCCATCAATATCAGGTTGTGAAAATAATTCTGCAGCATTTGATGAATTTACTGAACCACCATATTGGATAATCAAATTATCAGCGATTTCGTGATTTTTATTAGCGAGATATTCACGTATAAACTTATGTACATATTGGGTATGATCAGGTTTCGCAGATTTGCCAGTTCCAATGGCCCAAATGGGTTCATACGCAACTATTGCATTTTGAAAAGCTTCTATTCCGTGTTTATTTAAAATAGCGTTAATTTGTCTAATACAAACTTTTTCAGTACTACCAGTTTCATATTCTTGTTTAGTCTCACCTATACAAAGTACTGGTATCAGTCCTACACTTTTTGATACTGAAAATTTTTGAGCTATTAATTTATCGTTCTCTTTATGATGTATCCGACGTTCGGAATGTCCGATGATAATGTATCGTGCTCCAATATCTTTTATCATATGAGCAGATATATCTCCAGTAAAAGCACCAGATAAATTAATATCTACATTTTGAGCACATATTTCGATAAAACTGTCATTAAGGAGATTTTTTACATAATCTAAATAAATTAAGGGTGGAGCAATTATTACTTTACATCTTTTAAAATTTTTTAAATTACTACATAACTTTACTATGAAATCATGAATGATTTTTTTATCACCATATAATTTCCAATTACCTATCACTAACGGAAAACGCATTTGATCACCTAATATTTTTATCAATTAATCATTTATCTAATTACCAATAATGTTCAGTAGTTATATGACCAATAGTAGAGCCACGCCTTAAATGTTTATGCATGTTGCGAGTATCTTGTAAGATTTTTATGGTTTCTCGTACCATATTAGGGTTTCCACACAACATTATATGGCTACTCACCGCATCAAGTGGAAGATTTACTATTTTTTCTAAATCACCATTTTTTATTAAATTAGGTATACGTCCACAAAGTGAACCATTAAAATTTTCACCACTAATTATAGTTTGAATTTTTAATTTTCCATTATAAAGATGCTTTAGTTGTTGCATAAGTGATAAATAACATAAATCTTGTGCATAACGTACCGCATGAACTAACACGAGATACTGAAATCTATCTAAATCTTTTTCTTCCTGAAGCATTGACAAATATGGTCCAATTGCCGTACCAGTTGCTAACATCCATAAAATATTACATTCAGGAATTTCACTTAATACAAAAAATCCCGTGGCTTCTTTAGCAATTAAAAGATTATTTCCTTTTTTTAACTCAAATAAATATGGACTTAATTTACCTCCTGGAACTGCTACTAAATAGAACTCTAAAATCTTATTACTAGGAGCATTTACATAAGAATAAGCACGTTGTCTATATTTATTATCAATTTTAATCGCCAGTTTTGTAAATTGTCCTGCCATAAAAGGAGATACTGGAGCTTCAAGCTTAATAGTAAATAAATTATCCGTCCAATGGATTACTTCTATAACTTTGGCCACGACCCAATTATTCATTTGATTGGTTCCTTAGTATTATATTGAAACTGAATTAAAATAGTAATTATTGCCAGAATCGAGTCATCAATCAATAGTTTTTCCATTCTTGTATTAAGGACACCGCTTTTTTCCAATTAGCATACCTATCATCTCTTTCATATTCTTTCATATTAGGAACAAATTTTTGTTCAATTATTAATTTCGTAGCTACTTCATCTAAATCTACCCAGTACCCTACTGCTAAACCAGCTAGAAAAGCCGCACCTAGGACAGTAACTTCGCGCAATTTTGGACGTTCTATAGTTAAGCCAAGAATATCTGATTGAAATTGCATGAGAAAATTATTTGCAATCGCACCTCCATCTACACGTAATATCTTTATTTGAAGATTAGCATCTGATTGCATTGCTTCAAGAACATCACGAGTTTGATAAGCAATAGATTCTAAAGTCGCACGAATTATATGGTTATAATTAGCACCACGAGTGATACCAAAGATTGCACCGCGCGCATAGGGATTCCAATAAGGTGCTCCTAACCCAGTAAACGCTGGAACAACATAAATTCCATTAGTATTTCTTACTTTATTAGCAAAATATTCGGAATCTTCTGCATGATTTATTAATTTCATTTCATCACGTAACCACTGGATAGATGCTCCACCAATAAATACTGTACCTTCTAGTGCATAGTTTACTTCTCCATGAGGACCACAAACTATAGTAGTTAATAAACCATGCTGAGAATTAATTGCTGTCTCTTTAGTATTCATTAACATAAAACATCCGGTACCATAAGTGTTTTTAGTCATACCAAAATTTACACAAAGCTGACCATAAAGAGCCGCCTGTTGGTCTCCTGCTATCCCAGCTATCGAAATATTTTTACCCAGAATTCCACATACATTAGTATATCCATAAACTTCGGATGAAGGACGAACTTGTGGTAAGATTAAATGTGGGATCTCAAAGATATCTAATAACTGTTGATCCCATTGTAAGGTATGAATGTTAAATAACATAGTACGTGAAGCATTAGTATAATCAGTAACATGAATACGTCCCTGAGTCATTCTCCAAATTAACCAGGTATCAATTGTACCAAATAATAATTCTCCACGTTTAGCTTTTTCACGTACACCTGAAACATGATCTAAAATCCATTTTACTTTGGTGGCAGAAAAATATGGATTAATAAAAAGTCCGGTGGTTTCACGAATATAATTTTCTAAACCTGCTTTTTTTAACTGTTCACAAATGTCTGCAGTACGAGAACATTGCCATACAATAGCATTATAAACCGGGCGTCCGGTTTTTTTATCCCAAATTACTGTAGTTTCTCGTTGATTCGTAATTCCCATTCCAGCAATCTGATCACAACTAATATCTGCCTGTGCTAGAGCTTCTACTAAAGTAGAACACTGAGAAGCCCAAATATCTAATGGATCATGTTCAACCCAACCAGCTTGAGGATAAATTTGTTTAAGCTCACGTTGTGAAATTGCAATGATATTTACATCATGATCTAGTACTACAGCACGTGAACTGGTTGTCCCTTGATCCAGAGCAACAATATATTTTTTATCTAGAGACATAAATATTTCCTGATATTTTAAATGTTAATAAGTTAACTAAATGAGAAAAATAAAACCATATTATTAACATAGCTGTATATACAGCTAGTTGATCTCTTCAATACCAGGAAAATAAAATTATATGGTAAACATAAAAACTATGTATAAAAAGTTAATGAATGATATCTTCATAATAACTTTTATTGATAGAAAATAACGTTCTATTTATTGAGATTAGGAATGACAATTTTATTAGAGCAGTATAATCAAATTATTAATTGATAATTAAGTTAATTTATAAAATAAATCTACTTAAATCTTCATCTGCAACTAATTTATCTAAGTGATCACCAACATATGGTGCATCAATAATAATTGATTCACCACTACGATCACTCGCGTCATAAGAAATTTCCTCCATGAGACGCTCTAATACCGTATGTAATCGGCGAGCACCAATATTTTCAGTAGATTCATTAACTTGCCAAGCGGCTTCTGCAATCCGGCGAATACCATCAACGGTAAATTCAATTTTTACTCCTTCGGTAGCCATAAGGGCTTTATACTGTATAGTTACGGATGCACTGGGTTCCGTAAGAATCCGCTCAAAATCCTTAGTTGTTAAAGCCTGTAATTCTACCCGAATTGGGAGACGTCCTTGAAGCTCAGGAATTAAATCCGAAGGACTAGAGACTTGGAAGGCTCCAGAAGCAATAAATAAAATATGATCCGTTTTTACCATTCCATGTTTCGTTGAGACATTGCAACCCTCAACTAATGGAAGCAGATCTCTTTGTACACCTTCACGAGATATATCTGGTCCAGAGGATTCTCCTCTTTTACAAATTTTATCAATTTCATCAATGAATACGATACCATGTTGTTCTACGGCTTCAATAGCTTCCTGTTTTAATTCTTCAGGATTTATTAATCTAGCAGATTCTTCTTCTATTACAAGTTTCATGGCATCTGCTATTTTTAGCTTATGCGTCTTTTGCTTCTGGCCACTTAAATTTTGAAACATAGACTGTAATTGACTGGTCATCTCCTCCATTCCAGGAGGAGCCATAATTTCTATCCCCATTGGCGCAGTACTTAGATTAATTTCAATTTCTTTATCATCTAATGCTCCTTCACGTAATTTTTTTCTAAATGATTGTCGTGTAGCTGAAATATCTTGTGGAGTTTCTGCTTGAGCCCAATTATTTTTGGCGGTAGGAATTAAAACCTCAAGAATTCGTTCTTCAGCCATTTCTTCGGCACGCTGTCTATTTTTTTCCATAGAACGCATTCTTACTATTTTAATTGCCGAGTCAGTTAAATCACGTATGATAGAGTCTACTTCCTTACCTACATAACCTACTTCAGTAAATTTGGTAGCTTCCACTTTAATAAATGGTGCATTGGCTAATCTAGCTAAACGTCGAGCAATTTCGGTTTTTCCTACCCCAGTGGGACCAATCATGAGAATGTTTTTAGGAGTGACCTCATGACGTAATTCTTCATTTAACTGCATCCGACGCCAACGATTGCGCAAAGCTATCGCTACAGCACGTTTAGCTCGGTTCTGACCAATAATAAATCTGTCTAGCTCACTTACGATTTCGCGCGGAGTCATCTGAGACATAATAACGATCCTTACGCTTTAGAGGTTAATTCTTCAACAGTAAAATTTTGATTTGTATATATACAGATGTCTCCCGCAATTGTTAAGGCTTTTGTTGTAATGTCAAGGGCATTTAAATTAGTGGTTTCTAACATTGCTCGAGCGGCTGCCTGAGCATAACATCCACCAGATCCAATTGCTATTAGATCATTTTCGGGCTGAATAACATCACCATTACCTGTAATAATTAAAGAAGCCTTTTCATCTGCGACGGCTAATAGTGCTTCTAGCCTTCTTAACATCCGATCGGTGCGCCAGTCTTTAGCTAATTCAACGGCGGCTTTTATAAGATGTCCTTGATGAATTCCTAATTTACGTTCAAAACGTTCAAATAGTGTAAAGGCATCGGCTGTACCACCAGCAAAACCAGCAATCACCTGATCATTATAGAGACGACGGACTTTTTTGACATTGCGTTTCATTATAGTATGACCAAAGGTAACCTGACCATCGCCGCCGATAACAACTTGATCATTGCGACGCACGCTTACTATTGTTGTCATGGACAGACCCTCTTTTTTACTAAGATCATTATATAATTTAATATTTATATTGCATAAATTAATAATATGGGGTAATCAAGAACATATTCAAGTAAAATTTAAAATTAAAATTATGAAGAGAGCATTTATTATAGTATTGGATTCTTTTGGAATTGGAGCTACTAATGATGCCAAAATTTTTGGAGATCAAGGGGCGGATACTTTAGGGCATATTGCTGAAGCTTGTTTTAAAGGTCATGCTAACAATCATTTACGCAATGGACCACTAAATTTACCTAATTTGACCGCTTTGGGATTAGGAAAAGCTGCAGAACAATCTACTGGAAAATTTCCACTGGGTCTTAATATCAACACACCAATAATTGGAGCCTATGCTTATGCAAGTGAAATATCTTCAGCTAAAGATACTCCAACTGGGCACTGGGAACTGGCCGGGGTTCCAGTTTTTTTCAATTGGGACTATTTCATAAAAAAAAGAAACAGTTTCCCGCAAAAATTACTTAATCAACTTATGAAACGTGCAAAACTTCCAGGATATTTAGGTAATTGTCATGCTTCGGGCACAGTAATTATTAATCAACTAGGTGAAGAACATTTCAAAACACACAAACCAATTTTTTATACTTCTAATGATTCTGTTTTTCAAATTGCCTGTAATGAGGAAAGTTTTGGACTTGATCATTTATATCAACTCTGTAAAATCACTCGGGAAACTCTTAATGAAGAAGGATATAAAATATGTCGAGTAATTGCACGACCATTTATTGGAACCAAGAAAAAAACTTTTAAAAGAACTAGTAATCGGTACGATCTAGTTATAGAACCTCATGCCCCCACCATGTTAAAAAAACTTGTAATTGAAAAAGCCGGAACTGTCATTTCTATTGGTAAAATTGCTGATATATATGCATACTGTGGTATTACTAGGTCGGTAAAAGCTACCGGATTACATGAGTTATTTGAAGCCACTATTAAAGAAATTAAATTGGCAACAGATAATACTATTGTTTTCACAAATTTTGTAGATTTTGATTCAATTTGGGGACATCGCCGCGATGTAGCTGGATATGCTACTGAATTAGAACTATTCGATCGCAGAATCCCACAATTATTATCCATCTTAAAAGATAACGATATCTTAATTATTACTGCTGATCATGGTTGTGATCCTACTTGGCATGGGACAGATCATACAAGAGAACATATTCCAGTATTAATTTATGGTCCAAATATTCATCCAGGTTATTTGGGAAAACGTGAAACATTTGCTGATATTAGTCAAACCATCGCTAAATATTTCGGACTAACTAATATGGATTATGGTAGAAGTATGTTATAAATAGCTAATTATCAATAGGTATATGAATCTAAGGAAATCTTAATGACTACACCACATATTAATGCTAATCCAGGAGATTTTGCAGACATTGTGCTCATGTCAGGAGATCCTCTACGTGCAAAACATATTGCTGAAAATTTTCTTGACGAATCTTGGGAAATAACTAATATACGTGGGATGTTAGGATACACGGGGATTTATAAAAATCGGTTGATATCAGTAATGGGACATGGAATAGGAATCCCATCTTGTTATATTTATAGTAAAGAATTAATTAAATTTTATGGAGTAAAAACCTTTATTCGCCTTGGATCTTGTGGAGCGGTACTTCCAGAAATTAAGCTTCGCGAAATTATTATTGGCTTAGGAGCATGTACTGATTCTCAAGTAAATCGAAACAAATTTCACGGATATGATTTTTCAGCGATCGCGGATTTTAATTTGGTATGTAATGCTGTTAATGCAGCTCAGACTTTAGGTATTACTGTATATGTAGGAAATTTATTTACTACAGATTTATTTTATCCTATAGATAATAATATTTACGAATTAATGGAAAAATATGGTATTCTAGGTGTTGAAATGGAAGCTGCAGGACTATATGGTATAGCAGCAGAATATCATGTGAAAGCATTAACTATTTGTACGGTATCAGATCATGTGGGTTCTTCTGAAGAACTTACTCCAGAAGAACGACAAAATTCATTCAATGATATGGTACATCTTACTTTACATTCGTTATTATAAATCAAATCCAACCAATTACTAAAAATTTAAAAAACAGATTAAATCTGGTCTCTCAAATAATAGAGCATATTCAATAATCAATTATTAGCAATGGAATTTTATGCGCAACCACCTAATCTTTTTAAAAGATAGATTATTAATTACTTTTAATAAAAAAACTGTTAATTTCATGTTTCCTGTAGTTTATTGATTATTTGATGACTATGGAGGGTTATATTGTGCATCGCACCGATTTAAATTTATTGAGAGTATTGGATATGTTACTTGAAGAATGTAGTGTGAGTAAAACCGCTAAGAAATTAAATGTAACACCGCCAGCCATTAGTAAATCATTAAATAAAATTAGAGATACTTTTCAGGACCAAATTTTAGTACGTTCTGGATCTCAATTGATGCTAACACCTTTAGCTGTACAGTTAAAGCCACAAATAAAAAATCTTATTAAGAATATACAAAGTATATTCAATCAAAATGTTAATTTTGATATAGGTGAAAAAACTCTATTATTCACTATTGCTTCTAATGATCTTTTAATGTCAATGCTTAGTTGTAATTTTCTTAATCAATTCAAGAAAGATCGACCTAATATTATGATTGAATTCAAATATGATAATGTTCCAGATGATTTTTTACGTAAAGAAAATGTAGATTTATATATTGGTGAACCACGTGAGTTAAGTCCTGAAGTAAAAATTAGAACTATCTATCGTGAAAAATGCTTAATGATTGCTCATAGAGAACATGAAGTATTTAAAAAAAGTAAAACATTAGATAACATAATTAATTATAATTTTATAAGTACAAGAGGAAAATTAAATACCGATATTGATAATGCTTTTATGGCTAATGGTTATCAAAGAAAAATTATTGGAATTAGTCCTAGTTATTTTTCTACCATTGAATCGGTTAGATATACTGATTCTCTGGCGGTTGTCCCAGGATTGTTTTTTAGGACTTTAGAGAGATTAAAAATAGAAATTGCGGCTTTTGAACCTGAAATTTGCCTTCCAGGAGTTAGTGTAGTACAAGCTTGGCATCCAAGAAATGATAATTCTCCAGCCCATAAATGGCTAAGAGACTATACACGCAGTTTTTTCATAAATGGAACTACCATAAAAAATAATCTACTTAGCAATATAGCAATACTTTAATTGAGCTATAATTTAATTATTATTCTTGCTTAAATCTCAAGTCTCTATAAGATATGATCTTCTGGCGTTCTATTTATAATAGTTTTTGGAATTTAATAGTTAATTTATTAGTGAGTATAAATACTATTCCTAGCGACCCTCTTAAAGAATTGGATTTTAATACGGCAAGTCCTATAATCTATTTATTACCTGATTTATCCATTACTGATCTATTTATCTTACGTAAACAATGTGGTAAAAATCTTCTTCCAGATCCATTACTATCTTTAAATATTAATGGAATAGTATTACCACGTTATATCTTTCTTCATCCATTGAAAAAATCTGTCAAGTTATTCCAGGAATATATAGATTTGTATCTAAGATCTCCTAATATTGATATGCAAATTATACCTGTATCAGTAATATATGGAGGTGCATCAGATCGTAGGAGAGCCAATCCAACGAATCTTAAATTGAACTATATAAAAAAAATATTGGCGATGATTTTGCTAGGACGGGATGTTTTTATACAATTTTCTCCTAAAGTTTCTCTTCATTATATAGTACAAAAACACGGTACAGATAAATCTCTTGCAACAAAACTAAATAAATTAGCAAGAATATATTTTACTCGTCAACGTTTTGCTAGCGTTGGGCAAAACTTACCAGCACCACATGATATTTTGAATAAATTACTACACTCTAAAGCAATTATCAAAGTCATAGAAAAAGAAGCTCGTTTTAAAAACATTTCTAAGAAACAAGTCCAACTTAATATAATAACTATTTTTAATGGAATTGCTGCTAATTTTTCATATGAAGCCATACGAATTGCTGATCGCATTCTAAGTTATTTATGGAAATTACTTGATCATAATATCACAGTTAGTGGTATTCAATTAGTGCGTCAACTAGCCCATCGTAGACATGGTATTGTTTATCTTCCATGTCATCGAAGTCATATGGATTACTTATTACTTTCATATGTAATTTATCATCAAGGATTAGTTCCACCTCATATTGCCGCGGGAATAAATCTGAATTTTTGGCCCGCGGGAACAATTTTTAGAAGACTTGGTGCATTCTTTATACATCGAACCTTCAAAGGACAAAAAATATATTCTGTAGTTTTTAAAGAATATTTTGAAGAACTATTATCTAATGGATATTCAATAGAATATTTTATCGAAGGAGGTCGTTCGAGAACCGGAAAATTACGATTTCCTAAAACAGGAACCCTTGCTATGACAATTCAAACTGTTTTACGTAATCCTAATCTTCAAATTACTCTAATACCAATATATATTGGTTATAATCATATAATGGAAGTCTCTACTTATGTGAATGAATTAAATGGGGCTCGCAAAGAAAAAGAAAGTATTATACAAATATTACGAATATTCAAGAAATTAAGAACATTTGGTCAAAGCTATGTTAACTTTGGTAAACCATTATCTATAATTCCTTATTTAAACCAGCATATTCCTTATTGGCGTCAGACTGTCGGATCTGAAAAAAACCGACCATCTTGGTTAATGCCTGTAGTTAATGATATAGCGAGTTGTATAATGACACGCATTAATAATGCGGCGGCAATAACCACTATGAATTTATGTTGTACAGTTTTATTAGCAGCACATCAATATTCATTAACTCGCCACCAACTTACTGAGCAATTAGATTGTTATCTGCAATTATTACGTAATGTACCTTATGCACCGGAAAGTAAAATACCGTCTCTATCTTCCATAGAGATAATTGAAAAATTTATTAAAATGAATTCATTAATTATTAAAATAGATCTATTAGAAAATCACAAACAAGATCGGCTGAGTATCCGAGCTAATAAGGCTATGATTATGACCTATTATCGTAATAATATATATCATATGATAGTATTGCCAGCTATTATTGCGGCGATAGTAACTAGAGATTTTAATCTCTCACGCACTGAACTACTAAGTAAAGTCAAAATAATTTTTCCTCTACTAAAAAAAGAATTATTTCTACATTGGGATAGCATAGCTCTACCATATTTAATAGAGGCACTTACATTAGAATTAGCTAGACAAGGATTTTTGATAGTAAATAATAATACATTACATGTATGTTCATGTCCATCTAAAATATATCATTTGCAATTATTAGCAGCCGCCGGGCATGAAACTATACAGAAATATGCGGTGATTTTTTATATTTTAAGTATCAATTTATCGATTTCTAGACAAAGATTAGAAATACAGAGTCGCACTTTGGCAAATATCTTATCCAGACGCCATGGAATTAATATCCCAGATTTATTTAATAAAAAAAATTTTAATCATTTTTTAGTAACACTTCGTAATGAAGGATATATTAATCATATAGGTCAATTAAAAGTAAAACCAATCAAAAAAATTTATAGTTTTCTTGCTTCCTTATTGGCTAAGGAAGTAAGAATTACTCTGGAAACTACCTAGCTTACATAATGGTTTATCCAATTTAAAAAAAGTAGGTAACTATGACTCCGCCAACTTACTTTAGGTACTAATTCTGTATTATAATTAGCAGGGATTCTGGGTCTTAATCCTGCTTGATAATCACGTAGATATTCGTTAGCTAATGTAGAAGAATCATATTCTGGATGACCAGTTACGAATACAAAGCGCTTGTCTTTACTAGCAAAAAGATAAGCTCCAGCTTCAGCGGAAGTAGCAAAAAAATCTAATTCAGAAATTTGACTAATTAATTTACCGGGAAAAGCGGCATAACGCGAATGAGGTGCTAAAAAATTATCGTCAAATCCTCTAGTTAACCAGGCATGAGATTGTAATGTTTGGTGTAAAAAAATCCCTGATAATTTTGTGGGTCTGGTCTGTCTTGGGAGCCTATATAAGATATTCAAAGCGGCTTGTACTGCCCAGCAAACAAACAGTGTTGATTTCACATGCTTTTTGGCCCAATTAATTACTAATTCTAGTTGTGGCCAGTATCTTACATCTTTGAAATTTATTAAGCCTAGTGGTGCTCCAGTTATAATCATTCCATCAAAATTTTTACCTTCAATATCTTCAAAATTACCATAAAATTTATTCAAATGTTCTCTTGGGGTATGATGTGAATCATGGTTATCAATTCTAAGTAAGGTGATTTCAATCATTAATGATGTATTCGATAGTAATCGCAAAAATTGATTTTCAGTTTCTATCTTTTTAGGCATCAGATTTAATAATAATATCTTTAAAAAGCGCATTTCTGATGTATATGTACATTTGGTAGTGATGAGATAAATATTCTCATTACGCAAAATTTTAATAGCAGGTAAATCCTGATGGACTTTAATCGGCGGCATTTTTCGCCTGCTCCATTTAATAATTTTTACTATATAAAAGTAAAAGCATCACCAAAAATTCGCGATACTATCGCACCACGCATCTTACAGAAGATCTCCCTAGCACTTTTAGCCATTTCAAAATTACCAGCAAGATAGATATCTTGAGAACTTAAATTACAATAATCTCTGACTACCGTATTTAATACGGTACGATGAGATCCATGAAAATAATCATAAACTATAATGGGGATTACCTTTAAGTTGGTATATTTACAGGCTAGCAGCTTTAATTCTTCTAGTGCATAAAGATGTGCTAATTTACGACCACTCCAATAAAGCGAAATGAGTCGCTCAGGTTGTCGCAAGAGTACAGTAAATAAAATTGAACGTGCATATGCAAAACCAGTACCACCGGCAATTAAAATCAGAGGTCTATTAGTATCTTCTCGTAACCAGGCATTACCATAAGGGATCTCAATGATTACTTCTGGTGTGATATGAATCCACTCCAGAAGTTTCATAGCATTAGTATTTGATTTAGAAGCTCTAATATGTAATTCAATTATATTTTTTTCCATAGGTGTAGAAGCAACCGAAAAATAACGTTGGTCTTTTTCATCTATCACTAATCTTAAATATTGACCGGCACGGAAAGAAAAATCGTCAGACGGCAATAAATGAACTTTAAATACATTATTAATAATATGATCTATAGATACTACTGTGCACTTTAATCTTTTCATATCTCATGATTTTAATAATGAAAGGTACCGTTACATATTAACATTTTTCAGAACTAGAAATAGTAGTAGATCTCCGCAATTTTTTAGCGGCTTGTACCATATGGTGTAATGCCATAAGAGTTTCTGTCCAATTGCGAGTTTTTAAACCACAATCTGGATTCACCCACAAGCGCTCAAATGGAATAAAAGATGCAGCTTTACGTAATAATAATTCTATATGCTCTATAGTGGGTATATTTGGTGAGTGAATGTCATAGACACCAGGACCAATTGAATTAGGATAATCAAATTTTTCAAATAATTTCAGTAATTCGGAATCTGATCTGGCGGTTTCAATAGTAATAACATCTGCATCTAATCCTATAATAGCTGGCATTATATCACTAAATTCGCCATAACACATATGTGTGTGAATTTGTGTATCATCACTAACTCCAGATGAACTTAAGCTAAAAGCTTCCACGGCCCAATTTAAATAAGCTTTCCATTCAGAAGAGCGTAATGGTAATCCCTCTCTTAGAGCCGGCTCATCAATTTGAATAATACTAATTCCGGCATTTTCTAAATCTTTCACTTCTTCCCGCAGTGCTAAGGCTATTTGTTTAGCAATAGTAACCCTAGAAATATCCTCACGTACAAATGACCAACATAACATAGTCACTGGACCAGTTAACATACCCTTTACAGGTTTTTTGGTTAGAGATTGTGCATATTTGGTCCATTTTAATGTTATTGGATATTTTCTACTTATATCACCAATTATAATAGGAGGTTTTACGCAACGTGAACCATAACTCTGTACCCAAGCATGATCAGTAATAACAAATCCCATGAGATTTTCACCAAAATATTCCACCATATCATTACGTTCAGCTTCACCATGAACGAGAACATCTAGTTCTAATCTTTCTTGCTCAGAAATAACTTTTTTAATATGTTCTGCAATACCAGCATTATAGGATTTACTATCTATTTTCCGGTTTTTAAAATCACGACGTAGGCAGCGGATTTCCTCTGTTTGAGGAAACGAACCTATAGTAGTGGTTGGCCAAAGTGGTAATTGAAGACGATTTTTTTGTGCTTTAGCACGTTTAACATAATTACTTTTTCGCTTGCTATCTTCGGCAGTAATTTTGGAAATTTTATGACTTATTCTCGCATTCTGTACATGTGACGAATGGTATCTATTACGGATCGATTGACTCCAAGATTCTAATATTTTTTTATCCTGATTATTTAATGCAAGACTCAAAATCGATATTTCATGACATTTTTGCAAAGCAAAAGCTAACCAGCTTTTTACTTCTTCATCTAGACCAGTTTCAATATTGAGATCCATTGGACTGTGAAGTAGAGAACATGAACTACCTATCCAAAGATCGTGTTTTCCAATTATCGGCTGTAATCGATCATACCAAAATATCAGATCAGTTCGCCATACATTACGACCATTAACTATACCAAGTGAAAGTACCCATTCTTCCGGTATATCTTTACTGATTTTTAATAAATCGTATTTTCCACAAGCTAAATCAATATGTAATCCTTGTACTGGAAGTGCTCGAATGCTCTCTAAATTATGATTAATACTATCAAAATAGGTAGTTAAAATTAGTTGTAATTTTCCATATAAAAATTCATAAGTATGTTTAAAAGCAGCTAACCAGGTAGTGGGTAATTCTAAGGTTAGAATAGGTTCATCAATTTGTACCCATGTAATCTTTCGTTTTTTCAATTCTAAGAGTACTTTATTATAAACTGGTAACAGATCTTGGAGTAATGTAAGACGATTAAAATCTTCACCTTTAACTTTACCTAACCATAAATAGGTCAAAGGTCCAATTAACACTGGTTTTACTTTATGACCTAAGCATAAAGCTTCATCTATTTCATCAAATAGCTGCATCCAACTTAGTTTGAATTGCTGTCCTTTAATAAATTCCGGTACAATATAATGGTAATTAGTATTAAACCATTTTGTCATTTCAGACGCGGTGGTAACTTGACCAGTAGGTGCTACTCCACGAGCAATCCTAAAAAGCGTCTCTATATCAATCAATCCATCTGGATTTTTATGCCTTACGGGAACATTCCCTAATAATAAACTGGTGGTTAATACATGATCGTACCAAGCAAAATCACCTACTGGTAATAAATCTATACCAGCTTCCTTCTGTTGTTGCCAATGTTTCTTGCGGAGATGGCGCCCCAGATTAATTAATTCTTGCTTTGTACTAGCATTCACCCAGTATTTTTCTTGCGCTTTTTTTAATTCCCTATACAATCCTACACGTGGGAATCCTAGAATATGATTCTTAATTTTCATGGTTTTCTTCTAAGACCTCTATACAAATTTATCTCTATGATTTTAGTAAAAATCATAGAGATAAATTCTAAAATATAAAAAAAGCCTTAATTATTAATTTGGTAAATTCATATTTCTTATAGAATATATTTTACATAAATAACGTGGGACTGCTTCTTCTATATTCGAGCCAATAATTTCTAAATATGGCAAACTATCTTTAAGTTGCTGATGCGCATTTTGCATAATGCATCCTTTACCAGTTATCGATAACATTTCTTTATCATTCAAACCATCACCAAACGAAATACATTTTTTAATAGAAGAACCTATATAATGGATTACATCTTTTAATGCATAGCCTTTAGATACACCACCAGCCATAACTTCTAGACAAGTGGGACAAGAGAAAGTTGTATTTACCCTCTTACCCCATCTGGCAAGAATAATTTTCTCAATTAATAAAAGTTTCTTTACCTTATTGCAAGTAAAAAAAATCTTACTAACACCATCAGTACCTAATAAATTTGGTTGAAACGACTTACCGGTGAACATTGATTCTATAAAAAATTCCTTTTCTATTCTAGAATAACGACTTAGATACCAATTATCATTTCGGTAAACATGAGTTAATATATCAGGATCTGAAAAAAACATACCATATAAAGTATATGCAATATCTTCATCTAGATTATGACTCAAAACTAGTTTACCAGCGGTATTATGCACACGTGCACCATTAGAAGTAATAATATAGGCTTTAATACCAATATTATCTCGGATTTTTGAGACATCAACATGATGTCGTCCAGTAGCTAAAATAACATGTATTCCCTGTACGGTTAATAATTTAAGAATTTTCCTAGTATAAGGCATAATTCTATGATCGGCTGACAGTAAAGTGCCATCTAAATCGGAAACTACAATATGGTACATACTACTCATTTCCAATACCTCAACTCAAAGAGGTGGCCTAATATATTCTTCAGTAAACTTAAACAACATAGGTATAATATCCTGATTTTTAATAAATTAGAGCCATTTTCTATATTTAAAATATGCATATGGAGCAGCACCCGTTAAAATCATGAGAAGAATTGCGGCTGGATAACCTAAACTCCATTGAAGTTCTGGCATTACCTCAAAATTCATACCATAACTAGAAGCTACTAATGTAGGGGGTAAAAATATAACCGAAACTACTGAAAATATTTTTATTATTCGGTTCTGTTCAATATTAATAAAACCCATGGCCGCTTGCATTAAAAAATTAACCTTTTGAAGTAAGGATTCATTATGTGGTAATAGAGACTCAATATCACGTATGATTTCACGGGCTTGTTCTAATTGTTTAAGAGGAAGACGCGTTTTACGTATTAAGAAATTTAATGCTCTTTGTGTATCCATTAAGCATAAACGAACTTTCCATACTATATCTTCCAATTCTGATAACATTGACAATGCTTCATCACATTGATCATCACGAGATCCTTCCATAATTACACGACTCAACTTTTCTAAATCACTATAAATAGTTTCAATTTCGTCAGCTAATTGTTCTATTTTAGTTTCAAACAGATCTAACATTAACTCAAAAGCATTACCAGATAGTAAGATCTGACTACGAGCACGCATACGGTAAAGTCTAAAAGCAGGTAACTCCTTTTCGCGTAGGGTATATAATCTACCATCACGAATAGTAAAAGCTACGGTAACATTCCCTGCATGATCATCAACATCTTCATAAAAAAAGAAAGAATGGATGTGTAATCCATCTTCATCTTCAAAAAAACGTGCTGAAGCTTCTATATCTTCTAGCTCGGGGCTAGTAGCTAAACTCTGACCAAGAATTTTATGAATTTTTTCACGTTCCTTAAATTCTGGTTCCATTAAATCTACCCAAATAGAATCTGCTAAATCATCACCTTCATCCAACTCAAGCCGTGTTAAACGATTTTCAATTAGTTTATATGCGTGCAACATACAGAAATTCTCAATGCTTTAATATGGGGTGCAAATAGAGTAGTAAATTAAGTAAAACACTCTCTATAATTTTAGTTATTAATTTTTAAACATTTAAGAACAATGCCAGGTTTTCAATTACAATCATCTATTAATCAATTTAAATTATTCTGGGCTAGAAAGAAGGTTATCTTCTCTTATAAAGACCCGCCCGGATTTCATTAATGCATGTTTTAGGTAACTCCTTAATAAAACGTGATGGTTGATGATACCTATTTTTACCATAAAAATGACGGTTTTCTGCCCATGTTAAGGTTAATTTTTGCATAGCTCTTGTAATAGCAACATAAGCTAAACGACGCTCTTCTTCAATCATTAATTGGTCCTTAATTGACATTGAACTCGGAAAAATTCCTTCTTCCATTCCAACTATAAATACTTGATGAAACTCCAGCCCCTTAGCAGCATGCATTGACATTAATTGTACTGCATCTTCTACAACATCAAATTTTTCTCCGTGACTTGCATCTAGTACTATATGAGAAAGAAACATTTGTAATGGTCGTAAAGAATTTTCATATTCAGTTTCAGTCGTATTCAAGATTTTATCTGGTCGCGCGGCATTTACCAGTTCTTTAAGATTATCTACACGTGTTTGAAATGGTTCATTTTGATCTTTTTTGTATAGTTCCCATAGACCAGAACTTCTAATCACTCGATCAATTTGTAAATATAGAGATAATCCTTCAATATCTTCTTCCATTTCATCTATAAGTTGCATAAACTTTTTTAAAGCTAAGGCAGTACGATTAGCTAAGAGTTTTTCTTTTAATAAAAGATCACCTGCATACCAGAGTGTGACCTGACGATTTTTTGAAATATGCCGTAATAACTTCATAGTAATAGCTCCAATGCCTCTTGCTGGAGTATTAATTATGCGTTCAAAAGCGGCATCATCATTCCGATTAACAATTAGCCGAAGATATGCTAACGCGTTTTTAATTTCCATTCTTTCAAAAAAACGCACTCCTCCATAAATATAATAGGGAATACTAAATTGTAGTAAAATTTCTTCAATTATCCTTGATTGAGCATTGCTGCGATAAAGAATGGCGCAGTTCCTAAGTTTTCCTCCATTTTTCTGCCAGGCCTGAATACTATTCACTACAAAACGAGCTTCATCTAACTCATTCAAAGCACAATAAACCGTAATTAATTCTCCATTACTATAATTAGTCCAAAGTTGCTTTCCTAAACGCCCAGAGTTTTTAGAAATTAGTACATTAGCCGCTTTTAAAATATTATTTGTAGAACGATAATTTTGTTCTAGCCGAATCATCTTTACGTTACTAAAATCAGTTAAAAAGTGCTTAATATTATCTACTTTAGCCCCACGCCAACCATAAATGGATTGATCATCATCACCAACAATAATCGTACTGCTTTTATTATTTGCTAATAAACGAATCCAAGCATACTGAATAGTATTGGTATCCTGAAATTCATCAACTAAAATATTCGTGAAGCGTTTACTATAATGATTTAGAATAAATGGATGATTTAACCAAAGTTCATGAGCACGCAACAACAATTCAGGAAAATCTACTAGTCTAGATCGCTCACAAGTTTCTTGATAAAAATGATAAATATTTCGCCAGGTTTGTTCAATAGAATTATTGAAGCTTTGAATGTACTGAGGTCGTACGCCTTTATCTTTTTGATTATTTATATACCACATTGCTTGTAATGCTGACCATTTTTTTTCATCTAAATTCATTATTTTAATTAATCGCTTTAGTAAGCATAATTGATCTTGTTTATCAATAATTTGAAAATCTGATGCTAAATTAGCCTCTAAATAATGAGTACGCAATAATCTATGTGCGATATTGTGAAAAGTGCCAATCCAGATATCTGTAGGTCTCATTCCTATCAGTTGTTCAGTACGTTGTAATATTTCTAACGCAGCTTTTTTATTGAAGGTAACTGCCATGATAGAAAATGGTGAGCAATGTTCAAACTGTAATAACCAAGCTATTCGATTTACTAAAACCATAGTTTTTCCACTACCTGCTCCTGCCAGTATTAATAAATTCCTCCGGGGAGCAGTAACTGCTTCATATTGTTTATCATTTAAATTCTTTAGACATCCATAAATATTTATGGTTTTTTGATACATAAAACCCCATCATAAACATGTATAGCAGGTCCTGTCATAAATAATGCATGTCCTACTCCTGTCCAGAAAATCTGTAATTTTCCTCCTGGGAAATTAACCTGTACATCATTATCTAATAAACCTTGCTGTATACCTATGGCAACTGCTGCACAAGCCCCACTTCCACATGCAGGAGTTTCACCAACCCCTCGCTCAAATACGCGCAATCTAATATGTGCCCGATTAATAACTTCCATAAAACCAATATTAGCATGCTCAGGAAACATTTCATGTTTTTCTAAGATTGAACCCAGCTCTTCCACCGGGGCATTTTTTATATTATCTACCTTAATTACACAATGGGGATTACCAATTGATACTACCCCAAAAATTACCAGTTGTTCTCCCACTACCATTTGGTATTGTTTTTTTTTCTTATGAGTAATAAATGGTATTTTAGTTGGTAAAAAATTAGGTTCATTCATTTCTACACAAATCTGCTCATGATTGATAATCTTAAGCACCATATTACCTTTATTGGTGCTCACCCGAAGGGTATTTTTTGTAGTTAATTTCTTTATAAGAACAAAACGTGCAAAACAGCGGGCTCCATTTCCACATTGTTCAACTTCATCACCGTTAGCATTAAATATACGATAGTGAAAGTCAAAGTTTGGATTATCTGTTGATTCAACTAAAAGTAATTGATCAAATCCAATACCTCTACGTCGATCCGCTAATTTTAAAATGAGATTAGGTGAAATATCAATATTTTGTGTGATAGCATCAACGATCATAAAATCGTTACCAAGGCTATGCATTTTCGAAAACTGCATTTACAGCTCCGTTTTATAAAATTATAATTTTATGGATTTTTTTGAATTTTCCGAGGTAAATAAAAACTTACGGGTGTCATCACCGTTTAATAATTATTCGTTATCGAAGCGATAAATCAAACTATTAAATATTTGCTAAATAATTCAATATTTACTACTTGAAAAGGTACGAGAGCTTATGCTCTCGTAATCAAACAATTTATTTTTTAAGATCATTTGTCATGGGTATCACATTCAATTTCTTGTTTGCGTACCGTATCATGATTTTTTTGCACCCTCTCAGTATCCTCCTTACATACTTCTTCAACAAGATGGGTAGTTCTATTAATTCTAGGTTGTTCTATAGTGTGATTTATTTTGGTCTCAAACCCATCAAGGTTCTCATACAACTGAGGCTTATTATTAAGAGTACAACGTAAAATAGCAAGATGCTCTTCATGGAGAGGTTTCTCACCTTCTACATGTTTTTCGGTTACAAAACGACGAACTCGTTTTGAGCCTTCCTTACTATTTTTACCAAAAATGTTTTGGTGATTATACTCATCAATTAGATATCTACAGTTCTGAGATAATGTTGTGTCATTATCCATTTCCAGTTGAGATGCATTAAGTATCTCCATAGCGCGAGTAGTTTCATTTTCATGATGAGTACGAAGTATTAATAATACTCCTCCAATATCAATTGCCTGTGCATAAATTTTAGCTTCTTTTTCAGTTAAACTATTACCTAATAATCTCTGCCAAATATCATGTTCTGGGAATATTATCTTCTCAGCTTTCAACTGCTTACTATGAATTATACTGATATCTTTATTATAAAAACCAGATTTTAATAGATTTTTATTGGCAGTTTTGGCATGTTCAAGACTATCAAATAAAGTAACAATTTTTTCATAGCTCATTATGAAACTCCTTATTACATTAAGTTTCAGATGAAACTTTCTAAGTTTTGATTAACTAGATTATAAGATTTTTATCACCGAAATAGATACTCGGCGGTTTTTAGCACGTCCTTCTGGTGTTTCATTAGAAGCTATAGGATAATTTTCCCCATCACCTTCAGCCACTAATTGTTGATCAGCCACTTTTAATTTAATAAATTCTTTCATTATTGCCTCGGCTCGAGCTTTTGATAATGCTTTATTTTGTTCTGCATTACCTCTATTATCAGTAGAGCCAACTATTTTAATCTTGACATGTGGATATGCTTTCAAAATAGCTGCAATATTATTAATCTGTAATTGTGCTCCAGTTGACACCTTATTGCTATCAAAATTGATGCGATCTAAATTCAAACCAATTTTATCAATGTTTAATTGTTGGTTAGGATTTTGAATAATTTTCAGTAGTTTAGCTTCAACACTGTCATTATTGATTTGGATTACTACACCATCTGGTAAGGTTACGTAGTGGGTATTACTTAAACTCTTACTATTACCATCATGTAACCATACAGATGATTGTGGTTGATGAGATACTGTACTTTCTGAATGATAAAAAAACCAATATAAAATAAGTAAAAATAAAAATAATAAAGGAATTAACCACCATAGTAAATTAGAACGTTTTTTTATAACTTCTTGTGCTAGTACTGGACTACCATTTTTTTTCTGTCTATTAGGTAACATATCTATTCCTCCATGCATAATAAATACTAATCAGCAAATAATATCTATTATATAGACTTTAACAAAGTTAAATATTGATAAATTAACTATAGTGTTGTTTAAAAAAAATGCCACTAATAAAATGTAACTCTTAATAATAATCCAATATTGGTCGGCGAGAGAGGATTTGAACCTCTGACCCACTGGTCCCAAACCAGTTGCGCTACCAAGCTGCGCTACTCGCCGTTTAAATATATATAATTATAAATGGTGCGAAGAGAGGGACTTGAACCCTCACATCTTATAGAGAAACTAGCTCCTGAAGCTAGCGCGTCTACCAAATTCCGCCATCTTCGCTATGAAATCATTATGTTGGGGTGGCTAATGGGATTTGAACCCATGACAACTGGAACCACAATCCAGGGCTCTACCAACTGAGCTATAGCCACCATACATATATAATATCATATTCTTGATTTTATCTACCAAATAAAATGGCGCACCCGACAGGATTTGAACCTGAGACCTCTGCCTTCGGAGGGCAACGCTCTATCCAATTGAGCTACGGGTGCATTAATAATTATAGTAATTATAAATTTATGCATAAGCAACTACATCATATTTTCTTCTTACGAAGACTAACTACAACGTTTCATCATATTGAAAAATTCTTCATTAGTTTTAGTCATAGCGAGTTTTTTTATAAGAAATTCCATAGCCTCAATCTCACCCATAGGATGTATAATTTTTCTTAAAATCCACATTTTTTGAAGCTCTTCATGTGAAGTTAATAATTCTTCCTTACGCGTTCCTGAACGGTTATAATCTATAGCTGGAAAGACACGTTTTTCAGCAATTTTACGAGCTAGATGTAATTCCATATTGCCCGTACCTTTAAATTCTTCATAAATCACCTCATCCATTTTAGAACCAGTATCAATTAGTGCAGTAGCTATAATTGTTAAACTACCACCTTCAGCTACATTACGAGCGGCTCCAAAAAATCTTTTTGGACGGTGTAAAGCATTTGCATCTACTCCACCAGTTAATACCTTACCAGAAGCAGGAACTACGGTATTATAAGCTCTGGCCAGACGAGTAATAGAATCAAGTAAGATTATTACATCTTTCTTATGTTCAACTAAACGCTTAGCTTTTTCAATCACCATTTCAGCAACTTGAACATGACGAGAAGCAGGTTCGTCAAAAGTAGACGCCATTACTTCTCCTTGTACAAGTCTTTGCATTTCGGTAACTTCTTCAGGGCGTTCATCTATAAGAAGTACTATTAAAACACAATCAGAATGATTATAAGCTACACTTTGTGCAATATTTTGAAGTAATATGGTTTTCCCGGCTTTTGGTGGAGCTACAATTAAACCTCTTTGTCCAAGGCCAATAGGTGATGCTAAATCTAAGACACGTGCCGTTAAATCTTCTGTAGAACCATTTCCTCGTTCCATTCGCAAACGTGCATTGGCATGTAATGGAGTTAAATTTTCAAATAATATTTTACTACGCGCATTTTCAGGTTTATCATAATTAACATCATTCACTTTTAATAGTGCGAAATAACGCTCCCCCTCTTTTGGAGGGCGAATTTTACCAGCAATCGTATCTCCTGTTCTAAGATTAAAGCGTCTAATTTGACTAGGAGATACATAAATATCATCTGGTCCGGCTAGATAGGAACTATCTGCCGAACGTAAAAAACCAAACCCATCCTGTAATATTTCTAATACACCATCACCGAAAATATCTTCGCCACTTTTTGCATGTTGTTTAAGAATGGCAAAAATAATGTCTTGTTTACGCATACGTGCGAGATTTTCTATTCCAATACTCTCGCCAATAGTAATTAATTTCGAGACTGGCGTATTTTTTAATTTGGTAAGATTCATAATTATGAGTTCTTAAAATAGGAAGTTCAATCGAACTTGTTTCTTGTGAAGAAGACGATAGTTATTTCAATTTTATTAATAGTTTATTATCTCTATTTCAGAGATACATAGAAACCAACATACCTTAGAACGAACACTCATGAATGATAGTGAGGTATAAGATCTAGAGATCATGAAAGCCATAAGCTTAAAAATCAATATAAATTTATCTGGCAATACTTGAGGATAATTAAGCTCATACGTCTAACAAGAGTTAATTACGTCTATGCTATGTTAAAATCTAAATATGAATCAATAAATTCTTTCATCTGTCCTTTAGATAAAATCCCTACTTTACTCGCCAGTCTTTCACCATGGTTAAATAGTAACAGAGTAGGAATCCCTCTAATTCCGTATTTTTGGGCCGTATTCTGATTTTCATCTACATTTAATTTAGTCACCTTAAGCCTCCCATGATATTCTTCAGCAATTTCGGCAATAATAGGTGCAATTACTTTACAAGGTCCACACCATTCTGCCCAGAAATCTACTAGCGTCCATTGGTCAGCTTTTAACACATTGGTTTCAAAATTATCATCTGTCAATTGAATAATTTTATCGCTCATCTTATACTCCACATAGATATTTAGCTAAAAATAATTAACCTAAAGCAGTTTGAATTTAGCAATCCTAGACGATGAATGGCTTATACATAGCAATTGCTATTTATCTGATTATGAGCGTGAAGTAAAATTATTAGTTAATCATTCACAAAGTAAGAGATTTATTTTGATCACAAAATTACTTTGGTTGATTAAAGTAATTAAATAAACAATTTATTATAGAAATACGATACTCTGATAAACTGTTTAGTTATTCAATAGATTAAGTATAATGTAAGTATTGATCAAATTATTTTGACTTTCGATAGATTTAATGTATTGAATTTTTATTATTTAATCATCATTATCTAAATAATCTTCTAAGTTTTCCATAGACGTACCCCCAGATAGAGTATGAAACCTTTTAGGACGTTTAATACGCGTAATATATTTTATCCAAACACGTTCTTGATCCGTTTCAGGTGGAAGTTTTCCTCGACATACTTCGACAAATCTTTGCTCTTCAATATTTATAGGATCACGTTTTTCAAGATCTAACTCATTAAATGCATAACCATAACGTTCCAATAATTTCGATTCTTTTATAGTAAAATCTCCATAGCGGGAAAATCCCCGTGGATAATGTTTATTATCAAAAAAACGACTTTTTGTAAAAAAACTTTCAATAGTCATTTGATTTACTCCTAAATCAAAATTTGATTACGTTAAATATTATACCGTAAATGAGAGAATATCATAGCATCACATAATTAAAACCTCCTAAGATTATCTTTCAGTCTAACTATCTCTAAATTAGACAAATCCTAATTTCAGATTATTATCATGGCAGGGGCGAAGGGACTTGAACCCTTAACATCCGGTTTTGGAGACCGGTGCTCTGCCAATTGAACTACGCCCCTCACAGTACACATGTAAGTCTCTACATTATACCATTTTATATTATATAGAAATCCTAATTTCATCTTGAATTGTTTTTATTACATTTTGTAATGGTGGCAATACTCCATGCCATAATAAAAATGATTCTGCAGCTTGTGCTATTAGCATGCCTATTCCATCAGTATATTGTTGACATCCTTGTTGTTTGCACCATTGTAAAAATGGAGTGAGTTTAGGCTGATAAAATATATCATAGCAGCAAGTATTTGGCGTAATTAATTGATTCGGTAATTCAGGCTTCTTTCCATAGATACCGCAAGAAGTAGCATTAATAATTATATTAAATTTATAATCATCTTGGTTGAAATTGGTTAAGATTGAAATCTTACCATATTTTTTAAATCTATGAACTATTTCTTCAGCATGAGAGATAGTTCGATTATTAATCATAATCGAACAACCATAAGAGAGAAGCGGAAAGATAATTCCATATGCTGCTCCACCTGCACCTACAATTAAAATATTATCTTTAGGTTTGATAAAATTAATTCTTTTGAGATCAAAAATTAACCCAATACCATCCGTATTATCTCCTAATAATTGATTATCTTCTAATTTTTTAATAGTATTTACGGAACCAGCCAATAAAGCCCGTTTAGTCAACTTATGAGACAGATTATAAGCTTGTTTTTTAAACGGTATAGTTATATTCGCACCATGTGCCCCCGAGTCAAAAAATTTCCTTAATTCTTCTTTAAAGTTTTCTAGAGATGCACAAATACTACCATAAGTATGATGTTTCATGTTCATTTGCTCAGCAAATAATTGATGAATCCGTGGTGATTGACTATGTTTTACAGGATTTCCAAAAACCGCATAACTAATCATTAGATTATTCTCCAGAACGAATTAATTTACCAGTAAATATATCTCTAATTTCAGTAGGATACTGTAATCTTCCCACTTTTCCAGGATAAACCAATAATTGATAACCAAATTGATTTCGGATTTCTTCTACGGAACGACATGGAGGAGCTCCATTAAAATTTGCACTAGTTGAAACTAATGGCTTTTTAAAAGCCCTACATAACTTTTTTACTGGATGATAATTACT
The DNA here is from genome assembly GCA_045290365.1 of Candidatus Dasytiphilus stammeri. Taxonomy (GTDB): domain Bacteria; phylum Pseudomonadota; class Gammaproteobacteria; order Enterobacterales; family Enterobacteriaceae; genus Dasytiphilus; species Dasytiphilus stammeri_N. The sequence goes on along the minus strand of CP145882.1, from coordinate 527,196 downwards.
TACACGAACTGCTACAGAAGAAAATATCCCAGTAATCCAATATGGAGTTTTATGATTGGCGGGAAGCACCAAGGTAATAGGTCCGGGCCATAGAGAACCAATAATTTCACGTTGTTTAGATGATAATTTTTGATCAGCAATATAAGGTTTGATTTGCTGATAATCGGCGGCAACCAGAATTAATCCTTTTTCAATGGGACGCTGTTTTAACGATAATAACTGCATTACAGCTTTTTTGCTATCTGGATTACAACCTAACCCAAAGACAGATTCGGTTGGATAAGCAATCACCGCATCTTCACGGAGTTTTTTTAAAAAAAAATTTATATTATACTTACAGTTCATATGATTTTTTTTGAAAAATTACTAATAATAGTGATTATTATAAATAATAAATATCTATTTTCCTAAATATAAAAATTTATGACCGTTATGAAGCTATTAAATTATCCTGATAATCGGCTGAGAGAAATTGCTCTCCCGGTTAAAAAAGTGGATCAAACTATCCAAAAAATTGTTGATAACATGTTGGAAACCATGTATGAAAGAGATGGGATTGGCCTAGCGGCTACACAAGTTAATTTACATCAGCAGATTATCGTTATTGATGTATCAACTTTACGCAACGAACCTTTAATATTAATTAATCCGGAATTTTTAGAAAAGAAAGGTAGTATTAGTATTGAAGAAGGATGTTTATCTATTCCACAACAAAGAGCCTTTATACCACGATCCAAAAGCGTCAAAATTATGGCTTTAGATCTGAAAAATAATACTTTCACTATTGAAGCCCATAACTTAATGGCGGTTTGCATCCAACATGAAATGGATCATTTAGTAGGCAAGTTATTTATTGATTATCTTTCACCAATAAAACGTCATCTAATTCGTCAAAGATTGGAAAAATGGGAAAAAAAGTACCGTAGAAAATCTCGGTATCGAACCTAATTTAAAGAGGTATTGAGATGTTTAATAGGTTAAAAATAATTTTTGCTGGAACACCGATATTCGCAGCACGTCATCTAGAAGCGCTACTTGATAAATATCCAGTAGTTGGGGTCTTGACACAGCCTGACAGATATGTTGGTCGCGGTAAGAGATTAGTTTTCAGCCCAGTAAAACAACTTGCTATTGAAAACAATCTAACAGTTTTACAGCCCGAGTCTCTTATGGAGGAAAATCTTCAACAAAAAATTGAGGTTTTAAATGCGGATATTATCGTACTAGTAGCTTATGGTAAGATATTACCTAAAACAGTACTTCAATTACCTCGATTAGGTTGTATTAACGTACATGCTTCTCTACTGCCAAGATGGCGTGGGGCTGCTCCTATCCCACGTTCATTATGCGCAGGTGATGTAGAAACCGGTGTAACTACGATAAAAATGAATACTGAGATTGATGCCGGAGATATTCTCCATACCCTTCACTGCCAAATTGAAAATACAGATACTAGTGCTACACTTTACGACAAGTTATCTAAACTTGGTTCCAGGAGTATGCTAGCTACTTTAAAACAATTTGCTACTGGTGGTACCACCTGCCCGGTTAAACAACCCCAACAAAATGTTAGCTATGCTACTAAAATCCATAAGCAAGAGTCCCGCATTGACTGGACATTCTCAGCCATGAAAATTGAGCGCTATATCAGAGCATTTAATCCATGGCCAGGTAGTGATTTTATAGTGAAGGGTCACATGATAAGAGTTTGGAAAGCATCAAGTATCGATTCAAGTTTATATAAATCATCTCAGCCTGGAAAGATTTTACAAGCTAATCAACATGGAATTAAAATTGCTACTTCAAATGGAGTTTTAAATATAGAAGAGCTACAAACTGCAGGTAGAAAAGTAATGACAGTTAGAGAATTTCTGAAATCTAAGAGTGAATGGTTTACTCCAGGAGATATTATTAATTAAATAATTGGTTCAGGTAAATTAATGATAAATTATTAGAATAGATATATGCCATATAAAGTTGCTTTAACAGGTGGAATTAGCAGTGGCAAGACTACTGTAGCTCAAGAATTTGCTAAATTAGGGGTTGATGTAGTAGATGCTGATGTAATCTCTCGCCAAATCGTCGAACCCGGAAAACCAGCACTCTTTGCAATAAAAAAAAATTTGGTAATAGTATTTTGAAACCAGATGGAACTCTGAATCGAGCTAAATTACGCCAAATAATTATTTATTCAGCAAAAGAGAAAATTTGGTTAAATAATTTACTTCATCCTATAATTGATCATGAAACTAACCTTCAATTGGCTAATAGCAGATCGGGGTGGTGTCTCTGGGTAGTGCCATTATTAGTAGAAAATAAAATTTATACATTGGCTCAACGTGTATTAGTAGTTGATGTAGATCGTGAAACACAGTTAATTAGGACTATGTTACGTGACCAGGTCAATCGTCAACAAGCTGAAAAAATCATTGCTCTGCAAGCTACAAGAGAAGATAAACTTGCTATTGCAGATGATGTCATTGATAATAATGGATCAAAAGAAATGTGGATTTTAAAAATTAAGAGGTTACATCAATATTATTTATCTCTTGCCTTAGCTGAACAAAAATGAATAAAATAATGAAAGTTCCATGTCCAATCTGTAGCAAAGAAATTATCTGGAATCAAGATAATATCTGGCGTCCTTTCTGTAGTAATCATTGTAAGTTAATCGATTTAGAAGAATGGTTAAACGAAGTAAAATGCCTTTATATTGCTGCTGATGAAACTCACAATTTAAATTAACTGAACACGACCATGACATCGCTTATATTTTTTATTAGAACCACATGGACATAAATCATTGCGACCGATTTTATACGCCTCATTATTCTTAGATGTAGATGCTCTAAGTTGAGATTCAGTAAGATGTTGATTACTACTACTACTAGTACTAGTTATTGTAGGATTTAATCCTAATCCTTGGTTGAGATCCACCTTAATGTTACATAATATACTAACAATTTCATATTTCATTGTTTCTAGCATAGTAGAAAACATCGTGAAGGATTCACGCTTATATTCTTGTATTGGATCTTTTTGCGCATAACCACGTAAGTGAATACCTTGACGTAGATAATCCATAGCAGCTAGATGTTCTTTCCATAAACAATCCAAGGTTTGTAATACTAAATTTTTTTCAAAATTACTTATGGCTTCAATTCCAATACATTTTCTTTTTTGCTGATATATATTTTTTATATTTAAAATGATTCGCTCAATTAATTGCTCGTAAATAAAGATATTATCTTTGATCCATTCTTCAATCGGTAAATCTATATCATAATTAATTTTTAAATGTTCTTTTAAACTAGTAATATTCCACATTTCATCTATAGATTGGAAGGGAATATAGCTATTCAGAATATTTCTAAAAACCTCTTCATATATGGTAATAATAATTTCACTAACATCTGGTGATTCAAGTAATTCATTACGCTGTGCATAAATAGCCTGACGTTGATTATTAGCTACATCATCATATTCCAATAACTGTTTACGAATTTCAAAGTTACGAATTTCAACCTTACGCTGTGCATTAGCAATAGCCTTAGTAACCCAAGGGTGTTCTATAGCCTCACCAGATCGGATTCCTATTTTCCGCATGATCTTAGATAATCGATCAGAGGCAAAAATACGCATTAAAGTATCTTCCATAGAAAGATAAAATCTAGAAGACCCAGGATCTCCTTGTCTTCCTGATCGCCCCCTAAGCTGATTATCAATCCTTCTAGATTCATGACGTTCCGTTCCGATAATATGTAATCCTCCTGCATTAACTACAGCATTATGGCGAATTTGCCAAGCATTCTTAATATTTTTAAGATCTTCTGGTTGTTTTTTTTTAGAAATTTCCGACGGTAAATTTCCTCCTAATACAATATCTGTACCTCGTCCCGCCATATTAGTAGCAATAGTTACTTTTCCTGGCTGACCAGCTTGTGCTACTATATCTGCTTCATAGGCATGAAATTTAGCATTTAATACATTATGAAGAATACCAGAATCAGTTAATTCTCTAGAAATTATTTCTGATTTTTCAATTGAAATAGTACCTACCAATACAGGTTGACCATTAGCCGTACGTTTTCTGATATCTTGAATAATGGCATTAATTTTTTCTTTTTCAGTTATATAAACTAAATCTGGTAAATCAGTACGTATCATTTTCCGATTAGTAGGAATTACAACGGTATCCAATTTATAAATAGAAGTAAATTCAAATGCTTCTGTATTAGCAGTGCCGGTCATTCCTGCTAATTTTTCATAAAGTCTAAAATAATTCTGAAAAGTAATCGAAGCTAAGGTCTGGTTTTCACTATGGATCTGTACCCCTTCTTTAGCTTCTATTGCTTGATGTAAACCATCAGACCAGCGTCTCCCAGACATAGCACGACCTGTATGTTCATCAACAATAATAATTTCTCCATTTTTTACAATATAATCTATATTATGAAAAAATAATGTATGAGCACGTAAAGCTGCTGTAACATGATGCATTAGTCTTATATTATAAGATGAATATAGTGATTCACCTTGATTCATAATACCTTCTTTAACCAAACACTCTTCTATTAAAATTAGACCACGTTCTGTCAAGTAAACTTGACGCGATTTTTCATCTACAAAGAAATGTCCAACACCTTTGAAGCTCTTCGAATCTTCTTTATCTTGTCTAATTAATTTTGGAATAAGATTATTTACTCGAATGTAAAGCTCAGAACTATTCTCCACAGGTCCCGAGATAATTAAAGGTGTGCGTGCTTCATCAATAAGTATGGAATCTACTTCATCAACCAATGCATAATATAACTTGCGTTGGACACGTTCTTTTTGATTAAAAATCATATTATCCCGCAGATAATCAAATCCATATTCATTATTAGTTCCATAAGTAATATCAGCAGCATAAGCCACTTGCTTTTGGGCAGTAGACATTTCTGGTAAGTTTATGCCAACGGTAAGTTCCAGAAATTCAAATAAAGGACGATTAATCTCAGCATCTCGCTTAGCGAGATAATCATTAACAGTAACTATATGTACACCTTTTCCGGTAAGAGCATTTAAGTATGCTGGTAATGTCGCGGTCAAGGTTTTCCCTTCACCAGTACGCATTTCAGCAATACAACGATTATGTAATACGATTCCACCCAGTAACTGAACATCAAAATGACGCATATTAAAAACCCGTTTGCTAGCTTCACGTACTGTAGCAAAAGCATCTGGAATCAAATTATCTAACTTTTCTCCCGCTTCTAAACGTAAACGAAATAGATTCGTTTGTTCCTTTAGTACTTTATTAGATAGTTGACTAAATTTATTTTCTAGTAGATTAATTGTATCTACCAGTTGATTCATGCGATCAAGTATACGATCATTTCTAGTACCAAAAATTTTAGTAAAAAATTTTAATAACATAAAAATCCAATCTCTTTATTATATAGTTTGATAATAATTATTATAAATTACTGTAATTAATAATAATTACCTATGTTTTTTTTGATAGATTTATAAATCTTATAAAGACGGAATTTTTATAAGATTATTAATTATCTTTGATATCCTAATCAATACTATCGATGACGGGAAGACATTATGCGCTATAGTAATTTATATCCTATTAGAAAGATTTTTGATGATGCTAAACAGCACAGTATACTAAATTTTCTACAACGTAGAGCGATGATACTGATTAATTTAGATCGTGCAGTAAAAAGTATACTTCCTTCATATTTTAACCCTTGGTGCCGGGTTGCTAATCTTCGTCATAATACCTTAATACTTGAAACAGCAAATGCTAAATGGATGAAAAGATTACTTTATGAACAACACAGTTTAATTAATATTTTAAGATCTAAAATATTACCTTCATTAGTATCTATCAATTTTTATATAAATCCATCATGGGAACGACTAACACATGACCGAAAGATTTTACCAGAGCATACAGAAAATATTATGTTATATAGAACTTTAAGTAATAAAAGTGCAGCTATGTTACGTCAGGTTGCAATGAAAAGTCCGGATAACATCAAAGCTGCATTAGAAAAATTGGCAGCTTTAGCTAAAATAAATATAAAGAATAAAAATAATTAGCAAAATTTAACACCTATCTGATGTTCTCTTACATAAGATTCTATAATTAAGTTATAATAGGTACACTATAGAGCATTTTGCTGAAAATTAATTTCAGGTCTCTATAAAAATTTATACTGATTTCATGCATTTAAAAGTACTTTTATTGATCTGATCATCATGTTATCAACTATATACCATTTTAAATCTCTTTTAATCAGCAAGATCTAAGATACACTTAACTAGCTGCGAAAAATTTATTCCAACCGATAGCGCTGCTATAGGAACTAAACTTTGACTAGTCATACCAGGAGAGGTATTTACTTCGAGGAGATAGAAATGATCATCATTATCTAGCATAATGTCTACACGACCACAACCTGTACAGCCTAAAGCGCTCCATGCTTTTAATACCAATTTTTTTAAATTAGCTTCTTGAACTATTGATAAACCGCTTGGACATAAATATTTGGTATCTTGTGAAAAATATTTTGCTTGATAATCATAAAAATTCCCGGAATATTGAATTCTAATTGTAGGAAAAACACTATCTCCTAAAATAACTGCGGTATATTCGGGACCACTTAACCATTTTTCTACTAATACTGTATTATCATAATAAAATGCGGTATTTAAAGCCACATCTAGTTCTTGAAGATAATTAACCTTAGTTATTCCTATACTGGAACCCTCCTTACTAGGTTTTACTATTACTGGCATTGATAAATTTCTTACACGTTCTCTTAGAGTTGTGCTCAAATATGGTTTGCAATCCTCTTGTTTTACCGTTACCCAAGAAGCCACTGGTAAACCCATACCTTTCCACAACCATTTAGTACGCAATTTATCAATGGCAATAGCCGAAGCTAGAACTTTACTTCCTGTATAAGGAAGTTCCATAAAATCTAGCACCCCCTGGATGATACCATCTTCTCCTCCTCTTCCATGAAGTGCCATAAAAACTTTGTTAAATCCTTTTTTTTTTAAACTCATTACTGAGAAATATCTTACATCTATTGCATATGCATCAATCCCAGCATTTTTTAAACCAACCAATATTGCTGAACCAGATCGCAAAGAAACATCTCTTTCGGCAGAATTACCACCTAGTAATACAGCTACCTTATCAATCATTATTGATCTCTGGATTTAATTTAATTTTAGCTAGATTATGAGCAATATTTCCAATATTTCCTGCTCCTTGTGTAAGAATAACATCATTATCCGCTAATACTGGAGCAAGGATCTTAGGTAAATCATGGTTTTCGCAGACTAATATAGGATGTATTTTTCCTTGTTCCCTAATAGTACTACATAATGCATCACTATTGATTCCAGGTATAGTTTGTTCACCGGCTGGATAGACTTCTAATAGTAATAGAATATCTACCTGAGACAGTACTTTAACGAAATCATTATAAAGATCACGTGTCCGCGTATAACGATGTGGTTGAAAAACCATAATAATCCTTTTATCTGGCCAACTCGCTCTCACCGCTTGGATAGTTACCTCCACTTCATTAGGATGATGTCCATAATCATCTATTAACAATGCCTTCCCTATTGTACCATTAACATTTTCTAAATCAAATTCACCTAGCAAATCAAAACGACGTGTGGTTCCCGGATAATTTTCTAGAGCATGACAAATTATCTTATCATTAATACCCTCTTGAGTAGCCAATGCTACTGCTGCGGCAGCATTAAGCGCATTATGACGGCCTGGTGCATTTAAGATTACGGATAATTTTGGTATCGAGTTGCGAATAATCGAAAAATGTCCTTTGATTCCATGTTGTTCATAATCTTTAATACATATATCCGCTTCTTTATTGAAGCCATATGTTATAATTTTACGTTTTATATGAGGTATCATCTGACGAATCACTTGATCGTCAAGACATATTATCGCCCTGCCATTAAAAGGTAAATTATGTAAAAAATTCATAAAAGTTTTCTTGAGATTTTCAAAATTACCTTGATAGTAATCGAGATGTTCTGCTTCAATGTTGGTAACAATAGTTATCATAGGTTGTAAATGTATAAAAGAAGCATCACTTTCATCAGCTTCTACAATCAGATATTTACTTTTGCCCCTCCGAGCATTCGTACCAGCTGCTTTTACTAATCCACCATTAATAAACGTGGGATCTAATCCAGCTTCATCATAGATGCTGACAATCATAGCTGTAGTTGTAGTTTTACCATGTGTTCCGGCTATAGCTATTCCGTAACGAAAACGCATCAGTTCGGCTAACATTTCTGCTCTTCTAATTACCGGGAGACGTGCTTTGTAAGCTGCCAAAATTTCTACATTGTCATTAGAAATTGCTGTTGATAAAATCACTATACTAGCATTTTTAATGTTAGCTGGATGATGATAAAAATATATTTTTGCTCCTAAAGATATCAGAAGTTGTGTCATGGTATTGGGGACTAGATCGGAACCACTAATTTGATAGCCTTCCTTAGCTAATAAGTAAGCTAAAGCGCCCATTCCTGCTCCACCAATACCTACAAAGTGTATATTTTTTCCAGGAACTATATAATATGGTGCTAATTTTAGAGTATTCATTTACTATTTTACGCAGCTTTTTTAGGTGAGTCTTTTATAGTTTAGATAATCTTCGAAAACTATTTTAGGCTTTTGTGGCAGATTTACATATTATTGCGGCAATTCGTTCAGTAGCATCACGAATAGCTAAAGAACGCGCTGATACTGCCATATTTAATAATGTTACTCGATCCAATTTTTCCAATATTTCTGCAACCAATGGTGCGGTAAATTTTGATTGTTCTAAAATTTTAGCAGCACCAATCCTTTCCAAAGGTAAAGCATTCCAATATTGCTGTCTGTCATTATGTTTAAAAGGGACAAAAATGGCCGGCAATCCAACTACTGCAATTTCACTGACCGTCATGGCACCTGAACGACATATTACTATATCAGCCCAAGTATAGGCTAATGCTATATCTTCTATAAATTCATTGAGTCGATATTTAGTATGATATACTGGTTGATAATATTTCATAACAGTATCAAAGGCTTGTTTGCCAACTTGATGCCATATTATAATTTTACTGCCCATAATAATTGCTAATTTTGGGATAGTAAAATTTAAAATGTGTGATCCCTGACTACCGCCTAGTACTAGAATACGAAGAGGAAATTGTTTTCTGCAGACAAAACGCACTTCTGGAGAAGGTAACGTATGCAATTTATGGCGTATAGGATTTCCTACTAGAACAGCATTCTTGAAGGTTCCTGGAAATGCTTGTAGTGTGATTTTAGCAATTTTGGCGATCCATCGATTAGTTAATCCGGCAATACTATTTTGTTCATGTATAACTATTGGAATACCATATCTCCAAGCAGCTAAACAACCCGGACCAGAAACATAACCTCCCATTCCCAGTACTACATTAGGATGCCATAATTTTATAATTTGAGAAGCTTTACGTACTGCACTGATAAATTTTGGACAACTGTTTAAAAATCCCTTAATTCCCTTACCACGTAAGCCTTGTATACGAATAAATTCAATTTCAATACCATGTTGTGGTACTAAGGTAGCTTCTAATCGATCGGGAGTTCCTAGCCAAAGAATCTTCCAACCCTGATTCATAAGATATTGTGCAATCGTAATGCCGGGAAAAATATGGCCACCGGTTCCACCAGCCATGACTATTAAGCGCCTAGACGGAATCAATGATAATACCTCGCATCCTAGCTCTATTATTAATTAAATCACCGTATTCTGTACACCTTATAAAAATTATAAATAGCATTCAATAATACCGTATTACTAGATAGACAGAGTTTTATGCATTCATTATCCTAATATTTTAGCAAGTTGTGTAAAGATTCTGCCTCTATGAGCAAAATCTTTAAATTGGTCTTTACTAGAACATGCTGGAGAAAGTAAAACTAAATCACCTGGTTTGACCTTCTTAGCAAGATCTTCCATTGCTTCAACCATTGTGTTTGTGAGAATACTAGGATTAGGTCGTAATTTTGCAAATTTTTTTCTGTCACGCCCAAAGCAATAAAGCTGCAATCTATCATCTTGCAAATAAGATGATAGATTTTTTAAATCAGCACATTTACTATTTCCCCCGACTAGTAAATGAATCATTCCGCGTACTAATAAGTTACTAACTCTAAGTGCTGCTATAGTACTGCATACATTAGTAGCCTTCGAATCATTAATCCAAGATATTCCTTTATTTTTAAAAACTAACTGAAAACAATGAGGTAAACCAGTAAAATTTTTTAATGCTTGAATACTACAAGTTTTAGATAATCCAATTACATCTGCCATGGCTAACGCTGCTAGTGCATTAGTATAATTATGTTGTCCAATTAATTTCATTTCTGCGGTATTTAAGATTTTAGTACCATTTACCAACATCCAAATATTACCGTTATTAAAATTTAGATGATAATCTCCTTTATGAATACCAAAACTTACAGATTTTTGGTTAGAATTAAGTATTATGGGTTTTGTATTTTTTTCCTCCGCATTGAATATACATACTTCAGCATAGTCGTAAATACGTAATTTTGCCATTTTATAATTATAAAATTTATTAAAATAATAATCTCTATGATCTTCACTAAGATTTAAGATTGTAGCTGCCCTTGTATGTAGACTATAAGTAGCTTCGAGTTGAAAACTAGAAAGTTCTAAAACATATAATTGGTAAGATTGTTGTAATAAATTTAGAGCTGGTAGTCCAATATTGCCACCCACACCAGTGACCAAACCACAAGATCGTGCCATCTCGCTAATCAAAACAGATACGGTACTTTTGCCATTGGTACCAGTTATAGCAATAATTGGAGCACGTGCTTCACGACAAAATAATTCAATATCACTAATTATTTCTATACCAGTTCTCGCGGATTTAATTAATAAAGGATGCATAGACATTCCAGGGCTAACAATTATCATATCCGCATACAGTAACCATTCTTTATTTAAAGAACCTAAACAGCACTCAATAAAATTAGGTAGTTTTTCTCTTTCTGGAGGATAAAGACGTGTATCCATAACTCTAGGGATTACTCCACGAGATAAAAAAAAATTTATACAGGACATTCCGGTAATTCCTAGTCCAATTATGACAATGTTTTTATTGCAATAGTCATTCATTTAACGTACCTTGAAGGTTGCTAAACTAATCAATAATAATATCAACGATATGATCCAGAACCTTACTATAATCCTAGACTCAGGCCACCCTTTTAATTCATAATGGTGATGAATAGGAGCCATCAGAAAAATTTTCTGACCACGTAATTTAAATGATCCTACTTGTAAAATTACCGATAGTGTCTCGATAACAAATATACCACCCATTAACAATAATAATAACTCCTCCCTTAACAGGACAGCAATTGTTCCTAATATACCACCTAAGGCTAAAGATCCCACATCTCCCATAAATAGTTGAGCTGGGTAGGTGTTAAACCATAAAAAACCTAAGCTGGCACCAATAATGGCAGTACAACAAACCATTAGTTCTCCAGCATAAGGTAAATAAGGAATATGCAATTCACCCGCCATATCAACATTACTAGTTAACCATGAAATGAACGCTAGACCAGCCGCAACCAATAAAGTTGGCATAATAGCTAATCCATCTAAACCATCTGTTAAATTTACAGCATTACTGGTTCCTATTATTACAAAATAAGTTAATAATAAATACGTCATCTCCATTTGTGGGATTAAATCTTTAAAAAATGGTACTACCAGTTGCGTGGCAACTGTACTTTTACCCATATGATATAAGATCAGACTAATTAATAGTGCTATTATTGATTGCCAAAAATATTTCCAAAAAGCAATTAATCCTTGGCTATTTTGGCTTGTAACTTTTCTATAATCATCAATAAATCCAATAAGACCGTAACTTACTAAAACCAATAATACACACCAAATATATGGATTAGAAAGATTAGCCCATAATAATACTGCAATGCTGATTGCTACAAGAATAATAACTCCACCCATAGTAGGAGTGCCTTGCTTGCAAGCGTGAGATTTTGGTCCATAATTACGTACAATTTGAATTATCTTAAATTTATTTAACCATACAATTAAATATGATCCCATCCACATGGAAATAAATAATGCGGTAAATAGGCTGAAAATCGCTCTCCAGACGATATCTGAAAAAATATCATCCATACAACAATACCATAAAACCTAAAAATAGTAAGGCAAGATGAGCAACCTTAACATGAGTATTTTTCCTGTAAGTTATGTACTATCTTTTCCATTTTAGCAACCCGGGAACCTTTAATTAAAATAGTAACATTTTTATATTTTTCCATTAGTATTTTGAGACGTTGAATCAATTTAGCTTGATCATAAAAATGCTCACCCTCATGGTTCAGATCACTAATATTTTTACTCAGTATTCCTATGCTAATCACTTTATCAATCTCAGCTAAACGCATTATCCAACCAATCATTTGGTGATATCTAACAGAATGATTACCTAATTCCGCTACATCGCCTACTACCATAATTCGATAACCTGGCATTTTTGATAATGTATAAGCGGCTGCCTTCATTGAGCCTACATTCGCATTGTAGCTATCATCAATTAATAATTTATTTCTATCTATTAGTATAGGATAACTCCGACCTGGTAGCGCTTTTAAGTGAGCTAATCCAGTCTTAATGTCTTGGAGAGATATATCAACTGCTGAAGCTAAAGTTGCTGCCGCTAATGCATTAGCAATATTATGCTTACCTAGTAATGGTAAGAAGACTTCAATACACCCTTTTGGCGTATTAAGAGTAAATTGTGTACTGGTAATATTTAAAATAATATTGGTTGCAAAAAAGCTACTTTCATGCTTAGGAGTCAGAGAAAATCTCCATACTAATTGATTACCTAATAAATGACGCCAATACGACCAATAATGACTATCAGCATTTATCACAGCTATACCATTTTCCACTAAACCAGTAAAAATTTCTCCTTTAGATTTTGCCACTCCTAATATTGAACCAAAACCATGGAGATGTGATAGTGTAATATTATTAATTAAGACCACTTCCGGGTTAGTTAATTGTACCGCATAATCAATTTCTCCAGGATGATTAGCACCCATTTCAATCACCGTATAAATATATTCTTTATTTAATTGCAACAGCGTTAATGGGACACCAATATGATTATTCATATTTCCCATTGTAGATAGAGTGTTACCACACTGTTTTAAAATAGCGGTTAACATATTTTTAACAGTAGTTTTACCTGAAGATCCTGTTAATGCAATAACTTTGGTATGGAGCTGTTGTCTAAGCCATTTAGCGAGGTTTCCGAGAGCAATACTAGTGTTCTTTACAAGAATTTGTGGTACTTTAATAACTAATATCCGACTTACTATAACTGCAATAATTTTATTATTATTTATAGCTTCTTCTACAAAATCATGGGCATCAAAATTGTTTCCGATCAAAGCAATAAAAAGAGCTTCCTCAGTACTTTGACGCGTATCAGTAATAACCTTACAAATCTCAATATCACTACCAATTAGTTCACCATCAATAATTTTGGCTAATTGAATTAATGAGATAGGGATCATTCTTTTATTCCTAACATACGAGCCACTATTGTGCGATCAGAAAAATTCATACGATGATTTCCTATTATCTGATAATTTTCATGTCCTTTCCCAGCTATTAAAATTACATCATCTTCCTGTGCTCTCATAATTGTATCTGTCACTGCAATACTACGATCATGCATTATCTTGACATTTTTGATATACTGTAATCCACTTAAAATATCTTTAATAATAGCGTTAGGATCTTCATGACGTGGATTATCACTAGTAATAACTAATTTATCAGAAAATTTTTCAGCAATTCTACCCATAATGGAGCGCTTTCCTTTATCACGATCACCACCACAACCAAAAATGCACCATAACTTACTGCGACAGTGTAATCTGGCAGCTTGTAGTGATTTTTCCAGCGCTTCAGGAGTATGTGCATAATCTATAATAACAGTTGGTTTTCCATGACCTCTTAGTTTAAATATTTCCATACGACCACATATAGGTTGTAATTTATTGCTAGTTGCTATTAAGCTATCTATCTGATATCCATTGGCTAAAAGGGTTGTCAGCGCTAGCAATAGATTACTCACATTAAAATCCCCTATCAAATTAGTATTGATTTCTCCATGTCCCCAAACAGATCTAAAGTAAATATTTGTACTACCCTCATTGTATCGCACTCTTAGTCCCTTTAGCCAATAGCGCCTATTATTACATAATGACCAATATTTTTTCTTAATGGTGACTCCTATAGCTTCTGGTAAACGCTTTAACCAAGCCCTTCCTATATAATCATCAGCATTAATGATAGCTAATTTAGTACTATGTTTAGAAAACAGCGACCACTTGGCCATTTGATAATTTTCCATATTAAGGTGATAATCAAGATGATCGCGACTTAAATTGGTAAAGACACCAGCGGCAAATTGTATAGCAGCCACTCGATGTTGTACAAGTCCATGCGATGAAATTTCTATGGCTACAACTTTTGCACCTTTTTTCCATAAAAAATTTAACCATCGTTGAACATCCACTGCTGAAGGAGTGGTATTCTCTAGATGAGTTAAGTTACCATATAAACCATTTCCTAGAGTTCCTATAACAGCACTCTTCTCACCAAGTAATTTTATCCACTGTGCTAATAATTGTGTGGTAGTAGTTTTACCATTAGTTCCGGTTACTCCAATCAAACATAATTTTTTCCCTGGATGATCATAAAAACGTCCAGCTATTTCAGATAGTTGCTGAGATAAATTTTTAACATAAATGATCGGAACCCTATCTAAATAACCAATAGAGCCATTCTGATAAGGTGTGCCCTCAGCAATAACCGCTTTGACCCCATTAGCAATAGCTTGAGATATAAAAGAACGTCCATCCACACGATCTCCATTAATAGCTATGAAGACATCTCCAATTTTGGCTAACCTACTATCCAGAGTCATTTCTCTGATTAAAAGGTTAGGAGCGGAAGTCACCCAAGGTGTCAATATCTCATGTAAATTACGCAATAAATTCACCTCTTTTTAGCTTTACTCATTTAGATTTAGTGGTCGTGGCTTACCTCACATCAGGTAAGATACCAGTTTCATGGCACTAATTATTTTCTTAGATCCAGAGTATTCACCACTAAATGAATTACGTAAAAATAGAAACTATCGAATTTTCAGCAATGCTTTGAATTCGGCGATCCGATAATAAAATGACCACAATTAATATTTAGTATATATGTTCCACAAAGAATTGCTTAAAATTATTTAGGATCTTTTAGAAAGATTATTACATCCTTTTTTCGGCAATCCGAAGAATTGCACTGCGGGCACGTGGGTTAATTGCAACTTCTATTTTATTGGGTTTTATTTTATCTATGGCTATTAACTCAGGTGTAGAATCTAAACCTTTTATTTGATTGACAGTCAATGGAATTCCTTTTGGAACACTAAAGGAGCGACTATACTTCCTAATAAAATGCTTTACAATTCGATCTTCCAATGAATGAAAACTAATTACAACTAATCTTCCTCCTGGAGCTAGTGTTAATAATGTGCCTTGTAATACTTTCATAAGCTCATTTAACTCATTATTGATAAAAATCCGTATTGCTTGAAAACAGCGAGTTGCGGGATGTTTATGAAAATTTTTTTTATATGGGATCGCCGCCTTAATGACTGATACTAGGTCGCTAGTACGTGTGATAGGTTGAGTACTACTGCTGTTACGTTTAACTATAGCACGAGCAATGCGTTGGGCAAAACGTTCATCTCCGTATTTTTTTAATACCAGAGCAATATCCTCTACTTGAGATTCTAATAACCACTCTTTAGCTGATATGCCATGAGTAGGATCCATCCGCATATCTAGTGGTCCATCTTGCATAAAAGAAAAACCGCGCTCAGCATTATCAATTTGGGGTGATGATAATCCCAAATCTAATAAGATCCCATTAATCCGACCTATTAATCCTCTAGGTGAGATATAATTAACTAAACTAGAAAAAACTCCGTGAATCATAGTAAATCTTGAATCAATAATACTCCTACCAGCGGCTACAGCTATAGGATCACGATCAATAGCATACAATTGTCCTTGAGACGATAAATGAGATAATATTAATCGAGAATGTCCCCCACGCCCGAAAGTACCATCAATATATATTCCATGATCTTTAATATTCAGAGCATTCACTGCTACATCGACAAGTACGCTTGTATGGTTATCCATATAACCCTTAATTAAATTATCAAGAAATTAATCTGCTAAAGATTAATGATAGAGTTAAAGTAATCTTATTAAATTTAGCTAGCTACATTCTACAATAGCTTAAGAAGAAATTGTAATTTTCACAATATGGATTACAAGGAATATTATGAGCTCAGATTTTATTTACTTCTAGTAAATTATGCCTAGGTAGTAATCTAGGAAGCAGTGATTTATCTAAATTTATTATTAAGGTAGCAGGATTTTGAGAAGAACTATACCAATAATGGTATTATTAATCAGTTTATTTTTGTTATTTAAAAATGGTTCGGCAGTTGTTTAAAATTTAAGTGCTATTTAATCACTGCTAGTTCCATATGCTATGAAAGTATTAATATTATAGTATAATCTTAATTGGGATTAATAATTAATCAATTTAAATTGGATATAATCATTTAAAATCGCGGATTTTTTTGATAAGTTCCCAAGCTTTTTGAATTTCCTGAATTTTTTGTTGGGCAATTTTCATCAGGTTAGTTGGTAATCCTTTGGCTAAAAGTTTATCAGGATGATATTCATTCATTCGTCTACGCCACGCACGTTTGATAGTAACGTAATCATCGCTGATTTTTACTCCTAAAACTTTACAAGCCTCATCTAACTCTGTAAATGTTTCAGATGTATAACGTCCATAATTCTGTGTAGCAGAAGACTTTACTCCGTCTATTTCTCTTTCTATCATCTGTAAAAATTGTTCCAATTGTATTTGTGAAATTCCCAGTTCTTCCGCCAGAATATGCAATACTTTGCGTTCTTTAGGATGTAATAAACCATCAGACAATGCGGTTTGAATTTGAATGTCAAGAAACATTCTGATTAAATCAAATCGATCAAAGCAAATTTGATGTAATTCTCGTAATTTAGAACGTAATGGGTATTTAAAATGCTTTCCTTCTCTAAAGGCTTGTTGTGCTAATTTTCTTTCTTCACCAGAAAGTTGGATGTGATCCATTAAATTTAAGGCATTTTTAATATCAATTTCAGTTACTCTTCCTTTACATTTACTAATATGACCAACAATCTGAAAAGTTGTACGATAAAATAGCTCTTGACGTCTACTTTGGTTAGTAAAATTAATCTTTACAGAGAAGTCGAGAGTTTTATCAATGATATGTCCTATAAATAGACCAACGACCACTCCCACTATTCCAGTTCCAGATGCCAGGCCTATAAATAATCCTAATGTTTTTCCAAATAAATGCATTGAGAGGTACCTCAATTCAGGTTGACACTGGACAGATCAGTTTATTTTAAATTTATCTTAACATGTACCTTATTATAATATATTATCAAATAAAATCCGCAAGATTACTAATCTCATATTACCCAGAGAGTTATTATGATTAGACTTTTGTTTGACAGTGTTTAGAATAATTTGATATAAATAATATGTTATGTAATTGAGTAGCTTATTACCCACTCCCGCCTGTCTTTTAAGTAATAAGGTATTTAAGGTATGAAAAAATTTATAATATTGATAATCAGTATCAATTTTATAACTAGTCTTCCATCTATTGCAGCTACACAAATAATTAATCGAATTGCGGCAATTGTAAATGACCAGGTGATCTTACAAAGTGAAATTGAGGATCGTATTAATTTAATAAAACATAATCATAAAAATGAAACTTTATTGTTTCCTGAGAGCGATTTACGTTCTAAGATCATTGAAGATCTGATTAATAATCAGATCTTATACAATTTAGGTAAAATGAAACATTTATCAGTTGCTCAAGAACAAATCAACTTAACCATAAAAAGTAAAGCTGCAACCCAAAACATGACACTAGCTCAATTTTATAAACAAATTATGACTCATGATACCAATTATCATCAGTATCGCGCAACACTTAGTAAAGAGCTGATTACTAAAGAAGTATATAATAATATTATTCATAATAGTGTAAATATTACACCATCAGAAATTACTGGTTTAATAAACCAAATGAAAAATAATGATTTTAGCGAAATTAACCTCACTAATATAATAATTCCATTATCAAAACATCCAACCAACCAACAAGAATCTCAAGCAAGATTACTTGTGACGCAAATCATTTATAAAATTAAAAATCATAAAAATATTGATATACTCAATAATATAATTATATTTAAGAATCAAAAAGTCTGCGGGCGTCAAATCAAAGATATTCCTAATATTTTATTAAAAAATCTTAATAATAAAGATCTTATTGGTCCTATTAGATCTAATAGGGGTTTTCATATTTTTAAAATTAATGAAATTACTAATAAAATTATATTTATTACAGACATACACCTACGACATATTTTGCTAAAACTATCTAATCGGATAGATGATAAACAAGCAATCAAAATAATGAAACAAATTACAAATAAAATCAAAACTGGAAAAATAGATTTTACTAGTGCGGCAAAATATTTTTCACAAGATACTATATCCGCTCCATTAGGAGGTGATTTAGGCTGGAACTCACCAAATATATTAGGTTATAAATTAAGTACGGGATTATTAAAATTAAAAAATAATGAAATAAGTTTACCAGTTAGATCTCCAATGGGATGGCACTTAATTCAGTTATTAGGATCACGTAAAGTAGATAAAACTAATATAATATTTCAAGAGCAAGCATTGCATATTTTATATATGCGGAAATTGGTGGAAGCGGTAAAATTATGGACCAAAGAACAGCAGCAGTTAAAGAACTCTAGTTACGTTAAAATTTTGGGCAAAGGTGCAAAATGAATCATCACCGTGTAATTATTACACCAGGCGAGCCGGCTGGAATAGGTCCTGATATAGTTATTCAATTAGCTCAATACAATTGGCCGATTGAACTGGTAGTGTGTGCCTCTGCTGAACTTATGCATTCAAGAGCTTTAGCTTTAAATTTACCATTGATCTTACATGATTATCAATTTGAACCAATTACCCAACTTCACCGGCCGGGCCATCTAAAAATCCTGCAAATCGATTTAATTAAACCAGTTAAAGCAGGTCAATTATGTATTGATAATAGTAAATATGTTCTCTCAACTTTAGAACGGGCTTGTAATGGATGTTTACATGGTGAATTTTCAGCGATCATTACTGGACCAGTACATAAAGGAGTGATGAATGAAGCTGGAATAACTTTTATTGGTCATACAGAATATTTGGTTGAACATTCTAATATAAAAAGAGGAGTGATGCTCTTTGCTATGGGAGAATTACGTGTCGCACTAACTACAACACACTTACCTTTAAAAAAAGTTCCTAATGCAATTACACACGATAGTCTATCGGAAGTAATTACTATTTTATATCAAGAGCTTCAAAATAAATTTAAAATTACTAAACCACACATATTTGTATGTGGTCTTAATCCTCATGCAGGAGAAGGAGGACATATAGGTAGAGAAGAACAAGATATCATCATTCCTGTCATACAAATCTTAAGACAAGAGGGCCTTAAAATTACTGGTCCTTTACCAGCAGATACTATCTTTCAAAAAAAATATTTCAAGGCCGCAGATGTTATCTTAACTATGTATCACGACCAAGGATTACCAGTGTTAAAATCTCAAGGATTTGGACAGATTGTGAATCTTACTCTTGGATTGCCTTTTATACGCACCTCAGTAGATCATGGTACCGCTTTGGAATTAGCGGCTACTGGAAAAGCCAATCCAAGCAGTTTGATAGCAGCACTTAAACTTACAATTAATATGCTAAATCTAAATAATCATGATCAATAATTTCTACTTAGGGCATTTTGCAAGTAAAAAATGGGGTCAAAATTTTATTAAAGACGTTAATATTATTAATAATATTGTTAGTGCTATAAATCCACAGACTGATGATCAATTAGTAGAAATAGGTCCAGGACTAGGAGCGTTAACTAAACCTCTTAGTAAATATGTTAAACATATAATAGCTATTGAAATAGACAAAAATTTAGTTAATCATTTAAAAAAAAATGTTCTTCTTAGTAAAAAATTAACTATTTATCAACAAAATGCCATAAATTTTAATTTTAACGAACTGTTACGACAGAAAGGACACAAACTTAGAATATTTGGAAATTTACCTTATAACATTTCTAGTCAACTTATTTTTCATCTATTTAAATATATAACTATTATCAAAGATATGCATTTGATGTTACAAAAAGAAGTAGTTGACCGTATTATTGCAGTTCCAGACAGTAAAAAGTACGGTAGATTAAGTGTGATGTCACAATATTATTGTAAGGGAGTTTTAATTCAAGATATTACTCCAGAATCTTTTATACCAGTTCCAAAAGTATCTTCTGCCTTAGTTCGTTTAGTACCATATAGTTTTATGCCAAATATAGTAGAAAATATTAGTGAATTAAATCTGATAACCAGAACCGCTTTTAGTCATCGTCGAAAAATGCTAAGAAATAGTCTTAGTAAATTAGTAACAGTTAAAGTGCTCAAAGAAATAGGGATTAACCCAAATTTACGAGCAGAAAATATTCCGGTTGCACTATATTGCAAGCTGGCTAATTGGTTAACTGTACATTCAAAATGAAACTCAAGGATAAATAATGATATGGAGGAAACTACTAGGGTTTATGTAAATGTACAAAGTGTCTATCTTGCATCACAATCGATACCTGAAGAAGCACATTATGTTTTTGCTTATACAATTAATATTCGTAATTTAGGACAGAAATCCATTCAGCTTCAGAGTCGCTCTTGGTTAATTACTAACGGGAACGGACGGGTGACTAAAGTTCAAGGTGAAGGAGTATTAGGAAAAAAGCCATATATTCAACCGAATAATGAATTTAAATATACTAGTGGCATTATAATTGATACCCCAATAGGAACTATGCAAGGTTATTATAACATGTGTGACAACAAAGGTGTAATATTTAAAGTAGATATTCCAGTTTTTAGATTAGCTATTCAAAGTCATCTTCATTAAGAATGTTTATTTTATAAAAGATTAGTAATTTATGGCTACATACTTAATTGGCGATCTTCATGGTTGTTATCAAGAATTATGTGCTATCTTGGCACAAGTAAATTTTGATACTAGAAGAGATACCTTATGGTTAACTGGTGATTTAGTGGCTAGAGGCCCAGAATCTATCAAAGTACTGCGTTATATACGTTCTTTAGGAACTAACGCCCGCATAGTTCTGGGTAACCATGATTTAAATCTTCTAGCAGAATATTATGATAAAAATATTAACAAATTTAACAATTTTTATCTTAAAAATTTAAGAGAATCTTATGATGGGGATGAGATCATTCATTGGTTGCGTCATCAGCCATTACTACAAGTTGATAAAGAAAATAAGCTGATTATGACTCATGCGGGAATTTTACCTCAGTGGGATCTAAGTACTGCAAAACAGTGTGCAAAAGAAGTAGAATTAATACTTACTAGCAAGGACTATTTATACTTTCTTCATCATATGTACGGTAACATGCCAAATCATTGGTCAGAACAACTTAGTGGAATGGCCAGATTACGTTTCATTACTAATGTTCTAACGCGCATGCGTTATTGTTTCCGCAATGGACAACTAGATATGATTTGTAAAACACCACCATCTTTAGCACCCGCATACTTAAACCCATGGTTTAAAATTAGCAGTTCTATATTAGGAGTAGATTCTGATTATACGATCATTTTTGGTCACTGGGCGTCGCTTAACGGAAAAGGTACTCCAAAAGGTATTATTTGTCTGGATACAGGATGCTGTTGGGGTGGCTCCTTAACAATGTTATGCTGGGAGAATAAATCTTTAGTGATTCAACCCTCGCTGAATAACTAAAAATTAGTTATTATTGTATTGTTCTCTACCTACATAATTATCAAAACGTGACCACTGGCCATTAAATGTCAAACGTATAGAACCAATGGGCCCATTGCGTTGTTTACCAATAATAATCTCAGAAATTCCTTTCATTTCAGTATTTTCATTATAAACTTCATCTCTATAAATAAATATAATTAAATCAGCATCTTGTTCTATAGAACCAGAATCACGTAAATCAGAGTTCACTGGTCGTTTATTACTGCGTTGTTCTAATAAACGATTAAGCTGTGATAATGCCACAACCGGTACTTGTAAATCCTTTGCTAAAGCTTTTAATGCTCTAGAAATTTCAGATATTTCTAATGTGCGATTTGTAGAGAGCCATGGAACTCGCATCAGTTGCAAGTAATCAACCATAATTAAACCTAATCCGTTATGCTCTCTAAATATCCGTCTCGCTCGAGAACGCACCTCCGTAGGAGTAAGACTAGAAGAATCATCGATATAAAGATTACGTTTTTCCAAAAGTAGTCCAATTGAGCGGGAGATTCTAGCCCAATCCTCATCATCAAGTTGCCCCGTACGAATTTTAGTATGATCTACCCTGGAGAGAGATGCTAACATGCGCATCATAATTTGTTCTCCAGGCATTTCCAGACTAAAAATAAGTACCGGTTGATCTTGTGTGAGAGCAGCATTTTCACATAAGTTCATCGCTAAAGTAGTCTTACCCATTGAAGGACGAGCCGCAATAATAATTAAGTCTGAACGTTGTAATCCAGTAGTTTTTTTATCTAGATCATGATAACCAGTAGAAATACCTGTAACTCCATTATTTGGAAATTCGTAAAGAGTTTGTATACGTGATATAGTAGATTCTAAAATCTGATCTATGCTTTTAGGTCCAGAATGTTTAGTGCGTTTTTCGGCAATCTGGAAAACCTGAGATTCGGCCATATCCAGTAAATCTTCACTACTACGTCCTTGGGGATCATAACCCGCTTCAGCAATATAATTGGCAGCAGAAATCATATCACGAACTATAGCGCGTTCTCGCACAATATCAGCATAAGCACAAATATTTGCGGCACTAGGTGTATTTTTAGATAATTCAGCGAGATAAGCAAAACCACCAACCTCTTCTAATTTTCCTTTCTGTTCAAGTGATTCTGCTAGAGTAATTAAATCAATAGGTTTCCTGAGTTCTATTAAGTGTTGCATTTCACCAAAAATTAACCTATGAGGTGAACTAAAAAAGTCTCTAGCTACTAGATGTTCAGCTACGTTATCCCAACGATCATTATCTAGCATTAAACCACCTAAAACAGATTGTTCGGCTTCTAGAGAATGTGGTGGTACCTTAACTAGATTAGTTTGCTGCGAACTAGATTTATGATTAAATTTATTTTCTATTTCTCTCATAATGATTCTATAAAAATTGATTTTTATTAAATAGCTACTCTCGTTGTAGGAGATTCTCTCTATCGAAAGATGAATCTCCTAATACTAAATTTAAAATGCTCATGTAATTTTATAGAGTCCTAAATACTGAAGATCAATTTCTTATTAAGATTGATGGTAAAATTCCTCAAGATAATTACTATAGATTTTATAGTAGCAGAAGATCTCTGAAAATCTGTTGGATTTTAGATTAAGATATATACCTTAACTTAGAAATGGTATTATTTTATATTGATATATTGTTCTATTTTAGATCTTTAGTCAATCTAATATAGATAAATACGATAGTTAACCCCTCAAATATTATATTTGAAATATGATTAATACTAAATTTAGCAGTAATATGTTAAAATACAAACATACTATCATAGATAATAGAGATTCAATCAAATGACCAGCAGGGGTATAAATAAAGTAATTCTGATTGGAAATTTAGGTCAAAATCCAGAGATTCGTTATATGCCAAATGGTGGAGCAGTAACTAATATTACTCTCGCTACCTCAGAAAACTGGCGTGATAAACAAACTGGAGAAACTAGAGAAAAAACTGAATGGCATCGTGTAGTTTTATTTGGGAAATTAGCTGAAGTCGCCGGAGAATTTTTACATAAAGGAGCACAGGTTTATATTGAAGGTTCTTTACAAACCAGAAAATGGCAAGATCAAAATGGGCATGAAAGATATACAACTGAGATTGTTGTCACGACTCATGGCACTATGCAAATGCTCGGGAAGAGAGCTGTAAAAAACTATGTTATGCAATCTCCTCCGACCAATAATAACTGGGCACCATCTTCCACCACCTCAACACCCAATAAATTAGGTAGCAATAAGAGTCAAACCTCATTTCCAACACAATCTAATGAGCTTTTATCAGAATCAGATAATGATACTCAAGTAGATTTTGATGATATTCCCTTCTAATCTAATATCAATAGAAGAGAACACTTGGTTATAAGGTATTAATATAATTAATGGTAAATGATTTATCTATTAAGTATTCTAACTAGGATAGATACTTATCTTTATGCTAATTGAAATATTACTCATTCTTATCGCATATTAGATGCTTGATAATAAAAGAGATATGATCTCTGATCACTATCGTGGTCATTCCAAGGCTAATAAATCTTAGCCTTGGACAATCAATAAAAAAAAATGGTTCAAATCAATCTGTTATAAACGTCATCTAAGTGAACCTCTTAGGTGTCTAGAAAAGAATTATGAACATTTTTTATAGCTGAATGAGATCATGTCCAATTGAGAATTATCCATTAACAAATTAATCGCTCTTGTTAAAATAATCATCTATAAATTTTACAAAATTCATCACTGCTTGAGCTCGATGAGAATATTGATTTTTAGATTCTATATCTATTTCAGCAACGGTTTGATTAAAACCAATTGGGATAAACATTGGATCGTAACCAAATCCGTTATCAATCTTATTATATGTCACTATCTTGCCGTTCCATACGGCTTCAAATTTTTTGAAATTATTAATATTTTTTTTGTAAACTAAGACACATCTGTATCTTGCCGGTGTAGATGTCAGATGATTACACAATAAAAAATTTTTTAATTTATGGCGATTCTGTTGATCAGTAGCATTAATTCCAGCGTATCTAGCAGAATAAATCCCTGGAATATTGTTAAACTTTATTAGTTCCAGTCCTGAATCATCAGAAAGAACTGGACATTGGTAATATTGATAAACTATCTTGGCTTTGATTAAAGCATTCTCTAAATAATTCCCTCCAGATTCTGGAATATTTCCTATATCTTTAGAAATTGGTTTAATAATAAATTGAACCGAATAATGATGTTTAATGATTTGTAAAAATTCTAGTAATTTTCCTGTATTTGAAGTAGCTAATAAAATTTTTTTCACGTTCAATTTATATCCCGTTAGTTATAACTGACCAGATAAGATTTTTTCCAGCAAGAAAAGGAACTAATTGATCTCTATTATCTACCTTAATTTTATTTGGAACAGTCCAAGGAATACGTACTAGTTTAATCTTATCTTTATTTAAAGGTAAACCATAATAGCGCGGACCATTGATAGCACAAAAAGATTCTAAATAAGGTAAAGCATTCATTTCTTCAAACACGGTAGTATAAGCTGAAAGAGCAGTAGGTGCGTTAAATATACCAGCACATCCTCTTTTACCTTCTTTATGGCGTTTAAGATGAGGGGCACTATCGGTACCAATAAAAAACCGATCGCAACCCGTCTTAATAACTTCACGTAATGCCTGCTGATCAATTGCACGATTTAGTACCGGTAGACAATAAAAATGTGGATTAATACCATTAACTAACATATGATTACGATTCAACATTAAATGTTGTGGTGTAATAGTTGCCGCAATATAACGATCTCCTTCTAAAACATACTGAGCCGCTTCTTTGGTGCTGATATGTTCAAGAATAATCTTTAATTCTGGTAAATTTTTCCGCAAGGGTTCTAAAATGTCTTCAATAAATCTAACCTCACGGTCAAAAATATCCACTTGAGCATTCGATATTTCTCCATGTATCAATAGAGGCATTCCAACCTTTTGCATCTCTTCTAAAATCGGAATAATTTTTTTAAGATCTTTTATACCACAATTGCTATTAGTAGTACTTTTGGCAAAGTAAAGTTTGGCAGCTACAAAAACCATTTCTTTAAAACCAATAATTAATTCTTTTGGAATGATATCTTCTGTTATATAACAAGTCATCAAAGGTTGGAAACAATGTTCGATAGGTAAAACTGCTAGAATGCGTTTGCGATAATTAAGAGCACTATTAATACTGGTTATGGGTGGTAATAAATTTGGCATAATGACGGCACGTGCAAAAATTCTACTAGTAAAAGGAAGCACCGTTTGTAATAAATTATGGTCACGTAAGTGAAGATGCCAATCATCGGGACGATGAATAATAATTTCTTCTGTAGAAATATACATAATTTAACCTTTTCATAAAAGTTAAAGTAACTTTCATGGGAATATTTAGTGCTAGATTATTATTAGTATAATAATGAATCATAAAATTTATAATATAATTATAAATGTAGTATAAACTCTTAAGATAGCATTATCTTAAGAGAATATATTAAGAATTTTATAAAAAATTCTTAATATATTTTATAATATATGATTACAACATACTTGTAAGTTTTTGACTACGTTATAGACTTTAATTAGCTAGGGAGTTCTATCTATTTGTAATATTAGTTTAGAGATTACCAGGCAAAATAATATAATTAGATTAATTACCTTAGCAAGTTCTTAAATAAATAGCTTATAACACAAGGTTATAGCCTATTTTGATGATAACGAGGCATAAAAATGAAGAAAAAAACAGCTATCACAATTGCAGTGGCACTGGTTGGATTCGCTACTATGGCGCAATCTACTACCACAGATAACAATTGGTATACTGGTGCAAAATTTGGATGGTCTCAATACCATAATAAAGATTACTATGGCAATGGTTACATAAATAATGATGGTCCAACTCATGAAAATCAACTTGGTACTGGTGCTATTCTTGGTTATCAATTGAATCCTTATCTCGGATGGGAATTAGGCTATGATTGGTTAGGTCGTATGCCCAATAAAGGTACTGTAGTTAATGGAGCATTTAAAGCTTATGGAGCACAACTTACTACCAAACTAAGTTATCCTATTACTAATAATATGGGAGTCTATACCCGCTTAGGTGGTATGGTTTGGCATGCTGAATCAACACAAAATAATCCAATTTGGGGTAAAATCCAAGATCATGATACAGGCATTTCACCTTTAGGTGCTGTAGGTCTCGAATACTCTTTATCTAAAAATCTAGTAAGCAGGTTAGATTACCAATGGATTAATAATATAGGAGATGTGGATTCTGTAGGTACTACCCCAGACAATGGAATGCTAAGTTTAGGTCTTACTTATCGATTTAATCATGAAGTAGTAGACGTACCACATGTTACTAACATTAGTACACAGATGCCAGTTCAAGAACCATTAATAGAAAATAAACATTTTACCCTTAAATCAGATGTTCTCTTTAACTTTGATAAAACAACCTTAAAACAGCAGGGCAAGCAAGAACTAGATCAATTATACTCCCAAATAAAAACTATAGATCCAAACGATAGTCAGACTATAGTAATCGGTTATACTGATCGCATCGGTTCAATATCATATAATCAGAAGTTATCTGAAAAACGTGCTCAATCTGTTGCAGATTATCTGATTTTAAAAGGTCTGCCCGCCGAAAAAATTTTAGTTCGCGGTATGGGAGAATATAATCCTATTACTGATCACAGGTGTGATCTAAAAAGTGGTTCTGCTTTAATTAATTGCTTATCACCAGATCGTCGCGTAGAAATAGAGGTGACTGGTATCAAAGAAGTAAGCATACCACAAAACCGAGTTATCTAAAAATAGAAAATTATCTTCTATATTTGTAGTATCATATAGCCCCCATAGTATGGGGGTTATAATTTTAAAAATTTTTATTAGAAAAAACTTTTAAATTATTCTACCTAATATTAAGATATTGAGCATCTTTGATGCTTAATATCTTAATATTAGGTAGAATAACTTTCTTAATTAACTAGATTATTATGCTGACTTTGAATAAGAAACTTAAATCGTATGAGCTACAACCTGATCTTTCAAAATTTCAACATCTATTTTTATCTAAATTTAATGGGGATCCTACATGTTTTTATAATATTCAACCTCGTTTAAATAATGCGATAGAAGATCTATTAAAATATTCCACTGCCACCATTCCCGTGATGTTAGTTAAATGTGCAGAACATGTTGATTATCTTTCTATGATTGCGAATTCGGCACGTCAAAAAACTTCTGAAAAAATTCTACTAGGAGGTCACTACCATATCCAAGAAGACACAATAATTTTGCAGCCAGCACGTTCTATAAAAGATAATTTTTCTAGTAATGGTGAAATAATCTATTCTGAATGGAGTACTCCAGAGCAGCTCTTTGGATGTGTGCGGATTTTTAAGCACCAAATTACTCTAGAACCTGGCTTAGTACATCGTGCTAATGGTGGGGTACTAATACTAGCACTGCGTGCCCTATTAGATCAACCTAAAATATGGTTCCGCATTAAAGAAATATTAATACAAAAACGCTTTGATTGGTTATCACTAACAAAAACACCGTTACCTGTGAGTATTCCATCAATGCCATTATATTTTAAACTAATTCTTACTGGTGAAAGGGAGCTCTTAGATGAATTTCGAGAGATGGAGCATAAGTTAGCTTCCATTTGCATTTACAGTGAGTTTGAAGAAGAATTAGAGGTATTAAATGAAGAAAATGTATTAATGTGGTGCCAATGGGTAACACAGATAGCTTTAAAAACTAATAAACCACGCATTACAGCAGATTTTTGGCCGGTCTTATTTCAGGCCGCCGCACGCTATACAGGAAATCAACAATTTTTACCTCTTTGTCCTGTTTGGATTGAAATGCAACTTGGTTCATCAGTACAATATGGTACTTCATCAGAACTGAATGGAGAAAGTTTACAACGTGCTTTATTAACCAGAGAATGGCAGTTAAATTATCTAGCCGCACGTTTAAGAGAGTCAATTTTACTTGGTCAAACAATTATTCAAACTGAAGGAAAAGTTATCGGACAGATCAATGGTTTATCGGTAATAGAAATACCAGGTTATCCTTCTCTTTTAGGAGAGCCATTACGTATTAGTTGTGTTGTACATAATGGAGATGGTGAATTAATGGATGTAGAAAGAAAAGTGGATTTAGGTGGAAATATTCATTCTAAGGGGATGATAATCATACAATCTTGGTTAATTGCTGCCTTAGAATTAGACTCTCACCTTCCATTTTCCATATCACTAGTTTTTGAACAAACTTACCTAAGAATAGATGGTGACAGTGCTTCATTAGCAGGATTATGTGCAATTATTAGTGCTTTATCATGTCAACCAATTGATCAGCAGATCGCTGTTACTGGATCAGTAGATCAATTTGGCAATGTACAATCTATTGGGTGTATTAATGAAAAAATTGAGGGATTTTTTCAGATTTGCAATCAACGTAAATTAACTGGTAGTCAAGGAGTTATTATACCCAGAACCAATTTATCTAATTTATGTTTGCAAAGAGATGTTATCGAAGCAGTTCATAATGGTAAATTTAATATTTGGATAGTGAACCATGTGAATGATGCTATTCCATTATTAACCGGAATGAAATGGAATGCCGATAATGAACCTGGTCTACTGCAAAAAATTAAAGATCGCATTACTAAAATAAATACTAGCAAAATTTTTAAACGCAAAAGATGGTTTTTACCTTGGAAAAAATGGTTGAAATAAAAGTATTAGGGAGGGAAGGCTTGAAACATGGTAGGAGATAAACGTAAATCTTATACTAAAGATGATTTAATAGCTTCTGGAAGAGGTGAATTATTTAGTAAGGAAGGCCCAAATTTACCAGCCGGTAATATGTTAATGATAGATCGTGTCATTAATATATCTCAATATGGAGGATCATATAATAAAGGACATGTAGAAGCAGAATTAGATATAGATTCTAATTTATGGTTTTTTCATTGCCACTTTATTAGAGATCCAGTGATGCCGGGTTGTTTAGGCTTAGATGCAATGTGGCAATTAGTGGGAT
Organism: Candidatus Dasytiphilus stammeri; assembly: GCA_045290365.1. Classification (GTDB taxonomy): domain Bacteria; phylum Pseudomonadota; class Gammaproteobacteria; order Enterobacterales; family Enterobacteriaceae; genus Dasytiphilus; species Dasytiphilus stammeri_N. The sequence continues at coordinate 496,885 of CP145882.1, read as the reverse complement.
TTTATCTGGGTTGGTTGGGATCTAAAGGAAAAGGTCGTGCACTTGGAGTTGGGGAAGTAAAATTTACCGGGCAGATATTACCAACATCTCAAAAAGTAATGTATCAAATCCATTTAAAACGCGTCATTAATAGAAAAATTATTATGGGAGTAGCAGATGGTGAAGTAACGGTTGATAGTAAGATGATTTATACTGCAAAGGATTTAAAAGTAGGTCTATTCAAGAATATTATTAACTTTTAATTTTTATTCCCATTCAATGGTAGCAGGTGGTTTACTAGAAATATCGTAAACTACACGGGAAATTCCTGGAACTTCATTAAGTATACGATTAGAAACCCCTTCAAGGAAATCATAAGGTAACTTTACCCACTTAGCTGTCATAAAATCCACAGTTTCTACCGCACGTAATGCAATAACCCAATCATACTTGCGAGCGTCTCCCATAATACCAACTGAACGCACTGGGATAAAAACAGCAAACGCTTGACTAATTTTATAATATAAATTAGCTTTATAAAGCTCTTCAATAAAAATTGAATCTGCATGACGTAATAATTTGCAATATTCTGGTTTTACTTCTCCTAAGATCCTTACTCCTAATCCAGGTCCTGGAAAAGGATGCCGATATAATATATCATGAGGTATTTTTAATTCTAATCCTATTTTTCGTACCTCATCTTTAAATAATTTTTTTAGAGGTTCTACTAGACCAAGTTTCATATTTTTAGGTAGTCCACCTACATTATGATGTGATTTGATCAACTGTGCTTGACCTATGGATTCAATGATATCAGGATAAATCGTCCCTTGTGCAAGCCATTTTATTGACGGAGATTTTTCTGCGATCTCATGAAAAATATTGATAAAAATCCGACCAATAATTTTACGTTTAATTTCAGGATCAGTGATTCCAGCTAGTGCTGAAATAAATCGCTCTTCTGCGGAAATATGAGTAACTTGAAGCCCAAAAAGATTCTTTAATATATCTATATTTGTGATATCATTTACTCTTAGTAATCCGTTATCAATAAAAATACAGGTTAATCGCCTACCAATAGCATGATGTAATAGTATTGCTGTAACTAAAGAATCAATTCCTCCGGAAAGACCTAAAATAACCTGATTGTTACCCATTTGATGGTATAAGGTTATAACTATATCTTCAATTATATTAACTGGTATCCAGATAGATTTACAAGCACAAATCTCACATACAAAACGTTTCAGTATAAGGTGTCCCTGTTTAGTATGTGTGACTTCCGGATGAAATTGCACACCATAAAAAGACTTCTGTTCGTTAGCCATCATAGCAATAGGACAGCTATTATTAGCAGCTAGAGAGATAAAATCTGATGGAAGAACTGTAACCTTATCACCATGACTCATCCACACTTCTAATAACGATCCTTTACTGCCAAGAGCATCTTTTATATCATGAATAAGCATACTGTCAGCAACTACTTTAACTTGTGCCGAACCAAATTCTCGTTTAGATGTTTTCTCTACTTTACCACCTAACTGTATAGCCATAAGATGCATACCATAGCATATTCCTAATACTGGACATCCTACCTTAAATACATAATCTGGTGCCCGTGGGCTGTGAGGTTCAGTAGTACTTTCGGGTCCCCCTGAAAGAATAATTCCATTAGGTTTAAATTTAATAAGATGCTCTTCCGTAAGATTCCAGGGAAATAATTCACAATAAACTCCGATTTCTCGTATGCGACGAGCTATTAATTGAGTATATTGTGATCCAAAATCAATTATTAATATCCTGTATCTATGAATATTTTCTATCATAATTAATACCATTGAAATTTTTAGTAAAAATATGTGATTGCTACTTTTAAAATCAAACCGTTCATTAATGCATCGGATAATTGGGAGGTTCTTTTGTCAAAATTACATCATGAACATGACTCTCGGTAATACCGGCATTACTAATACGTACAAATTGTGCTTTGGTACGTAATTCTTCAATAGTACTACACCCTGTTAGACCCATACAGGATTTTAAGCCACCCATTTGCTGATGAATAATTTCTTTAAGTTTCCCTTTATAAGCTACACGTCCTTCAATACCTTCTGGTACTAGTTTGGCAAGATTTTGATTTTGAAAATACCGATCTGATGAACCATGTGACATTGATCCGAGAGAACCCATACCACGATATGATTTAAAAGCGCGTCCATGGTACAATTCAATTTCTCCTGGAGATTCTTCAGTTCCAGCTAATAATGAACCTATCATAACGCACGAGGCACCAGCCGCAATTGCTTTAGCTATATCTCCGGAAAATCTAATCCCTCCATCTGCTATCACGGGAATCCCCGATTCATGTAAAGCAGCTACCGCATCAGAAACGGCAGTAATTTGTGGTATCCCTACACCAGTAATGATACGAGTAGTACAAATTGAACCAGGTCCAATACCTACTTTAACAGCGTTCACACCCGCATCTACTAATGCTAAGGCACCTGCGGCAGTTGCTATATTACCTCCAACAATTTGCAGGTTTTGATATCTGTCACGTGTTTCACGAATACACTGTAATACTCCTTCTGAATGACCATGTGAAGAATCAATTAGTAATACATCAACTTCGGCGGCTACTAGAGCATCAATACGTTTATAATTTCCAATTCCAACTCCCACAGCAGCACCAACACGTAGACGCCCTTGTTCATCTTTGCATGCATAAGGTTGACGTTCTGCTTTTTGAAAATCCTTGACTGTTACCATGCCGCGTAAATGAAAATTGGCATCTACTACCAAGGCTTTTTCTACACGTTTTTCATGCATTTTTTGTAAAACAACATCGCGGGATTCTCCATCTTTAATTGTTACTAAACGATCTTTTGGCGTCATGACGGCAAAAACAGGTTTATTAAGATCTGTAACAAAACGAAGATCACGTCGAGTAACGATTCCAATTAGTTCATGATTCTTATTTACCACTGGATAACCAGCAAAACCATTACGTTTAGTCAAAATTTTTACTTCCCATAATCTGGTTTCAGGTAATACCGTTTGTGGATCGAGGACCATACCACTTTCATGTTTTTTAACCTTACGTACTTCTTCTGCCTGTTGCTCAATTGACATATTTTTATGAATAAAACCTAATCCTCCTTCTTGTGCTAAACTAATAGCTAAAGTAGATTCAGTAACTGTATCCATAGCAGCAGATAACAGAGGAATGTTTAAAGCAATCTTATTGGTTAACCAAGTACTCAAAACTGCTGTATGAGGTAAAACTGTCGAATGAGCAGGAACTAGTAAAACATCATCAAATGTCAGTGCTTCTTTAGCTATACGTAGCATTAAAATATCTCCATTCCTTAAAATATTTTATGAGATTATACATTCCAGATTAATTCATCTCTATTATTTTATTAAAAAACTATTGATCATCTATTACAGATAGGTAATATTTGATAATTCATTTGATTAATAATTTTACTTTAATGTCACATAAATATTTACCAACCGTTTTTACAGTGAGTCGTCTTAATAAAACCGTAAGAGAACTTCTGGAAAAACAACTAAAAAGTATTTGGTTAAACGCTGAAGTTTCTAATTTTTCTCAACCGACTTCGGGACACTGGTATTTTACGCTAAAAGATAATATCGCACAGGTGCGCTGTGTAATGTTCCGTAACTGTAATAGGCGTGCCATCTTTTGTCCTAAAAACGGACAGCAAATTGTTGTACATGCAGCTATTACGCTATATGAATCAAGGGGAGATTATCAAATTATTGCCGAAAGCATACAACCAGCCGGTGACGGAATATTAAAACAACAATATGAACAATTAAGAAACCTATTATTTACTGAAGGATTATTTGATCATAAATTTAAACAGGGGTTACCTAATCCAGCACAACAAGTTGGTATTATTACCTCAACTACCGGAGCAGCCCTATATGATATCTTAAGAATACTTCATCGTCGTGATCCATTATTATCGATAATAATTTATCAGGCCATAGTACAAGGAGAGCTTGCTCCAGAAAGTATTAAGTATGCGATTGAAATAGCTAATAAACGTAATGAGTGCGATGTGATCATTGTCGGTCGTGGTGGTGGATCTTGGGAAGATTTATGGTGTTTTAATGATGAACGTGTAGTACGTGCGATCTTTGCCAGCAAAATTCCTACTATAAGTGCGGTAGGCCATGAAACGGATGTTACTCTCGCGGATTTTGTTGCCGATGTACGAGCGCCTACACCATCAGCCGCCGCTGAAATGGTGAGCCGCAATAAAAATGAATTATTACGACAAATACAATCTCAAAAACAACGTCTGGCAATGGCCATGGATTATTTTTTAGCACAACAACATAACTCTTTGACATCTTTATTTCATCATCTCAAACAACATCATCCACAATTATCTATCATGCGTCAAAGAACTCTTTTAACTGAAAAATATTACCAATTAGAAGATCTTGTGCAAATGCTACTCCGAAATGCTACTCAGCAATATACATTATTGGAACAACGTTTATTTACTATTCAGCCACAACTCAATATTTATCGCTTGCATAAAACACTTCAGCAATTGCAATATATAATACAAAAATCTATCTCTAGATTATTTAATAAATACCGTCAACATCTGGTTTCTACGGTTGCCCAACTTGAAACTCTTAGTCCGCTAGCTACACTTATACGCGGTTATAGTCTAACTACAATAGATCACCCTCATAATAAGCTTACGTTGATTAAGAGTATTCACCAAGTACAATTTGGTAATATATTAAAAACCCGATTTATTGATGGTGAAGTTTTTAGTAAAGTAGTGGATATCAAATATTTAAAATAAAACATAAATATTATTAAATTAATGAGATTTTTTGTATTTAATTGTAATTTTTTTTTGGAAAGGATTATAACCTTCTTTTAAAGAAAGAAGAATTGGAGTTCCTATTATAGATAATGAACGTCTGAAATAATTCACTAGGTAATTTCTATAAAACTGTGGTAATTCTTTTACTTTATTACCATGAATAACAATGATTGGAGGATTAATTCCACCAGAATGAGCATATTTTAATTTTATATATAATGGTGGATGATGATCTACAATTGCCATTCGCATAATACGAGTCAGGATTGCCGTACTTACTCGTTTCATTGATGAATGGTAAGCTTCTTTAACGGAATTAAATAAATCTCTAATTCCAGTTCCATTTAATGCTGAAATGAAGTGTATCCTTACAAATTTCAGAAATTTTAAACGTAATTCCAGGTTGAGTTTTAATTTTTTTCTCATTTCAGAAGCTAAAGCATCCCATTTATTTATAATAATAACTAAAGAGCGACCTTCATTAATAATCAAAGATAATAAAGAAAGATCTTGATTCATAATTCCTTCAACGGCATCGATAACGATTATTATAACATTCGCTTCTTTAATAGCTTGTAGGGTTTTTTTTACTGATAATTTTTCAAAGTTTTCAAATCGCTTGACACGTTTGCGCACCCCAGCTGTATCAATTAATACATATTTAGACCCATCAAGTAAAACCGGAATATACACACTATCACGCGTAGTTCCTGGAAGATTACAAACTATTACTTGTTCTTTTCCAATAATAGAATTCATTAAAGTGGATTTACCTACATTTGGACGCCCAATAATAGCAATTTTAATAGGTGCTTGAATAGAACCATTATTTTTTACTGGAGTGTGTTTAAATTTTTTTAATAAAAATAAATTAGCGTGATTTGATTCATTTAGAGCTGTAGGACATGTACGATCTATCCCCCAAGCGACTATGTGTGCTAATAATTGATTTATACCATTTTCTTTTTCTTTTAATGCCGTAATAAAATAAATTTTATTCTGACCTAAAGAATAGAATTCTGACACTAAAGTATTACCTTCACTTTTATTAGCTATGATAAAAACGGTTTTTTTATAACAACGAAGAATATTCATTATATGAATATCACCTGGCATTAATCCCACTTGCGCATCTACTATCAATAATATTAGCTCTGATTCATTAATTGCTTGCATAAATTGTGAAAAAACTTCCTTATTAATACCTTTTTCATCTTCTTTAAGACCACCTGTATCAATTATAATAAATTGATGTCCATTAACTTCAATATAGCCATATTTACGATCCCGCGTCATTTCAGGAGTCTCTGATACTAATGCGTCATGTGTATTTGTTAATCTATTGAATAAGGTAGATTTCCCCACATTGGGACGTCCTACTAAAGCAATTAAAGGCATAACCATGTTTTACACCTTATAAAAAGATGCCTTAATACACTAAAATTAGTACTAAAGCATTATTTAATTTAATAAATTATCTATTTTCATTTGTACAATATCTTTAAGAAGAGGTGACATACTTAAATTCATACAGTTGTGCCATTCTTTATTAGCTTCTTTAATAGCTGCATTAGTTAAAAAGATATCACCCTTGATCTCTGCAATTATTGAGTTCCAATGATCGCCCTTGATATTATCAAGGGTATGCAAAGCTTCAAGCATTTTTTTTTGCTGTAATTGTATACGTGCGAGGCGTATACTTAATATTGCATATATGTTATTATCCTTAATATCTTTTAAACTATTTTGTAACTGTAACGCTGCTTGATCTAGTTTATTATTTAATATAAAATATTTGGCTTGATTTAAAGTAGTCAATATACCGTAAATATTATTATTACTAATAAATATTTCCGCAGGATGCTGATTCAGATTTAATTTTTTTATATTGGTTAAATATATAGCCGAAATTTTCCTTACTTTATTAAGTTTATATGTGTACCAATATCGTCCAGTAAATAATAACCCTATTCCAAAAATGACCAGAGCAAAAAATAATAATAGCTGACTATTGATGCTTAAAACACTTCGTATCATTCGAATAGATTCTTGATCACTGTTATAATATTTCACACTAATTTCCTAAAATGGATTCAATAAATTTTATCACTTGATCGTATTCAAGTATTTTTTGTTCTCCAGTACGTAAATCTTTTAGAATTATTATATTATTTAATATTTCATTATCACCTAATACTAAGACAATACGAGCTCCTAATTTATTTGCATCCGCCAATTTTTTTTTTAATTTCCCACCGCTATAATTTATCATAACTTTAATCTTTGGAAAACTATCCCGCAATTTTTCAGCTAATATTATTACTTCTGCTTCTACAGAAGTACTAGAAGCGATTATATAAACCTCTAGTGATTCAAATGAAAAGGTTGTATTAACAGAATTAACTAGCATCACTAATCTTTCCATACCCAGTGCTAATCCCACTGCTGGAGTATTCTTTCCACCCATCTGGTGGACTAGATTATCATAACGACCACCAGCACATAAGGTTCCTTGTGAACTTATACTATAATTTACCCATTCAAAAACAGTTCTATTATAATAATCTAGACCACGAACTAAAAATGGATTAATTGTATATTTAATTCCATTTTTATCTAATAAATGACATAATTTTATGAAATGTTCTTGCGATTCTTTATCAAGATAGTTACTTAAGAGGGGTGCTTCATTCAACATCATTCTCACAGTACTATTTTTAGTATCTAATATTCGCAGGGGATTAGTATATATGCGTTTTTTACTATCTTCATCTAAAAATTTTAATCTCTTTTTAAAAAATGAAAATAAAGCCGCGCGGTAACTAGTACGAGCATCTATAGAACCTAAACTATTAATTTCAAGAGAAACATAATCAAGAATTCCTAAGGCACGCCACCATCTAGCTGTCAGCATAATTAATTCAGTGTCAATATTTGGTCCAGGTAATCCAAAAACTTCTACACCTAACTGATGAAACTGACGATAACGACCTTTTTGCGGTCGCTCATAGCGAAACATAGGTCCATAATACCACCAACGTTGTTCATTACGATCTAGTAATCCATGTTGGATGCCAGCACGAACACAGCAAGCGGTTCCTTCTGGTCTAAGAGTTAGACTTTCACCATGGCGATCATTAAAAATATACATTTCTTTTTCCACTACATCAGTGATTTCACCTATAGCACGTTTAAATAATGAGGTACGTTCCACAATAGGTAGTATAATTTCACGATATCCATAACGATTAAGTACCTGTACAAGTATTTTTTCAATTTTATTAAATATTAAGGCTTCTGCTGGAAGATAATCATGCATTCCACGCACCGACTGAATCCGATTCACAATCACCTTCCCATTTATAAATTTTCTGCCACTAATAAAGTGATGATTAATAAGTAAATTATGCTGATTTTAAGTATTGAAGCATCTAAGAATCAATCCCTTGAATTTTCTCTAATAATGCTGCTTTAGTACGTATGATATTTTCTAGTTGATCAACTAGTTTACCATTATCTAATTTATTGATCCTTATGCCATCTTCATATAATCCACTCCTATTTTTACTTCCTGCCACACCAATATTTGATATTAAAGCTTCTCCTGGTCCATTCACTACACAACCAATAATAGAAATATCCATAGGAGTAAGAATATCATCTAATCGATCTTCTAAAATATTTATGGTTTGAATAACATCAAATTCTTGCCTTGAACAAGTGGGACAGGCAATAAAATTAATACCTCGTGAACGAATACGTAAAGATTTTAGAATATCAAATCCTACCTTAACTTCTTCTACGGGATCTGCCGCTAAAGAAACTCTCAAGGTATCACCAATCCCTTCAGATAGCATTATCCCTAATCCAATAGCAGATTTCACTGCTCCAGCACGGGCACCTCCTGCTTCAGTAATTCCTAAATGTAAGGGCTGTTCGATCTGTTTTGCTAACAGCCGATATGACTCTATAGCTACAAATACATCTGAAGCCTTAATACTAACTTTAAACTTTTCAAAATTCATTTTATAAAAAAAATCAACTTGACGTAATGCTGATTCTAATAAAACTTGTGGAGTAGGCGTGCCATATTTATTTTGTAAATCTTTTTCTAAAGAACCTGCATTGATTCCAATTCTAATTGGAATATTATGATCACGAGCACAGTGAACAATTTGACGAATACGCCTCTCGTTACCAATATTACCTGGATTAATGCGCAAACAGTCCACCCCATATTCCACCACCTTTAATGCCAGACGATAATCAAAATGAATATCGGCAACCAAGGGAACTTTTACTTGAGATTTAATTTTTTTAAATGCTTCTACTGCATCCATGGTAGGAATAGAGATTCTCACAATATCTGCTCCAACCTGTTCTAATGCTTTGATTTGTTTAACCGTTTCCTCAATATTAGTAGTAATAGTATTGGTCATAGATTGTACAGAAATTAGGGATTTACCTCCGATGGGAACATTTCCAACGTAAATCGTTTTTGATTGACGTCTTCTTATTGTATTAGTATACATCTTTTATTCTCCCACATTTTGATTACGGTCTGTAATAAACTGACCACTTTATTAGATTGTTACAAGATTTCTTCTTAAGAAATAGTTAATTATTCTTCATATCCAGAGATTTACCACTCCGAAAACAACTAACAGTAAACTTTTATGAAATATGCAGTTTATCGATTCGATTAATTAATATGTGAAGTTATTAACTGTGGAATTTAGTAGTATCTTTAATACGATTAATGACTGTACCAGATAATTGTCCACAAGCAGCATTAATATCATCTCCGCGAATCTTGCGGATGATAGTAATAAAGCCAGAGGAGACCATTATATTATAAAAACGTTTAATTCTAATAATTGAACTACGTCTATAAGGTGCATTAGGATATGGATTCCAAGGAATTAAGTTAATTTTACATGGGATTTCTTTCAGAAGATCAACCAACTCATAAGCATGTTCTATGTAATCATTAACATGATCTATCATAACATACTCAATGGTAACTAAACCATTAGCCCTAGACGTAGCTAAATAACGACGCACGGCCGCTAAAAGGTTAGTAATATTATATTTCTTATTAATTGGCATGATAGAACTTCGCAATTTATCATTAGGTGCGTGTAATGAAATAGCTAAGGCTACATCAATTTTATTCTTTAGTTTATCGATTGCTGGAACTATACCAGATGTTGATATAGTAATATGCCTTTTAGATAGAGCTAATCCAAAATTGTCTAGCATAATTTCTATAGCTGGTAATAAATTAGACAAATTAAGAAGTGGTTCTCCCATTCCCATCATGACGACATTATTAATTGGACTTCTACCTAGGCTAATAAGCGTTTTATTAGCAATCCATACCTGCCCAATAATTTCTGAAACACATAAATTACGATTAAATCCCTGCTGTGCGGTGAAACAAAATTGACATTTTAACGCACATCCTACCTGGGATGAAATACAAAGAGTCGCATGTCTCTCATGAGGTAGATAAACCATCTCTACTTTTTGAGTTTTAACCCGAATAATCCATTTAATTGTACCATCATTAGATCTATATTCTTCGGTAATTTCAGGAGCTTGAATTTTAGCGCAGGATATCAGTTTACTACATAATTTTTTATTAAGGTTTGTCATTAAATTAAAATCATTATAGTAATAATGATAAATCCATTTCATTACTTGATCTGCCCGATAGCTTTTTTCTCCAATAGAAATGAAAAATTCATGCATTTTTTTACGATTTAAATCCAGTAAATTTATTCTCTCATCTTTATGAGAAACTAAAAATGACGATGATAGCGAAAGCAATTTTGCAACCATATTTTATTAAGAATCATTAAAATTTGCGATTATCGCAAATTTCATCTTCTATAAAAAAATAGTTAATTTCTCTGTGAGCAGACTCTCTAGAATCTGAACCATGGATAGCATTAGCAGTAATATTATCGGCATAATCAGCACGTAAAGTACCTGGTATCGCATCTGCAGGATTAGTTGCTCCCATTAAATCTCTAAGCAATTGAACGGCATTATCTCTTTTTAACACAGAAAGCATAATCGGTCCGGAAATCATAAAGGCTATTAATTTATCAAAAAACGGTTTATCTTTATGTTGTACATAAAATTCCTGGGCTTTTTTTATAGATAAATGCTGCATTTTAGCGGCGATAATCTGAAATTCGTTACTTTCAAGTCTGGAATATATAGTGCCAATAATATTTTTAGCTACTGCATTAGGTTTGATAATCGCAAAGGTACGTTCTATTGTCATAAGATACTCTTAATATGAACACTTCCATATAATCTTTAACCAATAAATACATCATATAATCATTGCTTTTAATGATAAAAAAAGCATCTTAAATAATATTTATTGTATACTGGGGTATTTCTACTACTAAATCTTCACTATTAATATATGCTTGGCAACTTAACCTACTTTGAGTTTTTACTCCCCAAGCTTTATCTAACATATCCTCTTCATTTTCCATCATAGGTGATAAAGAGTTAAAACCTGCCCGTACTACACAATGACATGTAGCACATGCACAAGATTTTTCACATGCATGCTCCATTTTAATCCCGCTACGCAACGCTACATCTAAGATGGTTTCGCCTATTTTAGCATCCACTGTTATTCCATCTGGAATTAATATGTGATGTGGTAAAAAAAGAATTTTTGGCATCGATATAATCTCGCATATATATTGGAATTTTAGACTTCATTTAAGTATGAACAGACGCAGACGGTAAATCAATTCTAGATACATCTTTTCCCAGATGTAAATCTTTATTAATCCTGCGGATCAGTTCGTTTTCACTTAAACCATAAGTCGGATGAACTTTAACCGAAGCAGAAGCACCAGTAATTTTTTCGATAGCAGTAACACTTAGCAATCCGTCGGCATCTAACTGAAAAATGACATTGATACGGGCTTTTCCTGCTGGTAACTCAGGTATTCCATTTAAAGTAAAGCGAGCGATTGAGCGACAATGAGCAACTTTTTCTTGTTCTCCTTGTAAAATATGGATCATCATTGTAGTTTGTCCATCTTTAAAAGTGGTAAATTCTTGATTTTTAATCATAGGAATAGTACTATTACGTGGTATAATTTTTTCAACAAAACCACCTAAAGTTTCAATACCTAATGACAATGGAATAACATCTAATAACAAGATATCAGATGGGTTATTACCTAAAAGTATATTAGCCTGAATAGCAGCTCCTAGTGCGACAAGCTTTTCAGGATCAAAAGATGTTAAAGGGGTTTGACAAAAAAATTCGGCAATTTTCTCACGTATAATAGGCAATCTAGTAGAACCTCCAACCAGAATTATTTTTGAGATATCTTGTTGCCTCAAATTCGCATCTTTTAAAGTACGACGACATACAAATATGGTCTGTTCTATGTAATGAGTAATTAATCCTTCAAATTCTTTACGAGTAACTAGAAATTTCCAGTTTTTAATTTTAACTAAAGTCTGTGGTTTATTGCTTAAGACTATTTTGGCTTCAATTGCAACTTCTAACATTTTACGTTGTAAATTTTGATTATCACAATTCTTTAAACCGATTTTTTCATAAAATAGATTTACTAATATCTGGTCAAAATCATCTCCTCCAAGGTTAGACAGACCTCCGGTTGCTAAAACTTCAAAGACACCTTTATTTAATTTAAGAAGTGAAATATCAAAAGTTCCACCACCTAAATCATAAACTGCAATGATTTCTTCTACTTCTGCTTTAAATCCATAAGCAATAGCCGCTGCGGTAGGTTCATTAAGTAATCGTAAGACATGCAAGCCTGCTAACTCGGCCGCATCTTTAGTTGCTTGACGTTGGGCATTATTAAAATAAGCTGGAATAGTAATAACCACGCCTGAAAAATTTTCTTTTAATGTGTTTTTTGCTCTTTCAACTAGTTCTGTCAAAATATCGCTTGAAACTTTTATTGGAGTAATCATCCCAGCAGATGTAGTAATTAGTGGAGAACCATTATCACTGGTTGTAAAATGGTAAGGCAAATTAGGATAACGCTTGTTTATCTCATAAAGTGAGCAGCCTATGATTCTTTTTACAGAAAAAATAGTATTGATCGGATCACTTGATGCCTGTTCAAGTGCTTCCCAACCTACATTTTTTCCTTTATCATGATAATGTACTACAGAAGGTAATAGATAGCGATGTTGTAAGTCGGGTATTATTTCAGCATTACCATTTCGCACCGTGGCTATCAAAGAATATGTAGTTCCCAAATCAATACCGGCAGCTAATGCTGTCTTTTGTTTACTCTTCGCTCTTACTTTAAGAATATTTTGGGGTTCACGAATTTGCAATAATACCATAATTTGTTTCCATTTATAAATTTAATAATCTATTTTCTAAATCTTCAATTTTAAAACGCAATTTTGTAAACATCCGGATTTTACGCAAGGTATTAGCAGCTTTCTCCCAATCTTGAGATTCAATTTCTTTTTCTATTTGGTAATGAATTTTGCTGATGGATGATTCAATTTGATTCGTAAATTTACTTAATTCTTTTAAACATGCTTTTTGCTCAATATTTTGTAATTCTTCACGTAAATCAAACTGTGTTTTTAAAAAATTAGTATCCATTAAATTATTATTTTGCTCGCTATTAACATCGAAACCATGAAGTAATAATAAATACTCTGCTCTTGAAATAGGATTACTCAATACTTTCCAAGCTTGATTCACTAATGCTGATTTTGTTACAACCTCCAATTGATTTTCAGGATCTACAATGGATCGATCAGGATGAAGTTGTCGCTGTAAATTATGAAAACGCGCTTCTAGTAGTTTATTATCAATTTTAAAATTGATAGGTAATCCAAAAATTTTAAAATAGTTCATAAAATACCTAAAAATATCTAAGATAAGAATGGAAAACCTTTAAAATTCTAGATATTAAAACTTTTACCACATCCACATTGATATTTCACATTAGGATTATTAAATTTAAAACCTTCATTCAGTCCTTCTTTTACAAAATCTAATTCAGTTCCATTGATATATAAAAAGCTTTTTTTATCGATAAAAATTTTTATACCTTTATTTTCTATCAAAGTATCTCCTGGCTGTAATTCATCAACAAATTCTAGAACATAAGCCATACCAGAACAACCTGAGGTAATTACTCGCAAACGCAATCCAAAACACTTGTTTCGTTTGTTCAAAACCTTATGAAGATGTGCAGCCGCACTGTCACTTAAAGTAATTGACATAATGTACTACTACCTGATAATGATAAAGCTAACACAATCATTTATTATTTTTGCCTTTATAATCAGCAATTGCTGCTTTGATAGCATCTTCTGCTAAAATAGAGCAATGAATTTTAACTGGTGGTAATTCTAATTCTTCAGCAATCTGAATGTTTTTAATAGATTCTGCTTCTTCTAGTGATTTACCTTTTACCCATTCAGTTATTAGTGAACTAGATGCAATAGCAGAACCACATCCATATGTTTTAAAACATGCATCTTCAATAATACCATCCCCATTAACTTTTATTTGTAATTTCATTACATCTCCGCATGCTGGGGCACCTACCATGCCGCTCCCAACTGAACCATCTGAGTTTTCAAAAGATCCTACATTACGAGGATTTTCATAATGATCTATCACTTTTTTACTATAAGCCATATTTAATTCCTTGAACTATCATCACATAATAAATTTTATTGACATATCCAATTAATACTCTTAAGATCTATACCATCTTTGTGCATTTCCCAAAGCGGAGAAAGTTCACGCAGTTTACTAATGGACTTACGTACTAACGAAATTGTATAATCTATTTCTTCAATTGTAGTAAAACGTCCTATAGAAAATCTAATTGAGCTATGTGCTAATTCATCATTCATCCCCAATGAACGCAATACATAAGAAGGTTCTAAACTAGCAGAAGTACAAGCTGAACCTGAAGATACTGCTAAATCTTTCAAAGCCATCATCAATGATTCTCCTTCTACATAATTAAAACTCACATTCAGAATATTTGGAACACTATGTTCAAGAGAACCATTTAAGTAAACTTCTTCAATATTTTGAAGACCATCCCAAAGATAATTACGTAACTTACTTAATCTTTGATTTTCAATTTTAATCTCTTCATTTGCAATACGACAAGCTTCACCCATTCCTACAATTTGATGTACTGGTAAAGTGCCCGAACGAATTCCTCGTTCATGACCCCCACCATGAATTTGTGCTTCTAGACGAACTCGGGGTTTTCGACGTACATATAAAACACCAATTCCTTTAGGACCGTATATTTTATGTGCTGAGAAAGACAGTAGATCAACATTTATTTTTTTTAGATTTATTGGGAGTTTTCCAACACTTTGGGTACCATCAACATGATAAAAAATATTATGC
Organism: Candidatus Dasytiphilus stammeri; assembly: GCA_045290365.1. Classification (GTDB taxonomy): domain Bacteria; phylum Pseudomonadota; class Gammaproteobacteria; order Enterobacterales; family Enterobacteriaceae; genus Dasytiphilus; species Dasytiphilus stammeri_N. Next base: position 481,600 of record CP145882.1, on the reverse strand, counting down.
TGACGACATAATTTCCCAATTGAAGCAATATCCTGTATTGTTCCTATCTCATTATTAACATGCATAATAGATACTAAAATAGTATTATGACGTATTGCTTTCTCTAAAAATTTTAGATCTATGATACCAGATTTATCTGGATACAAATAAGTGACCTCAAATCCTTCACCTTCTAACTGACGACAAGTATCTAATACAGCTTTATGCTCTATTTTACTAGTAATAATATGTTTACCCTTTTTTTGATAAAATCCTGCCGTTCCTTTAATAGCGAGATTATCTGATTCGGTTGCTCCTGAGGTAAAAATAATTTCTCGGGGATCGGCACCAATTAGTTCTGCAATCTGATTACGTGCTATATCTACCGCTTCTTCAGCTTGCCATCCAAAACGATGTGATCTAGAAGCCGCATTACCAAAAATGCCATCATTAGTCATATAAAGCATCATTTTTTCAGCTACACGTCGGTCAATGGGTGTGGTTGCTGAATAGTCTAAATAAATTGGTAATTTCATGAAAACTCCGTATTAGCTACTTTTAAAGTTATTAATTTCCGATACTTTTAAAGTAACTAATTCTCTTACTACCTGTGGATTATAGATACTAGCCATCTGGTTATTTTTAACCAATTCTGCTAAAGTAATTTTATTAAGAAATTCATTAATAAGCTCACTGAGATGATGCCATAAAGTATGAGTAAGACATTGTTCTCCATTATGGCAACTTTCTTTACCTTGACATCTAGTGGCATCTACTGATTCATCAACCGCTCTCATTATGGAACTAACCGCTATTTCATTGACTTTTTTTAATAAAATATACCCGCCACCGGGTCCACGAATACTTGATACTAATCCTTGTTTTCGCAATCTAGCTAAGAGTTGCTGTAAATAAAAAAGAGAAATTCCTTGACGTTTGGAAATCTCTGTAAGCGAGACGGGACCTCGATGTGAATTGAGCGCAATATCAAGTATTGCGGTAACAGCATAACGACCTTTAGATGTTAATCTCATATTGGTTACTAAATAAAATTCACTACTTTTAGTGTCTTACTACAATAAAAGTATTATACTATAGATTGATTAGTGATAATATTTCATACTTGAGTAATTTAGTCAAGTATATAATGCCAACTGTGCAAATTTTATCCAATCAATCATTTCACTTCGGAATGTTAATATAATATTAATATATTGATATTTACCGCAGGAGATAGTTATGCATCCAATCCTCAACATTGCTATACGAGCGGCACGCCTCACAGGAGATTTAATATATAAAAATTCAGAAAATCTTGAAATCACTCAGCCTCAACAACAATCTGATCATATTTTATATATGATGAAAAAAATCGAAAAATTAGTAATGAATATTATTCATAAATGTTATCCTGAACATGTGATTTCTTTTAAACGTCATTCTAAATTTGAATTTGAAATTAAAAATCACGAAGTACAATGGATAATAAATCCATTAGATGGTATAACTAATTTTATAAAAAAAATACCTCATTGGGCGGTTTCTATAGCTATCATTATAAAAAAACGTACCGAGATAGCAGTAATTTATGATTTTATTCGAAATGAATTATTTACTGCAGTTCGCGGTCAAGGTACAAAATTGAATGGTTACCGAATGAGAACAAGTAAAGTCAGAAATCTAAATGGAATGATTCTAGCTACCGATTTTTCTTTCATAAATAATCCTCAATATTATTCTCAGGAATATTTAAAACAGATGGCCGTAATCTTTAGTAAATGTGCAGATTGTCGTGCTAGCGGTTCTACTGCATTAGATTTAGCTTATATTGCTTCAGGTCGTCTAGATGGTTATTTTAAAATTGGTTTCAATCAATTATATTTTAGTGCTGGTGAATTGTTAATACGTGAAGCAGGAGGGGTAGTAACATGTTTTAGGGGATGTTATCAGATGATAATTTACAATAATATGATTGCTGGAAATGTCCAAATAGTAAACCTTATATTAAAATTACTTAGTGATGAATAAATTATCTCTAAGAATAGAATGATTTAAAATCCGAAAATTATTATGCCCTAAGAAGATTATTTATTTTTTTTACGGAGTTGCTGAAAAAAATTTTTCAATAATCCAGTACATGCATGACCAAGGACATCACCTTTGAATGGTATTCGATGATTTAAGCCGAGTTTTTTTAGTAGCAATAAAGAAGTACCATGTTGGTGATCTCTAGCTCCAAAAACTACACGTTCAATTCTACTATTGATAATTGCTCCTGTACACATTATACAAGGTTCAAGTGTCACATAAAGTATGGTATTAAGTAAACGATAATTTTGTAATAATTTTCCACCAATGCGTAAAGCTACTATTTCAGCATGAGCAGTAGGATCATTAATACTAATAGTACAATTCCAAGCTTGACTAAGAATCCGATCTGATTTGACTAAAATAGCACCAACCGGAACTTCTCCTAGTTGACTTGCATATTCAGCTAATGCTAAAGCATGTTGCATCCAGTATTCATCATTATAATTAATCACTATTATTAGATCTCCTATATCTAATGATAGACTATCCTATTTAGGTAGTTAGTTCTATGGTAATTAAAAAAAACTATTATTTAACTAGAGATTACCATATGATAAAATTAATAATAAAATGATTACCTCATGGCATGGTTTATCATTAAAAGTAAAGAAAGTAGGTAATCTAAAACAGAGGATTAATGGCTTAATGAGCAATCTTTCCAGTGAAATAATACCGATTAATATTGAAGATGAACTTAAACATTCATATTTGGATTATGCTATGTCAGTGATTGTAGGACGGGCATTACCTGATATCAGAGATGGGCTGAAACCGGTACACCGTCGCGTACTTTACGCAATGCATATCCTAATGAATCATTGGAATAAACCGTATAAGAAATCCGCTCGTATAGTTGGAGATGTAATTGGTAAGTATCATCCTCATGGGGATATTGCAGTATACGATGCAATCGTACGCATGGCACAACCTTTCTCTTTGCGCTATATATTAATTGATGGTCAAGGTAATTTTGGATCTATTGATGGTGATTCTGCCGCGGCGATGCGTTATACCGAGATCCGTATGGCAAAAATTGCTCATGAACTATTGGCTGATTTAGAAAAAAACACAGTAAATTTTGTTCCAAACTACGATGGTAATGAGCAAATACCAGAAGTCCTACCTACTAAAATACCTAATCTATTAATCAACGGTGTTTCTGGAATAGCCGTAGGCATGGCAACAAATATTCCACCACACAATTTAGCAGAAGTTATTAAGGGTTGTATTGCCTATATTGATAATGAAAATATTAGTGTAAAAGAATTGATGAACTATATTCCAGGTCCCGATTTTCCTACAGCAGCTATGATTAATGGTAATCTTGGTATTGAAGAGGCCTATCGTACGGGAAAAGGCAAAATTTTAATACGTGCTCATTGTGTAATAGAAAAAAATTCTAAAACGGGACGTGAAACTATTATTATTAGCGAAATTCCTTATCAGGTCAATAAAACGCGTTTACTTGAAAAAATTGCTGAACTAGTAAAAGATAAAAAGATCGAAGGAATCAATACATTACGCGATGAGTCCGATAAAGATGGAATGAGAATTGTTATTGAAATTAAACGGGATGGGGTTGGAAAAGTAGTTCTCAATCGCCTTTATACAATAACGCCGCTACAAATCTCATTTAGTATTAATATGGTAGCATTAGATCAGGGTAAACCGCAACTGCTTACCCTAAAAGATATTATAGCAGCTTTTATTCATCATCGTCGGGAAGTGATCACCCGAAGAACAAGTCATGATCTACATCATACACGTGAACGTGCTCATATACTAGAAGGTTTAGCAATTGCATTAGTAAATATTGATAAAGTGATGGAAATCATTCGTAATGCAACTAATCCGAGAGAAGCACAAGAAAATCTTATCGCCAAAAATTGGGCTCTCGAGCCTCTATCAGATACCTTAAAAATAAGTATTAAAGATCATTTAAACTCACAAAAAATTTCCCAAATATATAAATTCACCAAAACTCAAGCACAAGCTATATTGGAATTACGGTTACAAAAACTTACTTGTCTTGAATATGAAAAGTTAATCAGGGAGTACCAACTACTTAGAAATCAAATTATTAATTTCATTAAAATTCTAGAAGATCCCAAGCTGCTGATGGATATTATTCGTGAAGAATTGATTCTAATTAGCGATCAATTTGGTGATCTCCGTAAAACTGAAATTATGGTAAATAGTGCTAATATTAATCTGGAAGATATTATTAATCAAATGGCAGTGGTAGTGACTTTATCACATCAAGGATATGTAAAGTACCAAAGATTATCAGAATATGAAGCACAGCGCCGTGGGGGAAAAGGTAAATCGGCAGCCAGTATAAAAGAAGAGGATTATATTGAACGTCTGTTAGTTGCTAAAACTCATGATACTCTTTTATGTTTTTCAAGTATGGGCAGGATTTACTGGCTTAAAGTATACCAATTACCAGAAGCAACGCGGGGTTCTCGTGGACGTCCTATTATTAATCTTTTACCATTAGAATCTCATGAACGTATTACAGCAATTTTACCTGTTATAGAATATGCAGCCGGACGAAATATATTTATGGCAACTGCTAGTGGCGTAGTTAAGAAAATGGCTATTACGGAATTTAATCGTCCGCGAAATAAAGGAATTATTGCTGTCCAATTAAATGAAGGAGATGAATTGATTGGTGTGGATATTACTGATGGTAAGAATGATGTCATGCTATTTTCTGCAGCTGGGAAAGTAGTTCGATTTAAGGAACAGGAAGTTCGATCAATGGGAAGAAATGCAATTGGAATCCGTGGTATCAAATTAGCTAAAGGTGACAAAGTAGTTTCATTAATTATTCCACAAAAAAAAGGAGAGATACTAACAGTTACTAAGAATGGATATGGTAAAAGAACTGCTGTAAGTAAATATCCTACTAAATCACGAGCTACCCAAGGAGTAATTTCCATAAGGGTCACTCAACGTAACGGAACAGTCATTGGTGCAGTGCAAGTTGATAGTGCGGATCAAATTATGATAATTACTAACGCTGGTACTCTGGTACGTACTAGAGTTTCCGAAGTTAGTGTGGTTGGACGCAATACTCAAGGGGTAGTTTTAATTCGTACATCTCTGAAAGAATGCGTAGTTGGATTACAACGAGTAACTGAACCTCTAATAAAATCAAACTTACTATATGTTAAATAAATTGGTGAGTATTAATAATGAAAATTAGTAAATTAGTTATTATATTATGTACAGTTCCTAATGAGGATTGGGCACTAAAATTGGCAAAAAAATCCTTAGAAGAAAAATTAGCCGCTTGTATTACACAATTAAAAAATGCTAGTTCTTTATATTATTGGAAAGGTGAAATTAAACAGACTAAAGAAGTTCAAATGCTAATAAAAACCGATTCTCTACACCAGTCCAAACTACTGCGATTACTTAAAGATATGCATCCTTATGAAACTCCTGAGCTTTTAGCTTTGACAGTCCCAGATGTAGACGAGCAGTATCACTCATGGCTCACTACTTCATTACAATAATTAGGATTTATTATAGACCAATTGACTTTATTGATGATTTAATATTTTCATTCCTCCCCTAAATTAATTAGGGCCCGGATAGCTCAGTTGGTAGAGCAGGGGACTGAAAATCCCTGTGTCGGTGGTTCAATTCCGCCTCCGGGCACCACTCTTAAATTTCATTTAAGATATTCTAAATTCATTTACTGGTGAATTACATGCAGATTTAATAAAAATTATAGGATTGTTGAATTTACATGGACGATGAATTTTATATGAATAGAGCCCTCGAAATTGCTCGTCGAGGTAGATTCACTACAACACCTAATCCTAATGTAGGTTGTGTTATTGTACTCAATGGAACAATTGTCGGTGAAGGTTATCACTATTGTGCTGGTGAGCCACATGCAGAAATATACGCCTTGCAGATGGCTGGTGAAAAAGCTAAAACTGCCACGGTTTATGTTACTCTGGAACCATGTAACCATCATGGTCGTACACCTCCTTGTTGTGAGGCATTAATATCTGCAGGAGTTCATCGTGTCGTTATTGCAATGCAAGATCCTAATCCACTAGTAGTGGGTCGGGGTTTTGCTAAACTGAAAGCCGCTGGAATTGAAGTTGATCATGGATTAATGGAACTTGAAGCAGAGCGATTAAATAAGGGTTTTCTAAAACGTATGAGAACCGGATTACCTTTTTTACAACTGAAACTAGCGGCATCACTAGATGGTCGTACGGCCATGGCCAATGGTGAAAGTAAGTGGATCACCTCATTAGCTGCTAGACTTGATGTCCAATTATGGCGTGCACAAAGTTCTGCAATACTGAGTAGTAGTGCAACTGTACTTATAGATAATCCTGCTTTAACCGTGCGCTGGAATGAATTAGATTCAGAAACCAAAAACATTTATCCTTTACAGCGATTACGTCAACCAGTACGTATTATTATTGATAGTAAGAATCGTATTAAATCACATCATCGATTAATGCTTGAAAGTGGAAAAATTTTGCTAGTGCGCAAATATGTAACTATGCAAAACTTTCCGCAAAAAGTTGAACAAATAATCATTCCTGGTAATGGAGAATATATTGATTTAAAGAGAATGATGTATATTTTTGGTAAAAAACAAATCAATACTATTTGGGTGGAAGCTGGAGCAAAATTATCTGGTGCATTATTACAATCTGGTATCGTTGACGAATTCATTCTTTATATTGCTCCTAAGATTTTAGGAAATCATGCTAGAAATCTTTGCGATCTTCCAGACTTAAATCAATTATCTCATATAATAAGATTTGATTTGAAAGAAATTTATAAAGTAGGACCGGATCTAAGACTACATCTTATTCCAAAAAATTAATCTCATATTTAATCAGGAAGATAATGAAAATCATGAATAATATTGAAGGTACTATTATTGCTCCATATGCAAGTATAGCTATTGCTATTACTAGATTTAACCGTTTTATTAATCAAAGTCTACTCAATGGTGCTATGGACACTTTAACACGTTTAGGTCAGGTAAAATCGGAGAAAATTACTGTGGTATGGGTACCTGGTGCTTATGAATTACCTGTAGTTGTGAAAAGGTTAGCAGAAGTTAAAAAATATGATGCAATAATTGCACTTGGAAGCATAATACGTGGTAGCACACCAAATTTTAATTACATTAGTAGTATAGCTAGTTGTGGACTAGCTAATATAGCTCTTGAGAGTAATCTTCCAATTGCTTATGGTCTTCTTACTGTTGACAATATTGAACAGGCGATTGAACGTTCTGGGACTAAAGCAGGTAATAAGGGTAGTGAAGCTGCTCTTTCTGCATTAGAAATGATCAATATACTACAATCAATAATCTAAAATTCTAAGGTTATTTTTTTGTGAATCCTCTGAAGAGGCGTCGCGCACGTGAATGTGCTATCCAAGCTATTTATAGCTGGCAGCTCTCAGGTAATGAGATAGCTGAAGTGTATCAATTTATTAAAGAACAGAATTTTAATTTTAAAGATGTTGATAAAACATATTTTAGTGAATTAATAGAAGGTGTTACTGATCACTATATTACTATAGATAATTTAATACAACCATGTCTGATGATTCGCAGAATACATGAGATTGGACATATAGAAAAAGCTATTTTACGTCTTTCTATATTTGAACTGAGTAGACGTCAAGATATTCCCTATAAAGTAGTAATTAATGAAGGAATAGAATTAGCCAAAATTTTTGGTGCTGAGGATAGTCATAAATTTATTAACGGAGTATTAAATAATGCTGCTAAAAAAATTCGTACTACATAAATTACCATAAGATTTTTTATGAAATTTTATCTAAAAAGGCCGATTAAACTATCTTATATTATTGCAACTGGTTTTGGAATAGGATTAATTAAATGGTTTCCTGGAACTTTAGGATCAATTTTAATAATTCCATTATGGTGGATAATCAGCTTATTTTCTTGGTACATTTATTTACTAACGATTTTAATAGGTTGGATTTATGGTATTTATATTTGTAACGCAACAGAAAAATATCTAGGATTACATGATCACAGTAGTATTGTATGGGATGAATTTATAGGGATAGGTATTACTTTTATTAGTTTAACTGATTATAAATGGCAGTGTTTAATCATTGGTGTGGTGATATTTCGTTTTTTTGATATATTGAAACCTTGGCCTATTTCTTGGGTAAATAATCATATTTACGGAGGTTTAGGTGTAATGTTAGATGATTTAATTGCAGGTTTGATATCAACTTTATCTTTATACAAGATTTGCCATTATTTTAGTCATTAAAATAATATATGAGATAATCAATGATTAGTTTAATTGTAGCTATAGCAAGTAATCATGTAATTGGTAATGATAATACCATACCTTGGTATTTACCAAGAGATCTGGCGTGGTTTAAAAAACATACTTTGCATAAACCAGTGATTATGGGTCGTTATACATGGGAATCTATTGGTCAAAAACCTCTATCAGAAAGAGTAAATATTATTATCAGTAATGTTCGTAATTCTTATCACCACAAGAGCACCCCAAATGTTATTTGGGTTAATTCTATTGATAAAGCCCTGAATTTTGCAGGTTCTTTAAATATAGAAGAAATTATGGTAATTGGCGGAGCGAGCATTTATAGCCAGATGCTGAATTATGCTCATTGTCTTTACATTACCTCTATAGATCTATATATAGAGGGAAATGCATTTTTTCCTAAGATCGAGTTTAAGGAATGGGTATGTACATTTAGAGAATTCCATGAAGCAGATAAAATAAACACTCATAATTGTTATTTTAATATTTTTCAGCGAATAAAATAATCAATTAGTTTCAATAGATTATTATTGGCTCCTCTGACTGGACTCGAACCAGTGACATGCGGATTAACAGTCCGCCGTTCTACCAACTGAACTACAGAGGATTTTACTCAATTTAATAAAACCAATCTTAATGTCCATTACTGTAAGTGTCAATAGTCAAACCGCTACTATGTAAAATATGAAATTCATAAAATAGCATTTTTGGGAGTTCTTGGAAATGGAATGACATCTTTTATATTTTGTATTCCGGTAATATAGGCTATTAACCTTTCAAAACCTAAACCAAAACCTGAATGGGGAACGGTGCCATAACGCCGTAAATCTCGATACCAACTGTACTCTTCTTTATTTAATCCCATATCCATAATCCGTTCATCTAAAAGATGAAGACGTTCTTCACGTTGTGAACCACCAATAATTTCCCCCATCTTAGGAAAAAGCACGTCCATAGATGCCACAGTTTTTGCATCCTCATTTATACGCATATAGAATGCCTTAATATTTTTTGGATAGTTTGTAATCACCAGAGGTACATTAAAATACTGTTGCACTAAGAAACGCTCATGTTCCGATGATAAATCTATACCCCAAATTACTGGATTTTCAAAGGTTTTTTTGCTTGATAAAAGTAGATTAATAGCTTCAGAGTAATCTAATACCATTAGACGACTACTTATAAAGTTTTCTAAACGATAAATAACATTCTTGTCTATACGCTCAGCGAAAAAATCCATATCATCTGCACGTTCGATTAATACTATTTTAAAAATGAATTTTAAGAGATTTTCAGCGACAATTATAATGTCATGTAATGTTGCAAATGCTACTTCTGGTTCAATCATCCAAAATTCTGCTAAATGGCGACTAGTATTAGAAGGCTCCGCACGAAAAGTTGGACCAAAAGTGTACACTTTTGTTAATGCGCAAGCATAGCTTTCTGCATGTAACTGACCACTTCCCGTTAAGAATGTTTCTTTACCAAAGAAATCATTATGAAAATTAATATTTTCTATATTATTATGAGGTAATTGATTGAGATCTAAAGTGGAAATACGGAATCGATCGTTAATACCTTCAGTATCATAAGCTGTAATTATAGGAGTTGGAATCCAAATATACCCATTTTCATGAAAAAAACTGTGAATGGCTTGCGTAATTGTATGACGTACACGTGAGATTGCGCTTATTAAATAAGTACGCGGACGTAGATGAATTACTTCACGTAGAAATTCTAAGGAGTGCCTTTTAGCGGCTATTGGATAAGTATCCGCATCGTCAACCCATCCTATTACTTTAATACTAGTAGATGCGATTTCGATTTTTTGTTTTTTTCCTGAAGATATAACAATCTTCCCTGTTACTATTATAGAACATCCAGTTGATAGTCTAAGTATCTCATTTTGATAATTATACAGGGAACTATTTGCAATGACTTGAAGATTATTTAAACAAGAACCATCATAGATTGAAAGAAATGAAATTCCTAACTTAGAATCTCTTCGGGTACGTACCCAACCTCTAACTGTTATCTGACCATTTAAATACAAATTACCATTGAGTATCTCAACAATAGAGAGGATTTTCATATATTATTCTCATCATTTATGTAATTAACATTATTCTATGACCATAAACATAATATCATTATAATATTAGTCCATTAGAACATCATAAAAATTAATAGAGTATATATGTTGTATTCTCTAGTTAGAAATTTATTATTCAAATTTGAACCTGAATTAGTACATTATTTAGGATGTAATTATCTTAAATTTATAACTCGCACTCCCTTTAAATATTTAATAAATTTACCAAATTTGGTAAAACCAACCCATTGTATGGGAATGACCTTTAAAAATCCTATAGGAGTAGCAGCTGGCTTAGATAAAAATGGTGAATATATTGATGCATTAGCAGCTTTAGGATTTGGTTATATTGAAATTGGTACAGTCACACCTCAACCACAATTAGGTAATCAAAAACCCCGATTATTTCGTATCTATGAGGCTGAGGGATTTATTAACCGTATGGGATTTAATAATCATGGTATAGATCAGCTAATTAAAAATATTAATAAAATTAAATTTAAAGGAATTTTAGGTATCAATATTAGTAAAAATCTCTCTACACCAATAGAAAGAGCTAAAGAAGATTATTTAATATGCATGGATAAAATTTATCAATATGCTAGTTATATTGCTATGAATATTTCTTCTCCTAATACGTTAGATTTACGCACCTTACAATACGGAGAATTATTTGAAGATCTGCTTTCATCAATAAAAAAAAAGCAAGAAGATTTAAGAAATAAATATCAAAAATATGTACCAATAGTTATAAAAATTTCTCCAGATCTTTCAATAACAGAATTAATTAAAATTTCTGATAGTTTACTCCGTTATAATATTGATGGAGTAATTGCTACTAATACTACAATAGATCGATCTTTAATCAATAATTTAAAATATAGTAATGAAGATGGTGGTTTAAGTGGTTTACCACTGCATTCTCGCAGTACGGAAATGATACGAATTTTAGCACAAGAATTACAAGAACGTATTCCTATTATTGGTGTAGGTGGGATTAATTGCTTAATTTCTGCAAGAGAAAAGCTTTTAGCTGGAGCTAAATTATTACAAATATATTCCGGATTAATATATAAAGGACCAAAACTATTAAAAGATATTTTTAAGTATCTTTAGATGAGATAAATACTCTCTAAATTTCAACTAATATTGAATTACCTTTATGCTAATTCAATATTAGTTACTGGAATAGAACAACATGAAAGAATATTGTTATTTATAACTTTATTTTGCTGTTTTATTTGACCTTTGATAAGACGTAATTTACAATAACCACATATTCCTATACGACAAGAGTAGGGAATTGTAAATCCATTTTCTTCCAGTTGTTCAAGTAAGATTTGTTGATTATTTCCAAAGAATTTTTTACCTTGATAAATTACGGTAATATTAATAGTATTATTAGTTAATATCATCTTCATTAAGATTAAATTTAGCGGATCATATTACATCATGAATATGTCTAGAAATGAATTCTTAATATTTTATCAGTAAATTTACGCTTAATAGTATTATTTTACAATATAACTCAAAATATAATTATATGAAATATATAGGAGTCCATGTTAGTGCGGCCGGTGGTATAGCTCAAGCAGTATTACGTGCTTACCAACTTAAGGCTACGGCATTTTCAATGTTTTTAAAAAATCCACTACGATGGCATCATTCCATCCCATTATCTCAAGAATCTATTAGTAGATTCCGTAAGTTATGTAACAAATACCATTTTCGTGCTGAACAAATTATGCCACATAATAGTTATTTGATTAATCTAGGTCATCCGATAATAACAAAATTAGAAAAATATAGAGAGGCATTTATAGATGAAATTAAACTTTGTGATCAACTTGGCTTAAGATTACTTAATTTTCATCCCGGAAATCATCTCCGACAAATTGATGAAGAAACTTGCCTAAAACGCATTGCAGAATCTGTGAATATTGCGCTGGATCAAACCCAAAATGTGACTCTGGTTATTGAAAATACTGCCGGTCAAGGAAGTAATGTAGGTTTTCTTTTTGAACATCTAGCTGCTATTATTAGTCAGGTAGAAGATCAATCACGTATTGGAGTCTGTATTGATACTTGTCATGCATTCGCTGCTGGATATAATTTCTCTAATCCAATAGAATGTGAAAGAACTTTTATTAAATATGAAAAAATTATTGGTTTTAATTATCTGCGTGGAATGCATCTAAATGATGCTAAAAGTGCATTTAATAGTAGAGTCGATCGACATCATAATTTAGGTTTAGGTCATATTGGTAAATCACTTTTTAGCTGGATTATGCGTGATAACCGATTCAATGGGATACCTCTTATTTTAGAAACAACCAATCCGCTGCTTTGGAAAGAGGAAATTGCGTGGTTAAAAAAACAATAAGACTTAGACATATTAGAAAAAACTCAGTAAAAATTTACTTTTACTAAGGTTAATTAAATCTTAATTTACCCTAAAGAATTGGAATAATATTAATAATGATAACTATTCATGCAGTAAAATATAATAACCATGGTAAGAGTGCTAACCGTAAATTACGTGCAGATAATAAATTACCTGCTATTGTCTATGGAGGTAAAAAAGATTCTCTTTCAATTATCTTAGATCACAATATTATAATGAAATTAAAAAATCAAAAAAATTTTTTCAATCAATCCTTAATACTGATTATTGATGGTAATGAGACCCAGGTAAAAGTTCAAGAAATACAATTCCATCCATTTAAGCCTCTTATCTTTCACATAGATTTTCTGCGGATTTAAAATTATCTAAAAAATATAATAAACAATACTAACGGCACGTAGCGCAGCTTGGTAGCGCACTGTCATGGGGTGGCAGTGGTCAGAGGTTCAAATCCTCTCGTGCCGACCATTCATTATCAAATGAATAGGTATCTTATTTTAAATAATTTATTTAAAAGCGTAACTTTGAAATCGTAAATAACGATGTTAAAATAAAATTTTTACAAAAATTAATGATGTGATTAAAAATGGGTAAAAATATTGTCATATTAGGTACTCAATGGGGTGACGAAGGTAAAGGTAAAATTGTAGATTTACTAACGAAACATGCTAAATATGTAGTACGATATCAAGGAGGAAATAATGCAGGTCATACTCTGGTAATTCAAGGTCATAAAACCGTTTTACATCTTATTCCGTCAGGAATTTTACATGAGAATATTATCAGTCTAATTGCTAATGGAGTAGTATTAGCTCCTGAAGCTCTTATTAAGGAAATAGAAACCCTTGAAAGTAGAGGTATTCCAGTACGTAATCGTTTACTAATTTCAAAAGCATGTCCTTTAGTCTTACCTTCCCATATTGCTTTAGATATAGCTCGGGAAAAATTTAGTGGCAATCAATCAATTGGTACCACATGTAGAGGTATTGGACCAACTTATGAAGATAAAGTTGCACGTCGTGGTTTACGTATTAGTGATTTATTTAATATTAATAATTTTAGATCTAAATTAGCCGAAGTTATTGAATATCATAATTTTCAATTAATTCACTATTACAAGGAAAAATCGATTGATTATCAACAAGTATTAGATAGTATTCTTAGCACTGCAGAAACTCTAAAAAGTCTTTCCACTGACGTAGCTCTCTTACTATATGATGCCAATCAGCAAGGTGAGGGAATTATTTTTGAAGGAGCACAAGGAATGCTTTTAGATATTGATCATGGAACTTATCCGTATGTAACTTCTTCTAATACTACGGCGGGTGCAGCAGTAACAGGTTCAGGTATAGGTCCATGTTGTATAGATACGGTTTTAGGTATTGTCAAGGCATATACTACTCGTGTAGGCTATGGTCCATTTCCTACTGAATTGAATGATAATATTGGTAAATATCTTTGTCTCAAAGGAAATGAGTTTGGTACGACCACGGGTCGCAAAAGACGTGTGGGCTGGTTTGATGCTGTGGCCATGCGACGTGCAATACAAATTAATTCACTATCCGGTTTATGTTTAACTAAATTAGATGTTCTAGATGGGTTAAAAGAATTAAAAATTTGTGTAGCATATAGGAGAAATGCAGATGGAAGTGAATTAATAAATACACCATTATCTATAGAAGATTGGGAAGGCATTACTCCAATATATGAGATACTACCTGGATGGAGTGACACTACTTATGGAATAAAAAATCCCGATTCTTTAACACCTAATGCTCGCAAATATATTAAACGCATAGAGCTTTTAACTGGAATTCCCATTCATTTAATTTCCACAGGTCCTGATCGTAGTGAAATAATGATGTTAAATAATTATTTTAAAGATTGAGAGTCATCATTAAAATATAATGTATTAATTATTAAATGATGATTAATTAATATGACTGAGATAATATTTGGTATTCATGCAGTAAAAGCAATTATAGAATCTAATCCTAAAAGATGTCAATCTGTATATATTATTAAGGGTCGTGAATTTAATTTTAGATTAAAAGAGATCATTTGGTTATTGGAACAGCATAGTATATTAATAAAACCAGTAAGTCGTAAATGGATGAATCGTAAAACTGAAGGATTAGTTCATCAAGGAATTATGGCTCTAGTTAATTCGGCACCAATCTATTCAGAAAAAGATCTCAATATTTTTATTCAAAAAAAAACCTGCCCATTAATTTTAATTTTAGATAGCATTACAGATCCATATAATCTTGGATCGTGTTTACGTAGTGCCAATGCGGCAGGAGTAGATGCTGTCATCATACCTAAAGATCGTTCAGTACAAGTTAATAGTCCTATAGTAAAAAAAGTAGCATGTGGTGCTACAGAAAATATAGCTTTGTTTAGTGTTATCAATATTAGTCGTACGTTACGTCTCATACAGGAACATCAAATTTGGATAATAGGTACTACTGAACACTCGAAGCATAATTTATATCAAAGTAATATGATTGGAGCTACTGCATTAGTTATGGGGTCCGAATCTAAAGGAATAAGAAATTTAATATGTAAATACTGTAATGAGTTGATTAGGATTCCTACTATTGGTAGGATATCATCACTTAATGTTTCCGTAGCAACCGGTATTTGTCTTTTTGAAGCAGTTCGTCAACGCAATTTTTTTAAACATTAAAATGATATACTAATAATATTTCCATAGAAATAGTGACTCTTGTATTTGATTTATATATAATTATAAATATATATAGATATATTTGAGTTATTCCTGCAGTATTAATATTTTGAATGCTAATGTATTAGGAATAAATTATCATGCATCATTATGAAATCATTTTTATGGTACATCCTGACCAAAGCGAAAAAATTCCGGAATTTATTAAAAATTACTCCAATATAGTAATTAATAATCAAGGTAAAATACATCGTTTAGAAGATTGGGGACGACGTCAATTAGCTTACCCAATAAAAAAATTACATAAAGCTCATTATATTCTGATGAATGTAGAAATTTCTCAATTAATCAGAAATGAACTAGAAAATAATTTCCGCTATAATGATGCTATCATTAGAAGTCTAATCATTAAAGTAAAATCTGCTATTACTGAATCATCTCCATTAATCAGTACAGAAGAAAAACGTGAGATTGTAGTATCTAATAATAATCAAGATAATTCAATAATTATTAAAGCTTGAATTTTACTAGAAAACCATTCTCATTATTTTAATAAATTATTTGTTATAATTCTGATACTAAATTTAGTTAGACAAGATTCTCTTACATCTTAAAGATATTATAAGGATAAAAATAAATGACACGTTATTTGCGACGACGCAAGTTCTGTCGTTTTACAGTAGAAGGTATTAAAGAAATTGATTATAAAGATATTACTACACTTAAAAGCTATATCACTGATAGTGGTAAAATTGTCCCAAGTCGGATTACAGGAACTTCGGCAAAATATCAAAGAAAATTAGCTAAAGCAATAAAAATCGCACGTTATTTATCTTTATTACATTATTCTGATAAACAATGATATTAATAATTTAAGGATTAATATAATGGAGATTATTTTACTTAAAAAAGTAACTAATTTAGGTGATTTTGGTGAAAAAATTAATGTAAAAGCTGGTTATGCACGAAATTTCTTAATTCCTCAAGGTATGGCCGTACTTGCTACTAAAAAAAATTTAGATTCTTTTGAAATGCGTTGCCAAGAAATAGAAAATCAAAAGATAGAAATTTTCAATAATGCTGTTCAAATAGCTGAAAAGATTAATTCTATAGGAGAACTTAAGATTCAAGCTAAAGCTGGCAAGAATGGCCGATTGTTCGGATCTATTGGTGCACGTGATATAGTTAGTACTCTTACATTTAATGGTATTAAAATCACAAGAAATGCAATTCGTTTACCAGATGGAGTTTTACGCACCATTGGAAGACATGAAATCTTGTTACATTTACATCATGATCTAAATGTAAGATTAGTTATAAATTTAACATCTTCTTAAAAACTTATCTATCTCGTGTTTTCATTTGTAGTATTACTAGAGGATTGAGATTTAATCGTTATCTTTCTATCCATAAGTTCAAGATATGCTAATGGAGCATTATCTCCTGGTCGATAACCACATTTTAAGATGCGAGTATATCCTCCCGGACGTTTTTTAAAACGTGGTCCAAGTTCATTAAATAACTTTTTTAGTACCTGAGTATTGCGAATACGTGAAAATGCTAACCTACGATTAGCTGTATTATCTATTTTAGAAAGAGTGATTAATGGTTCAATAACACGTCTTAATTCTTTAGCTTTAGGTAAAGTGGTTTTAATTCTTTCATGGTAAACTAAACTAGCTGTCATATTACGAAATATAGCCAGTCGATGACTACTATTACAATTTAATCTACGTCCAATTTTACGATGACGCATCATAATTTCCTTTTTAGATAAAATTTCATATATTATTAATCATTAATTTTAGATTTAGATGGAGGCCAATTTTCTAAACGCATACCTAAAGAAAGTCCTCTAGAAGCTAATACATCTTTAATTTCAGTTAGAGATTTTTTTCCTAAATTTGGAGTTTTAAGTAATTCTACTTCTGTACGTTGTACTAAATCACCAATATAATGAACCGTTTCTGCTTTTAAACAATTAGCAGATCTTACAGTTAATTCTAAATCATCAACGGGCCGTAATAGAATAGGATTTAGTTCTGGTTTTTCATCTTTAACTTCAGGCTTACACACATCACGTAAATCAACAAATGCCTCAAGTTGATCAGCTAAAATAGTAGCAGCACGTCTAATTGCTTCTTCAGGATCAATAGTTCCATTCGTTTCCATTTCAATAATTAATTTATCTAAATCAGTACGTTGTTCTACTCTGGCAGCCTCTACATTATAAACTATACGTTCTATAGGACTATAACAAGCATCTAATAATAATCGCCCAATAGTGCGACCATTACCAGTATTACATGTTCTTGCTGAAGCTGGAATATAACCGCGACCCAGTTCAATTTTCATACGCATATTAAGAGTGGCATTTTCGTTTGTTAAATTACAAATCACATGTTTAGGATTAATAATTTCAACATTATTATCATGAATAACATCCGCTGCTATTACTGGACCCATACCAGATTTATTTATAGAAATAATCGTATTATCTTTATTTTGAACTTTAATTGCTAATCCTTTAAGATTAAGTAATATTTCCAATATGTCTTCTTGTACTCCTTCTTTAGTACTATATTCATGCAATACCCCATCAATTTCGACCTCTGTTACCGCATATCCTGGTAAAGAAGAGAGCAAAATTCTTCGCAATGCATTCCCCAGTGTATGCCCAAATCCTCTTTCTAATGGTTCAAGAGTGACTCTTGCATGTGTAGGACTATTTTGCTCAATATTTACCAAATGAGGTTTTAAAAGATCTGTTACATAACCCTGCATTCTGTCCTCTCTTATATTTCATATAAAATTTAGTTACTTAGAGTACAGCTCTACAATCAGGTGTTCATTAATATCTCTAGGTAAAGTCGTACGATCAGGTAAATATTTTAAGATTCCTTCCATTTTAGACATATTAACCTCTAACCAAGCAGTGTTTTCACGTTGCTCGGATAGTTCTAGAGCAGCTTGGATCCTAGATTGTTTTTTTGCTTTATCATGTATTCTAATAATATCATGAGGATGAATTTGATAAGAAGCGATATTTACCACTAGGTTATTTACTAGCACTGATTTATGGCTTACCAATTGTCTAGCTTCTGCACGAGTTACAGCAAAACCCATACGATAAACAACATTATCTAAACGTCCTTCAAGCATAAGTAACAAATTTTCCCCTGTATTACCTTTGTGGCGGGCGGCTCTTTTATAATAATTAATAAACTGACGTTCTAGAACCCCATATATACGTCTCAGTTTTTGTTTTTCACGTAACTGTATTCCATAATCAGAAAGACGTGATTTACGTGTTCCATGCTGTCCTGGAACACGATCAATTTTGCATTTAGAATCAATACTACGAACACCGGTTTTTAAAAATAAATCAGTACCCTCACGGCGACTAAGTTTTAGTTTAGGGCCTAAATATCTTGCCATTTTTGATCTCCAGTAAATTGATGATATGATGCTATATTATTCTATTACCAAAATAATGAAGTTTAGACACGTCTTCTTTTAGGTGGACGACAACCATTATGAGGGATAGGTGTTACATCAATAATATTTATTATACGAAATCCAGCCGCATTTAAGGCACGAATACTTGATTCACGTCCTGGGCCAGGACCATTAATCATAACTTCTAGATTTTTAATTCCATAATCTTTCACTGCTTCTGCACAATGCTCCGCTGCGATCTGTGCAGCAAATGGAGTGGACTTTCTCGAACCTCTAAACCCTGATCCGCCAGAGGTAGCCCAAGCTAATGTATTACCTTGTCTATCAGTAATAGTAACAATAGTATTATTAAATGAGGCATGAATATGAGCCACCGCATCTGAAATCTGTCTTTTGACTCGCTTACGTACTTTAAGTGATGTTTTTACCATATGATTCTACACCATGAAAGAAAACTATTTTTTTAGAGCTTTTCTTGGTCCCTTACGGGTACGAGCATTAGTTTTAGTACGCTGCCCACGTACTGGAAGTCCTCTACGATGACGTAAGCCACGGTAGCAACCAAGATCAATGAGCCTTTTAATACTTAAACTAATTTTACGACGTAAATCACCTTCAATCGTATATTGAGTAATCTTATCTCGCAATTTTTCAATGGTTTCTTCAGATAATTTGTTGAATCTACTATGTTCTGCAATACCTAATGATGCACAAAGAGCTTTAGAACTATTTTTTCCTATACCATAAATTGACATTAAAGCAACCACCGCCGGCTTATTATCTGGAATATTAACTCCTGCTATACGCGTCACTGTATATACTCCTAAAATTATAAATATGAACTATCAAGATCTTTATTCATCCCTGACGTTGTTTATGTTTAGGATGAATACATATCACACGCAATATACCAGTGCGTTTAATAATTTTACAATGTCTACACAATTTTTTAATAGATGTTCGAACTTTCATTTTTAAATCCCTTAATTCAAGTATTAAAACTTTTTAATTTAGCTTTTCTTAAAATCGATTCATATTGTTTAGACATTATAATAGTTTGAATTTGAATCATAAAATCTATTACTACAACAACTACAATAAGTAGTGAGGTCCCACCAAAATTAAATGGAACTTTAATGGAATATCGCATAAATTCTGGTATTAAACATATAAATGTAATATATAAAGCACCAATTAAGGTTAATCGTACCATAATCTTATCAAGATATTTAGCAGTTTGTTCACCAGGACGAATTCCTGGTATAAAAGCCCCAGATTTTTTTAAATTATCCGCAGTTTCACTTGGATCAAATACTAAGGCAGTATAAAAGAAACAGAAGAAAATTATAGCTGTTGCATAAACTATTATATAAACTAGTTGCCCAGGTTGTAAATATATCACAATATTTGTTAACCATTTTAAACTGGTTCCATTAGTAAACCATGATAAAATCGTTGCTGGAAATAATATCATACTAGATGCAAAAATCGCTGGGATTACTCCAGCCATATTAACTTTTAATGGTAAATGTGTGTTAGTTTGTGATGTTTGTAACATAAATTTGCTACCATAAGGACGGCTCGCATAATGTACTATTATTCTCCTTTGTCCACGTTCCATAAATACTACAAAAAAAATTACCATAAATACGATAATACCAACGAATAATAATAATATTAAATTTAATTCGCCTTGACGTGCTTGTTCAATAGTATTAGCTATTGCTGTAGGTAATCCTGCAACAATCCCAGCATAAATTATAACAGAAATACCATTACCAATTCCTCGCTCAGTAATTTGTTCTCCTAACCACATCAGGAGAATAGTTCCAGTAACCAAACTAATAATTGCGGTAAAATAGAAAGAGATACCGGATTCTAATACTAGTCCATGCATCCCTGGCATATTAGGTAATGCAATTGCTATACCTATCGATTGAAAGATGGCTAATATTAAAGTAGTATATCTAATGTATTTATTAATTTTACGACGTCCCGTTTCACCTTCTTTTTTTATTTCAGATAACTTTTTATTCATTACAGTTAATAACTGTATGATAATCGATGCTGAGATATATGGCATTATTCCAAGAGCAAAGATAGAAGCATGACTTAATGCACCACCTGAAAACATATTAAACATTTCAATAAGAGTACCACGTTGTCTTTCAAGTAATGTATTAAGTATTGATACATCTATACCAGGGATCGGTATAAAAGAACCAATTCTAAACATTAGTAAGGCACTAAATACAAATAATAGCCTCTGTTTAAGTTCCGTAAAACGATTTTGAGTACTTAATAAATCCAATCCAGATGGGAAATTTCTGATCTTGGTCATTTATTCTTTATTCCTCAATAATATTACCACCAGCTGCTGTAATTATAGTGCGAGCACCTTTAGTTACTTTTAAGCCACTCACAGTAATAGGAATAGAAATTTCTCCAGATAAAATTATTTTGGCAATTTTAATTTTGAAATTAATTAATTTAGCTGCTTTCAATGTATTTAAATTTACAATCTTAATATTTAATTTTTGTAATTCTGAAAGAAGAATTTCAGCACAGGAATGAATTTTTGGAGAATTAAATCCAAATTTCGGTAATCTACGATATAAAGGAGTCTGCCCTCCTTCAAACCCACGTCTTACTCCACCACCAGACCTAGATTTTTGTCCTTTATGACCATGACCACAAGTTTTACCTAATCCACAACCAATACCACGTCCTCTACGTTTGGCTGTACATTTAGAACCTGCGGCTGGAAATAAAGTATTCAGATACATCTCTATCTTACTCCTCAGTATCAAGCATATAAGAAATTGATTTAATCATACCACGTATAGCAGGAGTATCTTCTCTTTCTACGGTATGTCCAATATGACGTAATCCTAAACCAAGTAAAGTTGCTTTATGTTTTTTCAATCTACCAATCGCACTACGATTTTGAGTAATTTTAATAGTTTTTTTCATTTTATTATCCTAAAATTTCATCAAGAGTTTTTCCTCTTTTAGCTGCCATCATTTCTGGAGACTTCATATTAACAAGTCCTTGAATAGTAGCACGAACGACATTAATGGGATTAGTAGATCCATAAGTTTTAGCTAAAACATCATGAACTCCAGCCACTTCTAATACTGCGCGCATTGCGCCACCAGCAATGATACCAGTACCCTTTGAAGCCGGTTGCATAAATACACGGGATCCAGTATAAATTCCTAAAATTGGATATTGTAAAGTTCCCTCATTTAAAGCAATATTAATCATATTACGTCTTGCTTTTTCCATAGCTTTTTGTATAGCTACTGGAACTTCTCGTGACTTACCGTAACCAAATCCTACTCGTCCGTTATTATCACCAACTACAGTTAATGCCGCAAAACTAAAAACCCGACCGCCTTTCACAGTTTTTGAAACTCTATTGAGAGTTATCATTCTTTCTTGTAATTCATTAATTGGTTTTTCCAAATTTACCATGGATAATATTCATCCCTAAGTTAATATAAACTAACGAAATAAGAAATATTAAAAATTTAGACCTACTTCTCTAGCCGCCTCAGCTAATAATTTTATGCGACCATGATATAAAAATCCAGAACGATCTAAAGAAACCGTCTTAATTCCTTTATTAATTGCTCTTTGAGCTACTACTCTACCCACTATTGATGCAGCAGTTTTATTACCAGTATATTTACATTGTTTTTTAATATCTTTTTCTAAAGTAGAAGCGGTAACTAAAATATTACGATTTTGTGAAGCGATAATTTGTGCATATATGTGACGTGGAGTACGATATACTACTAATCGAATAGCATTAAGTTTATTTAATTTACATCTTGCGCGGGTTGCTCGACGAATCCTAGATAATTTTTTATTCATATCTTACTTCTTTTTTGCTTCTTTAGTACGAATGATTTTATCAGTATAACGAATACCTTTTCCTTTATAAGGTTCAGGTCTACGATATGCATAGATATCTGCTGCAACTTGACCAATAAGTTGTTTATCTGCACCTTTCAAGATAATCTCATTTGGAGAAGGACATTCAATTGAAATTCCAATTGGTATTTTATGCTCAATTAAATGGGAAAAACCTAATGCCAATATTAACAAATTATCTTTAATTGAAGCACGATAACCTATTCCTACAAGTTGTAATTTTTTTACAAATCCTCTAGTTACACCAATAATCATACTATTAATAAGAGCACGTGTAGTTCCTGCCTGAGCCCAACCGTCTATAAAACCTTTATTGGGAAAGAATTTCAGAGTATTATTAATATTTTCTACTTGAACTGCATCATGAATTGTATGAGTTAATTTTCCATTATTTCCTATAACTGAAATATGTTTATTATGAATATTTATTTTTACATCACAAGGAATTATAATAGGTAATTTTGCAACACGAGACATTTTTACTCCAAGTTAAGCTACCCAGCATATAATTTCACCACCAATTCCAATTTTACGTGCCAATCGATCTACCATAACACCTTTCGAGGTAGAAACAATTGCAATTCCTAACCCGGCCATCACTTTTGGTAAATTATGCTTATTCTTATAGATTCTTAAACCAGGCCTACTAATACGATGAATACTTTCTATCACTGATTTTCCTAAATAGTATTTTAGTTTGATTATTAATTTTGATTTAATTTCGCCTTCAATACTATATTGTTCAATATATCCTTCTTCTTTTAAAACTCGAGCAATCGCTTCTTTAATTTTAGATGAAGGCATAGTTACCATAATCTTTTTGGCTGTTTGAGCATTACGAATACGGGTAATCATATCAGCGATTGGATCTTGCATACTCATAAAATTTCCTTTTTTTTGATCACCAACTAGCTTTTTTAAGACCAGGAATTTCTCCTCGCATGGCAGCTTCCCTGAGTTTAATACGACTTAATCCAAATTTTCTCAAAAAAGCATGAGGACGACCTGTTTGACTACATCTATTACGCTGACGAGATGGGCTAGAATCACGAGGAAAAGTTTGTAGTTTTAAAACTGCTTTCCAACGATCTGTTTTTGGTAAATGTATATTTGAAATCACAGATTTTAAAGTAGTACGTTTTTTTAAAAATTTATTAGCTAATTTTACCCGTTTTATTTCACGTAATATCATCGATCTTTTAGCCATGTAATATATTATACCTTATTTACGAAATGGAAAATTAAAAGCAGCTAATAAAGAATACCCTTCCTTATCACAAGAAGCAGTAGTAGTAATTGTGATATCTAAACCACGAAGACAATCTATTTTATCATAAAGAATTTCAGGAAAAATAATTTGCTCACGAATCCCAATACTATAGTTCCCATCTCCATCAAAAGATTTAAGAGATAATCCTCTAAAATCACGAATGCGTGGTAGAGCAATAGAAATTAAACGTTCAAAAAAATCCCACATTCTTTCATTACGAAGAGTCACTTTACACCCAATAGGATATCCTTTTCTAATTTTAAAAACAGCAATAGATTTACGTGCTTTAGTAATTAAGGGTTTTTGTCCTGAAATTGCTGCTAAATTAGCCATTGCATTTTCTAAAATTTTTTTCTCAGATTGTATTGCTCCTACTCCCATATTTAATGTAATTTTTTTAAAGTTAGGAACTTGCATGATAGAATGATAATTAAATTCTTTCATAAGTTTTTGAACAACATGATTTTTATAATAATCATGTAGTTTTGCCATTTTTCACTCCAAAATTTGATTATTAGATTTTAAAATCCGCAATTTTTTACCATCTTTAACTATGAATCCAATACGATCAGCTTTACCCATAGTTGCATTATAAATGGCGACATTAGAAATATGAACTGCTGCTTCTGTTAAAATTATACCTCCAGATCTATTGATCGCAGGAACCGCTTTTTGATGTTTTTTTATTAAATTTACTCCTTCTACTACAATCTTACAAGATTTACCATTATATAATACTTTTTTTACTTTACCTCTTTTACCTTTATACTTTCCAGTAATAATAATAACTTGATCATTATAACGTATTTTAGCTGCCATGACTTTACCTTTCTTATAAAACTTCTGGTGCTAAAGAAATAATTTTCATAAATTTTTCGATTCTTAATTCACGAGTAAGAGGTCCAAATATCCTTGTCCCAATTGGTTGTTCATTATTATTTAGTAATATACAAGCATTCTTATCAAAACGAATTAAAGATCCATCCTGACGACGTACTCCTTTTCTAGTTCTAACTATAAGAGCTTTAAGTACTTCACCCTTTTTGACTTTTCCACGAGGAATGGCATCTTTCACTGAAATTTTAATTAAATCACCTATATTAGCATAGCGACGACGTGATCCACCAAGTACTTTGATACACATTACACTACGTGCACCTGAATTATCAGCCACTCCTAGTACAGTTTGTTCCTGGATCATTATTTATCCTTTTAAAATAAATTTATTAAAATATGGTGCTAGTAGTAAAGCATCGATTTTTCTAAAATGCGAATTAAAATCCAAGATTTTGTTTTAGATAAAGGACGACATTCTTGTATCTCTACAAGATCTCCTATTCTACAAATATTATTTTCATCATGTATATGTAATTTAGTAGTACGTTTAATAAATTTACCGTATAGAGGATGTTTTATAATGCGTTCAATAGCGACCGTAGCAGATTTATGCATAAGATTACTAATAATTATTCCTTTTAGGGTCCGAATTTTATTCGGCATCAATTTTCTCCTTGTATTTTAGCAAGGTCTTAATTCTTGCCAGATTACGACGAACCTTTCTTATCAAATGAGTTTGTCGTAATTGACGGTTTCTCAATTGTATACGTAAATTAAATTTCTCACGCTGTAAACTAATTAATTCAAGATTTAATTCTTGATTATTTTTTTTACTTAATTCTATATATTTCATGATATCAGTACCTTAGCAATAAAGATAGTTTTCAGTGGAAGTTTAGCTGATGCTAATTTAAATGCTTCACGAGCTTGATCTTCATTTACACCGTCCATTTCATATATAATTTTACCAGGCTGAATAACTGCAACCCAATATTCAACATTTCCTTTTCCTTTACCCATGCGTACTTCTAAGGGTTTTTTAGTTATTGGTTTATCTGGAAACACTCTGATCCAAATTTTACCCTGCCTTTTAATGGCACGATTCATAGCTCGACGAGCCGCTTCAATTTGACGTGAAGTTAATTGACCACGACTAATAGCTTTTAATCCAAAACTACCAAATTCAATCTGGTTATTAGAAAATCCCCGATTTCTTCCTTTTTGCATTTTTCTAAACTTTGTCCGCTTTGGCTGTAACATCAATAATGTCCTATTTATTTGCGGCTTCTACGTGAGAACTTTTTCTTTTTTGTATAGTGTTTTTCTAAGTTTATACTATCCTTCTGATTCAAGATTTCTCCCTTAAAAATCCACACTTTCACTCCGATTACACCATATGTAGTATATGCTTCAGATATACTATAATCGATATCTGCTCTTAAAGTATGTAAAGGTACTCTACCTTCACGATACCATTCAGTACGAGCTATCTCTGCTCCTCCTAACCTTCCACTAACTTCTACTTTGATGCCTTTAGCACCGAGTCGCATGGCATTTTGTACCGCACGTTTCATAGCTCGTCTAAAAAGAATCCGACGTTCTAATTGTGTTTTAATACTATCAGCAACTAATTTGGCATCTAATTCAGGTTTACGTACTTCAGTAATATTAATTTGAGCTGGTACTCCAGCAATCTTAGCAATACATTGACGTAATTTCTCTATATCTTCACCCTTTTTACCAATTACGATTCCTGGTCTAGCAGTATGAATATTCACTCGAATACTTTTAGATGGACGTTCAATAAGAATCTTAGAAAGAGATGCTTTTAAAAGTTCCTTAGTTAAAAATTGACGAACTTTATAATCACTCTCTAAATTTTTAGCAAAATCTTTAGTACTAGCAAACCAAATAGATGTCCAATTTTTAATTATACCTAGTCGTATACCATTGGGATTGACTTTCTGACCCATTATTAGTCTCCGAAGTAATCTCAAATACTATCTGAGACAACCACAGTAATGTGGCTCGTACGTTTTAAAATCCGATCGGCACGTCCTTTAGCACGTGGCATTAATCTTTTATGATTAGATCCTTTATTAACCATAATTCTAAAGATTTTCAAATTATCAATATCAATACCATTATTATGTTCTGCATTAGCAATTGCAGATTCTAAAACTTTTTTTACCAATCTAGCAGTTTTTTTTTGAGTATAACTTAGAAGATGTAAGGCTTGTGATACTGTTTTACCACGTATCAGATTAACAACCATGCGCACCTTTTGCGCCGAAGAATGGGCATGAAAATATTTAGCAACAGTTTCCATTGATTTTATCCTTTAATTTTTTCTTCCTTATTTATTATCGTTTTTTTTGTCCTTTTATCCGCTATATGATTTCGATAAGTACGTGTTGGTACAAATTCACCTAATTTATGACCAACCATTTCATCAGTAATAAAAATCGGGATATGTTTACGTCCATTATGAATAGCAATGGTTAATCCAATCATACTAGGAAAGATAGTTGAACGACGTGACCAAGTTTTTAATGGTCTTTTATCACGATTTTCTAATGCTTTTTCTACTTTTTTTAATAAATGTAAATCTATAAAAGGACCTTTTTTGAGAGAACGGGGCATAAATATAATTTCCTATAAAATTATTTACTGCGTCTACGCACAATAAATTTATCAGTAAGCTTATTGTGACGGGTTTTTTTCCCTTTTGTCTGTAATCCCCAAGGACTCACTGGATGCTTACCAAAATTTCTCCCCTCGCCACCACCATGAGGATGATCAATAGGATTCATGGCAGTACCACGAACCGTTGGACGAATTCCCTGCCACCGTTTTACTCCGGCTTTACCCAAACTACGTAACATATGCTCTGTATTACCAATTTCACCAATGGTTGCTCGACAAACCGATTTTATATAACGTACTTCTCCGGAACGTAATCTCAAAGTTACATAAGAACTATCTCTAGCAATAATTTGGACATATGATCCGGCAGAACGAGCAATCTGACCACCTTTTCCTGGTTTTAATTCTACATTATGCACTACACTTCCTACTGGAATATTACACATAGGTAAGCTATTACCTATTTTTATAGAAATGTTTTTTCCAGAATCAATTTGATCTCCTATCTTCAAACCCTTTGGTGCTAAAATATAACGTCGTTCACCATCCATATACAAAACTAGTGCAATATTAGCTGATCTATTAGGATCATATTCTAATCTCTCAACAAGAGCACTTACACCATCCTTATTTCTTTTAAAATCAATATAACGATATTTTTTTTTATGACCTCCACCAATATGGCGCATTGTAATATGTCCATTATTATTACGACCACCACTTTTAACTTTAGTCTCTAATAATGGGCTAAAAGGTTTACCTTTATGTAAATTACAATTTACTACCTTTATTACATGACGACGTCCTGGAGAAGTCGGATTACATTTTATAATTTTCATTATCTATTTTTGTACATCTATTATTAAACTATTAAACTATAGTAATTTTTCGGTAGGATTTAAAATGTTAATTTTATGATCTTTGTGTAAGGTTACATAAGCCTTTTTCCAATTACTTTTTTTTCCAATAAATTTACCATACCGTTTATTTTTTCCCTTAACTATTAAAGTATTAACTTTTGTTACGGTAACATTGAATATTTTTTGTATAGCTAATTTAATTTCTAATTTAGAAGAATTCCTAGCTACTTTAAATACCATTGTATGATTTTTTTCATAATTAGAGGTTTTTTCAGAAAGGTGAGGAGCATGTAATATCTCCATTAACCGTTCATCCGAAATCATGTTAGCACCTCTTCCAGTTTTTGAATAGCTTCAGTAGTCATAATAACTTTATCAAAAGCTATTAAACTCATAGGATCAATAGCAGTTATATCACGTACATCAATACCGTATAAATTACGAGCAGCTAAAGTTAAGTTAGTATCGATACTACTAGTATAAATCATTACATCATTAAATTTAAGATTTTTCAATTTTTGTACTAATAATTTAGTTTTCGGTTCTGATATAAAAAAATTTTTAAATAGGTAAAGACGATTTTTTCTTATTAATTCAGAAATAATACTTTTTAAAGCGCCTTGATACATCTTTTTATTAATTTTTTGATGAAATTTTTTAGGTTTTGCAGCAAAAGTTACTCCTCCCGAACGCCAAATAGGACTTGTAACTGAGCCAGCTCGTGCACGACCAGTACCTTTTTGCCGCCATGGTTTTCTCTTCGATCCTTGTACATCACCACGATTTTTTTGAGCTTTCGTGCCTTGACGCATTTTTGTAGAATAACTAACTATAACTTGATGTACTAAAGAAGCATTAAATTTTTTTCCAAATTTACTATCCGAAACAGTAAGTAGGGTTGGTGAATCTTTAACAATTAATTCCATCCCTATCTATCTCCTATATTATAATAGTTGTTTAATAGCTGGTTTAACAATAATATCACTCCCAGTGGCTCCTGGTACTGAACCTTTTACTAATAAAAAATTATTTTTTATATCAACACGAATAAGATTTAAATTTTGAATTGTAACTTTTGAATAACCTAATCTTCCGGCCATTTTTTTACCTTTAAATACTCTACCCGGAGTTTGATTTTGACCAATAGAACCTGGAACACGATGTGATAAAGAATTACCATGGGTAGCATCTTGAGTTTTAAAATTCCATCGCTTGACAGTACCAGCAAATCCCTTACCTTTTGATATTCCAGTTATATCTACTTTATGAATATTAGTAAATATTTCAACCGTTAAAATTTCACCAATACTAAAAATTGGATCTGCGACGGATAATTTAAATTCCCATAATCCCCTACCAACGATTATTCCAGAGTGAGCAAAATGACCTATTTCTGGTTTAGAAATTTTATTTAATTTTTTTTTTCCAGTAGTCACTTGAATGGCACGATACCCTTCTTTTTCTAATTTTTTAATTTGTGTAATATAATTCATTTCAAATTGAATTAAAGTTACAGGTAAAGATATACCATCTTTAGTATAAATCCTAGTCATGCCGAGTTTTTTGCCAACTAAACCAACCATTTGATCTCCTTTACTTTTTATCTTAAACTAATTTGTACATCTACTCCTGCCGCAAGATCCAGACGCATAAGAGCATCCACGGTTTTTTCGGTGGGTTGGACAATATCTACCAGACGCTTATGAGTTCGTATTTCATATTGATCACGAGCATCTTTATTAACATGGGGAGAAATTAAAATTGTAAATTTTTCCTTATCAGTAGGTAGAGGAATTGGACCACGTACTTGTGCTCCAGTGCGTTTTGCAGTTTCAACAATTTCCGTGGTGGATTGATCAATAAGACGGTGATCGAAAGCCTTAAGGCGAATACGGATTCTTTGGTTCTGCATGATACCGAAGCTCCATTTATTTTAATTAAAGAAAATACCCCAATATTACATGATTGGGTTAATATTATTGATTAGCGTATTTATAATCTATACAAAAACTTTTAAAGAATAAATTAAAAGTTTTATACTTTCAAGTATAATATAGTAGAATGCTATTATTAATAGTATCTTATCTACACAGTACTAACTTTAGTAACTATACCAGCTCCTACGGTATGTCCTCCTTCTCTAATAGCAAATTGGAGTCCATTATCCATAGCAACTGGATAAATTAGTGTTACTGATATTTTGATATTATCTCCAGGCATAACCATTTCTACCTTGTTTGGTAAGCTTACGCTACCTGTGACATCAGTAGTCCTAAAATAAAATTGTGGTCGATAACCATTAAAGAATGGAGTATGTCTACCTCCTTCTTCTTTAGTAAGAACATAGACTTCAGATTCAAACTTAGTATATGGTCGGATTGAATTCGGTTTAGCTAAGACTTGTCCTCGTTCAATATCTTCACGTTTAATTCCCCGTAAAAGAATACCAATATTTTCACCAGCTCGTCCTTCATCTAATAATTTGCGGAACATTTCTACTCCAGTACAAATAGATTTTACTGTATTCTTGATACCTACTATTTCTACTTCATCACCCACTTTTATGATACCACTTTCTACACGTCCCGTTACTACGGTACCACGACCAGATATAGAAAAAACATCTTCAATTGGTAAGAGGAAAGGTTTCTCAATGGCTCGTTTAGGTTCAGGGATATAATTATCTAAAGAATCGGCTAATTCAAGAATTTTTGTTTCCCATTGGATCTCCCCTTCCAATGCTTTCAGAGCTGAGCCTCTAATTATTGGGGTCTGTTCACCTGGAAAATTATACTGTGAGAGTAATTCACGTACTTCCATTTCGACTAACTCCAGAAGCTCTTCATCATCGACCATATCACATTTATTTAAGAATACTATAATATAAGGAACTCCTACTTGACGAGCTAATAAAATATGCTCACGTGTTTGTGGCATCGGACCATCGGTCGCTGCAACTACTAGAATCGCTCCGTCCATTTGAGCAGCTCCGCTGATCATATTTTTTACATAATCCGCATGACCTGGGCAATCTACATGTGCATAATGACGATTTGGAGTATCATATTCCACATGAGATGTATTAATAGTAATACCACGGGCTTTCTCTTCGGGAGCATTATCAATTTGATCAAAAGCACAAGCCGTACCACCGTACTTCTTTGCTAAGATAGTTGTAATAGCAGCTGTTAAAGTAGTTTTACCATGGTCAACATGACCTATAGTACCCACATTAACATGTGGTTTTTTACGTTTAAATTTTTCTTTAGACACTATAAATTCCTTTACTAAAATAAATGATCGAAAATCGTTTGATTAAAATTCATTCTTTACGTGATTCAATAATATTATGTGCAATATTAGCAGGTACCTCATGATACTTGAGAAATTCCATAGAATAGGAAGCACGTCCTTGAGTTTGAGAACGTAAATCTGTAGCATAACCAAACATTTCAGATAAAGGTACTTGAGCACTAATTATTTGAATTGGAAAAGCATCTTCCATATTTTCAATAATTCCACGTCTACGATTTATATCACCAATTACATCACCCATATAATCTTTAGGCATTTCTATTTCAACTTTCATTATTGGTTCAAGTAAAACTGGATTTGCTTTTCTAAATCCTTCTTTAAAGGCTAATGAAGCCGCGATTTTAAAAGCAATTTCGGAAGAGTCAACTTCATGATAGGACCCATCAAAGAGAGTTACTTTAACATTAATTACTGGATACCCTGCTATCACCCCATTATTAATCTGTTCTTGAATCCCCTTATCTACCGCAGGTATATACTCTTTAGGTACTACTCCACCAACAATAGCATTAACAAATTCATAAAGATTGTTACTTGATTCTAAAGGTTCAATTTTTAACCATACATGACCAAATTGACCACGTCCACCGGATTGTCTAATATATTTACCTTCTTGCTTAATGGAGCCTCTAATAGTTTCACGATAGGCAACCTGAGGTTTTCCTATGTTAGATTGAATATTAAATTCACGACGCATTCTATCTATTAGAATTTCTAAATGTAATTCACCCATTCCTGCCACAATAGTCTGTCCAGATTCTTCATCACACCATACATGGAAAGAAGGATCTTCCTTAGCTAATTTATTCAAAGCTAAACTCATTTTTTCTTGATCTACTTTAGTTTTTGGTTCAACTGCTACTGAAATTACTGGTTCGGGAAAATCCATTTTTTCTAAAATTATTGGATTATTTTGATCACAAAGAGTATCACCTGTAGTTACATTTTTTAAACCAATAGCAGCCGCTATATCGCCGGCTCGTACTTCTTTGATTTCTTCTCTTTTATTAGCATGCATTTGTACTATACGACCAAAACGTTCTTTTTGCAATTTTACCGAATTAAGTGCTATATCTCCTGAGTTCACTACTCCAGAATAGACTCTAAAAAAAGTTAAATTACCTACAAATGGATCAGATGCTATTTTAAATGCTAAAGCAGAAAAAGATTCTTGATCGTCCGAATGACGAAGAACAACGGTATCATTGCCTATTTGAATACCTTTAATGGCTGGAATATCTACCGGTGCTGGAAGATACTCTATAATTGCATCTAGTAAAGCTTGTACTCCTTTATTTTTAAAAGCTGAACCACAAGTTACTAGGGTAATTTCATTATTTATGACTCTTTGACGTAAAGCATTTTTAATTTCTAATTCCGTAATTTCTTTTCCATCTAAATATTTATCCATTAATTCTTCTGATACTTCTACTGCTGATTCTATTAATTTATTATGCCACTCTAAAGCTAATGGTTGCATTTTGGATGGAATATCTTCATAGATAAAACTTACTCCTTGATCACTATCATTCCAATTTATAGCTTTCATTTTAATAAGATCTATAACACCTGTAAATTTTTCTTCAGCACCAATAGCCAATTGAATTGGTACAGGATGAGTAGCTAATTTAGTTTTCAGTTGATTAACTACTTTAAAAAAATTAGCTCCCATACGATCCATTTTATTAATAAATGCAATTCTGGGAACCTTATATTTATTAGCCTGTCTCCATACCGTTTCCGATTGAGGTTGAACACCACCAACCGCACAATATATCATAACAACACCATCTAATACACGCAGTGATCGCTCTACTTCAATAGTGAAATCTACATGTCCCGGAGTATCAATAATATTGATCCTATGAGATGGAAATTGTTTAGCCATTCCACACCAAAAGGCTGTAGTTGCTGCTGAAGTAATTGTAATACCACGCTCTTGTTCCTGTTCCATCCAATCCATTGTAGCAGCGCCATCATGAACTTCACCAATTTTATGATTCACTCCGGTATAGAATAAAATTCTTTCGGTAGTTGTAGTTTTTCCCGCATCAATATGTGCACTAATACCGATATTACGATAATATGTAATAGGTGTTGTTCGCGCCATTTTATTCCTCTAATATTTTGGTATAAATTAGACTAATTATAATTGATCCATCTTACCAACGGTAATGTGCAAAAGCCTTATTAGCATCCGCCATACGATGAACTTCTTCACGTTTCTTAACGGCAGTTCCTTTATTTTCTAGAGCATCGATTAGCTCTTTAGCTAAGCGTAATGCCATCGATTTATCATTTCTTTGGCGGGCAGCTTCTATTATCCAACGCATTGCTAATGCATCACGACGAATCGGTCGAACCTCTACAGGAACTTGATAAGTAGACCCACCTATTCTACGTGATTTCACTTCCACAACCGGACGTACATGATTTAATGCAGTTTCAAATGCTTCTAAAGGAGTTTTGCCAGAATGTTGAATCAAGATATCTAAAGCCGTATAAACAATTTTCTCTGCAATAGATTTCTTACCATTTTTCATTAAAACATTCATAAATTTTGCTAATAATTGAGATCCTAATTTTGGTTCAGGCATGATGGTACGTTGACCAATAATACGACGACGCGGCATGATAATACTCCCCTCAGATCACATCTAAATTTAATTCTTTTGCTGTTTGACACCATATTTAGAACGTCCTCTTTGGCGATCTTTCACACCAGAACAATCTAACGCACCACGTATAGTATGGTAACGTACTCCAGGTAAATCTTTAACACGACCACCACGAATTAAAACTACAGAATGTTCTTGAAGATTATGTCCTTCTCCGCCAATATATGAAGTCACTTCAAAACCATTAGTTAAACGAACCCTACAAACTTTGCGTAAAGCCGAATTAGGTTTTTTAGGAGTTGTTGTATATACCCGAGTACATACTCCTCTTTTTTGAGGACAAGATTGTAGTGCTGGAACATTAGTCTTCGTAACCTTTGCCCTCCTTTTTTTTCTAACTAGTTGATTAACGGTTGTCATTAAACTGCTCCTCTATTTTATTTATTTAAAATAAAATTATGAGTTTAAATGGGAGATATCATTGTGTCAATTACACAGTATGAGTAATCACCAAGATATTAGATTAACATGGTGCACAGTTAACTTTACGAATTCATCATAACTAACTAATACAATTGAAGAAGATATTTTTGACAATAAACCCCTAGCCATCACATCATCTTTTAATACAAAAATATTAACAGAAGATTTTTGTAAACTATTTAATTTTCTACTACCTTCTAAAGCGGCAATCACTCCATCCTGTAATAATAAAATTTCATCATCTGATGATAACATTCGTAGAAATGTAGAAAAATCACAATTATAAGGAGAATTAAATAATATGTGTAACACGTTTTATAATCAGAAATTGATAATTATCTTATATTCATCAAGAATGATACGTAATTTATTTTCAGAAAGTATCTGAACTGGAATAATTCGTTGATTTTCAATTGTTAATCCTCTTTCATATAATGATGTAGAACATACATAAGAAGAAATTTTATACAAATCTAATACTTTAAAAGTATAAATATAATTTCTGGATAAAATCGAATCTGTATATTGATTAATATTTAATTGTAATACTCCATCTCCAATAAAAAATAATCCGATTTTTTTAGGAAAAGATAAAGTTGCTAAAATTAAATCTAAGCCTTCTCGTCCACTACTACTACCATGTGGTGAATGAGAAAAAATTACTGCAACACTATTCATTAAAATTGAACTAAACGATCACAATGTAAAATAGTTTGAGCTAATGAACTTAATCCAGTAATAACGAAACCAGATTGTAAATTACTAACCATATTTGGCTGAGAGCCAATGGTTTTATTAATTGATTGGATATTAATTAATCCTCTCCGCATCGCCGCTGAGGAGCACACATATAAATTAACTCCTTGTTCTAGGTGAAGTTTATGCCAGGCTCTTACTAAGTCAAATTCATCACTAGCTGGGCTAGTTAATTTATTAGCATTATAGATTCCTTCACCATAAAAAAATACACATAATAATTTATGATTATTTGAAATCAGAGCGTTAGCAAATAAAAAAGCACTAGTAGCATTTTGAGTACCATATGCCGGTCCAGTAACTAATAGAACAAAACGCATAAACTTAACCTATAAATTAGAACTATAAATTTTATAATAAAAATACCATTAACTAATCTTAATTAATACTAGATTAATAATTTATTAAAAATGAGGTTATTGTAATTTGCTACATAATTTTTCATTTATATAATTGATCCTTAGTTTGAATTTTAAGATTAAATAAAATTAAATAATAGATTAATGGAGTACACTAGATAATTTGTCATGACATGGCTATACAAATTTTATACATATCAACGTTTACCATAAATAATAATATTTTGTCCAAGAGCTTTAATTAAATTTTTAATTTCTAGAATTTTTAATATTCTGCCAACAGTTTCACGAGAGCATCCAACAATTTGACTAATTTCTTGCCTAGTAATTCTAATTTGTATCCCATGAGGATGAGTCATAGCATCGGGTTGTTTTGCTAAAAATAATAAGGTTTGAACAATTCTTCCTTTAACATTAAAAAACGCTAAGTTAATAATTTTTTCATAGCTACAATTCAGTTGATATGCCATTTGAGAAGAAATATACATTAAAATATTAGGATTAATTTGTATAATTTTTCTAAATCTTTCATAAGAAATTTCCGCAATCTCACAATTAGTTTTAGTTTTTACCCATGTACTAGTTAGAATAGCATATTCAAATAGACCTAATTTACCAATAAAATCACCTTTTTTAACATAAGAAATTATAATTTCCTTACCTTCTTCATCTTTAAAAAATTTAATTAGAACTCCTTTAATAATATAGTAAAGTGTTTCAGTTTTATTTCCAATATTAAATAATATTCTTTGTGTGGGATATTTATAAATATGGCAATAAGATAAAAAAAATTCAATTGTATAATTTATTTTAGGGATTTTTGCCATTTTAATAACCTTTTAATTAGATATGTTCTAAGAGAATTTTAGGGAGCACTTGTTTAAGAAATCAATGTAAAAATTAAATATTAGTTTCTAACAAAATTAAATTAGATAAATATTTTCGAAAATTTTGATAAATGATATTATCTGTTAATTTTTTGATATCAATTTTAGCTAATAATCATGATTGCTATAAAAATTTATTAAAATTGATGATATGAATATTTAATAATGCACTAATTTTTATAACTTATTAAAGTATTTTTATAAGTATAAAAATTCATAGGAGAAACATTCACTAATCATGTTAATCAATTCATTCAATGACTTAGATCCCGTGGAAACTAATGAGTGGGAACAGGCAATTGAATCAGTAATTTTTAAGGAAGGAGTAGAACGTGCTCAATATTTAATAGAAAGAATCATAGAAAAAGCTCATAAAAATGGTATTAAAATCTATCCGAAAATTAATAATTATATTAATACTATTTCTGTTGAAAATGAAGTACCCTATCCAGGAGATCAAAAAGTAGAGCGAAGGATAAAATCTTTTATCAGATGGAATGCTATTATAATGGTTCTAAGAGCTTCGCAAAAAAAATTAGATTTAGGTGGTCATATAGCCTCTTTTCAATCATCAGCTGCACTTTATGAAGTGTGTTTTAATCATTTTTTTCGAGCTTCGAATAATTTCGATGGAGGAGATTTAGTATATTTTCAAGGTCATATTGCCCCAGGTATCTATGCTAGAGCTTTTCTGGAAGGTCGTTTAACAGAAGAACAACTAAATAATTTCCGTCAAGAAGTGAATGGAAAGGGTCTTCCTTCCTATCCTCATCCAAAATTAATGCCAGAATTTTGGCAATTTCCAACAGTTTCTATGGGACTAGGTGCCATTAGTGCAATTTATCAAGCTAAATTTTTAAAATACCTATATCATAGGGGTTTAAAAGACACTTCGGCACAAACTGTTTATGCTTTTCTAGGAGATGGTGAAATGGAGGAAGTGGAATCTAAAGGATTAATTAACGTAGCTAGTAGAGCAAAATTAGATAATCTCTGCTTCATTATTAATTGTAATCTTCAGAGTTTAGATGGACCAGTAACAGGAAATGGTAAAATTATTAATGAATTATCTAATATTTTTGAAGGTGCTGGATGGAAAGTAATTAAAATCATTTGGGGTAGCAAATGGGATAACTTACTATGTAATGATCGTAGTGGTAAATTAATTAAATTAATGAACGAAACAGTAGACGGTGATTATCAAAATTTTAAATCTAAAAATGGTGCTTATGTCAGAAAATATTTTTTTGGAAAATATGCTGAAACTAAAGCACTAGTTAAAAATATGACAGATGATGAAATTTGGGAATTAAATCGAGGGGGTCATGATCCACAAAAAATTTATAATGCTTTAAAAAACGCTAGTGAAACTAAAAATCAACCAGTAGTGATTTTAGCTCATACTATAAAAGGTTATGGTATGGGTGACTTTGGTGAAGGTCAAAATATTGCTCACCAGATAAAAAATATTAATTTAGATGGATTACGATATATCCGTAATAGATTTAATCTGCCTATAGATGATAATGATCTTGAAAAATTGCCCTTTCTTACTTTAAAGAAAGATTCAAAAGAATACTTTTATCTGCACACATGTCGTAAAAAATTAGGAGGATATCTACCTTGTCGCAAATTAAAATTTTCTGAAAAACTTAAAATACCAAACTTAAATGATTTTGATTTTCTTTTAAAAGAACAATTGAAACCTATATCTACTACTATAGCTTTTGTTAAAGCCTTTAATTTAATGTTAAGAAATCCTTCAATAAAAAATCGTTTAGTATTAATTATTGCAGATGAAGCTCGTACTTTTGGTATTGAGGGATTATTTCGTCAGATTGGAATTTATAATCCCAATGGTCAACAATATATGCCCCAAGATATCGAACAATTCTCATATTATAAAGAAGATGAAACAGGACAAATTTTACAAGAAGGGATTAATGAATTAGGTGCGATAGCATCTTGGTTAGCCGCAGCCACTTCTTATAGCACCAATGATCTTCCTATGATTCCATTTTATATTTATTACTCGATTTTCGGATTTCAACGGATTGGTGATTTATGTTGGGCAGCAGGAGACCAACAAGCACGAGGGTTTTTAATTGGTGCTACTTCAGGTAGAACTACACTGAATGGAGAAGGATTACAACATGAAGATGGACATAGTCATATTCAAGCTTTGACAATTCCTAATTGTATTTCTTATGATCCTGCTTATGCTTATGAATTAGCAGTTATTATACATGATGGTTTTCAACGCATGTATGGGGAAAAACAAGAAAATATATATTATTATATAACAACTTTAAATGAAAACTATATAATGCCTAAGATTCCACATGGTGTGGAAGAAGGGATTCGTAAAGGAATTTATCAGATAGAAAATTTTCAGGGAAATCAAGCAAAAATACAACTTTTAGGTTCCGGTGCTATGTTAAGACATGTAAGATCAGCCGCTCAAATTCTAGCGAGAGATTATCATATAGCTAGTGATGTTTATAGTGTAACATCTTTTACTCAAATCGCTCGTGATGGTCAAGATTGTGAACGTTGGAATATGCTGCATCCGACTGATGATCCCCATATTCCATATGTAGCTCAATTACTTAATGAAGTACCTGCAGTTGCTACAACCGATTATATGAAACTATTTGCGGAGCAAATTAGTAATTATATACCAGCAAAAAGTTATCGTGTACTAGGAACTGATGGATTTGGTCGTTCTGATAGTCGTGATAATTTGCGACATTATTTTGAAGTTGATGTCTATTATATAGTGGTGGCGGCTCTTAGTGAATTAAGTAAAAATGGTGATATTAGCAAAAAATTAGTTTTAGATGTTATTAATAAATTTAATCTTGATAAAGAAAAAATTAATCCCCGTTTAACCTAAGAGATTATATATTTATGTTACTTGAAATTAAGGTACCTAATATTGGTATAGAAGAATTACAAGTAACTGAAATTAGAATAAAATCTGGGGAGATTATTGAAAATGAACAACCGTTGATTACCGTTGAGGGCGATAAAGCTTTAATAGAAATTCCTTCTACAGAAAAAGGAATAGTAAAAGAAGTAAAAGTTACTATAGGTGATAAAATCACTAGTGGTGATGTTATTATTATAATCGATTCAATTGCTGATGAAATTTCTACTGCGGTAGATACAATTAATCAAAAATTTTTTGAGGCTGAAAATCAAGAAGTTATAAATGACAGATTGATTATACATGCCACTCCTTTAATACGTCGTCTAGCACATAAATTATGTATAGATTTATCTCAAATTAAAGGATCGGGACTAAAAAATCGCATTTTAAAAGAAGATATTAATACCTACGTTAGAAAGATAATGCAATCTAAAGATAAGCCAGCCTCAGTGTTGCCTCAAGTAGAATTTAGTAAATTTGGTAAAACTGAAATTATCAAAATAGGAAAAATTAATAGAATTTCTGCAAGGAATTTACTGCGTAATAGCATTAGTATTCCACATGTAACACAACATGATGAAGCAGATATTACCGAATTAGAAAATTTTCGTAGACAACAAAATAAAGATCTTCAACATAATGATATCAATATTACACCTTTGGGATTTGTAATAAAAGCTGTTACTAAAGCTTTAGAAATTTTTCCATATTTTAATAGTTCAATATCAGAAAATGGAGAAGAATTAACTATTAAAAAATATACTAATATTGGTTTAGCAGTTGATACTCCAAATGGATTATTAGTTCCGGTAATTTATAACGCTAATCAAAAAAATATTATTGAATTATCACGTGAAATTAAATTCATCGCTCACAAAGCGCGGAATGGTGAGCTTAAATTAGCTGAAATGCAAGGAAGTTGTTTTACAATCTCTAGTATTGGTAATATTGGTGGAAGTTTTTTTACTCCAATTATTAACGCTCCTGAAGTCGCTATTCTTGGTATTTCTAAAAGTTTAACTAAACCATTATGGAATGGTAAAAAATTTATACCTAGAATAATATTACCACTTTCATTATCTTATGATCATCGAGTTATTGATGGTGCCGCCGGTGCACGTTTTATTACTTATATAAGTAAAATAATGGCAGATATTAGACATCTGCTTATGTAAAATATTTAGTACAAATGATTTATTTTAGATTTTAGAGGTTAAAGATGAACAAAGATATTACTACTCACGTAGTAGTAATCGGAGGTGGACCAGCCGGTTATTCTGCAGCATTCCGTTGTGCCGATTTAGGACTCCAGACAATTTTAGTTGAACGTTATCATAACTTAGGTGGTGTTTGTCTTAATGTAGGATGCATCCCTTCAAAAACCTTATTAAATATAGCGAATTTTATTGAGGACTCAAAAACACTTAATAAGAATGGAATTATTAATGATACACCTTTTATGAATTTAGAGAAAATCCGTTCTTGGAAGGCAGTAGTAGTAAAGAAACTAACGGATGGATTAGCGTTTATGGCAAAACGCCGTAAAGTAACATTAGTTAATGGAATTGGCAAATTTTGTAATAAAAATACCTTATTAGTGAATAATAATAATTTAATCACCCAGATCAAATTTAAACATGCCATCATTGCTACCGGATCTAGGGCGACTAAAGTACCATTTCTAGATTATAATGATCCTCGAGTGTGGAATTCGACTGATGCTTTAGAATTAAAAAATATTCCATCTAGATTATTAATTATTGGTGGAGGCATTATCGGTTTAGAAATGGGTACAATTTATCATGCTCTCGGATCTACTATTGATATAGTAGAAATACAAAATCAGTTATTACCTGGTACGGATAAAGATATTATAGATATTTATACCCGTCAAATTAGAAAAAAATTTAATTTAATGCTAGAAACTAAGATTATTGCTACAGAATATAGCGCTTCGG
Source organism: Candidatus Dasytiphilus stammeri (assembly GCA_045290365.1). GTDB lineage: Bacteria > Pseudomonadota > Gammaproteobacteria > Enterobacterales > Enterobacteriaceae > Dasytiphilus > Dasytiphilus stammeri_N. The sequence continues at coordinate 439,699 of CP145882.1, read as the reverse complement.
GTATCTTAGTAAAGATGCAAGACGCTAAAAGAATTTATACCCCTCCTCAATATGAGGCTATCTTAGTAGCAGTTGGTAGAATCCCAAATTATCAATTACTTGATCTAAATTTAGCTGACATAAATTTAGATCCACGTGGATTTATTATAGTTGATAAACAAATGCGCACTAATATTCCACATATTTATGCGATTGGAGATATTATTGGACAACCAATGTTAGCTCATAAAGGAATACATGAAGGCCATATAGTAGCAGAAGTAATTGCTGGAAATAAGCATTACTTTGAACCAAAAGTTATACCTTCAATAGTATATTCCGAACCAGAAGTGGCTTGGACTGGAATGACAGAACAAGAAGCTAAAAAACTTGGAATAAATTATGATATTGCTGTATTTCCTTGGACTGCATTAGGACGTGCTATTGCTTCTGATTGTTCAGAAGGAGCAACTAAACTAATTTTTAATACTGAAAATAGGATTATCGGGGGAGCTATTGTTGGTAAAAATGGAAGTGAATTATTAGGTGAAATTAACTTAGCTATTGAAATGGGATGTGATGTCGAAGATATTGCTCTTACTATTCATGCACACCCTACTTTATATGAATCAATTGGAAGGACTGCCGAAATTATTCAAGGAACTGTTACTGATTTACTAAATATTAAATCTACAAAAAATTTGTAAGCTATAAACAGAAGCTTTAATATTTTTATTAAAATTATTAATTTTATACTTGCTGTCAAACTATGGATATTAAATATTGCAACCATAGTAAATTTCACGCATTTCTCTACATAATAAACTGGAAATTTTTTTACATTCTTCAATGCTTAAATTTTCAGGTAAGGCATTAAATAAATAATGTTTTAAATCAAATTCTTTAAGAATCATTCGAGTATGAAAGAAATTGTCTTGATAAACATTTACATCTATCATTTCATATCTTAATTGAATATCTTCGGTAATAAAATCTTGGATCGAATTGATATCATGGTCAATAAAATGTTTGATACCATGTATATCTCTAGTAAAACCGCGTACCCGATAATCAATTGTTACAATATCCGATTCTAACTTATGAATTAAATAATTTAAAGCTTTTAAAGGTGAAATAATTCCACACGTAGATACTTCAATATCTGCTCTAAAGGTACATAGTCCTGCTTCCGGATGGCTTTCTGGATAAGTATGAACACATATATGACTCTTATTAAGATGAAACACAATATCCTTTGGTAAAGGTCCTAGTTGCTCAGAATTATGAATTTGTATAATGTTAAGAGGATCTTCACTAATTAGTAGTGTTACACTTGCTCCTTGAGGATTGTAATCTTGTCTAGCAATATTTAATACGTTAGCACCAATAATGATAGAGGTTTCGTTAAGAATTTCAGTTAACCTTATAGCATTATATTGCTCATCAATATAGTTTATATATGCCTTACGATCATCAGCTGTTTTGGCATAACAGATGTCATAAATACAAAAACTGAGGCTTTTAGTAAGATTATTAAAGCCATGTAATTTTAGTTTTTGCAATTTAGTCCATCCTTATTATAGAATTAGATTATTTTAATTAGATAATATCTTGAACATATATTGTGGTATTGCAAAACTACTAATATGAATATCTGAATTATAATATTTACAATATAAACTAGCATTCTTTAGTTTTATTTGTAAAAGCTTATAATTAAATTTACGTAATTGTGGATTATGACTTGCCCAAGAAAAAACCATCATTCCACCATAATAACTTGGAATACTAGCTTGATAAAACGCTACATCTTGAAAAAATTGACGTAAATTATAATAACTGTTAATTATCTCTTGATTTTGAAAAAGAGCCACACCATTTTGTGCAACGAAAATACCATCTTTATGTAAACATCTACTACATTTTCTATAGAATTCTGTAGTAAATAAACTCATGCCAGGTCCGATAGGATCGGTACGATCTACAATAATAATATCAAATATATCATTACAAGTATTCACAAAATTAATACCATCATCAATTATTAGTTTTAATCTTGGATCCATAAAAGCATTAGCACTATGTTTAGGTAAATATTGGCGACAGAAGGTTACTACATTTTCATCAATTTCTACCATAGTAATATTTTCAATTGATCTATATTTACTAACTTCTCTTAATGTTGCCCCATCACCTCCTCCAATAATCAAAACATTTTTTGGATTATTACAGCTTAATAATGGTATATGAGTCAGCATTTCATGATAAATAAATTCATCAAGTTCAGTAGTTTGTACAATACCATCAAGAGTAAGAATACGTCCGAAAGTATTATTCTCAAATATAATTAATTCTTGCAGTTCATTATTAGAATAGATAATATTTTCTACATAAAAATACTGACCAAAATTTGGATAAAGTTTTTCAAACCATTTTTTATTCAATGCCATGATTTTTCCTTATTTTAAATTAGCATAGCAAATTCTTTATAATTAACATAACCATTATTAAAACTACTAATTATCACTTGATAATGGTATTTTGATCTTACAATCACATTTTATAGAAAATAATTGATTGATTTTTTCATCAGTATTACCTTCAGATTATATGATATCCAATGTGGAACCAATATTTTCCCAACAGATAATTAAAGATAGAGTAATAAAATTGGGACAAGATATTTCAAGATATTATAAAACTAGTAATAGTGAACTAATATTAGTAGGTCTTTTAAGAGGATCATTTATATTTATAGCAGATTTATGTAGAGAATTAACTATTGCTCATAAAATTGATTTCATGATTGTATCGAGTTATGGAAATCAAAAAAATTCAAGTGGTAATGTCCAAATTCGCAAAGATTTAGATTACAATATCTATGGGAAAGATGTCTTAATCATAGAAGATATTATTGATTCTGGAAAAACCTTGAAAAAAGTATATGAAATTCTTCTTCTCAGAGCTCCTAGTTCTTTATTAATTTGTACTTTATTAGATAAACCCAAACGTCGAGAAGTACAGATTAATGCCTATTGGATAGGTTTTGAAATTTATGATGAATTTGTAGTGGGATATGGAATTGATTATGCTCAACGTTATAGACATCTTCCTTACATTGGAAAAATATTAAATTCAATCTAACATTGAATATTAACTATTAATAATGTTCTACTTATGAAGAATTATGCACTAGAAATCCAACAACTTGAAAAAATATACCCAGATAATCTGATAGCACTCAGAGGTATTAATTTAAATGTCATTTCAGGAGATTTTTATGCACTGTTAGGTCATAATGGTGCAGGTAAAACTACTATCTTAGGTATAATCAGTTCATTAATAAATCAAACCACTGGTAGGATTAAAATTTTTGGTTATGATTTACAATATGAGATGGTAAATGCTAAAAGATTACTTGGTTTAGTACCACAAGAATTTAATTTCAATCCATTTGAAAGTGTTTTACAAATTATAATTAATCAAGCGGGTTATTATGGTATAGAAAAACGTGAGGCGATTATTAAAGCTCAAACATATTTAACTGAACTTGGTTTATGGGATAAACGTTACCAACGTGCACGCCTTCTTTCAGGAGGAATGAAACGTCGTTTAATGATTGCACGTGCTCTAATTCATAGTCCAAAATTACTAATTTTAGATGAACCAACTGCTGGAGTTGATATTGAAATTCGTCATTTAATATGGAAATTTTTGGATAAAATGAATAAATGCGGAACCACTATTATTCTAACAACACATTATTTAGAAGAAGCGGAAATATTATGTCGTAATATAGGCATTCTTCAACAAGGACTATTAATTATAAATACTTCAATTAAAGAATTAATTTCCAAACTTAAAACCGAATCTTTTATTCTCGATTTAGATAAGCAATATCCGGTTCCCAAATTAAATGGATATCAATGTAAAGTTATTGATAGTTCTACTTTAGAAGTAAAAGTACAGCGAGAACAAGGATTAAATAGTATTTTTCATCAGTTAAGTGCACAAGGAATACAGGTATTAAGTATGCGTAATCAAGCTAACAGGCTTGAAGCATTATTTTTAGAGTTTATGCAACATCCTAAGAATGTATAATCTAGATGAATAAATTATATTGGATTGCTTTAAAAACAATATGGAGTAAAGAAATTAGTCGTTTTACTCGTATCTGGATTCAAACCCTTATGCCACCTGTGATTACTATGTCTTTATATTTGATAATCTTTGGTAGTTTTATTGGAACAAAAATAGATAACATTCAAGGTGTTAGTTATATGCAATTCATTGTTCCAGGCATAATTATGATGGCTGTAATTTCCAATGCTTATACTAATGTCGCGTCATCTTTTTTTAGTGCTAGATTCCAACGTAATATTGAAGAATTATTAGTAGCACCAGTTCCTACACATATAATTATTTTTGGATATATAGGTGGTGGAGTGGCAAGAGGTATTGTTGTAGGATTATTAGTTACAACCGTCTCGTTATTTTTTGTACAATTTCATATTTACTCTTGGTTAATAATATTATCTACATTATTATTAACAGTGGTGATGTTTTCTTTAGCAGGATTATTAAATGCCCTATTTGCAAATAGTTTTGATGATATCAGTTTAATTCCTACCTTTATCTTAACACCTTTGACCTATCTTGGAGGTGTATTTTACTCACTTACTTTATTACCACCTATATGGAAAAAACTCTCCGCACTAAATCCTTTAGTTTATATGATCAGTGGATTTCGTTTAGGTTTTTTAGGAATTAGTGATATCTCTTTAATTTGGTCTTTATTAGTTTTAATATCACTAATAGTTATATTTTATATATTAGTATGGTATTTAATTCAGCAAGGTCATGGATTAAGAAATTAAGAGTTTCTTCATGACCATAAACTAATCTTACTAGTATCCAGAGTTTGTAATATTTTACGTAGGAAAGTTCCATCCGGTAAAATGACTTGGGGTGCTATTTCAAGTAACGGTACTAACATAAACGCTCGCTTTTCCATAGCATAATGAGGAATAACTAAATTATTAGTATTAATTTTTAAATTACCATATAACATTATATCTATGTCTATGGTTCTGGAAATCCAGCGTTCAATTGTTCTTATGCGTCCTTGTTTTAACTCAATTTGGTTAATTTTATTCAAAAATGTTTCAGGTTGAAGATTACTATCTATTGCTACCGCAGCATTAAGATAATTTTTTTGATTTAATGATCCTAATGGAAACGTGCGATAAAAATTCGAGACCTTAATTATATTACTATTATTAATTTTAGATAAAGCATCCAATGCCATATTAACTTGTTTGAAAGGATTATTAAGATTACTACCTAATGCAAGATATACTCTATTCATAATTAATATAGTTAATTTTTGAAACCGACAGGGGTACTGTAATTAATAGAGTCCTGCTTTTTGTTTTTCACGAATTTCTGCTAACGTTTTACAATCAATACAAAGATCAGCTGTAGGTCGAGCTTCTAAACGACGAATCCCAATTTCTACTCCACAGTAATCACAATATCCAAAATTTGATTTTTCGATTTTTTTTAAGGTCTGTTCTATTTTTTTGATCAGCTTACGCTCCCGATCGCGAGTTCTTAATTCTAAACTAAATTCCTCTTCTTGAACAGCTCTATCAACTGGATCTGGAAAATTCACCGCTTCTTCTTGGAGGTGAAGATTGCTATCAGTTTCTCCTTTAAGTTGATTACACCATGCCTGAAGGATTTTTTTAAAATGAATTAATTGTACTTCATTCATATATTTTTCACAGGGTTGTTCTTTATAAGGTTCAACACCTGCAATAGAAAGGATACTTAAAGAAGATACTTTTCTGAGTTTACCTTCTGGCATATTGTTTCTCCTAGCATAATCATAATATAAATATATTTTATATTTAACATCATAATATAGCAAAAATATTTGCTAATAGAAGTAGATAAATTATTAATTTAATGGAGTAATTATATATTACAAAATACTTACTAGTTAAAATATCATATAATGGATATTATCTAAACTTTTTAGTGTTATTTGAATAAATTAAATTATTTTGATTAAAATATTATGCTTAATAAAGCTTTCCTATCAACCAAAAACTCTAAAATAGATATAAAATATCTATTAATTTTAATAATGATTTTTATAGGAATAATATTTGGAATTTATGGTGTTAAATTAGACATAAAAATTCGCCATAAAATTAATGATAAGATTTGGCAATCACCCGCGTTAGTATATAGTCGTATAATAAATCTCACTAAAAATATTAGTAATCAAGAAAATATTGTTAATCTTCTTGTCGATAATCAGTATCGTAAGGTATTTAAAATTGAGCTCCCTGGAGAATTTCTTATTAAGAATAATAGTATTGAAATATTTCGTAGATCATTTAGATTTCCTGATAATTGGGAAAAAGCAATTCATGCATGTTTGACATTTCAGAATGGTATTTTAAAAAGTATTCGTAATATAGAGAATGGACATTATTTGGCGACAATCCGCATCGATCCAATTTTAATTAATATGTGGAAATCATCGTATGGTGAGCAACATTTTTTTATTTCTAGAAAAAATTTTCCAGATTTATTAGTAGATATCTTACTGGCTACCGAAGATAGTTCTTTCTATTATAATTCAGGTATTAGTATTTCAGCTATGGGACGTGCTTTTATTGCTAACCTTAGAGCAGGAAAAACTCTACAGGGCGGTAGTACCATTACACAACAACTTGTTAGAAATTTATTTCTAAATAATAAACGTACTTTATGGCGTAAATTAAATGAAATTTATATGGCACTAATTATTAGTGCACGTTATAGTAAAGATCGCATTCTAGAATTATATCTCAATAATGTTTATTTTGGACAAAAAAATGGGGAACAAATTCATGGATTTCCTTTAGCTAGTATTTATTATTTTGGACGTCCCATTAATGAATTAACATTAGAACAACAGGCTTTATTAGTAGGTATGGTTAAAGGTGCATCTCTCTATAATCCATGGCATCAATCTAAATTAGCATTAGAACGACGTAATATTGTTTTACGTATTTTGCTTAAAAAGCATCTGATTGATCACAACTTATATGAAAAACTTGTCAAAATTCCAATAAACATAAAATATGAAACTGATTTTATTACTGCTCCTCCTGCTTTTATGGAGCAATTAAATCTAGAATTAAAATCTAAATTAAAAAATAAAATTCATAATTTCTCTGGATTAAAAATTTTTACTACATTAGATCCATCGTCAGAGCTTTCTGCCGAACAAGCGATAAAAGAAGGTATTCCTTTTTTGCGAAAAAAATATAAATTACCAGATTTACAAACCGCTTTAGTAGTAGTAGATCATTTTAGTGGGGAAATACGTACGATAATTGGTGGAGCCAGTACACAGTTTGCAGGATATAATAGGGCTTTATATGCTAGACGTTCTATTGGTTCATTAGTAAAACCAGCTATTTACCTCACTGCATTAAGTTATCCTGATATATATCGATTAAATACCTGGATCAATGATAAACCCATAGAATTAGAAATATCTTCTAAACAAATTTGGAAACCTCATAATAATGATTATTCGATAGGTAATCGTGTAATGTTACTTGATGGATTAGTACATTCTTTGAATATTCCTACCGTAAATTTAGGGTTATCAATAGGAATTAATCGAGTTACCGAAATGTTAATTCATTTAGGAGTACCAAAAGATAAACTTACTAAAGTTCCATCTTTATTATTAGGTGCCATTAACCTTACTCCGATTGAAGTAACACAAATATATCAAACCATTGCTAATAATGGACGAAGATCTACCTTAACTACTATACGTTATGTAGTTAATGAAAGAGATACCATTTTATATCACAATGTTCCAAAATATGAAAGGGTAGTATCTATACAAGCCAATTATTTAACATTATATGCAATGCAACAAATTGTTATGAGGGGCACTGCCAGTGTTTTAGGTAAAGAGTTTATCAATGACAACTTAGCTGCCAAAACCGGGACTACCAATGATTTGCGTGATAGTTGGTTTGCCGGGATAGACGGTAAAGAAGTAGTGGTTGTATGGATTGGAAGAGATCATAATGAATCTACTAAATTATATGGAGCAACTGGTGCTCTAACATTATATAGTCGTTATCTTAAGATAAGAACCGCATTACCCTTGAGACTATTTCCACCAGATGAAATATCAATGATAAATATTACACTTAAGGGAAATTTTGGTTGTGATGTGGGAGATAAATGGATTAAGATTCCTATATGGACTAGGAATCCTTCATTAATTTGTTTAAATAAAAAATAAAGTAAACTTACTAAGAAGTTAGGATGTTATTTTATGAAAATAGATACTTTTAATTTTCCTTTAAATTTTACTTCAGCAGCTACTAGTAAAATTAAAAATTTAATTTTTAAAGAAAATAAAGCTAATCTAAAATTCAGAATATATATTCAAGGAGGCGGTTGTAGTGGATTTAAATATGGTTTTTTATTTGATGAGCACATTAAATCGGATGATTTGATAATTGAAAAATTCGGAATTAGTGTTGTCATTGATCCTATGAGTTTACAATATTTAATAGGAAGTTCAATAGATTATATAGAGCAGTTACAGGGATCACGTTTTATAGTTAATAATCCTAATACCAAAACTACTTGTAGTTGTGGATTATCTTTTAGTCCCTACTAATATTCTAATACATAAAATTAATTATTTATTAGAAATCTAAAGACATAATTTTATCATTACTTTATAATAATAAAATTCTTCTGCTTCTAGGCAGGTTTAATTAAATCATATTAAGTCAAAAAAATGAAAAAAACTGGATTAACTATTAGCATGATTGCCTTAGGTTTAATTATGGCAAGTGCTACATTTACTGAAATATCAGCAAATGATTATGTAACGTCTTCTACTATTTACTACCAAATACCTAGTTTAGCACCAATGTTAACTAGAGTTATGCCTTCAGTAGTCAGTATTAATGTAGAGGGTAGTACTATTACTCATTATCCAAAATTTCCACCGCAATTTCACCAATTTTTTGGTTTTGGAAACAGCTATCCATTTTGTCAGGAAGGATCACCATTCCAAGATTCTCCATTCTGCCAAAATGAGAGAAATGATGATGAAATACAGCAACAAGAAAATTTTAGTGCCTTAGGCTCAGGAGTAATTATTAATGCGAATAAGGGCTATGTTGTAACAAATCATCATGTAATTAATCATGCTACCAAAATTCAGGTACAACTGAACGATGGCCGAAGATATCTCGCTACCGTTATCGGCAAAGATCCACGTACAGATATTGCTTTAATTCAACTTAAAGATTTTAAAAATTTAACTGAAATTCAATTTGCAAATTCTGATACTCTCCATGTAGGAGATTACTCCATAGCAATTGGTAACCCCTATGGATTAGGAGAAACAGTAACTGCTGGAATTATTTCCGCATTAGGGCGCAGTGGACTAAATACTGATAATTATGAAGATTTCATTCAAACAGATGCCGCTATAAATCGTGGAAATTCTGGTGGAGCGTTAGTTAATTTAAAAGGTCAGTTGATTGGGATTAATACGGCAATTTTAGCACCAGATGGTGGCAATGTCGGGATTGGTTTTGCCATTCCTAGTAATATGGTAAAAAATCTTACCTTACAAATGGTAGATTTTGGCCATATCCAAAGAGGAGAATTAGGGATTAGAGGAACAGAGTTAAATTCTGAATTAGCTAACGCCATGAATATAAGTGTTCAACGCGGTGCGTTTATCAGCCAAGTAATGCCTAAATCTTCTGCCTTGAAAGCAGGAGTTAAAGCTGGAGATGTAATTATTTCAATGAATGGAAAAATGGTTTCTAGTTTTGCTGGATTTCGTGCGCAAATTAGTAGTTTTCCAATTGGGACAAAAATCTTACTAGGATTATTAAGAGATGGAAAACAAATTCAAGTACAAGTAAAATTACAACCAAGTGTACAACGTCAATTAGATTTCGAAATGATTTATACTGGTATTAAAGGTGCAATCATAAGTAATCTGGAAGGCAAAAAAGGAATCAAAGTTGATAGTGTTCGAAGACATAGTCCTGCATCTAACATTGGTTTAATGAAAGGAGATATTATTCTTAGTGTTAATCAACATCGTGTTGGAAATGTAGCAGAATTACGCAAAATTATGGACTCTAAACCACCAATGTTAGTACTAAATATTTTACGTGGAGATACCACTATTTATTTACTAATGCAATAAATTTGGTAATAAAAATCTCCCACTAGATAAAATTCTAGTGGGAGATTTTATTAGGATTTTTTATTTACATATAGTTGAGCTTTATAAATTGGGTGCATTAGATTATTTATAGATAAGATATCATCTAATTCAGTTTCAGTTAATAAACCACGTTCTAAGACAACTTCTCGAACACTTTTTCCTGTTTCAGTACAAATCTTACCAATAATATCACCATTGTGATGGCCTATGTAAGGATTAAGATAAGTTATAATTCCAATAGAATTAAAAACATAACCTTCACATATTGATTTATTAGCAGTAATACCATTAATACATTTGTCTAATAGAGTAGAACATGCCTTGGTAAGAATCTGTATAGATTCAAACATAGCCTGGCTAATAATTGGTTCCATAACGTTTAATTGTAATTGTCCAGCTTCGGAAGCGAGAGTTATACAAACATCATTTCCAATTACCTTAAAACATATTTGATTTACTACTTCCGGTAGTACTGGATTCACTTTAGCAGGCATAATAGATGAACCAGCCTGTAATTGAGGTAAATTAATTTCATTTAATCCGGCTCGAGGTCCTGAAGATAAAAGCCGCAAATCATTACAAATTTTTGATAGTTTTACAGCAAGGCGTTTTAAAGTACTATGTACCATAACATAAGCACCACAATCCGAAGTAGCTTCAATAAGATCTTCAGCAGGAAGAAAAGGAAACTGAGTAACTTCTGCTAATTTACTTACAGCTAATTGCTGATAACCCAGTGGTGTATTTAACGCAGTACCAATTGCCGTAGCTCCTAAATTAACTTCTAATAATAAAGCACTAGTTTGTAAAATGTTTTTAATTTCTTCTTTGAGAAGAATTTGAAAAGCATTAAATTCCTGTCCTAATGACATAGGAACAGCATCTTGTAACTGTGTTCTTCCCATTTTTAAGATGCTTTGAAATTCTGTGGATTTTTTATTAAAACCTTTTCTCAAATTATTTATAGATTCTACTAATTTTAAAACTAAAGTATATACTGCAATTCTAAATCCAGTAGGATAAGCATCATTAGTTGATTGACATTTATTAATATGATCATTAGGATGTAAATATTGATATTCCCCTTTTTTATAACCCATTAATTCTAGACCAACATTAGCTAATACTTCATTAGTATTCATATTTACTGAAGTACCTGCACCACCTTGATAAACATCAATTGGAAATTGATCCATACACTTACCATGATGAAGTATTTCATCACATGCTTGAATGATAATATGAGAAAGGTTTTGTGGTAAGGTATTTAACTGTTGGTTTGCTAATGCCGCCGCTTTTTTTACCATTACCATACCACGAACGAATTCCGGAATATCACTAATCTTATTATTACTTATACAAAAATTTTCTATGGCACGTACAGTATGTATTCCATAATAGGCATTTAATGGAATTTCCCTTTTACCTAATAAGTCTTCTTCGAGACGTATACATTTTACCATGGTAACCTTCTTACTAACTAATTAGTACAGACTCTAGCTATCTTTAATGTTATTATTTCTATTTAATTATTTAAATAGAAATATCTAATAAATATTAATTAATGTTAATTTGATGAGAATAGATAATCAAATAAAAGAACATAATATAATATTGAGGATTAGTATATCATTCATTTTTAAGATATGGGCATCATTAATAAATCTGTCAGGCCATTATAAAATTATTCTAATCTTGCCCCTTGAAGAGATAAAAATCATCCCCATCTCGATGACTGATGAGGCCGTAAGCCAAATGGTCCGGTATTTAACCTAAAAATTGGACTTCCTAAAGGAGATTTATTAATGAAAATTCGTCCATTGCATGATCGGGTTATTGTTAAGCGTAAAGAAGTAGAATCAAAATCTGCCGGAGGCATCATGCTGACAGGTTCAGCTGCCGCAAAATCGACTCGTGGTAAAGTTTTAGCGGTAGGAAAGGGTCGTATTATTGAAAGTGGTGAAACTAAACCTTTAGATGTCAAGGTTGGCGATACTATTATTTTTAATGATGGTTATGGTGTAAAAACAGAAAAAATTGATAATGAAGAAGTGTTAATCATGTCAGAGAGCGACATATTAGCGATTGTTGAAGTTTAAATCACTAATAAAATTTGAAGGAAACATAACAATGGCAGCTAAAGATGTAAAATTTGGTAATGAAGCACGTGTAAAAATGATGCGCGGAGTTAATATATTAGCTGATGCAGTAAAAGTTACTCTAGGGCCAAAAGGTCGTAATGTGGTGTTAGATAAATCATTTGGCTCACCTGCTATTACTAAAGATGGTGTTACTGTGGCACGAGAAATCGAACTAGAAGACAAGTTCGAAAATATGGGAGCACAGATGGTAAAAGAAGTAGCATCTAAAGCAAATGATGCTGCAGGTGATGGAACAACTACTGCAACTGTATTAGCTCAGTCTATTGTTAATGAAGGATTAAAAGCCGTTGCTGCAGGAATGAATCCGATGGATTTAAAGAGAGGGATTGATAAGGCAGTAATTGCAGCTGTGGAAGAACTGAAGAAAATTTCTGTTCCATGTTCAGATTATAAAGCTATCGCTCAAGTTGGTACAATTTCAGCCAATTCAGATGAGAGCGTAGGTAAACTTATTGCTGATGCTATGGAAAAGGTCGGAAAAGAAGGTGTTATTACTGTTGAAGAAGGTACTGGTTTACAAGATGAACTTGATGTTGTTGAAGGGATGCAATTTGACCGCGGTTATCTGTCTCCTTACTTTATCAATAAGCCAGAAAATGGTACTATAGAACTAGAAAATCCTTTGATTCTATTAGTTGATAAAAAAATTTCTAATATTAGAGAGATGCTACCCATATTAGAAGCTGTAGCAAAATCAAGTAAACCCTTACTACTTATAGCAGAAGATGTAGAAGGAGAAGCACTAGCTACATTAGTAGTTAATAATATGCGTGGTATTGTGAAAGTAGCTGCTGTCAAGGCACCTGGTTTTGGTGATCGTCGTAAAGCAATGATGCAAGACATTGGGATTTTAACTAAAGCTACCGTAATTTCTGAAGAAATTGGACTAGATTTAGAAAAATCTACCATAGAAGATCTAGGACAAGCTAAGCGGGTAGTTGTTAATAAAGATACCACTACTATTATTGATGGCATTGGTCAGGAATCTGTTATCAAAGGACGTATTGCTCAAATTCGTCAACAAATAGAAGAAGCTACTTCGGATTATGATCGTGAAAAACTACAGGAACGTGTTGCAAAACTTGCTGGTGGCGTTGCAGTTATAAAAGTTGGTGCGGCAACTGAAGTTGAAATGAAAGAGAAAAAAGCTCGTGTTGAAGATGCGTTACATGCTACACGTGCAGCAGTAGAAGAAGGAGTAGTCGCTGGTGGTGGTGTTGCATTGGTACGAGCGGCCGGGAAGATATTTTCTCTCAAAGGTACCAATGAAGATCAAAATGTTGGAATTCGTGTTGCACAACGTGCTATGGAAGCACCCCTACGTCAAATAGTAGCTAACTCTGGAGAAGAACCATCAGTAATTGCCAATAAAATAAAAGCAGGTGATGGTAATTTTGGTTATAATGCTTCATCAGAAGCTTATGGAGATATGTTAAAAATGGGTATTTTAGATCCAACTAAAGTTACTAGATCAGCATTGCAATATGCAGGTTCAGTAGCTGGATTGATGATTACTACAGAATGTATGGTCACGGAATTACCTAAAGATGATAATAAGCAAGATATGAATCCTACTGCTGGTGGTATGGGTGGTATGGGTGGCATGGGTGGTATGATGTAAGATATTTAATAACATCAATGTTATTTATCAAACCTCTGTCATTACTGACAGAGGTTTGACTTATTAATTGAATATTAATGCCTGTTACTTTTCAAGAAATTATTCTCTTACTTCAAAATTTTTGGAGTAATCAAGGTTGTCTTCTGATTCAACCAATCGACTTAGAAGTGGGTGCTGGAACTTCTCATCCGGTAACTTGCTTATGGGCCATTGGTCCTGAACCAGTGAGTGCTGCTTATGTTCAAGCTTCTAGACGTCCTAATGATGGTCGTTATGGTAAAAATCCTAATAGATTACAACATTTTTATCAATTTCAGGTTATTATTAAACCATCACCTAATAATATTCAAGATTTATACCTTAATTCACTATATTCATTAGGGATTGATCCACAAATTAATGATATACGCTTTATAGAAGATAATTGGGAAAATCCTACCTTAGGTGCTTGGGGCATGGGATGGGAAGTTTGGATAAATGGTATGGAAATTACTCAATTTACTTATTTTCAACAAGTAGCATGTATTGAATGTAAACCTGTTATGATTGAAATAACTTATGGATTGGAACGTTTAGCTATGTATCTTCAACATAAGGATAACATTTATGATATTATCTGGGGAATAGATAAAAATAGTAATACTGCTTCTACTTATGGAGAATTATTTTATCAAAATGAATTTGAACAATCTATTTATAATTTTGAACAAGCAGATATTAATCTTTTATTAACCTTGTTTAATCAATATGAAAAAGAAGCAAAAAGATTATTAAATCTGGAAAATCCCTTACCAATTCCTGCTTACGAGCTGTTGCTAAAAGCCGCGCATAGTTTTAATTTACTAGAAGCTCGGAAAGTGATTTCTACTACTGAAAGACAACAATATATTCTAAGAATTAGAAAATTAACAAAGATGGTGATGACAATATATTATACTTACCGAAAAAATTTAGGTTTTCCGAGATGTCATATTAATAAACATGAATAAAAAAAATTTTTTAGTGGAAATTGGTACAGAGGAATTACCCTTTAAAGCTAACGCACTTCGTAAGATTGCCGAAAAATTTACTAAAAGTATTAGAAATGGATTAAAAGATGCTTTAGTGTCACATGAAAATATAAAATGGTTTGCATCACCACGTCGTATAGCAATAACAATCGACCAACTCGATCCAATTAAAAAAGTTATAGATTTACAGAATAATCCTAATGAATATAAAATATTACTCAGCACTATTCTTACTAAAATAGTAGAAACTGCATTAATAAAATTATCCGATCAAAATTCTATGAGTATGAGATGGGGTACTAGTAATCTCACCTTTATTCGTCCTATTCATACAATAACTTTACTACTCGGTGAAGAACTAATTCCCGCCAAAATATTGGGGATATCATCTTCTAAAACTATTCTTGGTCATAGATTTATGGGAGATATCAAATTTGATATAGATTCGGCCGACCAATATGCGCAGTTACTAATAACCAAAGGAAAAGTTATTGCAGATTATGAATTACGCAAAAATAAAATCCGTAATGAGATACAATTAGCCGCCTTAAAAATTGGCGGAAAAGTTTATTTTAATGAAATTATGTTAGAAGAAGCCACCTCATTAGTAGAATGGCCAGTTATATTAACTTCATCTTTTGATGAGGAATTTCTAGATATACCTAGTATAATATTATATACCATACAAATAAATCAACATTACTTTCCTATATATGATAAAAAGGGTAAATTATTACCTAAATTTATTTTAGTTACTAATTTAGAATCAAGAGATCCTCAAAATATTATTAATGGAAATCAAAGATTTCTGCATACTAAGTTAGTTGATGCCAGATATTTTTTTAATATTGATAGAAAAAAAACACTAGAAGATTATCTTCCTGATTTAGAACAAGTTATATATCAAGATAAACTCGGAACTCTCCGTGATAAAACCAATCGTTTACAAAAATTAATTTATCTAATTTGTGTAAAAATTAATATATGTCCAAATCTTGCGATTCGTGCTGGACTATTAGCTAAATGTGATCTAGTAACAAAAATGGTTTTTGAATTTCCAACATTACAAGGGATAGTAGGTATGCACTATGCACTTTTAGATGGTGAAGATGAACAGGTCGCAAGCGCATTAAAAGAACAGTATTTCCCAAGTTATCAAGTTGAGAAGGTTCCTTCTAATATAATAGGTTGTATACTAGCTATTGCAGATAAAATAGATCATTTAACTGGTATAATTGGTATCGGAAAATTACCCGAGAGTGACAGAGATCCTTTTGCATTACGTCGTAATGCACTTAGTTTACTTCGGATTATTATTGAAAAAAAAATATTTTTAGATTTAAATTGGCTGATAGAAGAATCAGTAAATCTTTATAATCAAAAATTAAATAATAATGTTGTAAATGATGTAATCAATTTTATTATGGGTAGATATCGAAACTGGTATCTTAAACAAGGATATAGTATTGATATAATTCAATCAGTATTAGTTTGTCGTCCGACTTGTCCAATAGATTTCCATGCTCGCATGGAAGCAATTTCATCTATTAGTAAAATTTCTGAAAATTATTCAACTATAATAATTCTTAATAAAAGAATTACTAATATTTTAAAGAAATCCAAAGATAAACTTACTCCCCAGATTAATTTTTCTTTTTTAAGAGAACATGAAGAAATAGAGCTTGCAAATGCAATTAACATAATAACTAAAAAAATACAACAGTATGTTATTGAATTTGAGTATCCAAAAGCATTACTAGAATTAGTAAAAATTAGTAATTTAATTAATAATTTTTTTAAGAAAGTTCAAATTAATACATCTGAAAAAGAAATAAGAATTAATCGATTAACAATATTAAATAAAATAAAATCATTATTTATAATGATTGCTGATTTTTCTTTACTGCATTAAATAAAATTACTAATTTAATAGTAATTATAAAATACTCTTATTTAAATTTAACGAGATATTATCAAACTAGTAGTTTTGTTATTATATTTTGGTATATAATACTTAAGCGCTGTAGATCTTCTATTCTAACATATTCATTAATTTTATGAATACTAAGATTAACCAATCCTAATTCAACTAATTGTGAACATATCAGCTTAATAAAGCGACCATCAGAAGTACCTCCATTTGTTGAAAGATTAGGTTGTAGACCTGTGATTTTTTTCACTACATTAACTACAATATCTATTAATTTTCCAGATTTAGTTAAAAATGGTCTTCCAGATAATTGCCAGTTTATTGTATAATTTAAATTATAACTTTTTAATAACATTTCCGTATGTTGTCGAATACACTCATCATTTATTTCATTTCCAAAACGCCAATTAAATTGTGCTCCTACTTTAGCAGGTATTATATTGTTTACAGGATTACTAGTCTGAAGATTAGTAATTTGTAAATTAGTTGGAGAAAAAAATTGATTTCCATGATCCCATTCAATTTTTAATATATCTGAAAGCATAGGTATTATTCTATGTATGGGGTTATCTGCTAAATGTGGATATGCTACATGACCTTGAATCCCATGAATGGTTAGGTCAGCCGTAAGTGATCCACGTCGTCCATATTTGATGGTGTCACCTAGTATATAGTTACTAGAAGGTTCACCAATTAAACAATAATGAAAGTTTTCATTACGAGAAAGTAATGTTTCAATTACTTTAATAGTCCCATCAGTAGCTTTGGATTCCTCATCAGACGTAACCAAGTATGCGAGACGACCTTTATGATTAGGATAAGAGGTAATAAAACGTTCAGTAGCAACTATCATTGCTGCTAATGCTCCTTTCATATCCGCAGCTCCTCTACCAAATAACATCCCGTCACGAATGTTAGCTACAAAAGGAGGAGTAATCCAATCTTGCAATTTACCACTAGGCACTACATCTGTATGTCCAGCAAAAACGAAAGTATCGCCTTCTCTTGGTCCATGCCAAGCCCAAAAATTTGAAGTAGTATTAAAATCCATTTTTTCAATTTTAAATCCAAGATGACTTAATCTTGACATTAAGATAACCATACAACCAGCGTCATCTGGACTTATAGATCGACAACTAATCAGTTGTTTGGTTAGTTCAATAACTGGGCAGTGCATTTTCACCTTAGATTTAAACAATTTAGGATGAAATTAGCTTCATTACTTTTAATCAAACATTATATATGCTTAAATAACTGATATTTGGTTCTTATTATTAATTAAATTAAAAGTAGTGAAATTTAAAAAAATCCGACCTGAAACCTATTGCGGTAACTAACATTTACTTTAATTCACATAAATACAGAATATAGTAAAATCATGGATCATCGTAAACCTCAAGTATAGATGATAGCTCTAAGCGGATCTATTGGAAACGTAATATTTTTAGCATTCTGAGCAAAATTACAAATTATTGGACAAATTCGTGTAGTGCTTAATTATTATGTGCCTTCAAAAGTATTTGAGATTAAATTTAATCTAATTTCATTTGGTATGATATGATAACTTCATTATATGTCATAATAAAAGCAATTCAAGAAGTAAAAGGAGTTATCGGCAGTTTAAAATTAACTAGTAGAACTTTTACTTCTTGGTTAACTTTATTATTTATAGTATAAATTTTAGTATTAATGTATTTGACTGTCCTAAGGGTATTACATCAATTCCATTATTAGTAATAATATTAATTATAGGAGGTTTTTTTATGCAAAAAATATATGAATTATTCATAATCTAAATTATTCATAATCTATATTAAAGATTTGAAGAATAAAGATTCTAATTGTTGTTGATCTTTAGCAAATTGACGTATACCTTCAGATAATTTTTCCACTGCCATAGCGTCTTCATTATGCTCCCATCTAAAAAAAGATTCAGAAATCTTTGCTGGAGGAGAGTAAATTTTAGTAGGATATATTAATTTTGGTTTGATTTCTACTTGATTTTTATAAAGCTGTTGAAGTAATAATGGTGAAATAGTTAAATAGTCACAGCCGGTTAATGCAATAATCTGCTCAGTAGTACGAAAACTTGCGCCCATAATAACAGTAGGATAATGATGTTTTTTGTAGTAATTAAAAATTTTACGAACAAATTTAACACCAGGATCATTCTCTCCATTATAATTAAAAATTAATTTACGTGACAGATACCAATCAGAAACACGTCCTACAAATGGAGAAATAAGAAAAATTCCCGCATCTGCACAAGCACATGCCTGAGCAAAAGAGAATAAAAGTGTCATATTACAATGAATACCTTCTTGTTCTAAAATTTCTGCCGCACGAATCCCTTCCCATGTAGAAGCTAACTTAATAAGAACCCTAGAAGTATCAATGCCTTCTTCTTTATACATATGTATTAATTTTAACGCTTTTTCAATACACCTATTAGTATTAAAAGATAGCCGTACATCTATTTCAGTAGAAATTCTACCAGATATATGTTTAAGTATCTCAATACCTATATTAATAGCAATTTTATCGATAGCATCAATTAATTGTTTTTCTTTAGGATGTTCAATATTTTTAGCATACCTAAGAGAATCTTCGACAAGATACTGATACTGTGGCATCATGGCAGCTTTTAAAATTAAGGAAGGATTAGTAGTTACATCAACTGGATGATAAAGACGAATAGATTCAATATCACCACTATCTGCTACAATTTTAGTGTATCTTTTTAATGCATCTAACTGATTCATATCTTCTCTCCTGATAAGTGAGATTTATTAAAAATATTATCTAATGTTAATATACAATCTTGTTATTTAAGACATTTCGAATACTGTATTGATAATTGTGAAATCAAGTTTATATAGCTAGATTGATTGATTTCTAAATTAATTCCTAATGGGTCTAAAATACTCTTTCGGACTTTGATTCCACGTGTAACGGTATTAACTACTGCAGGTTCAAATTGTGGTTCAGTAAAAATACAGATAACTTTATTTGCAATTAATTTTTGTCTAATTTGATTTAAGTGTTTTGCTCCAGGTTGTATTTCATAATTTACTGTAAAATATCCTAATGGTGATAGACCATAATATTTTTCAAAGTAACGATAAGCATTATGAAAAGTAAAATAACCTCTACCATGTAGAGGTAATAATCTCTGGCGAATTTTTATATCTATCTTTGATAAATTATCAATAAAATTTATTAAATTAATCTTTAATTGATCTTTTTTGGTAGGTATTATAAGTAATAATTTATTATATATAGCAATTGCTATTTGTTGTGCAATTAATGGAGATAACCATAAATGCAAGTTATAATTACCACTAAAATTAGGATTATCTCGTATCAGTAAAGATTGAATACTGCGTAAATGTCCTAAAGATAAAGTTTTGTTCCCAGGCAATTGTGCCACTGGCTTTTTCATAAAATATTCCATTTCTGGACCTATCCAAATTAATAGATCAGCCTGGCGAATGCGTTGAAAATCAGTAGGATGTAAGCTATAATTATGTGGAGAAGCACCATCAGGTAAAATAACATCTAATGGAATAATACCATCTGTGATTGCCGCAGCTATAAATCCTATTGGTTTAATAGAAACTATTACCATTGCATTCACTTTAATAGGTAATGATAAAAATATCCAAATTATTATATTGATAAATAATACTTTTTTAGTATCAAGCATAGTGGTTAAATCTTAGGAAGTGATCATTTATTATGATAATCTAATCATTAGGTTATTCAATGTCTAATATTATGTCCACATTACTTAAAATGATAAAAATTTCAGTAAAATTAGGAACTCGCCAGATTTTATCAGATATTTCATTTCATCTTCAATCCGGACAAATATTAACGTTAATTGGGCCTAATGGTGCAGGGAAGACTACTTTAATACGAGTGCTTTTAGGAATAATCAAACCGAGTTCAGGAAATATTATAATTTCTCCACTATTAAGAATAGGTTATGTACCACAAAAAATTTATCGTGAAATTACATTACCTCTGACAGTAAAACGATTTATGCAATTAAAATTAGGGGCAGAACCAACGGAAATTATACCAGCATTAAAATATGTACAAGCCGATAAATTAATTAATTATCCTATACAAACCCTTTCAGGTGGTGAAATACAACGGGTATTACTGGCTCGTGCTTTATTAAATAAACCACAACTACTCGTTCTCGATGAACCTACTAGAGGAGTAGATATTAACGGACAAATAGCACTATATGATTTAATAAATAAATTTAGATGGGATTTTAATTGTGGAATAATGATGGTATCACATGATTTAAATTTAGTCATGGCACAAACTGATGAAGTATTATGTTTGAATCAGCACATTTGTTGCTCAGGAACACCTCATGATGTTTCTATACATCCTGAATTCAGAGCTATGTTCGGTAATAAGGCTGCGGAAAAATTAGCTCTTTACCATCATCATCATAACCATTCTCATAATTTTTAATTAATAACATCATCATGATTGATTTACTATTTCCCGGATGGCTAGCTGGGATCTTATTATCTATAGTAGCTGGACCTTTAGGTTCTTTCATAGTATGGAGAAAGATGTCTTATTTTGGAGAAACTTTAGCTCATGTGTCGTTACTTGGAGTAGCATTTAGTTTATTATTAAATCTCACGCCTTTTTTTTCGATTATTTCTGTGACATTGATGTTCGCATTAATTTTAATTTTTATGGAAAAAAAATTACCGCTGGCTATAGATACTATCTTAGGGATAATCGCACATAGTGCACTTTCATTAGGATTGTTTGTTATAAGTTTCACAAGAAATATTAGAGTAGATTTAATGAATTATTTATTTGGAGATCTTCTGGCTGTAAATCAACAAGATCTTCGCAAGATTGCTTTTAGTGTGATACTAGTATTAATATTTCTTAGATGGCAATGGAATCAATTACTGTCAGTTACTATTAATTCAGAACTAGCACAGGTTGATGGCGTTCCAATTCAAAAAATAAAAACACTCTTAATACTGCTGGTAGCATTTACGATCGGCGTTTCCATGAAATTTGTTGGAGCATTACTTATTACTTCTATGCTGATTATTCCAGCAGCTACAGCTCAACGTTTTTCGAGATCTCCAGAGCAAATGGTAATACTAGCTGTTATAATCAGTATGCTAGATGTAACAATAGGAATGTTTCTTTCTGGTTATTACGATACCCCAGTAGGACCATCTATTGTAGTCACGGCAACTGTAATATTTTTTATTAGTTTGATAATCAAAAGTAAAATAAGCATTTAAAAAAATTACTAATTTTATTAGTATTTCAATCGTGATTTTATGGACGACTCATTCTAAAGTGATTATAAGCGTACTGAGTTGCAATCCGACCACGTGGAGTACGCTGAATATAGCCCTGTTGAATTAAAAATGGCTCTACTACATACTCAATAGTATCTCTTTCTTCTCCAAGTGCCGCCGCTAAATTATCTAGTCCAACCGGACCACCAGTAAATTTATCAATAATAGTCCATAATAATTTACGATCCATAGAATCAAAACCTTGTGCATCAACATTCAACATATCTAAAGCTTGTATAGCTATTTCACCACTCAAATTTCCTGACGCATGAACTTCGGCAAAATCACGTACCCTACGTAGTAATCTATTAGCAATACGTGGTGTGCCTCGCGCACGTCTGGCGATTTCTTGCATACCCTCTTCAGTTAAATTGACTCCTAAACATATTGCACTACGACGCACGATTTGTTGTAAATCAGCTACCGGATAAAATTCCAAATGTTGTATTATACCAAAACGATCACGTAACGGAGAAGTCAGTGATCCTGCTTTAGTAGTTGCACCAATTAGAGTAAAGGGGGGGATATCTAATTTTATTGAACGAGCAGCTGGTCCTTCTCCTATTAGAATATCTAATTGATAATCTTCCATAGCGGGATAAAGAATCTCCTCTATGACTGGTGATAATCGATGAATTTCATCAATAAATAGTACATCATGTAAATCTAAATTAGTCAACATAGCTGCTAAGTCACCAGCTTTTTCCAATATAGGACCAGAGGTAGTTCGTAAATTTACTTCCATTTCATTAGCGACAATATTAGCTAGTGTGGTTTTCCCTAGTCCAGGAGGACCTACAATTAACAAATGATCTAGTGCATCTTGCCGCATTTTTGCTGCTTTTATGAATATTTCCATTTGATTTTTTACTTTTGGCTGACCTATGTATTCTAAAAGCAATTTTGGACGAATTGCACGATCTTTAACTTTTTCTATTGAGCCATTTATGGCTTCCGCTGACATTAGGCGCTCCATTTTAAATGTTACCTCATAAATTAGTTACTCGCAGCGCTTCGCGAATTAGAGTTTCACAATCCGCATCAGTATGATCTTTAATATTTTGGATCATTTTAGTGGCTTCTTGAGGCTTATAACCTAATGCTATCAAGGCAGAAGTTGCTTCGATTTCCGCTTTACTAAGAATAAGATTCTTAGCAGATAATGGAAGAGTTGTTACCGATGATAATTGTTTTAAAGTAAATAAATTACTTTGTATATCACTAAGACCATCTTTCATTTCAATAACTAATCGTTCCGCAGTTTTTTTACCTATGCCAGGAAGTTTCATGAGAGTATTAATTTCATTCTTACTTATAGCTGAGATAAACTGTTGTGAAGACATGCTTGATAGAATAGATAATGCTAACTTGGGCCCTACTCCAGTTACCTTAATTAATTTACGAAATAATGTTCTTTCTGGTTTATTGTTGAAACCAAATAATAACTGGGCATCCTCACGTACTAAAAAATGCGTAAAAATCACTACTTCACTATTAACTTGAGGAAGTAAATAAAAACAAGTCATAGGCATATTAATTTCATAACTGATACCACTTACCTCAATTAAAATTTGAGGTGGAATTTTTTCAATAATCATCCCTCTTATACGTCCGATCACTATAAATTCCTTTAAAATTAGCCATTGTAAATAAATCATGTAATAATAGGTGAGAGATAAGATTTATCATTATAACAACTTAGATTGTGAATCATATGACAATGTGTAATAGCTATAGCTAAAGCATCAGCTGCATCATATTTAGGAGCAACTGAAAGTTTTAATAAAATTCTTACCATATGTTGTACTTGATCTTTACAAGCTCTACCATTTCCTACCACAGTTTTTTTCACCTTTTTTGCTGCATATTCAAATACTTGTAAATGATGATTCACTGCACAAACCATCGCCGCACCCCTAGCTTCGCCTAATTTTAATGCCGAACTAGCATTTTTAGCTATAAATACCTGCTCGATAGCTAATACCGTAGGATGAAATCTAGTGATAATACTATTTATTCCCAAATAAATGAATTTCAGACGCAAAGCTAAGCTTTCTCCTTTTGTACGGATAGATCCACTTCCTAAATAATGAATAATTTTATCTTTTTTATGAATAATACCATATCCGGTAATTCTCGATCCGGGATCAATACCTAAAATAGTTACCATTAAGTATCCTTCTTTCAATTTATTGAGCTTACAACGTAGCTACTAGTGATTTCAAAATTATGATAAACTTCTTGTACATCATCATAATCTTCAAGAAGATCGATTAACTTCATTATTTTATGAGCTATAAATTCATGATCTATACTAATTTTAACTTTTGGAAACATAATGAGTTTGGTATTTTCGTATTTAAACCCATCTTTGTTTAAAAGATCAATGACTGTAGTCAAAGCTGAAGGTGCTAGAATAATCTCAATACTTCCATCATTGAGTAATACAATATCTTCCGCACCTGCTTCCAATGCCATGTTTATCATCATATCTTCATTGAGACCTGGTGGATAAGATATTAATCCTTTTTCACTAAATAAATATGAAACCGAACCAACTGCTCCAAGAATACCACCATATTTTACAAAAGCATTCCGTATTGTTGAAATCGTCCGATTGCGATTATCAGTAATACATTTAACTAGAAAAGCTGTACCACCAGGACCATAACCTTCATATATCATAGTTTCTAATTTATTAGTATCTTCAAAGGTATCTCGAAGAATGGCACGATTGATAGTTTCACGATTCATGTTATTAGCTAATGCTTTATCTACAACTGCCCTTAAACGAGGATTACAAGCAGGATCTATACCACCACTTTTTGCAGCAATAACTAGTTCTCTAATAATTTTGGTAAAAATTTTACTACGTTTAGCATCTTGAATAGCTTTGCGATGTTTAGTATTAGCCCATTTACTATGACCTGACATATGTTCTCCACTACTATAAAATCTCATTAAATATGTTACAGATTAAAAATCTGTGATTTAAATCCTCTTACTAGGAGCATTTGTCATTAAACAAGTTGCCGCGGTGCTTTTAGGAAAAGCAATAACATCTCTAATATTATTAGTATCCGTAAGTAACATAACGAGACGATCTAATCCACATGCGATTCCGGCATGCGGAGGTGTTCCATATTGAAGAGCTTCCAAAAGAAATCCAAATTTTTCTTTTTGCTGTTGTTGGTTCATTCCAAGAAGAAAAAAAACCGCTTGTTGCATCTGTATATTATCAATTCTTACCGATCCACTACCTATTTCATAACCGTTTATAACTAAATCATAAGCATCGGCTATAACATTTTCAGGGGCTAACGATAACTCCTCCAGTGTACAATGATAAGGAGCTGTAAAAGGATGATGCATGGTAGTTAATGTACCTGTGGCATTGGTTCTAAACATAGGAAAATCCACTATCCACAAAGGAGCCCACAAATTTTCATCAATTAATTTTAAGTCATAACCTGCTTTTAAACGTAGATTTCCTAGCTTATTTGAAACTTCGCTAGCTCTTCCTGCACAAAAAAATAAAATATCTCCTTCTTGCGCTTTTGAAATTAACAAAAGTTTATCTATAAATTCTTGAGATAAAAAATTACTTATAGGTCCAAACCCCTGCAGTTTACCTTGATTAATCTTAACCTTTATCCAATTTATTTCGATTCCAGAAGATTCTTGAATCATACTATATTCTTCAATTTTTTGATTACTCAGTATCATTCCTCTGGGGATTCTAAGTACTGTAAATCTTTCTACTACCAGATTATGGTTTTTGTAACTAATATAATGAGCTTCTTTTTCAAGCTCCATAATATCGGTAAGTTCTAGAGGATTACGTAAATCTGGTTTATCTGAACCATAGCGTTGTATGGCTTCTTTAAAAGTCAGAATTGGAAAAATACCTAAATCAACTTTTTTGAGGTGCTTCCATAATTCTCTAAGCATGTTTTCTAAAATCTTGCGTACTCCAACGGCGGAGACAAAAGACATTTCTATATCTAGCTGAGTAAATTCCGGTTGGCGATCAATTCGTAAATCTTCATCACGAAAACATTTCACAATTTGATAATAACGATCTAATCCAGCAATCATTAATAATTGCTTAAAAAGTTGTGGTGATTGAGGAAGTGCATAAAATTTATCTTTATGCACTCGGCTTGGAACTAAATAATCACGAGCTCCTTCTGGAGTAGCCTTAGTAAGCATAGGGGTTTCAATATCTATAAAGCCCTGGTTTTCCATAAAAGTACGTAAAATACTAGTAATTTTAGCTCTCATTCTTAATTTTTGTGCCATCTCAAAACGACGTAAATCTAGGTAACGATATTTTAAACGTGTAGATTCACTATTGGTTTTTTTTATATCTATAGGTAATGGAACCGCATGATTAAGAATTTTCATTGCTATAGCATGAACTTCTATTAATCCGCTTCTCATGGCGTTATTAATGTTTGGTTTACTTCGAACACAAACTATTCCTTTTACTTGAATACAAAATTCATTTCGCAATTTAGTAGCTTGTTTAAATAATTTATGATCTTGAGATATAAAAGAAATCTGAACAATACCTTTACAATCCCGTAAATCTACAAAAATTAATTTTCCTAAATTACGAAAACCATTAACCCAGCCACATATAGTTACTTCTTCACCAAGATTAGCAATTTGAAGATGTCCGCAATATCTAGTACGCATCATAATTTCCTTAATAAATATATATAATAGTGTATAATAATTAGCTTTTATACTGAGATAATAAATTTATATTATGTATAATGCATTTTATTAAGAACATGACTTCGATCAATAGTATAAATTAATTCTATGTTATACCGTGACACCATATTTTCTTCATTAATAGTTAATCCTATTGATTGGGATTTTAACTATCAAGTGGCACAAGTTTTTACGGATATGATTAACCGCTCAGTCCCAGGATATTCAACTATAGTTTCAATGATTGGAAAGCTTGCGAAACAATTTGTGCAAGAGAATACATGTATTTATGATTTAGGTTGTTCTCTTGGAGCGGTAACTTTTTCAATTGTTAACAATTTACGTGTGACAGGTTGTAAAATAATTGCTATTGATAATTCTCCAGCTATGATTACTGAATGTAAAAAGAAACTTAAGAAATTTAAATTAAAAACCTCTATTGAGATTCGAGAAGCTAATATATGTCATATAAGTATTAAAAATGCTTCATTAGTAGTATTAAATTTTACTTTACAATTTATTCATCCAGATGAAAGAAAGAATATTTTAACTAAAATTTATAATGGTCTTAATACTGGAGGTGCGCTAATTTTATCAGAGAAATTTCATTTTACTGATGATAAAATAGAAAAACTCATGTTGAGGTGGCATGATGAGTTTAAAAAAAATCATGGTTACAGTGAATTAGAAATTAGTCAGAAACGTACGATGCTGAAAAATATCATGCTAACGGATACTATCGAAAATCACAGAAAAAAACTATCCGATACCGGATTTAAACATGCTGAACTTTGGTATCAGTATTTTAACTTTGGTTCTTTTATTGCGATAAAAACATGATGAGCTTTGCGCATTTTTATCAATTAATTGTACATAGCCGACTAATTCATTGGTTAGAAATACTACCTGGACAGCTGAGTAATTTTAACAAAAATACTTTCCACAGTTCTTTTAAAAAATATTTCAAAACCCTTGAAGCTATACCAACTATAGTTCCCCAATATTTAGATTTAGAAAATAGTATTACGGCTCTTACCAATAGTCAGAGATTATCTAATGATAGTTGTTGGCAGATTGCTAAAATTGAAAAAATGTTGCGCCAATTTATACCTTGGCGTAAAGGTCCATTTTATTTATATGGTATTCATATTGATAGCTCATGGCGTTCTGATTGGAAATGGCAACGAGTATTAACGCATATTTCTTCACTTTCAGAACGTCTCGTACTAGATATTGGTTGTGGAAATGGTTATTATCTATGGCGCATGCTTGGAGCTGGAGCAAAATTAGCGGTAGGTATTGATCCACAACCATTATTTTTATTTCAGTTTGAAGCTATCAGAAAACTCTTAGGTAATGAACAGCGAGCCAATTTATTACCGCTTACTAGTGAGCAATTGCCTCCTCTCAAAGCTTTTGATACCGTATTTTCGATGGGCGTACTCTATCATCTAAAATCTCCTATAGATCATTTATTACAAGTGAAAAAACAACTTATTTATGGTGGAGAATTAGTATTGGAGACTCTCATTATAAATGGTAATGAGAATCAAGTACTTATGCCAAAACAAAACTATGCAAAAATGCGCAATGTTTGGTTTATACCTTCGGCTAAGGCACTGAATATTTGGTTAACCAGATGTGGTTTTAAAGAAATTATTTTAGTAAATACTACTAGAACGACTAATAAGGAACAACATGGTACTAGTTGGGCTAATTCAGTATCGTTATCTGAATGTCTAGATACTCTCGATCACAGTAAAACTATAGAAGGTTATCCAGCACCAGTGCGAGCTATAATAATTGCTAAAAATAAATAAGAGAGAAAATATCTCTTTTAATAAAATTATTTAAGAGCCATTATGGGCTGATTAACCGAGCAGATAATATAGAAATAGAAAATGAATCTTAAAATACTTATTTCGAACCGAATTCACCAGGCAATGATCAAATCTGGGATTACTTATAAAAAATGTCAAATTAAGGTATCCCAATCACTTCGCGATCAATTTGGTCATTACCAAGTAAATGGTATTTTTGCGATCGCAAAATATTTAAAAATTCAACCACAAAAATTAGCTGATCAGATTGTTAGAAATCTAACAATCAGTGATATTGCAAGTCAAGTAAGTATTGCTAATTCTGGATATATAAATATATATATTGATCGTATATGGATGGCATATCAATTAAATAATATCTTGATTTTACCTAATTTAGGTATTGAAAAAGTAAAACCTAAAATTGTGGTAATAGATTATTCAGCACCTAATGTTGCTAAAGAAATGCATGTAGGTCATCTACGTTCTACCATCATAGGAGATGCTAGCGCCCGCACTTTAACATTATTAGGATATAATGTAATTAGAGCTAATCATATAGGTGATTGGGGTATGCAATTTGGCATGCTAATAGCAATCTTAGATCAACCTTGTACCAAATCCCATCATAATTTATCATTGAAAGATTTAGAAGAATTATATCGCCAAGCCAAATATCAATATGAAACTGATATAAAATTCGCGGCAATCGCTCGAAATAATGTTGTGAAATTACAGCAGGGTGATCCCCACTGTCTTAAGTTATGGAAAAAAATTGTAGATCTTTCGATGATACATAATCAGCTTTTATATCAACGTCTAAATGTATCTTTAACTAGTAAAGATATAATGGGCGAAAGTATATATAATGAGATGTTACCTATGATTATTGCCGATTTAAAAGAAAAAGGCATCGCCGTAGAAGACGAAGGAGCTATTGTAGTTTTTTTAGATGAATTTAAAAATAAACAAGGTAACCCCATGGGGGTTATCATACAAAAAAAAGATGGGGGTTACTTATATACCACTACCGATATAGCATGTGCAAAATATCGATACGAAACATTACATGCCGATCGAATTATTTACTATATTGATTCTCGTCAACACCAACATTTAAAGCAAGTTTGGACTATTGTTCGCAAAGCGGGTTATGTTCCTGAATCTATTTCACTAGAACACCATATGTTCGGGATGATGTTAGGTAAAGACCACAAGCCATTTAAAACCCGTACTGGAAATAATATTAAGTTAGCGGATATATTAGATGAGGCTATTACTCGTGCTAAAAATATACTATCCTCCAAAAACCCATTGATTTCTTCAGAAGAACAGCAAAGATTAGCTAATATTATTGGGATTGGTGCCCTAAAATATGCCGATCTCTCTAAAAATAGGATGACTGATTATGTATTTGATTGGGATCAAATGCTATCTTTTGATGGTAATACGGCTCTTTATATCCAGTATGCTTATACTCGTGCTATGTCAATCTTTCGCAGAGCTGCAATTCATGAATCTAAAATCATCCATGCTATAAATATTAGTAATGATTGTGAAACCATGTTGGCAGTACGTCTGCTGCAATTTCATGAGACCATAGTACAAGTTGCCAAGAATGGCACTCCACATATTATGTGTGCCTATCTATATAATTTAGCGAGTGTATTCTCTATTTTTTATGAGAATTATTCCATACTTTCAATATCTAATAAAAACATACAACAAAGCCGTTTAAAACTAGTATTACTAACAGCTAAAATCCTGAAACAAGGATTAGAAACCTTGGGTATTGATACTGTTGAACATATGTAAGTGATATTCATCTGTTATGCGGTGAGGTGTCCGAGTGGCTTAAGGAGCATGCTTGGAAAGCGTGTATACGGTAACGTATCGAGGGTTCGAATCCCTCTCTCACCGCCAGAGAACTAGAAAAATTAACCTTATAAACTGCTTATATCTTAAATATAAGAATTTCACCACCCACGATTATGAATCATATTCCGCCTTGGCTTTATTGAAACGTTGTATAATCTTGTTTGATGGTGGAGTATCAAATATGCTAACTACTACTATCGAAATAGTAGCAAATAAAAATCCTGGAATTATTTGATACAGACCTAACCATGCTTGTTTCCATATTAATGCTGTAAATGTACCTATCAACATACCTGCTAGAGCGCCATTACGTGTCATGCGAGACCAGATTAAAGATAGTAAAATTACTGGTCCAAAAGCGGCTCCAAAACCAGCCCAAGCATAACTTACCAGACCAAGTACACGATTTTCAGGATTAACAGCCATTCTAATAGAAACTAATGCTACGATTAAGACCATCATTCTCCCAATCCAAACCATTTCTAGCTGACTGGCTTTTTTTCTAAAAAAAGCTCTATAAATATCTTCTGTTAATGCACTTGAACATACTAATAATTGACAGCTCAGAGTAGACATAATAGTAGCTAAAATTGCAGAAAATAGTACACCTGCTATCCATGAATTAAACAACAAACCTGTTAATTCAATAAATACTCGTTCACTATTTTCTAATACCCCACTTGATTGCTCGGGGTGCGTTTGAAAGTAAGCAATACCAAAAAAACCAATTGCCAGAGCTCCTAATAAACATAGAATCATCCAAGTCATACTAATAATACGTGCATTACGAATCGTCTGATGAGAATCAGCAGCCATAAAACGTGCTAAAATATGCGGCTGACCAAAATAACCTAATCCCCAACTAAGTAGTGAAATAATTGCTATCCCGTTCAGACCCCTTAACATATTAAGATATTCAATATTTTTTATTGCAATCGTCTGTATTGAATTACTTATGCCTCCATTGTCTATTACAACCATAATCGGTGCAAAAATCAAAGCAAAAATCATTAAAGTAGCCTGTATAGTATCTGTCCAACTCACTGCTAAAAAACCACCCATAAAAGTATAAATAATAGTAGCGGCAGCTCCTAACCAAAGTGCTACGTTGTAACTAAAACCAAATGTACTTTCAAAAAGTCGTGCACCAGCAACAATCCCGGATGCACAATAAATTGTAAAAAAAATCAGAATGATTAATGCAGATATCAGTCGTAATGTTTTACTATGATCTTCAAAACGACTAGTAAAATAATCTGGTAAAGTTAGAGCATTACCATGAGCCTCCGTGTAAATACGTAATCTAGCAGCTACTAGTTTCCAATTAAAATAGGCACCAATTGCTAAGCCAATCGCGATCCAACTTTTAGAAATCCCAGATATGAAAATCGCTCCAGGTAGTCCCATTAACAACCAGCCACTCATATCAGATGCTCCAGCAGATAATGCTGTAACTAAACTACCTAGTCGGCGTCCTCCTAAAATATAGTCGTCAAAATTCTTAGTTGACCTCCATGCAATGAATCCGATAGATAACATGACAAAAATATAAATAAAAAAAGTAACTAATATTGGTGTATTTATGACCATTTATACTCTCCATTTCAGTGTTGATAATCTCTTTAACCCTATAACATTACTACTATTATTATAATGATGTCATATGATTCTTTGTGAAGCGCCATCTGGTATGATGAAATGGCTCATTATATCTTTTTATCGGAAAATACTCTCGAATTTTTAGATAGATTGCTATTGATCACACCATGAAAAGCAAATAAAATAATTTAAACTTAGCAAAGACCAATATTAGATTACCTTAAGAGGTTTTACTATTAATGAGTCATTATCAACTAATAATTTTATTATCATACAAATAACTTAAATAATTTTTATGTGATTATCTAAATTTTAGAAATTTACTGGGTAGAAGATAATGTCCATAGGATTTTTAAGTGAATTTTTTTAGTTGGTAAGGAGCGTGGAGTATGAATATCATGAACATGTGCATCAAATTAGAAGAAACTATGCATAATAAAATCACTAATGCAGCGCAACATATTAATCGTACTCCACATTGGTTAATTAAACAGGCTATTCTAAATTATTTAGAGGATATAGAAAAAGGAAATATTTCATTAGACTTAACTTCACATAGGGATTTTAATAACATTGAAATTCAAGATGTCATTTTGCAAGAAGATTCCTACCAACCTTTTAGAGATTTTTCTGAAACAATCTTCCCACAGACCAATACTAGGTCTGCTATTACCTCAGCATGGAGAATCTCGGAAATCCAAGCAGTACCTAGATTATTAGAAGACGCTCGTTTAGAGCCTAATATCAAAAACAATACACAACTACTTGCTTTTGAATTGGCCAAAAAATTACGCCATAGAAAACCTCTCTCTGCTCGTCTAGAGATTGTTCAGAATCTGTTGCAGGAATTTTCCCTTTCTTCACAAGAGGGAATTGCTTTAATGTGTTTAGCAGAAGCTCTTTTACGTATTCCTGATCGAGCAACACGTAATGCCTTAATCAAGGATAAAATAATTAAAGGCAATTGGCAATCTCATATTGGTTCTAGTTCATCATTTTTTATCAATGCGGCAACTTGGGGTTTATTAATTACCGGACGTTTAGTGGCTATTGAGAATCGAGCGAATTTTTATAATTTATTAAATCGCATTATTAGTAAAAGTGGAGAACCTTTAATCCGCAAAGGGATCGAGATTGCTATACGCCTTATGGGCAAACAATTTGTAAAGGGTGAAAATATTTCACAAGCATTAGCAAATTCCCATGATTTAGAAGCCCGTGGTTTTAGTTATTCTTACGATATGCTTGGAGAAGCCGCATTAACATCACAAGATGCTAAAGCATATTTCATTTCCTATGAACAAGCGATTGAAGCTATTGGAAAGGCTTCAAATGGTAGAGGAATTTATGAAGGTCCAGGAATATCTATCAAGCTTTCAGCATTGCATCCACGTTATAACCGAACACAATCTGATCGGGTACTAGATGAACTATACCCAAAACTAAAATCTTTAACACTATTAGCGCAGCAATATGATATCGGTCTAAATATAGATGCAGAAGAAGCCGACCGCTTAGAATTATCACTAGATTTACTAGAAAAACTCTGCTTCGAGCCTAATTTATCAGGTTGGAATGGGATTGGTTTTGTTATTCAAGCTTATCAAAAAAGATGTCCTTTGGTGATTGATGCTCTAATTGAACTTGCTAAACGTAGTAAACGTCGTCTTATGGTACGCTTGGTAAAAGGTGCTTACTGGGATACTGAAATCAAACGTACTCAGGTAGAAGGATTAGATGATTATCCAGTATATACCAGGAAAGTATATACTGATATTTCTTATATAGCATGTGCTCGAAAATTACTTAGCGTCCCTAAATTCATATATCCACAATTTGCAACACATAATGCACATACACTTGCTGCCGTCTACTATCTTGCTGGTCAAAATTATTATCCAGGACAATATGAATTTCAATGTTTGCATGGGATGGGGGAAATTTTATATGATCAAGTTATCGGATCAGTAGCAAAAGGCAAACTTAATCGTCCGTGTCGAATTTATGCTCCGGTTGGTAGCTATGAAACCCTACTTGCTTATTTAGTAAGACGCCTCTTAGAAAATGGTGCTAATACTTCATTTGTAAATAAAATCGCGAATCATTCACTCTCAATAGATGAGCTCATTGCTGATCCGGTTGATATAGTTGATAAACTAGCTAAAGTAGAAGGTATCATAGGATTATCTAATCCTAAAATTCCACTTCCTAGAAATTTATATGGTAATGAACGACTAAATTCAGTTGGCATAGATTTAAATAATGAACAAAATCTGGCAGATTTATCTAAAATTTTACTAAAGAGTGCTATGCAACCATGGCATGCTGGCCCTATGATTCAGGGCAATTTAAATCAATCCGTTGAATCTCAAAGCCGACCAATCATAAATCCTGCCGAACCTACAGATATTGTGGGCTATGTTCGTGAAACTACCGAAAGAGAAGTGACCTTAGCACTACAACAAGCAGAAAAAGCTTACCATAGTTGGCATTCTATTCCCATAACAAAACGTGCCCACATATTAGAAGATGCTGCAATACTAATGGAAAATAAGATGCATATCTTAATTAGTCTTCTAGTGCGTGAAGCCGGGAAAACATTTAATAATGCAATTTCTGAAGTGCGCGAATCCGTAGATTTTCTACGCTATTACTCAAGTCAGATAAAAAAAAACTTTAACCAGAATATGTATGTTCCACTTGGTCCAGTAGTTTGTATTAGTCCCTGGAATTTTCCGTTAGCAATTTTTACAGGACAAATCGCGGCGGCACTAGCTGTAGGGAATAGTGTACTCGCAAAACCAGCGGAACCAACTCCATTAATAGCCGCTCAAGTAATCAAAATTATGCATGATGCTGGAATTCCTCATGGAGTTCTGCAACTTATTACGGGGAGTGGTAAAACTTTGGGATCAATGTTAATTAGGGATAATCGTATTAGTGGTATTATTTTTACTGGATCTACAACTGTTGCGAATTTAATTCAGCAAACTATTGCTAGAAGAATTAATACTCAGCAGAGAAAACCAATACCACTTATTGCGGAAACGGGTGGTATAAATGCTATGATTGTGGATTCTTCTGCACTTCCAGAACAAGCAGTAATGGATATTATGACTTCTGCTTTTGATAGTGCCGGACAACGTTGTTCTGCTTTACGTCTACTTTGTATTCAAGAAGAAATTGCTGAATATACGTTAAGGATGTTACGTGGTGCTATGGCAGAATATCGCATGGGCAATCCTGATAGACTTTATACTGAGATTGGTCCGGTTATTAATGCTGATGCCAAAAATCATATTGAAGCACATATTAAAAATATGCTAGCTAAAGGATTTAAAATTTATCAACCCACTTCAACAGTATCGCCTAATCTAAATCAACAAGATTTAATTAATACCACTGGAAACTTTATTATACCTACTTTAATTGAAATTAATAGAATTGATGAATTAAACTGTGAAATTTTTGGTCCAGTATTACATATTATTAGATTTGCTAAAAAAAACTTACCGGTAATTATTGATCAAATTAACGCTTCGGGTTATGGTTTAACACTAGGTGTTCATACCCGGATTGATACAACAATTAATCAAATTATTGATCGAGCTAATATTGGAAATTTATATGTAAATCGAAATATTGTCGGTGCGGTAGTTGGAGTTCAGCCTTTCGGAGGAGAAGGATTATCAGGTACCGGACCGAAAGCTGGTGGACCTCTTTACTTATATCGTTTACTATCTAGTTATCCAGGAGATGCCTTTAAAATATCCTTAGAGCAATATATTCACTGCTCAACTAATACCACATTACGTCATAATTTACTAGAATCCCATCAGATTTTTACCTCATGGATAAACTCGCGTCCTGAGCTTGAGTTAGCGAAGATTTTTAAAATATTTCAGGCTAGATCACCAGTGGGAACTACAATTATGCTCACTGGGCCGACAGGAGAATATAATGGTTATTCTTTACTACCGCGAATACGTATATTATGTTTATCAGATAATGAAAATGATATCCTAATTCAATTAGCTCTTGTAATAAGTACTGGGAGTAAGGCACTATGGACAGAAGATGAAATACATCGCAAAATATACCGAATTCTTCCAGTCCAAGTTAAAGCTATCATTAATTTTGCACCAGATGTATTTAATACAAATATCAAATTTGATACCGTGATTTATCATGGAGATGATACTAGATTAAGTGCAATCTGTATTAAATTAGCTAATCTTGAAGGACCGATAATACCAGTGTACAGTTTTGCCAATGGAGAAACTAATATTTTATTAGATAAGTTTTTACGGGAAAGATCTTTAAGTATTAATACTACGGCGGCTGGAGGTAATACCAGTTTAATGAGCATGGATTAATGAATTTCATCCTAAAAAATAATATTACTAACCATTATTTATGAATTCAAGGTTTATATATTTATGGGACTTCTTAGCGGGAAACGCCTTTTAATTACAGGCATAGCAAACCAACGATCTATAGCTTTTGGTATTGCAAGAACCATGTATCATCAAGGTGCAGAACTAGCTTTCACTTACCAAAATAATAAAATGAAAAATAGAGTAGAAAAACTAGCTCATCAGCTAGGATCTACAATTATTTTACCTTGTGATGTTGCGCAAGATCAAGAGATAGAGCGCCTCTTTCATATTCTAAACAAATCATGGACAGAATTTGATGGATTGATACATTCAATTGGTTATGCGCCAAGTGATCAACTGAATGGTGACTATATTAATACAATTACACGTGATGGTTTTAAAATAGCCCATGATATTAGTTCTTATAGTTTTGTAGCCTTAGCTAAAGCTTGTCGTAGAATGTTAAATAAAAATGCAGCTCTTTTAACGCTATCTTATTTAGGTTCAGAACGTGTTATTCCAAATTATAATGTTATGGGACTAGCAAAAGCTTCATTAGAAGCTAATGTACGTTATATGGCAAGTTCTATGGGATCTAATGGTGTGCGAGTAAATGCTATTTCAGCAGGTCCGATTCGGACTCTCGCTGCCTCAGGAATAAAAAATTTTCGTAAAATGCTATGCTTTTGTGAATCGAGAACTCCTCTACGTCGTGGTATTACTCTCGAGGATATTGGAAATGCAGCGGTTTTTCTTTGTTCAAATCTTGCCGCAGGGATTACTGGTGAAATCCTTCATGTTGATGGAGGATTTAATATTTGTGCCATTCATTAAATTATATCTCCTTAATAATCGTCCTGAAATTTAGCGAATTTTAATTATGTTACAAAATAATCAGTCGCTACGGCAGCTAAAAAATCAAATGTCTTCTAAATTATCACGAATTGAAGGAGTAGTTCGTGGAACAGAAAAAGGATTTGGTTTTTTAGAAACTAAGAAACAAAAAAGTTATTTTATTCCTCACGGATATATGAAACAAGTTATGCCTGGTGATCGTATTATTGCCATATTAAAAATTGATAACCAGCGTAAGATTGCCAAACCTGAAAAATTGTTAGTACCGTTTCTAACACGTTTTATAGGACGCCTTAAAATAACATATAATCAGTTATCAATACTTATCGAACATCTTTCTATTAAATATATCATCTCATGCAGCCCTACCAATAATCTGAAACATCAGTTCCAAAATGGTGATTGGGTGGTAGCAGAAATGCGTCATCATCCCTTAATAGCAGATCATCAATATTTTGAAGCAGAAATTCAACAATTTATTACCAATGATCAAGATCATTTCAAACCTTGGTTGGTTACCTTAGCACGTCACAATCTTGAAAGTGATACCCCAATCCCAAGAAATAGAATGCTATCTAAAACACCAGATGAAGAATTACAACGTAGGGATCTCACTAATTTACCTTTTATTACTATTGATAGTTCTAGTACTACTGATATGGATGATGCCCTATATGCCGAGGAGAGTGCAGATGGTAATTTATGTCTTATAATTGCTATTGCAGATCCCACCGCGTGGGTTAAACCTGGTAGTGAATTAGATATTCTAGCCTCTAATCGCGCTTTTACTACTTATTTACCTAATTTTAATGTTCCAATGTTACCACGTTTTCTTTCTGAAGATCTATGCTCACTACGTTATGGAGTACGTCGTCCGGTGCTAGTATGTAAGATGATTCTGAGTAAAGATGGAACTATATTATGTGAGCACGTAGAATTTTTTGCGGCATGGATAATCTCAAAAGCCCGATTAAGTTATGAAAATGTTTCTGATTGGTTAGAGTTAGATCATATTGGTAATAATGGTAAATGGCAACCAGAAACGGAGACTATTGCGCAACAATTACGCCTCTTATATATCATTGGTAAGTTACGTAATGGTTGGCGAAAGAAACATACTTTAGTACTCAAGCATCAAAAAAGATATTATTTTAAATTGGATAAATTAGGTAACGTATTAGAAATAATTTTAGAACCTCGAAGAATTGCAAACTTGATGATTGAAGAAGCAATGATTGCAGCAAATGTTTGTGCAGGTAAACTTCTCCATGAAAAACTTGGATTTGGTATATATAATGTGCATATAGGTTTTGATAGCATGCATGCCTCGCAAGTAGCTACAATAATCACTAACTATGGACTAATCATAGATCCAAAATTAATCACGACTTTAGAAGGATTTTGTAATTTACATCGTACTCTTGAGGTATTATCAGTACCTTATCTTGAGAATTGCATGAGAAGACATCAAGCAGGTGCGGAAATAGCGATGACTCCTGGACCACATTTTGGATTAGGAGTAAAATCCTATGCAACATGGACATCTCCACTTAGAAAATACGGAGACCTAATCAATCATCGTCTAATTAAGGCTATTATTAAAGGAAATCATATTGACTGTCCTAGTAAACCAATAATCCGGATCATTAAGGAACGTCGTCGTTTAAATCGTTCTGCAGAACGTGACATTCAGTATTGGTTATATGCCAAATATTTAAAAAAATATGTTGGTACTGATATGAAATTTACTGCTGAGATAATTAGTATTAGCAAAGTAGGTTTAAAGATACAGTTAATCGAAAATGGTGCACCTGCATTTATTCCAATAACGTATCTTTATTCAGCACGTAAAGATATCATTTTTAATATTGAAGCAGGTATGCTACAAATCAAAGGAACAGAGATTTGGCATGTTACTGATATTATCATGGTAAAGATTTTCGAAATTAAAGTTGAACATTCTAAGATTATTGCCTGTCCAGTATAATTAACTATAACAATTAATTATACCATATTTTCTGGTTTCAACCATTGATCCAATTGTTCATCATTCAGAAATCCTAATTGTAATGCTGACTCTTTAATAGTCAGACCCTCTTTGTGTGCTTTTTGTACAATTTTAACAGCCTTATCATAACCTATATGAGTATTCAGTGCAGTCACTAACATTAAAGATTCTTGTAACATTTTTTTAAGACGTTCATAATTAGGTAGTATTCCAATGATACAATACTTATTAAAACTTGCTATCCCATCTGCAAGTAAGCGTACGGATTGTAGGAAATTATATATAATCATTGGTCTATAAACATTTAGTTGAAAATTACCCGAAGCACCACCAATATTAATTGCAACATCATTCCCAAAAACTTGACAGCACAACATAGTAAGAGCCTCACATTGTGTAGGATTTACCTTACCTGGCATAATGGAACTCCCTGGTTCATTTTCTGGTATAAATATTTCACTAAGACCACATTTTGGTCCCGATGATAACCAACGTACATCATTCGCAATTTTCATCAGTGAAGCAGCTAAGCCTTTTAATGTCCCATGCGCATGTACTAATGCATCACAAGTAGCTAATGCTTCAAATTTATTTGGAGCAGTAATAAATGGCAGTTGTGTTAAATTGGCTAGTTTTTTGGCAACCAGCATTGCATATTTAGGAGGTGTATTGATTCCCGTACCTACTGCTGTACCACCTAACGCTATTTCTTGGAGATGTCCTAAGCTTTGCTCAATATGTATCTTATTATGATCCATCATTGCCATCCATCCAGATATCTCCTGACCTAAGGTCAGGGGGGTAGCATCTTGCAAGTGAGTCCGACCAATCTTAATAACATGGTGATATTTTTCAGACTTTTGACTTAGACTATTAATTAATAATTTAATTTGAGGAATTAAATTTTTCCTGATGGTAAGAACTGCTGCCACATGCATAGCAGTTGAAAAAACATCATTAGAACTCTGACTTTTATTCACTTCATCATTCGGGTGAATTATACGATCTAGCCCTCTTGTTCCTCCTAAGATTTCGCTGGCACGATTAGCTAAAACTTCATTCATATTCATATTAGTTTGTGTCCCAGATCCGGTTTGCCAAACGGATAAAGGAAACTCCTGCATGTGCTTATTCATTAGAATTTCATCTATTGCAATTATTATTGCTTTAGCACGTTCCGGCAATATAAGTCCTAAATCACTATTGACTTGTACCGCTGCCAGTTTAGTTAATGCAAGAGCATGAATGAGTTCCTGAGGTATCGTTTCATTTGAAATATCAAAATATTTTAATGAACGCTGTGTTTGAGCTCCCCAAAGCTTATCTCTAGGTACCTCAATATTTCCTAGAGAATCTTTTTCCATACGACTATTTATCATGGAAGTTTCCTTTACAAAAGTCATAACTAAATAATTAATTTATAGTGTAAGCGTTAAAATCTTTTATAGTTGATCACTACAAAAGATTTTATCTAAAGCTTGAATGCACGCTATATTAGGTCTTACTTTAAAAATTCCGGTATCAGCTTGAATATTTTTCGCCGATATACCACGTAAGAAAATATAATATATCCCTCCAAAATGAATATCATAATTGTAATTATCTAACCGCTGATGTAAATAACGATATAATGCTAAACTATATAAATGATATTGCAGGTCATAACGATTGAAGAGAATGAGATTTTCCATAGTTTCATGAGTATATGAAGAAGTATTACCCCCAAGCCAATTGGTTTGATAATTAATCATATAATATTTTCCTTTCCATAAGAAAACTAAATCAATGCAACCACTAATAATTTCTTGAATATAATTAAAATTATGATAATAAGAAGCGCGTGCAGATAATGGATCATAAGATCTGATTAAATTATCTAACTTCTGAATAGTTAGATATTTATTAATCGGTAATAAAAATTTTAATTCGGCTAGTTGATGTTTTTTGCTAAGCTTATTTAAGCTTAAATTATCATCTAATAAGGTGTGTAAAATTTCTTCAATCCAATTCTGAATTACCGGTATCCAATCTCTAGTAAATCCATATTTATCAATTTGCTCATTGAGTATAAACTGTTGTTGTATTGGTTGATTAAAGTTAATTATTTTTAATAATTTTTTCAAAAAGATTTCGGTAATTTTTCCCAATGGAAAAGTATGACGCGATAGTAATTTATCTTTTGAAGAAAAATGATTATCACTTTTAATCAGCATAGGAAAATCCAGATATGGAAATTCAATTGATATTGAAGGATGCCAAAAAGTAGTAGAAGATATTCTATGCAGTAATTTATAATTAGTCTTAGAGGATAAGCAAACTTTTGGTTTGATATGAATTGGTACTGATATTTTACGACAATTCTTATTTAATGGGATCATAGAAGAAGTATTATTATAAACTTGTAGAACTTCAATGGCTTCATTTTGCATTTTATTTAAAATAATATCTAATTCTTGTGCATTATTTTCTTTTCCTTTTTGTAATAAGTAACCTAAGGCGCTAAGGTGTAATTCACTATTGCCTGTTTTATTGCGATGGCCTTTGATTAAAGGTGCAATACCTATATTACAGTGCCAAATTGCTCTTGTTAAGGCAACGTAAAGTAATCGTAAATCTTCAGCAAGACGTTCTTCATCGGCTAACTTTTGACTTTCTTCATTATTATGTAAATCTAAAATTTTTAGAAAATTTTTTCGATCATGGTAGATACTGTGAGTTGCCTTTCTAAAATTGATTATGAATGGAAGCCATACTATTGGATACTCTAATCCTTTAGCCTTATGAATAGATACGATTTGTACAACATTTCTATCTTCGTCTAGAGGAACTGGATGACTTTTGATTTGATGATAAGATTGAGCTATCTGCTGTTCTAACCAACGCACTAAGGCATATTCACTATTTAATTTTAAAGAGGCCTCTTGCAAAAGATCACTAATATGTGATATATAAATTAGCATTTGTTTGCCATGTTCAGATCTTAAGATATTTTCAGGAATGTAATTTGCCATCACTTGCCGAAGCACAGTTAACACTCCAGATTTTAACCAAATTTTTCTAAAATTAAGAAATTTTTTTACAAAAAAATTTAAAGAGTGGTTATTATTACTAATATTTTCTAATACTTTATGCTCTAATCCAAAAAGACTGGTAGCTAAGGCACTCCGCAAAACCGTTAAGGAGTTTGGGTTTAATATCGCTTTTAATAACAATAAAATATCATGGGCTTCTGGTGTATTATAAATACTTTGTTGATTGGAAAGATAAACTGAATTAATATTTAAAGTATTTAGGGCATGACGCATGATAAGTGCTTCATTTCTATTACGCACTAATATCACAATATCTTCAGTCTTGAGTCGACGGGTAGTCTTACTATTAATTAATAATGCTGATCCATTTTTTACGGCACTAATCAATCTTTTGATGTCATTAGCACACTGAATAGCCATAATTTTATTATATTCACTGGTATCCACACATTGTGCTGAGTATAAAAAAAATCGTAATGCAGTTTGCGGTTTATCATTTATCTGAAAAATAAATGCTCTATCTGAAGGAGCTGGTTTAACTGGTAAAAAAGGTATCTCAGGAAATAAAAAAGGATATTTAATTGTAGAAAAAATTTTATTAACACTTGATATCAGATGAGGAGAAGATCGCCAATTAATATTTAATGTATAATGTCTCATTATATTAGCTCTAACCGACATATAATTAAAAATATCAGCACCACGAAAAGAATAAATCGCCTGTTTTGGATCACCAATTAATAATAGTGCCGTTTCTTCAGAATCTCTAAGATAAATCTTTTTAAAGATGCTATATTGTTTTGAATCAGTATCTTGAAATTCATCAATTAATGTCACTGGATAACGAGAACGTATTTCATTAGATAATCCTGCCCCAGCGGATTGCTGCAAGATTTCTTCGAGATAATTTAATAAATCATCAAAACCTAGTATTCCATGTAATTTCTTTTCATCAATTAGAGCCTTGGTACTTTCTTGGATAGCACGTACAATCACCCATTCTCTTAATAAGATGGAGGGTGGCTTAGAAATAAAATTCTCAATATCTTCAAAAATCGGATGATGGGGTGCTTCTCCATGATTAGTTTTTTGTAATAATTTTTTTTTACTAAAATACTGAAGATCTTTAGGAAAATTGTAATTTTCGGTATTTTCTTGAGCCCATCTGGTAATATTTTTTATCCAGATAGATAATCTATGGATATTATAAGTACGTCTATCAATATTAGAATTGATAATTAATTTAGGTAAATCAGAAACAAATAAGAACCATTTTTCTTTTAATAAAGAAA
Source organism: Candidatus Dasytiphilus stammeri (assembly GCA_045290365.1). Lineage (GTDB taxonomy): Bacteria > Pseudomonadota > Gammaproteobacteria > Enterobacterales > Enterobacteriaceae > Dasytiphilus > Dasytiphilus stammeri_N. Next base: position 395,758 of record CP145882.1, on the reverse strand, counting down.
TCTGATGAATAATCTTGTGATGTTGCTCTTCTAAAGTGAGATTAGTAACTAATGGATATTTTAAAACTGGTTGATCACGTTGTACTAAAGGTAATAAAGTTTTAAAGAGGGCATCAGGACCTGACCATTCTTTTAAAATTTCACGAGCAATATTGATTGGTAGTGGATAAAAGTCACGGTACCAGAAATCGCCAATGATTTGTTTCAAAAGTTGGGAATCATCTTCAATAAACTGTGGTTCAAATAATATTTGAGATTCCATAGCATTTAAATACAACATTCTCTGACAAAAACTATGGATAGTAAAAATCGCTGCGGATTCCATATGTAATTCAGCGTTTAATAATATGGTACTAGCTTTAACTAAATCTTCAATGTGAACTAGTAATTTATTAATTTGATGATTTTTACTGATCCCGAGCACACATGCAATCCTGAGTTCATAAATATGAGAACGAATTCTTCTACGTAATTCAGCAGTAGCAGCTTCAGTAAAAGTTACTACCAAAATCTCCTCTACCGACAGTGCTCTCAATTTTTTGTGGTTACAGCGCAATCCCAGTAACAAACGTAAGTAAAGTATACTAATAGTAGATGTTTTCCCAGTTCCTGCAGATGCTTCAATTAATATTTCTCCATACAAAGGGAATGTTAAAGGGTCAAGTGGTTTTGGCATGAATATTACTTATATTATTATTTTAATCCTAGTTTAACAATTTTAATATAACTTTAAAGATTTCCGGTTATATTAATTTGCGATAATCATCAAACCGCATTATGCTAATGCTAAATCATTTAATTAACTTATAAAAGGAGATAAATAATGCGATATTCGCTACCAAAATTACCTTATGATTATGATGCGCTAGAGCCATATATTGATAAATATACAATGGAAATTCATTATACTAAACATCATCAATCTTATATTAATAATGCTAATGCTGCACTCGAAGATTTACCAGAATATGCTAATTTACCTATAGAACAATTAATCCTGCAATTACAATATCTTCCTACTAAAAGTAAACAAACCATATTGCGTAATAATGCTGGAGGACATTTCAACCATAGTATTTTCTGGAAAGGTCTACAAAAAAATACTGTTCTCCAAGGAGAATTGAAAAACGCTATAGAACTTAATTTTGGTAGCTTAAACCAATTTAAAGAACATTTTGAAACCTCTGCGAGAGATTGTTTTGGATCTGGTTGGATATGGTTAGTACTACAGTCAAACAATAAACTTAGTATTGTTTCTACAGCTAATCAGGATAATCCTTTAATGGGTAAAAACCTTACAGGGATCTCTGGTTATCCAATTATTGGATTAGATATATGGGAACATGCTTATTATTTAAAATATCAGAATAGACGTCTAGATTACGTAAGCGCTTTTTGGAAGATAGTAAATTGGAATGAAGCTTCACTACGTTATTTGAACCATGATAAATAAGATTACAGTTATTATTCGTTATTTCAAATACCACTGTTGATATTTTCATTATCATTAATGGAGTGATAGTTTTAATGAAAACATTAAGAGAATTTATCTTTGAAAAAAAAGACTTACCTATTACAACCGGAGAATTAATTGCATTATTTTCTGCTATTAAGCAAAGTGCAGAAATGATACAACAATATCTTAGTCAAACAGTTGGATTCAATATTATTGATATGATAACCAATCAAAACATGATTACTAGAAATATTCATGGCGAGCAACAGATGAAACTAGACTTATTGGCTAATGAAAAAATTAAAGGTGCACTGAGAGCATATGGTGTAGTTGCTGGTCTAGCTTCAGAAGAGGATGATGATATTGTGATCTTCAAAGGACGAGAATCTGCTAAATATATAGTAATTGTAGATCCTTTAGATGGATCTTCCAATATCGATATTAATATTGCAGTGGGTACGATTTTCTCAGTATATCGTCGTCTGACGCCAATTGGAAGCAAGGTAATTACAGAAGATTTTTTACAACCAGGAAATCAACAAATAGCTGCTGGATATATTTTGTATGGTTCTTCTACTATTTTAGTTTTTACTGTAGGTTGTGGAGTACATGTTTTTACTTATGATAAATCTAAAGGAATTTTTTATTTAATTAATGAACGAATTTCTTTTCCTAGCCATGGAAATATTTATTCAATTAATATGGGAAATTATATTAATTTTAGTTTAGGTATCAAAAGGTATATGGAATTTTGTCAGAAAAACAATCCAAATCAACTTCCTTACACTTTACGATATAGTGGTTCACTAGTAGCAGATTTTCATCGTAATTTACTTAAAGGTGGAATTTATCTCTATCCTCATACGATAAATTATCCTCAAGGTAAACTTCGACTAATGTATGAATGTAATCCGATGGCATTGATTGCAGAACAATCAGGTGGTAAAGCTAGCAATGGTACTAATCGGATTCTCGATCTTAATCCGATTAGAATTCACCAAAGATCTCCATTATTTATAGGAAATAATCATATGGTAAATGATGTAGAAAAATGTTTACGAGAGGCATAACTCAAATATGATTAGTTTTATTTATTTATTAATAATGTCCGGAGTTTATCATAATCCGCAGTAATTCTATGTGAAAAATTGGTTAAATCAGCACGTTTGGCTAGAGCTGGAGGTAACGGTACTGTTTTTTTGATAATTAGTTCAACACAATCTTGAAATTTTGCTGGATGTGCGGTGCTTAAAAATAAGCCATATTCATTTTTATGTAAATTTTGTTTTAATGCTTGCCAAGCAATCGCGGTATGAGGTTCTGAAAGATAACCTAATTCTGCTAGATTACACATAGCTTTTTTTATCGTGTCATCATCTACTGCAGAACCAGTTAAAGTATCCCAAGACCAATTTTTATATTTAAATAATGCTTCTATTCTTGGCCAGTTATTTGGCTTACTAATATCCATAGCTGTTGCAAGCGTTGTGACTGTAACATTTGGTAACCATTTTCTATCTTGTAAAAACCGGGCTACTGTATCATTTGAATTAGTTGCGGCAATAAATCTCTTAATATTTAATCCCATCGATTTAGCAAGTAGACCAGCTGTAAGATTACCAAAATTACCACTAGGTACAGAAATTACTAATTGTGATCGCTGCTCAGGTAGTAATTGAGCGAATGCTTCAAAATAGTAGCAAATCTGTGCTAGTAACCGACTAATATTAATAGAGTTTGCCGAATTTAATATAATTTTTCTTTTTAGTAAATCATCATTAAACGCGGTTTTTACTAATGTTTGACAGGTGTCACAATCACCCTCTACAGAAATGGTTTGAATATTATTGCCCAGAGTACAAAACAGTTGTTCCTGTAACCTACTAAGTTTACCATATGGATAGAGTATTAACTGCACGAACTTTTTTCATGCCGTAAAATGCATCCAGTATCTCCAGAAGTTGCTGTAAGGATAGTGACTGGTTCTTGATGGTGAAGATCTGCCAGGATTTTCGCCATAAAAAGAACCCCAAAATCTTTAAATGCTAATGTAGGACCATAGAATAATTCTAATACTGCTATATTAGTAGTAATCTATTTTACAGGGGCCGGGAAATTGAAAGCAGTTTTAACAAACGTGTGAATTTTACTTACTGGAATTTCATTACCAATTAATTTAGACAGTATGATACTACTACGTGTTATAAAATCCATCTTCAATATAGTATTAAGATCTTTGAATGTAAATTCAGGAATATTTTGTGGAAAATACAATCCTTGGTCACTGCCTAAACCATATTGAACGGCTTGATAAAAATTTCCTTGTTCGTTATGGTATTTAATATTATATAATTTCATATTGTATAAATATCTTTATGATAAATAACGTGCTCCTGAGATATCTAAACGACAAATCTGAACGAAACAATCTTTGGTCTTTAGATAATGCTTGTTCAGCCATTTTGCTAATTTATGAGCTATTGTAAGATTATCACAAATCGCAAACATAGTTGGCCCAGAGCCAGAAATGCCACATACTAAAGCACCTAACATTTTAGCAGTTTCACTAGCTGTCTTAAATCCAGGCATTAATGAACTACGATATGGTTCAGCAATGACATCACGCATTAAGTTAGCTGCTAGCTTAGCTTGTTTAGTATAACAAGCATGTATAAAACCAGCAAGATAACGTCCCTGATTAATACATGCTTCACGACGATATTCTGTGGGAAGAATGGCTCGAGCTTCTGCGGTCGATAATTTCACACCAGGCCATGCCATTACCCATAGCCACTCAGAAAACAATGGAACTGACTGACTGATAATTTGATTTTCTTTTATAATAAGTTGCATTCCACCAAGAAAACAAGGTGCCACATTATCATAATGTATGCTACCTGAAACATAACCTTCTAGATCTGCCATTAAATGTAATAACTGATTTTTGTTCAGTGGTCTGCCAAAAAATTCATTAAGAGCTATCAAACTTGCTGCACTTGAACCCAATCCAGAACCAATCGGCATATTTTTTTCGAGACGTAATATAATAGGAATGGTTTTTCCAATAAGATTACAAAATCGATACCAACACTGATATACTACATTTTACTTATTAGAGGAAGGGAGTTCACCAGCAAAACGCCCATCAATTTGAATTGAGAAACTTTCAGCTTCTTCAACTATAACACAATCTCCTAATAAAGAACCATCAACTGGAGTAACTGCAGCTCCTAATATGTCAAAACCAACACTAACGTTACCAATAGAAGCCGGAGCATAAATTTTTATCATTTTATATCCCTCTTCCTTGGCTTCCAGTTAAGATGCGTAATAAATCTGCAAACACACCCGCTGCGGTAACCTCCTTTCCTGCACCATATCCACGTAATACCAGAGGAATCGGTTGATAGTAATTAGTATAAAATGCTAAGGCATTTTCACCATTTTTTACTTCATATAAGGGATCATGGTTTGTAACTGCTTGAATTTGAACTGTGCATAAGCCATGTTTATCAATCATTCCCACAAAACGCAAGACTTTATTTTCACTACGTGCGGTAGCAACGCGTGTAGTAAAATTATCATCTAGTTCCTTTAAGCGTTGCATAAATTCATCAATCTTTTCAATCTTATACAAGTTCTCTGGTAATAATTTTTCAACAATAATATCACTTAATTCAAGCTGATATCCTGCTTCTCTGGCTAATATAAGTAATTTACGTGCTACGTCTATTCCAGATAGATCATCTCGGGGATCAGGTTCTGTAAATCCCATTTTTCTTGCAAGATAGGTTGCGTTAGAAAAAGTCATACCTTCTTCTAATTTGCCAAAAATGAAGGACAAAGAACCAGAAAGAATTCCAGAAAACTGAATCAATTGATCTCCTGCATTTAATAAATTTTGTAAATTTTCTATGACTGGCAAACCAGCCCCAACATTAGTCTCATAGAGAAATTTACGTTTTGATTGAATTGCTAATTTTCTTAAATATTGATAATAATTATAACCACAGGTATTAGCTTTTTTATTAGGTGTAACGATATGAAATCCATAATTGAGAAATTTATCGTACTGTTCGGCAATATCTTGACTAGAAGTACAGTCAACTATTACTGGATTAATAAGCGAATAATCTTTCAATAAGTTCAATAAATTTTTAAAATTAAAGGATTCTCTGGCTTCAAGTAAATCATGATGCCAATTATCTAATGAGATACCATCTAGTTTGAACCGGAAGTTTGTTGAATTCGCAAGATAGCATACTTTTAAATCAAATTTTTGATTTTTGAGCCAGGCCTGCTGACGATGTATTTGATTAAGTAGCGCCTTACCAACACCACCAACACCAATTAAAAATATTTCAATAGTATGATCATCATTAAACAGTATGTTATGTACTGCTTGTATGCCAATAATAGCATGTTGATTACTTATCACTGCAGAAATCGCACGTTCTGATGAACCCTGAGATATAGCAATAATATTAATATTAGCACGTGCTAATGCTAAAAAAATTCTGGCGGCGATTCCTCGATTAGTGCGCATTCCATCTCCAACTACAGTAATAATCGCGAGGTTTGGTATGACATCAATTGGTTCTAGTAAACCTTCTTTAAGTTCTAAACTAAATGCTTCTTCTAACGCATTTTGTGCTTGCTTCTGTTCATATTGTGGTATACAGAAGCTAATGCTATATTCAGATGAAGCTTGTGTAATTAGTACTACCGATATACCTGTCTGTGACATTACTGCGAATACTCGAGCAGCCATTCCAATCATACCTTTCATTCCAGGTCCCGAGAGATTAAACATCGCCATTTCATTGAGTTGAGTGATTCCCTTGACTTGATGATTCATCCCAGAATTACCAATGATTGTCCCCATGGCATTAGGATTATTAGTATTTCTAATTCGGCAAGGAATTTGAAATTGAGCAATAGGTTTTATCGTGCGAGGATGAAGTACTTTAGCTCCAAAATAAGATAACTCCATAGCTTCTTGGTAAGACATAGATTGTAATAATCTAGCATTAGGAACTTGACGGGGATCGCAAGTATATACGCCATCAACGTCCGTCCATATTTCACAACAATCTGCTTTTAAGCATACGGCTAAAACGGTTGCCGAATAGTCCGAACCATTACGACCTAAGATTACTGGTTCGCTATGCTCATTACCAGCAGTAAAACCTGCCATGAGGATGAGGCTATGCTTAGGAATCTGAGTGACGATAATTCTTTTGGCAGAAATAGTAATATCTATCGTCGAATCCAGATAGGAACCATGAGCAAGGAATTTTTCTACCGGATTTATTATCTTCACTACATGTCCCCTGGCTTTTAATAATTCAGTCATCAAAGCCACCGAAAATTGTTCTCCTCTGCAATAAACCGCTGCTTTAATGCTATCTGGACATTGTCCTAATAAACTAATTCCATGTAAGATTTTATTTAAAATTAATAGTTCTTTTTTAATTATCTGCCAAAGTTTTTCACTATCAAAGTTAGATTGTCTATTGGTGATTCCTATTAGTAAACTTGATAAAAAATCTTCCATGATGATTAAATCAGCTTTGATATTCTTATTCAGAACTATTTTTGAAATTAAACCTATAAGATGATTAGTAATATTTGCTGGAGCAGATAATACAGTAGCAACTTGTCCATATTGGAGATTACTTTCAATAATATCTGCAACGCATATAAATTTTTCGGCATTTGCTATAGAAGTACCACCAAATTTCAATACACGCATATTATTCATCCAAACTTTTAATAATTTAATTAAAATTTTATTTATATAAATTTATATATTTTAAGAGTTGTAGTAATTTCTACTAGAATATTTGAGACAGCGATAACCTCAATGGAATAATACCAATCCAATACTGCTTTTAATTTCTAGAACGTGGGGCCTGTAGCTGCTGGCGAATAGATGCAGACAACTCATCTAAAGTGGGTTGATCCGGATGCTCATTTTTAGTTTCAGATGTAAGTTGTACCTCGGCCAGATAAGTATGAATAGGCTGTCCATTATCATCTTCCATTACTACATGATACCAAGGAGCCATATATAACGATTCATTATCTACAATGATATCAATTTTAGGATCTTCAAGAGAATATCCCACATCAACATCTATAATAACACCTAAAAATCCTAATAGTTTGTGTCGTACTTGTTGACCTATATCAAATTTACTGATTACTATCATGCTTATTATATATCCCGTGATTGAAAAAGCTTCATAGGGTTAGTTACATTTTAGCAAAATAGGGTTAAAATTATCGGGTAGTTTTAGGATGATTACTATTTTCCATATAGTATATCAATACTACCATATTCCAGTAATAAGTATAAGTTAAATACATATTCCAGGATTAGGTAATCCCGCAATTTTAGATATTTGTTTTACTGGACTCTTAGAAAATAAACTAAATAAATAACGGCTATTACCTTTTTTTACTCCATACGTATCTGCTATGATTTTTACTATCATTCTCATTTTAGGAACCGTATTAAACTGGATATAAAAATTCCGTACTAAATTTATGATTTCCCAATGAGCTTGATTCATATTCACTCCCTCATTTTTAGCTAAATTTATGGCGATTGATTCATTCCAATCATTAATATTTTTTAAAAATCCCTCTTCATCTTGGAGAAATTCTCTTTCTTCTACTAACATGTGTTCCTCATTTTCAAATTTTACAAAGTGAAAAGATATGTTATTATTTGGCGATTTTTATTTTCTAATTATTACTAGTAGATATGGAGGAGTGGCCGAGAGGCTGAAGGCACCGGTCTTGAAAACCGGCAATGGGAAACCATTCGAGAGTTCGAATCTCTCCTCCTCCGCCATTATATGTTATAGATTTTTTATAGTGATTATCATCATCAATCATCCTTATTTATCTAAGATGCAAAGATTTTATTAATCTAACATTGTACGGTTTATGTTTGTTATGAATTAATCAGTGATTTTTTTTGAGATTTATTAAAATTACGACTATCCTTATAAAATAAGCATTACTGCTATTGATAAAATTAATCAATAGGCTTTTTTTAATAAATTTTAAGGAGTTATTTATGTCTATCTCAAATGATAACCAACTTACCAACTTGCGAACTAAATTAAAAAATTTAGTAACTACTTTAGAAGACATCCTTAATAATGCAAACCTTGAGAATCCTTCAGAAATTGAAAATTTGCGTAATAAGGCTAAAAATATTTTAGATGAAGCAAGAGAATGTCTTGGAGATTCTAGTGAACATATTATGCAACAAACTCGTGAAGTGGCGGGTGTAGCAAATGATTTTTTACATGAAAAACCATGGGCAGGAGTGGGGATTGGGGCCACTCTTGGCCTAATTGTAGGCTTAATTCTAATGCGTCGTTGATATGAAAAAATATCAATTCATTAATCGAAATGGGGACGGAATAATTAGTATTGTTAAAAGTATTATTCGTACTTTAATTGATATCGTAGAAACTCGCATCAGCTTAATAAGAACTGAGTTAGATGAAGTAAAAAATCAATTTTTATTATTAACAATGTTAACCGGATTCACTATCCTTTTAGTGGCTTTTGGGTTAATGAGTTTACTATTGATACTTATTTTTGCTATGAATCCGGAATATCGTTTATTAATAATGACTGGCATTACTAGTATTTTATTTTTATCGGCCATTATTTTAGGATTATGGACCAAGCATAAATTAAAAAAACTTCAGTTATTTTATTTGACCTGTAAAGAGTTAAAACTTGATAGAAAGTTCATTAAGGAATAATCAAGCATGAATCAGCAAAAGGAGGAATTATTCCGTACTATTAAACAACAAAGAATAGATTTGGTTACGGAACGAGATAAATTGATAGCTATTCTAGCAACATATGAACAAAATTGGAGAAGATTAATTACATTAAAAAATACCGTGATTTTTTTTTATAGTATAATAAAAATTATTTCATTACGCCATCCAAGATTTATCGTACGTTGGTCAAAACGTGGTATAGCTATTTGGAATATCTGGAAATTAATGCGTCATTCTAATCAAAAATAAGTTTTCTGAATATTAGGACTATTTCATTATATGCTGCTATATTATTAGCAGCATATAATTTTCATGAATACATTTATGCATACACATCATATGACTGGAATCATATATATTATTCCTACTCCTATAGGAAATCTTGGTGATATCACTTATCGAGCGATTAACGTATTAAAAAGCGTTAATTTAATTGCTACCGAAAATACCAAATATACAAAAGTTTTATTAAATAAATTTAATATTAAAAATAAATTATTTTTACTACACTCTCATAATGAACATCAAAAAACTAAATTGCTTTTAGCTTATTTACAAAATGGACAAAATATTGCCTTAGTTTGTAGGGCCGGAACTCCATTAATTAATGATCCTGGTTATCCTCTAGTAAGTCAGTGTCGTAGAATGAATATTAAAGTAGTACCATTACCTGGGGCTTGTGCTGCTATTACCGCACTCACTGCTTCTGGATTATCCACTAACCGTTTTTGTTATGAAGGATTTCTTCCTTCCAAAATAAAATCACGCCTAAATATCTTACATAAGTTAATACATGAACCACGTACTATGATTTTTTATGAATCAAAACATAGATTGTTAGCTACATTACGAGATATAATTGATACGTTCGGTAGTGAACGCTATGTAGTGTTAGCACGCGAAATTACAAAAATATGGGAATCTATCCATGGTGCATCAGCCAGTAATTTACTCAATTGGCTACAAGAAAATCAACAGCGAAGAAAAGGGGAAATGGTACTTGTGATCGAAGGATTTCAAGCGTCGAATATTGAGATTACTTATTATCATGCACTCAATACTTTTCAATTATTAAATCCGGAGTTATCTCTGAAAAAAGCAGTAGAAATAACTTCAAAAATTCATGGTATCAGTAAAAATAAGCTATACCGTTATGCACTGAATGAAGATAAATAATGTATCTTAAAATTAAGCTGACTAGACAGTCGCCCCATTAATAATAGGGAGGAAAGTCCGGGCTCCAAAGGGTTGAGTGCCAGGTAACACCTGGGAGGGAAACCTACGAACAGTACCACAGAAAATAAACCGCCGATGTGCTAGCATAGCAGCACAGGTAAGGGTGAAATGGTGTGGTAAGAGCACACCGCACAACTTGGTAACAACTTGTGGCAAGGTAAACTCCACTTGGAGCAAGGCCAAATATGGTTCATTAGTATGACCCGTACTGAACCAGGGTAGGCCGCTTGAGCTAGTAAGTAATTACTAGTCTAGATTAATGACTGTCCACGACAGAACCCGGCTTATCGGTCAGCTTATCTTAATTGGTTAAATTTATCATGCAATGATCCGGCAATGTTCATTTCTTGGAGTAAAGCTGAACCACATATAATCTTACTACGTCTTTCAATATCGTCACTAAATGCTACAATATTCTTCCACATTTCCAGCAAATTACCAGCAAGAGTTATTTCACTTACTGGGTACTGAATTTCACCATTGTCTACCCAAAATCCGGCCGCACCGCGTGAATAATCTCCAGTAATATTATTTATACCTTGTCCCATTAGTTCATGTACTACTAATCCTTTTCCCATTTTTTTTAGTAAATTAAAAAAAGATAAATTATGACTACCAATAATCCGTAAGTTATGAATACCACTAGCGTGGCCGGTGCTCTTTAAATTGAGCTTCTTTGCCGCATAACTGTTTAATAGCCAATTTTGTAAGACCCCATCTTTAACTATAGTACGTTCTTGTGTGCGTACTCCTTCATTATCAAAAGGTGCTGAAGCAATACCCTGTAGCAGATGTGGATGTTCTTCAATGGACAGCCATTCTGGAAAAATTTTTTCTCCTAAGGCATTAAGTAAAAAAGTAGTTTTTCGATAAACATTACTACCATGAATAGCTTCTACTAAATGGTAAAATAGTTGTATAGCTATTTCTGATATGAAAATAACTGGGGCTCTCATTGTTGGATGCTTGCGGGCATTTAAACGTGAAATAGTGCGTCTGGCACATTCTGAACCTACTACTTCTGGAGAATCTAATTTTGTGAAAACTCGACTCATTGTCCATGCATAATCTCGTTCCATCTTATTATTTTGTTCTGCTACTACACAAGTCGATATTGAATAACGGGTGGAACAATAACTTTGTAACATTCCGTGACTATTACCAAATACCTTAATTCCAGTATAATTATTAAAATAGCCTCCTTCAGTATTTTTAATGCGTTTATCAGCTTCTAGTGCCGTACATTCTGCCTTAGCAGCCAGTTCTATAGCTTGGGTGGTATCTAGCTCAATGGGATGAAATAAATCTAAATCTAATTCTTCTAATGCTAATAAATCATAATCTGCTAATCCTCTATATAGATCTGTAGAGGTATAACGTACCAGATTTACTGCTGTTAACACGGCTTGTTTGATAGTTTCATAACTCAAGTTATTTGACGAACTAGTAGCGGTCCTTTTTTTATAATAAATAGTAATATATAGTGCATCATCGTTATTAAATTCAATCTGCTCCAATTCACCATAGCTTGTCCTAATATTATAACCTATAGTTCTTAATATGGTTACTTCCGCACCATCTATACCAGATTTTTTAGCAATATCCAGTGATTGGTTCACCCTACTTTCCAAAAATTTACGTTGTTTTATAATCTGAGATAACAATACTTTCATTAATTTATAATTCTCTAAAAAATAAAAAAATTATTCTAATATTTTATTAGCTACCAAGCTATATTATAGTGCAGCAACTGCTATATTTAGCAGTTGCACAAAACAGTTCTAGCATTACAATTTATCAAAATGATCTGCTAAGAAATCCACTACACCTTCTGGAGAAGCTTTCATACCAGGTTTTCCGAGATGCCACTGTGCGGGACATACTTCTCCATGCTCTTCATGAAACTGTAAAGCATCAATCATGCGTAGCATTTCATCAATATTACGACCTAGAGGTAGATCATTAACCACTTGATGTCTAATTATGCCTCTTTTATCTATTAAAAAAGATCCTCGTTGTGCCACACCCGCTTCTGGATGTTCAATACCATAAGCTTTTTGAATTTCATGTTTAACATCTGCTACCATAGGATATTTTACTTGTCCTATTCCCCCATGATTAATTGGAGTTTTACGCCATGCATTATGTACAAATACGGTATCAATAGATACGCCTAAAATTTTTACATTACGTTTCTGAAAGTTACTATAACGTTTATCAAATGCAATTAATTCTGATGGACATACAAAGGTAAAATCCATAGGCCAAAAGAAAAGCACCGATACGTAACCATCAATGTATTCTTTAAATTTAAAATTATCAACGATTTCACCGTTACCTAAAATAGCACTAGCGGTAAAATCAGGAGCTTGTTGTGAGACTAGTACCATATTGACTCCGATTTATTATGGATAATAACCATTACAATTAAAATCTGCTAAAATATTTATTTTATTGTACCATAAAATTTCCTCTAATCTTCGTTAGAATTTTAATTGTTAATTACATGTGTAATTTTATACTTTTGTTAGTTATTAGTATATCTTCAAAGCCTATAAACTAGCTATGCTGATGGATATCGTGATCACTCTAGAGCTAGGTGGATTATCTTTAATCTCATGGTTCCTGCTTAAATGAATTCGGCAGATACGAGTGAAATTTGAACTTAATATGATGGATGGAAAAGCTCGCTATTGGAGATTACTTTTTGATCGAGTTATTATAGAAACTCCAGCATTTATCCCTGTTGGAACTTATGGTACGGTGAAAAGTCTTACTACAGAAGAAATCCTCAACACGGGTACAAAGATTATATTAGGTAACGCTTTTCATCTGTGGCTTCGTCCCGGTACTGAATTATCAAGATGCACAATGGGCTACATAATTTTATGCAATGGCCCGGACCCATTACCATTATGACTGATTTTGGAGGTTTTCAAGTTTTTAGTCTCAGCAAGATAAATAGAGTTAGCAAAACAGGTGTATCTTTCCGTAATCCAATTAACGGTAATATAATTTTTATCGATCCATAAAAATCTATGAAAATTAAGTATGAATTAAGATCTGTATTTGATGAATGTACAACATATCCAGTAAACTGGATTAATGCTAAACGTTCTATGGAAATGTTTTTACGATGGACTCGACTTAGTCGCAAACATTTCCGATTTATTAGGTAATAAAAATCAATGTATCGTATTTTTGATAAAATATATATCAAAATTTCTCATGATAAACCCAGATATTTAATGGGATTAGGAAAATCTGAAGATATTATTGAAGGTGTCTGTCACGTAATTGAGATGTTTGATGGTGTAATGCCAAATAAAATGCCAGAAATGGATATCTCTTGGTCAGTAATGTAATTCGAAAAATGAGAAACTCTAGATATAAAAATGATAAATCACCACTTGATATTAAATGTGATTGTTATGCATAATTTGCGTTACTATCAGCGTTTAATGTTAAATTTACGCATCGCTATAGAATATGGAAATTTCAATCAATTCGTCACTAATTTTACAATAGTTATAGATGAGGATAAGTTATGAATATTTTGATTATGCCAGCAATAGCCGCAGATAATACAGCATATGGAAATCCTTATTCTTTGATAATAATGTTATTAATTTTGGGATTAATCTTTTATGCTATGATTTGGCGTCCACAAAAACAACGCGTTATCGAACATAAAAAAATGATAGAATCACTTGCTCAGGGTGACGAAATTTTAACCACCGGTGGCTTAATAGGAATTGTTACTAAAATAAATACAATAGGCTATATTGCTCTAGCACTAAATGATAATACTGAAATAGTAATTAAACGTGATTTCGTAGCAGCTTTACTACCTAAAGGTACAATCCAATCCTTAGATCTTGAGTAACTATATCCGATTTTTAAGGAAAATTAATTTTGTTAAATCATTATCCTTTATGGAAATATCTAATTTTAATCATGTTAATTTTAGTGGGAATATTATATGCTCTTCCTAATTTTTATGGTGAGGATCCAGCTGTGCAAGTTACTGGGATTCCAGGTTTGATAGTTACTAAAAAAATATTAATTAATATCAATAATTTGCTAAAAAAAGAACATCTTAATATTAGATCAATGGATTTAAAGAATAATTCGATTTTAATCCGTGTAAGTAATACAGATATGCAAATGAAAGTACGAGAAATCATAGAAAAATATATGGGTAATCAGTATATAATTGCACTTAATATGTTACCAGCCACACCTCAATGGCTAGCTAAATTACATGCTGAACCCCTGAAGCTTGGATTGGATTTGCGCGGTGGAGTTCATTTTTTGATAGAAGTTGATGTAGATACTGCTTTTACTAAGTTACAAGAAAAAAATTTGAGCATTTTAATAAGCAAGCTACGTAATAAAAATATCCATAATATTAAGATCACTAAAATCTCATCTTCTAGTATAAAAATATCTTTTAAAAATAGTAAACAGAGATATGATGGAATCAATTATATATCAGAATTTAATAATGATTATATATTAAAAAAAATTAATAATAATGAATTAGAGGTAGATCTAAATGTTAATCGATTAAATGAAATACGTACATCTTTTATTAATCAGAATATGACGATCATGCGTAATAGGGTTAATCAACTTGGCATTGCTGATGCATTAGTTCAGCGTGAAGGTAGGAATTATATTATTGTTGAACTACCAGGTATCCAAGATGCCGCTCTAGCTAAGGAAATTTTAGGTAGTACAGCGACGTTAGAATTTCACTTAGTGAATCAAGGTATAGATTATCGAAAAATAATAAATGGAAATCTCCCAAGTAATACTGAAATCAAGTATACTCGCGATGGTAATCTGGTACCAATTTATAAAGAAGTCATTCTCACTGGAGATCATATTACTGATTCTAATGCTGCTAGAGATGAATTTAATCAACCAGAAGTGAATATTTCTCTAGATGAGGAGGGTGGTTTTATCATGTCTCAATTCACTAGAGATAATATTGGTCAAGCTTTAGCAACGCTCTTTATAGAATATAAAGATAAAAATCATGATGTGAATCTTCATTCAAGACTCATGAAAAAAGAAGCTATAATCAATATAGCAACTATTCAATCACCTTTAGCTAATCATTTTCGCATCACTGGTATTACTAATATCAAAGAAGCACATCATTTAGCATTATTATTACGTGCGGGGGCACTGATCGCTCCAATTAGTATTATAAAAGAATCAACTATTGGGCCAACATTAGGCTTACAAAATATTAAGCGGGGAATATATGCCTGTGTATGTGCTTTAATAATATCTATCATCTTTATGATAGTTTTTTATCGTCAATTTGGTATCATTGCTACTTTAGCATTATTAATCAATTTAGTATTAATTATTGGGATAATGTCTATCCTACCAGGTGCGACACTTACAATGCCAGGAATTGCTGGGATCATACTGATAATTGCTGTAGCAGTTGATGCTAACGTACTTATTAATGAACGCATTAAAGAAGAATTAAATAGTGGTCGTAGTATTCAATTAGCAATTCATGAAGGTTATCAAGGAGCATATTCTAGTATTATTGATGCTAATTTGACTAATATTATGACAACTATAATTTTATATTATTTTGGAACAGGTGAGATCCAAGGTTTTGCTATAACTACCATGATAGGTATATTAACATCTATGTTAACAGCTATAGTTGGTACCCGCGCTATTGTTAATCTGTTATTTGGTGGTAAACGTCTGAAGAAATTATCTATTTAAATAATATGGTCAAACCACAATCTACTACTAGTAGGCAATTGAAGTTATGTAAAAAAATTCATAATTTTATGCGTTGGAAAACGATAGCATTTACATTATCTAGTATCTTATTAATCTTATCAGTAACCAGTCTTGCTCTACGTGGTTTAAACTGGGGACTAGATTTTACTGGTGGTTCAATAATGGAAGTTATGTTTGAAAAACCCACTAACTTGGATACTATACGTATTTCTTTACAGCAAGCTGGATTCTCTGAAGTTCAAGTAAAAAATTTTGGGGTGAGTCGCGATATAATCATAAGAATAGCTATTTCTAACCCTTTAGAATCTCATAATTTAAGTAATCAAATCATTCATATTATTACTCAGAGTACGAGACAACATGCCAATCTTAAGCATTTTGAATTTATAGGACCTAGTGTAGGTGAAGAATTAATTCAATCAGGTATTTTAGCATTGATAGTGGCGCTGATATTAATTTTCATTTATGTTAGTTTTCGCTTTGAATGGCGATTGGCTTTAGGAACAGTAGTAGCTTTATTGCATGATGTTATAATGACTCTCGGTATGTTATCTTTATTAAAGATTGAGATAAACTTAACAATTATTGCATCACTCATGTCAGTAATTGGTTATTCATTAAATGATAGTATTGTAATATCTGACCGTATTCGGGAAAATTTTCGTTCAAGATATAATAATCTAATGAATGCTCAAGAAATTGTTAATCTTTCATTAACTCAAGTAGTAAATCGTACGATTATCACTTCTCTAACAACATTGGCAGTAGTTACAACATTACTTCTTTTTGGAGGTGAAATGCTTAAAGGTTTTTCCATTACAATGTTAATGGGAATTATGTTCGGTACAATATCATCGATCTATGTGGTTTCTGCGTTAGCACTTGAGTTAGGTATGAAAGGTGAACATCTAAATAAGATAGATATAGAAAACCGCGGATAATATTACATTATCTGATAATAACCAGATAAAATCTGCAGGATTTATATTGAGCACGTTGCTTGATTTAGTAAAATTGTATATCAAAATTAAATAGAATGAGATATGGATTTAATGAGGTATGGATTGAATGAAACGTGCAGTTATTACTGGACTTGGTATTGTTTCCAGTATTGGAAATAATAGACAAGAAGTGTTGACATCTTTACGTGATGGTAGGTCAGGAATTACCTTTTCCCAAGAGTTAAAAGATTCCGGCATGCGGAGTCAGGTGTGGGGTAATATCAAAATGGAAACTGCTGGTATCATTGATCGCAAAATTCGGCGTTTTATGAGTGATGCTTCAATTTATGCTTATATATCTATGAAAGAGGCAATTGTAGATGCTAATTTAACCCCCGCCATGGTCTCTAATGAACGTACTGGATTAATAGTTGGTTCGGGCGGTGGATCACCTCGTTTTCAGGTGTTTGGCGCGGATGCCATGCGTAGCCCACGGGGGTTGAAAGCAGTAGGCCCTTATCTAGTTACTAAAGCTATGGCCTCAGGAGTATCCGCATGTTTAGCCACTCCATTTAAAATTAAAGGAGTTAATTACTCAATCAGTTCAGCATGTGCTACTTCTGCGCATTGTATTGGAAATGCGGTTGAACAAATTCAACTCGACAAACAGGATATTGTTTTTGCAGGTGGAGGAGAAGAATTGAGTTGGGAAATGGCATGTGAATTTGATGCGATGGGGGCTCTATCAACTAAATATAACGAATATCCATATAAGGCTTCTCGTACTTATGATATTAATCGGGATGGATTTGTTATTGCAGGTGGAGCAGGTATAGTTGTAGTAGAGGAATTAGAACACGCTTTAGCACGTCAAGCACACATTTATGCGGAAATAATTGGATATGGTGCAAATTCAGATGGTGAAGACATGGTAGTTCCTTCGGGAGAAGGAGCTGCTCGCTGCATGCATTTGGCGCTTCAAGATGTTGAGTATCCGGTCGACTATTTAAACGTTCATGGAACCTCAACACCAGTTGGGGATATCAAAGAATTAAATGCTATACGAGATGTATTTGGTAACAAGGCTCCAGCTATTTCAGCTACTAAATCAATGACAGGCCATTCTTTGGGAGCCGCGGGTGTTCAGGAAACTATTTATACCTTACTCATGCTAGAACAAGGGTTCATTGCTCCAAGCATTAATGTGGAAATTAAAGATCCCGTCGCAGAAGGAATGAATCTTATAACTCAATTCACGAAGCGTCCATTAACTACGGTTATGTCAAATAGTTTTGGTTTTGGAGGTACTAATGCGACACTGGTTATGCGTAAAGTTCTTTAAATAAAATTTAAAGGGTATCAATATTACGTAATAGCTCATTAATACTAGTTTTTTCACGAGTTTTAGCATCTACTTTTTTTATAATCACAACACAATACAGACTGTAATCATTTTTTGGCAGACTACCAGGAACTATTACAGATCCTGCCGGAATATGTCCATAGTTTATTGTTTTGTTTTGAGGGTTATAAATTTTGGTACTTTGACCTATATACACGCCCATTGAAATTACAGAACCTTCCCCAACTATAACACCTTCTACAATTTCCGAACGTGCACCAATGAAACAGTTATCTTCAATAATAGTTGGATTAAGCTGAAGTGGTTCTAATACTCCACCAATTCCTACACCACCTGAGAGATGAACATTTTTTCCAATTTGTGCACAAGAACCAACAGTTGCCCATGTATCCACCATAGTGCCTTCATCAATAAAAGCCCCGATATTGACATAAGACGGCATTAAAACAGTATTTTTCGCTATAAAAGCCCCTTCTCGCACTGTAGCCGGTGGTACTACACGTATCCCAGCGTGATGGAAAAGTCTTCTATCATAATTAGCAAACTTTAACCCAATTTTATCATAGTATTGACTTTCTGCACCAGAAATAATATTATTTTTATTGAGATGAAAATATAATAAGATAGCTTTTTTTAGCCACTGATGTGTTATCCATATATCATTAATTTTTTCAGCAACTCTAACTTTTCCAAGATCAAGTAATTGGATTACTTGATTCACTGCTTCACGTATAGTACAATCATTCTTGTTATTGGCTGCAATGATTGGTGATTTATGTTCAAAAGCTTCTTCAATAATATTTTTTAAATACTGCATTTCAGATTCTCTTATTTAAGAATAGCTGTTAATTAAAAATTAATATAAACAATAATACTTAGCAATCTACATTAATAATGGTACGAGGTATTGTATCATCTTGACGTAAGGTGAGAATTTCACAACCATTTTCCGTGACTGCAATGGTATGTTCATACTGTGCTGATAAACTACGATCCTTAGTTTTAACTGTCCAACCATCTTTCATAATGCGTACCCGATAATTACCGGCGTTTACCATTGGTTCAATAGTAAACGTCATACCAGGTTTCATATAGAAACCATCATCATCGGCATCATAGTGTAATATTTGCGGAGCTTCATGAAATGATTTTCCAATACCGTGTCCACAATATTCTCGTACAATAGAAAAATCACATGATTCAACGTATTGTTGGATTGTTTTACCTAAAGTTCTTAAGCGAATTCCAGGTCTAATCATACGTAAAGCAAGATAAAGACTTTCCTGTGCCACCATACATAACCTTTTTGCTTGAATAGATGGGGTTCCTATTATAAACATTTTAGAAGTATCACCATAATACTCATCTTTTAGAACTGTCACATCAATATTAACAATATCTCCATTTTTGAGAAATTTTTCATAGTTTGGAATCCCGTGACATACTACATCATTAACTGAAATGCAAACCGATTTAGGAAAGCCCCGATAACCCAGACATGCTGAGATAGCATGTTGTTTATTTAAAATATAATTATGACAGATACTATCTAACTCTCCAGTAGTTCTCCCAGCTGTTACATATGGGGCAATCATTTCTAATACTTCAGCCGCTAATTTACTAGCCAGACGCATTTTTTCTATCTGTTCTGTAGTTTTTATTAAATTTTTCATTGATAGACTTATTATGCTTTTATAAAAAAGAAGAAAAATCATATAGTTTATCGAGATAAATAAAGTAGCTATTATTGGTGTGTTATAATAATTTATGTTATAACACAGCACAGCCGGTCAGTTTTTACTATAAAATAAACTGTAACGCAAACATATCTTAAAACGGCAATATTGAACATATAATTGCTTAATTCCACACATGTCAATGTAGAGGTAAGTTTATGGTAAATCTTTCTATGCGCGAGATGCTTAATGCTGGCGTGCATTTTGGCCATCAGACAAGATACTGGAATCCAAAAATGAAACCGTACATTTTTGGAGTTCGTAACAATATTCATATTATTAATCTAGAAAAAACTTTACTTTTATTTAAAATAGCATTAATGGAGATGCAAAAAATTGCTTCTCGTAAAGGAAGAATATTATTTGTGGGAACTAAACGAGCGGCAACTCAAGTAATACAAGATGCTGCAAAGAACTGTGATCAATACTTTGTAAATCATCGATGGTTAGGTGGAATGCTAACTAATTGGAAAACTGTTAGACAATCTATAAAAAGATTAAAAGATCTTGAAGTTCAATTTAAGGATGGAACCTTAGAAAAATTGACTAAAAAAGAAGCCCTAATGCGCAGTCGTGAATTAAAGAAATTAGAAAGTAGTCTTGGTGGAATTAAAAATATAGGTGGTCTACCTGATGCTCTATTTATAATAGATGCGGATTATGAACAAATAGCTATTAATGAAGCTAAAAAATTAGGTATTCCTATTTTTGCTATTGTTGATACCAATTCTGATCCGGATGGAATTAATTTTATTATTCCAGGCAATGATGATGCCATCAGAGCTATCAGTCTATATTTAAATTATGTAGTTACCGCTATTATTCAAAGTAATTCTCGTGATGATTCTAAGAAAAATTTCAGCCACAGTAGTTTAAATAAATAGCCTAATCACTAATATTAATCATTAGGAGAAAAAATGCAAAATGGTTGAAATTACGGTTAATCAAATAAAGCAATTAAGAGAACGCACCGGTGCCGGCGTGATGGCTTGTAAACATGCGTTAATTGCCACCAATGGGCACCTTGAAAGAGCCAGGGATTATCTGCGTCAAATGGGTGAAACACAAGCGATAAATAAAGCTTCTCGTATTATAGGTGAAGGTATCATAATAATAAAAATTGAAGGTAATTACGGAGCTATGATTGAAATTAATTGTGAGACCGATTTTGTTGCTAAAGGAACCAGCTTGAAAATTTTTGGTAACAAGGTAATTAGTACTGCAATTGTTGAACGCCTTAATGATATCTCAATGCTGAAAGCTAAATTTAAAATTAAAAGATTAGAATTAATGAATAAGATTGCTGAAAATATTCAGATTAGTCGTCTAGGAGTACTAGAAGGAGATAAACTTACAGCTTATTTACATAGTCATCGCATTGGTGTCATAGTTCATACATCACTATCAAGTAATAAACAATTATGTAAACATATTGCGATGCATATTGCTGCTAGTAAACCAAAATATGTTAACCAAGAACAAATACCGGTAGAAACTATAGAACATGAGCGTCAAATTCAGCAGCAAATTGCCAAAAAATCTGGAAAATCTTCTAATTTAGCGAATCAAATGATTGAAGGACGTCTTAGTAAATTTATTGATGAACTAACCTTAACTGGTCAGAGGTTTATTTTAGAACCTAGTAAAACGGTAGGACAGGTTTTAAAAGAACATCACCTTAAGGTGATCAATTTTATACGTTTTGAAATTGGTGAAAATCAATCTAACATGAACTCATTATAATTAACCTAATGCCTAAGATTGCTAAAACTATTTACCAACGTGTCTTACTTAAGCTTAGTGGAGAAGCCCTACTAGGTACTAATAATTTTGGAATAGATACTAAGGTACTATATCGTATAGCAAAAGAAGTTAAAGAATTAGTAGAGTTAACCGTGCAAGTTGGTATTGTTATTGGTGGTGGTAATATGATTAGGGGATCAGCTTTAGCAACGTCTGGTATCAATCGAGTGGTAGGAGATCATATGGGTATGCTAGCAACCGTTATAAATGGCTTAGCAATGCGAGACGCATTACATCGTAACTATATTAATGCTGACCTTATGTCCGCCATTCCACTTAATGGAATATGCGATATTTATAGCTGGGCTGAAGCTATCAGTCTTCTCAAGAATCACCGAGTAGTGATTTTCGGTGCTGGTATAGGCAATCCCTTATTTACCACGGATTCAGCCGCTTGTTTACGTGGAATTGAAATTGAAGCTAATGTGGTACTTAAAGCTACCAAGGTTGATGGTGTTTTTTCAGCCGATCCATTTGAATACCCTCATGCCATACTTTATGAAAAACTTACTTACCAAGAAGTGCTCGAACAAGGATTGAAAATCATGGATCTGGCAGCTTTTATATTAGCACGTGACCATAATCTTCCAATTAAGGTTTTTAATATCAATAAACCAGGTGCCTTACGTAGGATAGTAATGGGAGCTAAAGAAGGAACCTTGATTACCTAAATTAATACACAATGAATATTAATTGTGCTAGGCTAATTGGAGATCTTATAAAGGTTATAACGTGATTATAAAAATCAAAAACAATACAGAGATGCAGATGGAAAAATGTGTCAGTACCTTTAACCATCACATCAATAAAATTAGAACTGGAAGGGTAACACCTAGTCTAATTGATAATCTTACAGTTGAATGTTATGGAGTAGCTACTCCATTACGTAATATTTCTAATATTATAGTTGAAGATTACCGAACTCTTGTGATTACGGTTTTTGACCGATATTTAATTTCGTCAATTGAAAAATCTATTCGAGCTTCTAATTTAGGACTGAATCCTAATATAGCAGGAACAGTAATTAGAATAATTTTACCTTCTTTAACAGAAGAACGACGCAATCAATTAAGTAAATTAGTACGTAGTGAAGCTGAGCAATCTAAGGTAGGTATACGTAATGTACGTCGTGAGGCCAATCTTAAAATTAAATCGCTACTCAAATCTAAGCAAATTAGTCAAGATGAAGAGCATCGTACACAAGATAAGATTCAAAAAATTACAGATGATTACATAAAAAAAATTGATGAAATTATGAATATTAAAATTAAAGATTTGAGAAATTTTTAAAAAAACACTCTCATGAAACGACTAACCATTCTTGGATCAACTGGTTCGGTAGGTACTACTACACTAAGTGTAGTAGATGAAAATCCACATTTGTTTACAGTCCAAGCTCTTGTTGCAGGTTATAATGTTGATCTGATGGTAGAACAGTGTTGTAAGTATCAGCCAGCTTGGGCAGCAATGTTTGATAAATCTTCTGCAAAATTGTTACAGAATAGTTTACATTCATTGAATGTACCAACCAAAGTTTTAGCAGGAGAACAAGCCGCTTGCGAATTAGCAACATTGGATGAAGTAGATCAAGTAATGGCAGCAATAGTTGGTACTGCAGGACTGCTTCCTACAATAGCTGCCATTCGTGCTGGCAAAAAAGTGTTATTAGCTAATAAAGAAGCCTTAGTAATATGCGGAAATTTATTTATGGAAGCCGTATGTAACGCACAAGCACAATTATTACCGGTGGATAGTGAGCATAATGCAATTTTTCATAGTTTACCTACTACTATTCAACAACATTTAGGTTATGCATCTTTAATTGATAATGGAGTGGAAAGCATTATTCTTACAGGATCTGGTGGCCCTTTTCTTAATATTCCTATATCTGATTTAGAACATGTAACTCCTGAGCAGGCTTGTAATCACCCAACTTGGAAAATGGGAAGAAAAATATCTGTAGACTCTGCTACTATGATGAATAAAGGATTAGAATATATTGAGGCTCGTTGGTTATTTAATGCCACAGACATGCAAATAGAAGTATTAATACACCCTCAATCAGTAATTCATTCTATGGTGCGTTATCTAGATGGCAGTGTTGTAGCACAACTTAGTTTACCAGATATGAAAATACCTATTGCACATGCCATGGCATGGCCGAAACGTCTAATTAATAATGTTAATCAAATAGATTTTAAAAAAATTAATCATTTGACTTTTCAGGAGCCAAATTTAGAACGTTATCCTTGTCTTAAGCTAGCGATAGATTGCTCTAAAAAAGGCTTAGTTGCGACAATTACATTGAATGCCGCTAATGAAATCGCAGTGAACGCTTTTCTAAAGTTTAAAATTTCTTTCCATGCTATTCCAGCAATTACTATCGCCGCATTGGACTCTTTTTCTTGTCCAGAACCAAAAAGCGTGGAGGAAGTGATTATAATTGATAGATTAGCACGTATTCATATAGCAGAATTATTAAATTATTATCTTTAGTATAATTATTGATAAATTTGTTAGATACATATCTTATATCGAGGTTAGGGAATACTTGTATGGAGGCAGATTTTTATGAATGAGGAGTAAAATATTTTATATGTTGATTGATAATCCTAAAACACCCCGAGATTGTAAAAATCAAGGGCTTCGTCATGTAGCTATTATTATGGATGGTAATGGTCGATGGGCAACTCTTAAGGGAAAATTACGTTTTATGGGTCATAAGGCTGGAGTCAATTCAGTGCGTCGTGCCGTACGCTTTGCAGTAAACCATAAAATCGAAGTACTCACCCTTTATGCATTTAGTAGCGAAAATTGGAAACGACCAGCACAAGAAGTCGTATCATTAATGAAATTATTTCTATGGACATTGGAGAATGAGTTAGTAAGATTACATCAGCATAATATACGACTATGTATTATTGGGGATATAAGTAATTTTAATACTATCTTACAGGATCGTATTCGTGAGGCTGAAGAACTTACTAAAAAAAACACTGGATTAATACTTAATATAGCTGCTAATTATGGAGGTCGTTGGGATATTATTCAGGGAATCAGAAAAATTGCTACCTTAGTAAAAAAAGGAATGATTCAACCAGATCAAATCAATGAAGCAATATTTTCAAAATATCTTTGTCTTCATGAGTTAGCTCCAGTAGATTTAGTAATTAGAACAGGAGGTGAATATAGAATTAGCAATTTTTTACTGTGGCAAATTGCATATACTGAGCTTTATTTTACTGAGGTACTATGGCCGGATTTTAATGAACAAATTTTTGAAGGAGCATTGAATGCTTTTTCACAAAGAGAACGCCGTTTCGGTAATACAGCAGCACTGCACTCTTCTAATACTACTAAATGAATTTACCGAAATTTAGGAGGTAGCTATTTTTATTAAGCAACGTATGCTGACTGCATTAGTACTAATTTCAATTTTAATTGGAGTATTATTCTACCTACCCCTCGCTATATTTTATTTTTTTATGATGCTGATCTGTATATTAGCAGCGTGGGAATGGTGTCCATTAGCAGGATTTAATAAAATCTATCAAAAATTCATGATATCATCTTTATTCGGGATGATTTTGTTACTATTAGCTATTCATTCCTGGAAAAATAACCTTGTCGTGATTTCAACAATGATCAAATTATCACTTTTATTATCACTGGGTTGGTGGATTTTGGCCTTTTTTTTGATTATTGCTTATCCAGATTTTACAGGATTTTGGCGTGATTCCAAAATATTGCGATTAATATTTGGGATGCTTACTATCGTACCTTTTAGTGCTGGGATTGTAGTATTGCGTCAGTTTAACTATGAAGTTCATCATGATACGGGAGCTATATATTTATTATATATAATATCTTTAGTTGTTGCAGTAGATTCGGGATCTTATGTATTTGGAAAATTCTTAGGTAAACATCCTTTCATACCAAAAATATCACCATATAAAACCTGGGAAGGTCTAGTGGGTGGATTATTAACTTCTGCTTTAATTTATTACTTATTTTCGTTGACAACTTTACAATTACCATTCAAAGAATGGTCCATGATAATATTGATCGTCTCAATAATTTCAGTTGCTGCTTCAATATTAGGCGATCTTACTGAAAGTATGTTCAAACGAGAAGCTGGAATTAAAGAAAGTAGTAATTTACTTCCTGGTCACGGAGGAGTACTTGATAGAATAGATAGTTTGACAGCAGCTATACCTATATTTGCATGCTTGTTATTGCTATTTGGTAAGCTCAGATAGAGGAAATTATGTTATATACACTATTGAGTGGTGCGGCTTTTATTATTGCATTAGGTATATTAATTACCGTTCATGAATTTGGACATTTTGTGGTAGCAAGATACTGTGGAGTGCATATTGAATGTTTTTCCATTGGCTTTGGTAAACCATTATGCTCGTGGTACGATAGTAAAGGTACACAGTATATGATATCCATGATTCCATTAGGTGGATTTGTAAAAATGCTTCTAATAAATGACGATCAAGATCTTTATCAACAAGCTTTTAACAATAAAACTAACTTGCAGCGGGCAGCTATTATTATAGCAGGACCTCTTGCTAATATTTTTTTTGGGATGATGATCTACTGGGTAGTCTTTTTGCTTGGAATTCCTATTAGCCGACCTATCATTAGTGATATCAAATCCGGATCGATAGCTTTTCAAGCTGGTTTGGTACCACAAATGGAATTTAAATCTATTGGTAATATAGCTATTTTTGATTGGAATGATGTACGGATTGCATTGATAGCCAAAAGGGGTCTTGTTAGCACTAGAATAAAATTGATAGATTTGCGATCCTCACAACCCATCATAAAATACCTTAATTTAAGTCATTGGCATTTTGATCCAGAAAAACAAGATCCCCTGTTATCTATAGGAATTAAGCCTGAGGGTTCATACATTGAACCTATTTTATCCGCTGTGAAGCCTGAATCCGCCGCGAGTCAAGCAGGATTAAAAATAGGAGATCAAATAATTAAATTTGATGGACATTATTTAACACAATGGCAAGATTTTGTTAATTATATTCGTCACCATGCTGAAAAAACTATTCGTCTTGTAATTAAGCGACAGAATAAAATCTTGAATTTTTCAGTTTTTTCAAGAAAAAAATCTAATGAAGATTCCAGCGGATTTATTGGGGTCATTCCCAAGATTCTTTATGGATCTGAAAATTATAAAATTTTAATGAAATATGATCCAGTTAAGGCGTTGGTGATGGCTGCTAAAAAAACTTGGCAGTTAATAAATGTCACTGTCAGCATGCTTAAACAATTAATACTTGGGAAAGCAAACTTAAATCATCTAAGTGGACCCCTTTCTATGGCTCAAGGTGCTGGAATATCAGTAAGTTATGGTTTTGTTTATTATTTAATGTTCTTAGCTTTAATAAGTGTTAATTTGGGAATTATTAATATGTTTCCATTACCCGTATTGGATGGAGGTCATTTTTTATTTCTTATTATAGAAACTATTCAAGGAAAAACATTATCTAATAACATTAAAGAAGTAAGTTATCGTATTGGAACGATTATCTTGATCATCCTCATGGGAATTGCATTATTTAATGATTTTTCACGCATCTTTTTGTAGTGTATTGTTAATTTTTAACCTAAGATAAATCATGGATTTTATACTCGATGGTAATCAAATTTTGGATTTTTATAATTTTACTCATTTTTAATAGTAAAATAGTTATATCTGGGACAAATAAATTTGTAGTCCAAAATATATATTTTAAAGGTTTACAGCGTCTCACCAGAGATGCTGTATTACTTACTATTCCTATACGGATTGGGGATACGGTTTCTAAAGAAGATATTAGTAATACTATTCGGGCATTATTTTTCACTAAAATTTTTGAGGATGTACAAATTTTACGCAACCGCAATATCTTAATTTTTAATTTAAAAGAACGTCCTCTTATCAATCAGATAAGAATTTACGGCAATAAATTATTAGGGATCAATCAAATTAAAAAGATTTTGGAAGATTATGGTATTAAAGTAGGAAATTTATTAGATTTATCCCAAATCAATATTTTTGAAAGAAAAATTGAAAACTATTATTACATAAATGGCAATTATACTGCTCAAGTAAAATTAATAGTTAAATCCTTAACAGATCAGGGCGTTCAAATCAACATAATATTTAAAGAAGGTAAGTTAGCTAATATTAATAATATTATGATTGTTGGGAATAAAAATTTTTCTTATCAAAAATTAAGAAAAATTTTTGATACAGTTTCAGGATGGAATTTCTTGAATCACCATAAATCTCCTCTATCAAAATTATCAATGAATATTGAAAAATTACGAAATTTTTATATGGATCATGGTTATGTACGTTTTCAAGTAAACTCTGCGAAGATTGTTTTAAACTCAGATAAACAGCTAATTAATGTCACTATCTATATTAGTGAAGGAGCTCGATATAAAATAAACAAAATAATTTTTATTAATGAATTATTGCGGAATGATATCGAAATAAAAAATCTCGCAATGATTCATAATGGAGAATGGTATAATCGAAATAAAATTAAAAATACCGAACATCTTATTAAAGATTTTCTAGAAAATTCAGGCTATGCTTGGCCTGAGGTAGTTACTAGGATAATAATTAACGATGCTGAGAAAGCATTGCAATTAATTATTAATATTTATCCAGGTCAACGCTATTATGTGCATAGAATTTATTTTCAAGGAAATAATCTAACTCAAGACTATATATTACGTCGAGAAATGCGTCAAATAGAAGGAGCCTTACTTAATAAAAGTATAGTTTATCAAGATCAAGAACGCCTCAATAATCTAGGTTACTTTGAAAGAGTAAATATAGAGATTATCCCTACACCAGGTACACATAATAAAGTAGATGTCATATACCAAGTAAAAGAACACAATATAGGATCAATTAATTTTGGTATAGACTTTAATTCTAAAGCTAGTATAAATTACCAAACCGATTTTTCACATAACAATTGGTTAGGTACTGGTTATAAAGTTAGTTTGAGTGGTAAAAAAAATATTTTTCAAAACTCGACGGAATTTATAGTAACTAATCCCTATCTTACAGTAACTGGTGTGAGTATTGGAGAACATATATTTTATAAATATTTAACTAATCCGGATCTGGATACTTATCAATATAGTTATAAAAATTATGGCATCAGTGAAAATTTAGATTTTAAAATTAGTGAACATAATTTAATTAATCTTGGAATAGGTTATCTTACTCATACTATCTCACATATGCCACCACAATTAGCTATGTGGCGTTCTTTAAATATAGGATCAATCAATAATGGAAACTATCAAGAGAATGCTTTTACATTTCAATTAGGATGGAGCTATAATAACATTTTGAGGAAAATGTTTTCTATGTATGGAAATCATAGTCAACTCCATGGAACATTATATCTTCATAAAATAAATAATATCTACTATAGAGTAATCTTGGATTCTGGACAATATTTACCAATTAATAATAAAAATCAATGGATTATCTTCATACATGGACAGATCGGTTATACTGGAGGAATTAATATCAAAGAAAGTCCTTTATTTGAAAATTTTTATGCTGGAGGTCTGCAATCTGTACGGGGTTTTACTATGAAAAGCATTGGTCCCAAAGCAGTTTATTATCATTCAATAATGCATTCATGTAATCAAAAACCACTTTGCATTTCGGATGATACAATTGGCGGCAATGTCATGGCTATCGCCGGTATAGAACTAATATCACCACCATCTTATATAGTAAATGTAGGAGCAATGCGAGCATCCCTATTTGTAGATTTGGGATCAGTATGGGATAGTAAATGGGTAAATAACTATCAGCTGAGAAATTACGACATTCATGATTATAGAGATCCCTTAAATAATATGAGAGTTTCTACCGGAGTTAGTCTACAATGGATATCTCCATTAGGTCCAATTACCTTATCTTATTCCAAGCCGGTAACACACTATAAAGGCGATAAAGTTGAATCGTTCCAATTTAGAATAGGAACTCCAAATTAGTAATGATATCTCTATACCCAACTACGTAAAGATGTTCAATCAAGTAAATATTTAATTTTAGCCTTATTAAGGAGTATTTTATTGAATAAATGGTTATGTGCTTTTGTAATGATGATCAGTATTACTTTTTTAGCTAGTGCTCAAACTATCAATAGGTTTGCAATAGTTAATATAGTAAGTATTTTTCAGCGATTACCAAAAATTGAATCAATTTCCAAACAACTTGAACAAGAATTCCAAGGTCGTGCTCACACTTTACAGATTATGGAGGATAATATTGAAAAAAACATACAAAATTTACAACTTCATGGTTCAATAATGAAGATAAATGAACATAAGAAATTAGAACAAGAAATAATTTTACAACGCAAAGCCCTAGCAAGTAAAGCTCAAGAATTTGAAACTGACAAGCATGAGCGTCAAATTGAAGAACAAAACAAAATATTGAGTCTGATTAGAGAAGGCATTAAAACCGTAGCTAGTGGAAAATATAATGTAGTGTTTAATGCTGATGCTATCATGTATGCAAGTCAACTCGATGATATTACTGAAGAAGTATTAAATAAGGTCAAATAACAGATTACCAGATTTAAAATTAATTTATTTAGTAAAATTACAGTAATAGTACTAACTTGATATATCATAATTCATAATATATAACGACTAGCATTCTACAGATAATTTTAAAGTTTATTGATCGCTAGGTATTAAATCAAAACAAATGATTCATGGTATGATCATCTCATCCCACCCATCATCAGTGGGGTGAGAAATTTATAATCAAGAGGTATTTATTACATTATTATGCGTTAAAGCGTTTTATAAAAAAACTTTAATATTACTCTTCATAGATCCCTCGAAAATCCAATCAATCTAGTGGATGCCACGTTGGTTAAAAATTTGAAATCCATAATCTAAATTAAAGAAGGTATTCAGATAATCCAAAATAAATTAGCGGTCTGCGTATGATATTTATTAATTCGATGCAAGTCATGTTATTAATACATCAATTTTATGACAGGAAGATTAATTTTGGCTAATAAAAATAAAATTTGGCAAATGGAAGAAATCTTAGAAAGATTGCCACATAGGTTTCCTTTTTTACTAGTGGATCGCGTACTTTATTTTGAACATGGACATTTTCTGCGAGCATTAAAAAATGTTTCTTTTAATGAGCCATTTTTTCAAGGACATTTTCCTAATCACCCAATTTTTCCTGGAGTATTAATTATTGAGGCTATGGCACAAGCTACGGGAATCCTAGCTTTTGAGAGTTGGGGAAAATTGGAGCAAGGTGAGCTTTATTATCTGGCGAGCATTGAGAAAGCGAGATTCAAACGTCCGGTATTACCAGGGGATCAAATGATATTAGAAGTAGAATTTATTAAAAAAAGAAGTAATATTGCACGTTTTGGAGGAATAGCTAAAGTAAATAATGAATTAGTTTGTGAAACATTAATAATGTGTGCTCGTCATCTAGAAACGTAAAGGTATTTTATAATTCTTAATCACCATATCAAATGCCAAATTTTAAATATTTTCTTCATGATTCATAGTAAAGCAGATTAGCTATGTAAAGAATTTATCCCCTGAGTAAATGGGATGAAGTACAATATAAAGTGTTCA
Organism: Candidatus Dasytiphilus stammeri; assembly: GCA_045290365.1. Classification (GTDB taxonomy): domain Bacteria; phylum Pseudomonadota; class Gammaproteobacteria; order Enterobacterales; family Enterobacteriaceae; genus Dasytiphilus; species Dasytiphilus stammeri_N. Next base: position 363,956 of record CP145882.1, on the reverse strand, counting down.
TTTATACTAAAAGATATAAAATATGAATCAACCTCTTTTTATTCACCTACGTGTTCATAGTGATTATTCTATACGATATGGATTAGCTAAACCCAAGGATTTGGTCAAAAAAATCGCCGCACTAAATATGCCATCGATGGCTTTAACTGATTTTTCAAATTTTTTTGGATTAGTAAAATTTTATATTTCGGCACAGAGTACAGGTATTAAGCCTATTATAGGAAGTGAATTTAATTTAATTAATAATCTCATGGACAATGATCTAAATCAAATTACTGCCTTAGCCTCAAGCAACCAAGGATATAAAAATTTGATATTACTAATATCACGTTCTTATCAATGTGGTTATGGTTTAGAAGGTCCAACTATTCTAAAAGAATGGCTTGCAGAATTTGCTGAAGGTATCATCTTACTTTCGGGTGGTCGTCTTGGAGATATTGGAAAAAATTTATTACGTGGTAATTCTGCTTTAGTTTTACAACATTTAAATTTTTATCGCAAATATTTTCCAGACCGCTATTATTTAGAGTTAATTCGCACTGGTCGACAAGATGAAGAAAATTATTTACAGGCTGCTATAGTACTTAGTAAGACTGAAAATCTACCGGTAGTTGCTACTAATGATGTTTGTTTTATTAACACCTCTGATTTCGAAGCACACGAGATTAGACTAGCTATTCATGAAGGTTGTATTCTAAATAACTCTAAACGTTTAATAAAATATAGCCCTCAGCAATATTTACGTAGTGAACAAGAAATGTGCAGTTTATTTCAAGATATTCCTTCGGCACTTAAAAATAGTGTAGAAATTGCCAAACGTTGTAATGTTACTCTTGCCCTCGGAGAGTATTTTCTTCCACAATTTCCGACTGGAACGGTAAGTATAAAGGATTATCTCATTAAACATGCACGTCAAGGTCTTGAAAAACGTCTAGAATTTTTATTTGTAAATAAAAATTCCCGAGAAAAAAAACGGATAGTATATGAGGATCGTTTGCAAAGGGAACTTAAAATTATTAATCAAATGGGGTTTTCAGGTTATTTTCTTATTGTAATGGAATTTATTCAATGGGCAAAACAGAACGATGTGCCAGTAGGTCCAGGTAGAGGTTCTGGTGCTGGCTCTCTGGTAGCTTATGCGTTAAATATTACTGATTTAGATCCAATCGGATTTGACTTAATATTTGAGCGATTTCTTAATCCACAGAGAATTTCTCTCCCAGATTTTGACATTGATTTTTGCATGGAAAAAAGAGATCAAGTAATTGAACATGTTGCAGAAAAATATGGAAGAGATGCTGTTTCACAAATCATTACTTTTGGTACTATGACAGCAAAATCAGTTATCAGAGATGTTGGAAGGGTGCTTGGTCATCCTTATAGTTTTATTGATCGCATTGCAAAAATCATTCCATCTAATATAGGAATGACCTTACATAAAGCTTTGAATAAAGTACCCAAGTTATCGGAACTTTATAATTTAAATGAAGAATTCAAAGTATTAATTAATATGGCACAACAGCTGGAAGGAGTAATCCGCAATGCAAGTAAACATGCTGGTGGGGTAGTGATTGCTCCAACCAAAATTACTGATTTTGCACCCCTTTACTGTGATGAAAATGGCAATCATCCAGTAACACAATTTGATAAAAATGATGTTGAATATGTCGGATTAGTCAAATTTGATTTTCTGGGTTTAAAAACCTTAACTATTATTAATTCGACACTCGAAATGATTAATCTGATGTGTGACCAACAAGGAAAACCACCGCTCAATATTGCCAGAATTTCATTGGATGATCCTAAAAGTTTTACTATGTTACAGCAAGCAGAAACTACCGCTATCTTTCAACTTGAATCAATTGGAATAAAAAAATTAATAAAAAGACTACGACCGGATTGTTTCGAAGATATAATCGCCTTGATAGCTTTATTCAGACCAGGACCATTGCAATCAGGTATGGTAGAAAATTTTATTAATCGTAAACATGGAAAAGAGAACATTTCATATCCAGATAGTAAATGGCAACATTCATTATTAAAACCCGTTCTAGAACCTACTTACGGTATTATTCTATATCAGGAACAAGTTATGCAAATTGCTCAAATTTTAGCAGGTTATACACTAGGTGAAGCCGATATACTGAGACGTGCTATGAGCAAGAAAAAAATCGAAGATATGATTCAACAACGTTCTGTATTCCGTCTAGGCGCCGAAAAAAATGGAATTGACAGTAAACTCGCCATGAAAATATTTGATTTATTAGAAAAATTTGCCGGATATGGTTTTAATAAATCTCATTCAGCGGCTTATGCCTTACTTTCTTATCAAACTTTATGGTTAAAAACACACTATCCCGCACAATTTCTTGCAGCTGCTATGAGTGCTGATCTGGATAATCAAGATAAAATTATTACCTTATTAGAAGTAAGTAAGCATTTAGGTATTCATATCTTACCACCGAATATTAACACTGGAAGATATAAATTCTATGTAAATGATGATAATAAAATAGTTTATGGACTAGGAGCTATTAAAGGAATAGGTAAGGCACAAATACAAACTATTCTAAACATTAGACAAACAGGAGGTAATTTTCTTGATATATTTGATTTTTGTGCACGTACTAAAATGAAAAAAATTCACCGGAAAGTGATAGAAAAATTGATTTTTTCAGGAGCTTGTGATGCCATAGGTCCACATAGAGCGGCTATGATAGAAGTATTAGAAGAGGCTTTAAGAGTCGCCAATCAATATCAACAAACATCTAATGGCCAAAGAGAAATTTTTGGAATCATCTCAGGAAAATCAAACAAACTTGAACAGTTATATGCTAGAATTACTCCATGGCAACCGTTAGTAATTTTAGCAAAAGAACGCGACACATTGGGCTTATATTTAACAGGTCATCCAATTAACCAATATCTTAAAGAGATTGAACACTATACTAGTAGCGGTATGCGAATCAAAGATATTAAATCTTATCAAATCGGCAAAATTATTCAAATTGCAGGAATAGTAGTTAATACCCGTATTGTAGTAACTAAAAATGGTCAACGTGAAATTGGAATCTGTAGATTAGATGATGATACATGTTATATAGATGTAGTATTATTAAATAACGTTTTTGAAAAATATAAAAATTTATTAGAAATAAATAAAATTATCATTGTGACTGGGCAAGTTAAAATAGATAATTTTAGTAATAACTTTCAAATTATTGCTAATAAGTTAATAGATATTAATGAAGCACGTGCAAAATCTGTACGTAGTATTGCTATTCTACTAACTACTAGACATATTACTACACAGCTTTTAAAGAGATTACATAACTGTTTAGAACAGTATCATCCTGGGTTAATTCCAGTACATATCTACTATCAAAATGAAGTTGCTAAGGTTATGCTAGGAAGTGTTAGCTGGCGAATCTCAATAAGTGATTCATTACTTAATGATCTCAGGGCATTATTAGGACCAGAGTATGTTAATTTAGAGTTTGATTAATATAGGAATGCTATGAGTATTAATTATTTAGATTTTGAACAGCCAATTGTTGAATTAGAAGAAAAAATCAATTCATTAGTTATTCTTGCTAACAAACAAGATGAAAAAATTTCTATTAATTTAGATGAAGAAATTTGTAAACTACGTGAAAAAAATCTTGACTTAACTAGAAAAATATTTACTAATTTAGGCACTTGGCAAATTGTACAATTAGCACGTCACCCACTAAGACCTTATACTCTAGACTATATAAAAAAAATATTTACAGATTTTGATGAACTAGCAGGTGATCGAATTTATGCAGATGATAAAGCTATTGTAGGTGGTATGGCTCGTCTTCTAGATCGTCCCGTAATGATCATTGGTCATCAAAAAGGTCGTCAAACCAAAGATAAAATTAAACGTAATTTTGGAATGCCAGCTCCAGAAGGCAACCGCAAAGCATTACGTTTAATGGAAATGGCCGAACGTTTTAATATGCCAATCATTACATTTATTGATACTCCTGGAGCATATCCTGGAGTAGATGCAGAAGAACGGGGACAAGCAGAAGCTATTGCTCATAACCTTCGTGAAATGTCCGTATTAAAAGTTCCTATAATATGTACGGTTATAGGAGAAGGTGGTTCTGGTGGTGCTTTAGCCATTGGAGTAGGTGATATAGTTAATATGCTACAATATAGCACGTATTCAGTAATTTCACCTGAAGGTTGCGCATCAATCTTATGGAAAAATGTTAACAAAGCCCCGCTGGCGGCAGAAGCTATGGGAATTATAGCTCCAAAATTAAAAAAACTTAATTTAATTGATACAGTAATTCCAGAACCACTTGGTGGTGCTCACCGAGATCCAGTAGCAATGGCAGCATTATTAAAATCACAATTACTTGAAGATTTACATTATTTAGATCTTCTAAAGACTGAAGAACTACTAAAACGTAGATATCAAAGATTAATGAATTACGGATATGTATAAATCATCTGAGATAAATTATGTCTAATCTCATTGAGAAAATGGAAAAAAAACTTCATGGTCATTTAAAATTTCTCATTGCATATAGTGGTGGTTTAGATTCCACCGTATTATTACATCAATTACTACAATTGCGTAATCGTCGTCCAGAATTGAATCTACGTGCCATTCATATCAATCATGGAATTAGTCCAGCTGCAGATGGCTGGGTACAACACTGTTATCAACAATGTCTAATATGGCAAATTCCTTTAAAAATCATTAAAATTAATCAGCTAGATATAAAACAAGGAATTGAAGCCGCCGCCCGTATAGCACGTTATAATGCTTTTAAGAATGTACTGTTAAAAGGTGAAATATTATTAACTGCACAACATCTTGATGATCAATGTGAAACTTTTTTACTAGCACTTAAAAGGGGAAGTGGTCCTGCTGGTTTAGCCGCAATGCCTTCAGAAATAAAAATTGGTAATAATATTCTTATACGTCCCATGTTATCTCAAAGTCGCCAAGATATTGAGGAATGGGCGTTTCAACATAAGCTTAGCTGGGTTAATGATCACAGTAATTTTGATACTCGTTTTGACCGGAATTTTTTACGTCTTAAAATCTTACCCTCACTTAGGAAGAGGTGGCCAAGTTTTCCTCAAGTAGTAGCACGTAGTTCTCAACTATGTGCTGAACAGGAACAATTATTAGAAGAGTTATTAGCAGAATCCATCGATAAGTTAACACAGCCAGATCAATCTTTAAAAATAGATCTATTACATAATTATAGTAGATTTCATCGTTATGGTATATTAAGAAAATGGCTGGCTAATAAAAATCTTCTACCATCGCGTAATCTTCTACAGTGTATTTGGCATCAAGTAATATGTAGTCGCCAAGACGCCTACCCCTGTTTAAAAATAGGTAACTATGAAGTTAGACGCTATCGTAATGCCATTTACTTAGTGAAGATCATACCTCATATACGTGATTGTGTACTGGATTGGTCATCTCCTTGGCAACCCTTAAAGCTACCTGAAGGATTAGGTACAATTACTATCAAATTAAATCATGGTATTACTATGCGTTCCCCTATGAAGGGGGAACAAGTAACAATACGTTTTAAAATCAAAGGTAAATTTTACGTTTTAGGACGTGTGCATAGTAAATTAATCAAAAAATTATGGCAAGAATATTCGGTACCTCCCTGGCTGAGAGAGCGCACTCCTCTTATATTTTATAATGATAAATTAATAGCTGCATTAGGTGTGTTTATAACTAATGATGGAAAAAGTCACTTTCAAGATCATTGGTGTATAAGTTGGGAAAAGACACTGGGTTAGTAAGTAATTTTTTTAAGTAGAAAATCTATAATATCTTCAGTTTTAATCATATATTTTTCCTTTTTAGATCTCGCTTGATACTCAATTTCATCATTCTTTAAATTTCGTTCACTGATAATAATCATATGTGGAACACCTATTAATTCCATCTCCGCAAACATGATACCTAGGTGAGATTCGTTTCTATCATCAATAATGCTATCAATCTTATGTATACATAGTACTGAATAAATATTTTCTGCAATTGCTTTGACTTTAGGAGATTTATATAAATTTACTGGTAAAATTGCTACTTTAAATGGCGCTATAAATTTTGGCCATATAATACCACGATCATCATAATTTTGTTCAATTATAGTCGCAATTAAACGAGATATTCCTATTCCATAACAACCCATATATAGTGGGTGTCGTCCGTAATTATCGTGTACCTTTACTTTCATTTTTTCTGAATATTTGGTCCCAAGTTGAAAAATATGTCCGACTTCGATGCTAGAATGAATTTTTAACAATCCTTGTCCATCAGGGCTCGGATCTCCAGATCGTACATTACGAAGATCGGCAACTTGCGGTAATGGCAAGTCCCTTATCCAGTTTATGCCAATATAATATTGACCATCAATATTTGCTCCAGCACAAAAATCATTGAGCACCATAACACTTCTATCGGCTATTATTGGAATAGGAAGATTAATAGGACCAAGATAATTCGATCCTGCTCCACCAGTCATACTCCGAATGTCTTCTTCATTAGCATATGTTAATGGTTTAGCTACAATATTTATTGTTTCTGATTTCACCATATTTAATTCATGATCTCCACGAATTAATAGGGCCACAAGTTTATGTCCGCTTTTTTTTTTTGCCTTAACTACTAGTGTTTTAATGGTTTTTTCTATTGGAATTTGATATTTTTCCATTAAATTAGTCATATCTTTATCATTGTTGCTATCTATTTTTAGCATTGGTTGAGTGGCACCAAGACATTGATTAGGGTATGGAAATGCTTCAGCTAAATCAATATTTGCAGCATAATCTGACATAGTAGAATAGACAATTTTATTTTCCCCGCTGGGTGTTAAGACCTGAAATTCATGAGAAAATTTACCACCCATACAACCAGTATCTGCCTGTACTATGCGATAATTTAGGCCTAATTTATGAAAAATTCTACTATAAGCATTATACATTTTCATATAAGTTTCTTGCAGTGAATTGCTATTATCATGAAACGAATAAGCATCTTTCATTAGAAATTCCCTGGAACGTATAGTGCCAAAACGCGGGCGAGCTTCATCACGAAATTTAGTCTGTATCTGATAAAAAATTATAGGCAATTGCTTATAAGAATTAAATAGATTACGCATTAAATCTGTAATAACTTCTTCATGTGTAGGACCTAATACAAAATTACGTCCACTTCGATTCAAAAATCTTAATAACTCTGGCCCATACTCATACCAACGTCCGCTATTTTGCCAAAGTTCAGCGGGTTGAAGGATGGGCATAACAATTTCTAAAGCACCCATCTTATTCATTTCTTCACGTATGATATTTTCTAGTTTTCTTAAAACACGTATTCCCATAGGCAACCATGTATATAAACCCGATGCTAGTTTACGGATTAAACCAGCACGTAGCATTAACTGATAACTGATTAGTTCAGTTTCAGATGAAACTTGTTTAAGGGTAAATAAGGGATATTGAGTAGTACGCATATTAAGTGGATTATTTTAATGACTCTTAATCTCCGTATTTAATAAAGCTGCTAAGTTTGCAGTAGCTTCTTCAGTACTGAATTTTGTATTATCACCATTGTTTTGATGACGGCGTAATTTCTCTCTATGGTAGGCATATCCGGTTCCTGCTGGAATAAGTCTTCCAACAATTACATTTTCTTTAAGACCACGTAATTCATCTAGTTTTCCAGCAACCGCTGCCTCGGTCAATACACGAGTAGTTTCTTGAAATGAGGCGGCTGATATAAATGATTCCGTTGCTAATGATGCCTTAGTAATCCCTAATAAATCACGTACATAGCTTGCACCTAGTTTTCCATGATTTTGTAATTTGCGATTTTCAATTTTCACACGCGAGTACTCGATTTGTTCACCAGTGAGAAAATAGCTATTACCTGCGGTTTGAATTGTTACTTTACGTAACATTTGGCGTACAATGACTTCTATATGCTTATCATTAATTTTTACACCTTGCAAGCGATATACTTCCTGTACTTCATTAGTGATATATCTTGTTACTGCATGGATGCCACGCAAGCGCAAAATATCATGTGGTGACTCTGGTCCATCAGATATTACATCACCACGTTCCACATGTTCGCCTTCAAAAACATTTATATGTCGCCATTTAGGAATCATTTCTTCATATAGATCACTATCATCAAGCGGGGTGATTACTAAACGTCTTTTACCTTTGGTATCTTTTCCAAAAGATATAATCCCACTAATTTCTGCAAGAATTGCGGGTTCTTTAGGACGACGAGCTTCAAACAGATCTGCGACTCGCGGTAACCCACCAGTGATATCTTTAGTACCACCATATTCCAGTGGAACTCTAGCTATTGTATCACCTGCATTAACCCAGATATTATCTTCCAGTTGAACAATGGCTCTTCCTGGGAGAAAATATTGCACTGGGGTATTAGTACCGGTAACCAATATTTCATGGCCATTGTTATCCATAATTTTTAAAGCTGGTCGTAATTCTTTCCCTCCATAAGTACGCTCGGCTGTATCCAATAATACAATAGAAGTTAAGCCTGTTAAATCATCTGTTTGACGGATAATAGTTTGTCCCTCAATCATGTCTGTAAAACGAATAAAACCACTTACTTCAGTAACCACTGGCATAGTATGAGGATCCCAGTTAGCTAAAGTTTCTCCTTGATTTACCATTTCATTATCTTCTTTTTCCAAAATAGCTCCATAAGGGATTTTATAGTTTTCTTTAGCACGACCTAATTCATCTACTATTTGTATTTCAACATGACGTGAAGTAATTACTAACTTTCCATTAGAATTAATCACTGATTTAGCATTGATTAATTTAATACGTCCACTATTCATTACCTGAATACTTGATTCTGCTACCGAACGTGATGCTGCACCCCCAATGTGAAATGTACGCATAGTAAGCTGTGTTCCAGGTTCTCCAATAGATTGAGCTGCTATTACACCAACTGCTTCACCTTTATTAATTAAATTTCCACGAGCAAGATCACGCCCATAACAATGAGCACAAACCCCAAAATCAGTTTGACAGCTTACTACCGAACGAACTTTTACACTATCCACTGAACTTTTTTCGAGTAATTCACATAAATTTTCATTCAATAAGATATTACTATTTATCAAAATTTCATTAGTACCAGGTTTTAATATAGTTTCTGCAGTCACACGACCTAAGACTCTTTCTCTTAGAGAATTCTTAATATCTCCTCCTTCAATTACTGATGTCATTATAATTCCGTCATTTGTACCACAATCATCCTCAATCACTACCAGATCTTGTGCCACATCTACTAATCGCCGAGTTAAGTATCCTGAATTAGCAGTTTTTAATGCAGTATCTGCTAAACCTTTTCTAGCACCATGTGTAGATATAAAGTATTGAAGTACATTTAGGCCTTCACGAAAATTAGCCGTAATAGGCGTTTCAATAATAGACCCATCTGGTTTTGCCATTAGACCACGCATTCCGGCTAACTGACGAATTTGAGCTGCCGAACCTCGGGCCCCAGAATCAGCCATCATAAAAATACTGTTAAAAGATATTTGTTTTTCTTCTTTACCATGGTGAACTACTATTTCAGTTGACAAATTTTCCATCATAGCTTTAGCAACACGTTCATTAGCGGCCGCCCAAATATCAATTACCTTATTATATCGTTCTCCGGCAGTCACTAAACCAGATTGAAATTGCTCTTGAATTTCGGCAACTTCTGCTTCTGCATCCGCAATAATTTCTATTTTATTATTTGGAATAACCATATCATCAATACCTACAGACGAACCAGAACGAGCTGCATATGCAAAACCTGCATACATAATTTGATCAGCAAAGATAACTGTTTGTTTGATACCTAAAATGCGGTAACAAATATTTAACATTTGCGATATTGTTTTCTTACCTAAAGGTTGATTAACCATAGAAAAAGGTAGTCCTTTAGGTACCATCATCCAAAATATTGCCCTACCAATCGTAGTATTTATTAGGCTCGTTTTTGAACTAAAATCCCCATTAGGATTGATACTGTATTCTGTAATACGAACTATTACTCTTGCATGTAATTCTACTAATCCGGTACGATAAATATGCTCAGCTTCTTTCGATCCAGTTAAGATCATCCCTTCACCTTTTGCATGGATTTTCTCTCTAGTCATATAATATAAACCTAAAACTACATCCTGAGATGGAACAATAATTGGCTCTCCATTCGCTGGAGACAGTATGTTATTTGTCGACATCATTAAAGCACGAGCTTCTAATTGTGCTTCCATTGTGAGAGGGACATGAACAGCCATTTGATCTCCATCAAAGTCGGCGTTATATGCAGCACATACTAAAGGATGTAATTGAATAGCTTTTCCTTCAATCATAACTGGTTCAAATGCTTGAATACCTAATCGATGTAAAGTAGGAGCACGATTTAATAAAACTGGATGTTCACGAATTACCTCTTCTAAAATATCCCATACTTCGGCTTCTTCACGTTCAACCATTTTCTTAGCAGCTTTAATAGTAGTAGCTATGCCTCTAGATTCCAACTTACCATAAATAAAAGGTTTAAATAATTCTAAAGCCATTTTTTTAGGTAAACCACATTGTTGTAAACGTAAATATGGACCTACGGTGATAACCGAACGACCCGAGTAATCTACGCGTTTTCCTAAAAGATTTTGACGGAATCTACCTTGTTTTCCTTTGATCATATCAGCTAGAGATTTTAGAGGTCTTTTATTACAACCTGTTATGGCACGGCCTCGACGTCCATTATCTAACAACGCATCAACTGCTTCTTGTAGCATCCTTTTTTCATTACGCACAATAATATCTGGAGCAGATAAATCGAGCAGTCTCTTCAATCGGTTATTCCGATTAATTACTCTCCGATAAAGATCATTTAGATCAGAAGTAGCAAAACGCCCACCATCTAGTGGAACTAATGGACGAAGATCTGGTGGGAGAACTGGTAAAACTGTTAAAATCATCCATTCGGGTCTATTACCAGAATAGATAAAAGCTTCTAAAAGTTTAATCCGCTTAGTTAATTTTTTTCGTTTAGTTTCAGAATGTGCCACACTAAGTTCTTCACGCAATTGCTCGCATTCGTCTTCTAAATTCATATTCTTTAGGAGATCTTGAATAGCTTCCGCACCCATTTTTGCTTCAAATTCATCTCCAAACTCTTCTAGTGCATCTAGATATTGTTCTTCGGTTAAAATTTGACCACGTTCAAGATTGGTCATTCCTCCTTCTACAATCACATAAGATTCAAAATAAAGAATACGTTCTATATCAGTCAAGGCAATATCTAGCAATAAACCAATGCGCGAAGGTAATGATTTAAGGAACCAGATATGTGCGGTTGGAGATGCAAGTTCTATATGTCCCATACGTTCCCGACGGACTTTAGTTTGGGTTACTTCAACTCCACACTTTTCACAGATTACTCCTCGATGCTTAAGGCGCTTATATTTGCCACATAAACACTCATAATCTTTGATTGGACCAAAAATTCTTGCACAAAACAGTCCATCACGTTCAGGTTTAAAGGTGCGATAATTAATGGTTTCTGGTTTTTTAACTTCTCCAAAAGACCAGGAACGAATAATCTCTGGTGATGCGAGAGAAATTTTTATGGCATCAAACTCTTCGGTTTGAGTTTGAGCTTTTAAAAACTTAAGTAAATCTTTCACAAATGAGCTCCTGTCTGGTAGGTTTGATATTGATTAAAGTTATAACAAGTACCGAGTAGCTACGATTACTTATTCATCTTCTAATTCAATATTAATACCCAGCGACCTTATCTCCTTCAATAATACGTTAAAAGATTCTGGCATACCTGGTTCCATATGATTATTGCCATCTACAATATTTTTATAAATATTAGTTCTTCCATTTACATCATCAGATTTTACAGTTAGCATTTCTTGTAAGGTATGGGCTGCACCATAAGCCTCTAACGCCCACACTTCCATTTCACCAAAACGTTGTCCACCAAACTGGGCTTTTCCACCTAGCGGCTGTTGTGTGACAAGACTATAAGAACCCGTAGAACGTGCATGCATTTTATCATCAACTAAGTGATTCAATTTTAACATATACATATATCCAACCGTAACGGGCCGCTCAAACTGCTCACCAGTACGTCCATCAAATAAAATAATTTGACCAGAAGTTGGTAAATCAACTAACTTTAGCATTTCCTTGATTTCTAATTCTTTTGCACCATCAAAAACCGGTGTTGCTATTGGCATGCCTTTTTTTAGATTATCTGCTAATAATAAAAATTCTTCATCCGAAAATTTTGATAAATCGATTGTATTGCGAATATTTCTTCCCAAATCATATGCTTTTTGGATAAAATTACGTAATAAAGCAATCGGCCGCTGCTGTTTCAGCATCGTATTAATTTGTTCTCCAATACCCTTAGCTGCCATACCTAAATGAGTTTCTAATATTTGACCAATATTCATACGTGATGGCACTCCTAATGGGTTCAGCACGATATCAACGGGGATTCCATTTTCATCATAAGGCATATCTTCTACGGGATTAATTTTAGAAATAACACCTTTATTACCATGTCTCCCAGCCATTTTATCCCCAGGTTGTATTTGACGTTTCACAGCTAAATATACTTTAACTATTTTTAAAACTCCTGGAGCTAAATCATCTCCTTGAGTAATTTTACGACGCTTTTCCTCAAATTTTTCCTCAAATTCATTTCTTAGATCATCAAACTGTTTTACCAATTGTTTTAATTCGTTCTGTTTATCCAAATCTTCTAAAATAATATCTAACCAGTTTTTTCGATCTAATTTTGATAAATCTTTAGTGGGGATTCCACATGCTATCAATAATTCGTTAATTCTTCTTGAAACCCCAGATTCTAAAATCTGTAATTCTTCAATTAAATCTTTTTGTACTTTTTTTAATAATATTTCTTCTATTTCTAAAGCACGTTTATCTTTGGTGACACCATCTCGAGTAAATACTTGAACATCAATCACGGTACCAGATACCCCATTTGGTACACGTAAAGAAGAATCTTTTACATCCGATGCTTTTTCTCCAAAAATCGCTCGCAATAACTTTTCTTCAGGTGTGAGTTGTGTTTCGCCTTTAGGTGTGACTTTGCCTACTAAAATATCACCTCCATAAACTTCAGCACCAATATAGACGATACCAGCTTCATCCAATTTAGATAGGGCGGCTTCGCCTACATTAGGAATATCTGCCGTAATTTCTTCAGCACCTAATTTAGTATCTCTAGATACACAAGAAAGTTCCTGAATATGAATTGTGGTAAATCGATCGTCTTGTACAACCCGCTCAGAAATTAGAATAGAATCTTCAAAGTTATAACCGTGCCAGGGCATAAAGGCTACCCGCATATTCTGACCTAACGCAAGTTCTCCCATATCCGTAGCTGGCCCATCGGCGAGCACATCACCACGTTCAATTTCATCTCCTAATGAGACACAAGGGGTTTGATTAATACAAGTATTTTGATTAGAACGAGTATATTTAGTCAAATTATAAATATCAATTCCAGTTTCACCAGAATATATTTCTGGTTCTTTGACTTTAATTACAATCCTAGAAGCATCAACATATTGAATGATTCCACCACGCTTTGCTATAGCAGTGACACCAGAATCAATGGCTACAGTACGTTCCATTCCTGTACCTACCAAAGGTTTCTCGGCTCGCAAGGTTGGCACAGCCTGTCGTTGCATATTGGCTCCCATTAAAGCTCGGTTAGCATCATCATGTTCTAAAAAAGGAATAAGAGATGCACCAACCGAAACTATCTGTTGAGTAGCAACATCCATATAATCAATTTTATCACAACTAAATAAACTAGATTCACCTTTGTGGCGACAAATAATTAATTCCTCTGCAAATCTTCCATTACTCTCTAAATTAGTATTAGCTTGTGCAATAACGTAACTTCCTTCTTCAATTGCAGATAAATAATTAATTTCATCTGTTACCACGCCATTATTTACTTTGCGATACGGAGTTTCTAGGAAACCATATTCATTTATCTGTGCGTAAACAGCTAAAGAATTAATTAAACCAATATTAGGTCCCTCAGGGGTCTCTATGGGACATACTCTACCATAATGAGTTGGATGAACATCTCTGACTTCAAAACCAGCACGTTCACGGGTTAAACCGCCAGGTCCTAATGCTGAAATGCGACGCTTATGTGTCACCTCTGACAGAGGATTATTTTGATCCATAAATTGAGATAATTGACTTGAGCAAAAAAAATCTTTTAACGCAGCAGAAATAGGTTTAGCATTAATCATATCTTGTGGCATGATGTTATCTAGATCACCAAGTGATAAACGTTCCTTAACTGCACGTTCTACACGCATTAAGCCAATGCGGAACTGATTATCAGCCATTTCACCTACCGAACGAATGCGACGATTACCTAAATGATCTATATCATCTATTTCTCCTTTACCGTTGCGAATACTGATAAGTTTTTGTAGTACCTCAATAATATCCTCTTTACTAAGAATCCCTAATCCTTCAACTGATTCTTTGTTTAACGAACGGTTTAATTTCATGCGACCTACTGCAGATAGATCATAACGTTCTTCGGAAAAAAATAAATTTGTAAATAAAATCTCCGCGGTTTCACGTGTGGGTGGTTCACCAGGACGCATCATTCGATAAATCTCTAAAATAGCACTAATCCGATCAATAGTTGGATCAATACGGATTGTTTCAGAAATATATGCTCCGTGATCTAAATCATTTGTAAAAATAGTTTCGATGGATTTAATTCCTGAAGTAGTCAATTTTTGTAGTAAATCTAATGAAATTTCAGTATTTGCCATGCAAAGAACTTCACCCGTATTTTCATATATATAATTTCGAGCTATGACTTTTCCTATCAGATATTCATATGGAACTTCAATATTTTTTAAACCAGATTTTTCCAAAAGGCGAATATGACGAGATGTAATGCGTCTCCCTTTTTCAATATAAACAGTACCATTCAAATTAATATCAAATGAAGCCATTTCCCCAAGTAATCTGTTTGGAACTAATTCCATCTCTAATTTGTTATTATTTTTTATTTTAAAAACTACTTTTTCAAAAAAAATCTCTAGAATTTCTTCAGTAGTAGAATTCATAGCTCGTAGTAGTATAGTAGCTGGCAACTTTCTTCGACGATCTATGCGAACAAAAAGATGATCTCTCTGATCAAATTCAAAATCTAACCATGAACCACGGTAAGGTATAATCCGTGCATTATATAATATTTTACCTGATGAGTTATTTTTTCCCTTGTCACTATCAAAAAATACTCCAGGACTACGATGGAGCTGAGATACAACCACTCTCTCGGTACCATTTATTACAAATGTACCATTTTCGGTCATTAATGGAAGATCACCCATGTAAACTTCTTGTTCTTGAATATGCTTTATAAAATTTTCTGGATCTTCACGATTAAAAATTATTAGACGCAGCTTAACTCGCAAAGAGGCAGAATAAGTTAAGCCCCGCATCTGACATTCTTGAACATTAAATGTAGGATTAGCTAGTCGGTAGCTAACGTATTGTAGTTCAGAATTACCACTATAATTCTTGATAGGAAATACCGAACGAAAAGCTGATTCAAGACCATATTGACCATCCTGATCTTTTTCAATAAATTTCTGAAATGAATCAAGCTGTATAGAAAGAAGATAAGGAACATCTAATACTTTTGGACGTTTACCAAAATACTTACGAATGCGTTTTTTTTCTGTATAGGAGTAAACCATAGGTTTCCTCAGTGCGCTGAAAAATAGAACCACTCTGTCATTGAAGGACAGTTCGTAAAATTGACACTTTTTATTTTATAGAATCTTCTTGACATTATTCTCAAGGAGAAATCTGCTAAATTACATTAATTACTAATATTACTTTGTTGCTGATTATTAATCAGCAACAGGTTTTGGTGTCTAACAAAACCGTTTTCAGAATAATTGAACTTATTTAAGTTCAACCGAGGCACCAACATCTTCCAAGGATTTTTTTAATACCTCAGCATCACCTTTGCTAATACTTTGTTTGATAACCGTTGGTGCAGATTCAACCAAATCCTTTGCTTCTTTTAGTCCTAAACCAGTTATACCACGTACCGCTTTAATGACAGCAATTTTATTACTACCAATCGCAGACAGAACAACCTCAAACTCAGTTTTTTCTTCAATTTCTTGATTTGATGGTATAGTGGTGTTAATATTATTAACAGTGGCAGAAACGCCAAATTTTTCCTCCATAGCTGACACAAGCTCCGTAATTTCCATAACAGACATACTTGCTACAGCTTCAAGAATTTTTTCTTTAGTAATAGACATAATGATTGTTCCTAAGAATCTATAATAATTTTCATAAAATATGAAAGTAACATTAACTCTTTACTTCAATAAGATTGACTAAGTTATGCAGATGCATCGCGTAATGCAGCTATAGTACGAATCAGCTTACCAATAGCGGCTTCTTGTATAGTTTTTATAAACTGCGCTAAGGCTTCTTTATAAGTGGGTAACATTGCTAAACTATCTATTTGTTCAACTAAGATAAGTTTACCTTCAAAGGTCGCAGCTTTAACTTTGAAGGTCATATTTTCTTTAGCAAATTCCTTAAACAAACGAGCGGCAGCTCCAGGATGACTTTGGGAAAATGCAATCAACGTCGGACCAACAAAATAATCTTTAAGACATTCAAAATTGCTAATTTTTGCTATTCTACGTAATAGTGTATTAGGTATCACACGCATATAAACACCATCTTCACGACCATCTTTACGTAAGTTATTCATTTTATCTACCGATATACCACAGTTATCGGCAACAACTATGGACAGTGCTTTTTGAGCAATTTCACTAACTTCTGTAACGATTGCTTGTTTGTTTTCAAAATTTAAGGCCATTAATTATCATTTGCTCCTTGATTTATTTATAATAAAAAATTACTTAATCTCAGTTTTGAGATATTTTAATCTAAACTTTTACTAACGTAAAGTTATGCTTAAGTCGCTAACAAATTTAAACTACTTTGATCTATGAGGATCCCTCTTCCCATTGTAGTAGTTAAGCTAATCTTTTTTAAATATACGCCTTTTGACTGAATTGGTTTAGCTTTTATTAGTGCAATTATTAATGCTTCTAAGTTTTCCTTTAAGTCATTAAAAGAAAAATTCACTTTACCTATGGTAGTATGAATAATACCGTTTTTATCGTTGCGATAACAAATTTGACCTGATTTAGCATTTTTTACCGCTTCACTAATATTTGTAGTTATCGTACCAAATTTAGGATTTGGCATTAATCCTCGTGGCCCTAAGATATGCCCTAATTGGCTAACAAACCGCATTACATCTGGCGATGCAATAACTAGATCAAATGGCATTTCACCTTGTCTTATCAATTCTGCTAAATCATGCATGCCGACTATATCGGCACCAGCTTCCCTAGCATCTGTAACATTTGCACCCTGAGCAAAGACAGCAACCCTGGTAGATTTTCCAGTACCATGTGGTAAAACTACCGCACCTCTAACAGCTTGATCAGTCTTACGTGCATCAATTCCCAGATTGACAGCCACATCTATACTTTCCACAAATTTAGCACCTGCGGAATTTTTTAATAAAATAATAGCCTCTTGGATTGCATAGATTTTTTTATTAAATTTTTCAGTAATAAAACGCTGGTGTTTAGACAATTTAACCATTTTTACCTCTTATTCTATTACCATTAAACCCATAGAACGAGCAGTACCTTCTATAGAACGAGTCATTGCTTGAAGATTTGCACCAGTCATATCCTTAGCTTTAATTTTGGCAATTTCTAATACCTGTTCTTTAGTAACTTGACCGATTGTTTCTTTATTTGGTTTACTAGACCCGGAGTTAATACCAGCGGCTTTCTTTAACAAGGCCACTGCGGGTGGTGTTTTCAGTATAAAAGTAAAAGAACGATCTGAAAAAACTGTGACAATAACCGGAATTGGTAAGCCTTTTTCAAAATTTTCGGTAGCAGCGTTGAACAATTTACAGAATTCCATAATATTTACACCTTGTTGTCCTAATGCTGGACCAACTGGTGGGCTAGGATTAGCAATTCCCGCGGCAATTTGTAGTTTAACGTAAGATTTTATTTTTTTAGCCATTATAATAATCTAATCCTTTTATTTAAATTATACTCATCATTCTAATGTTTAATAATTCTATATATAAAATTAGCATTTTTCTACTTGGCTGAAATCTAATTCTACTGGAGTAGCACGTCCAAATATAGAAACAGAAACTTTAATTCTATTTTTTTCGTAGTCTACTTCTTCAACTACACCATTAAAATCTGCAAACGGACCTTCGTTAACTCGTATCATTTCCCCTGGTTCAAATAATGTTTTGGGTCTTGGCTTATTTTCAGCTTGTTTAATACGATTAATAATGGTATCAACCTCTTGATCGCTTATAGGTGAAGGACGATCTGATGGGCCACCAATAAATCCCATTATACGTGGGACACTGCGTACGAGATGCCAACTGAGATCATTCATTATCATTTGGACTAATATATATCCAGGAAAAAATTTTCGCTCACTTTGACGTCGCTGTCCCCCTCGCATTTCAACTACTTCTTCCGATGGAACCATCACCTCTCCAAAGAATTTATCTAGTTGATGTAACTTGATATGTTCACGTAATGACTGTGCTACACGACTCTCCAAACCGGAATAAGCTTGAACCACATACCAGCGCATCTTTGATGCTTCAAACATTTCAGAACCTCAAGCTAGTTATTAATGATACCAAATGAAATAAAATGCTATCTAAGCCCCATAATATCAGTGATATTCCTGCCGTTACGGCCGCAACGATTAAAGTAGTATGTAAGGTTTCTTGACTTGTAGGCCAACTTATTTTATAAATTTCATTTTTGGCTTCCTGAAAAAATCTTAATATTAATTTACCATGTTTTGTTAAGCTCGCAATCCAGCAAGCTGTAAATATCATAAACATGATAATTAAAACACGGATTAACAATATTGTATGATGGTAATAATAGTTGCCTATGATTGCTATTATTAATAAAGCAATAATAATGAACCATTTTATCATCTCGAATCGATTAGATTTATTATGTGGCGATTCTGGATGAGCCATAAATCCTCGCCTAGTAGCTACAAGGTAATAACTTTAGTGACTATACCAGCTCCTACGGTATGTCCTCCTTCTCTAATAGCAAACCGGAGTCCGTCATCCATAGCAACCGGATAAATTAGTGTTACTGATATTTTGATATTATCTCCAGGCATAACCATTTCTATCTTGTTTGGTAAGCTTACGCTACCTGTAACATCAGTGGTCCTAAAATAAAACTGTGGTCGATAACCATTAAAGAATGGAGTATGTCTGCCTCCTTCTTCTTTAGTAAGGACATAGACTTCAGATTCAAACTTAGTATGTGGTCGGATTGAATTCGGTTTAGCTAACACTTGTCCTCGTTCAATGTCTTCACGTTTAATTCCTCGCAAAAGAATACCAATATTTTCACCGGCTCGTCCTTCATCTAATAATTTGCGAAACATTTCTACTCCAGTACAAGTAGATTTTACTGTATCTTTAATACCTACTATTTCTACTTCATCACCCACTTTTATGATACCACTTTCTACACGTCCCGTTACTACGGTACCACGACCAGATATAGAGAAGACATCTTCAATGGGTAACAGGAAAGGCTTCTCAATGGCTCGTTTGGGTTCAGGGATATAATTATCTAAAGAATCGGCTAATTCAAGAATTTTTGCTTCCCATTGGATCTCCCCTTCCAATGCTTTCAGAGCCGAGCCTCGGATTATTGGCGTCTGTTCACCTGGAAAATCATACTGTGAGAGTAACTCACGTACTTCCATTTCGACTAACTCCAGAAGCTCTTCATCATCAACCATATCACATTTATTTAAGAACACTATAATATAAGGTACTCCTACCTGACGAGCTAATAAAATATGCTCACGTGTCTGTGGCATCGGACCATCGGTCGCTGCAACTACTAGAATTGCTCCGTCCATTTGAGCAGCTCCGCTGATCATATTTTTTACATAATCCGCATGACCTGGACAATCCACATGTGCATAATGACGATTTGGAGTATCATACTCTACATGAGATGTATTAATAGTAATACCACGAGCTTTCTCTTCGGGAGCATTATCAATTTGATCAAAAGCACAAGCCGTACCACCGTACTTCTTTGCTAAGATAGTTGTAATAGCAGCTGTTAAAGTAGTTTTACCATGATCAACATGACCTATAGTACCTACATTAACATGTGGTTTGTTGCGTTCAAATTTTTCTTTAGACATCTTTCATGTACCTTTAAATTTAGATATCCCAATCCTCAAAAGGAAAATGGAAAAATCAAAAACTGATGCTGATAGGCAGAATTGAACTGCCGACCTCACCCTTACCAAGGATGTGCTCTACCAACTGAGCTATATCAGCATAGTTGGAGCGGATAGCGGGAATTGAACCCGCATCTTCAGCTTGGAAGGCTGAGGTAATAGCCATTATACGATATCCGCATGTTGGTAGTTTTAACTATTCGAATATAAATATTAATTAATAATCATTAAATGCTTACTTTTTTTAAACCATCCAATCCAAAATTGGTGGTGGGGGAAGGATTCGAACCTTCGAAGTCGATGACGGCAAATTTACAGTCTGCTCCCTTTAACCACTCGGGAACCCCACCAACATTATTATTTTATTATAATTTATAACATGGTGCCGGCTGCCGGAATCGAACTGGCGACCTACTGATTACAAGTCAGTTGCTCTACCAACTGAGCTAAGCCGGCATAGAAATAATATTCATATTAGGTAGATAACGAGTATCATACAATAAAAAACTACGATACCATTATACTACTTAATATTTACATTGATTCTCAATCAATAATCAATTAATTATTGTTATTTAATTAATATATAACAATTTTACCAAAATCCACCGTCCACATTACTCTAACGAGTATAACTGATAATGATATAAAAATGAATAATGAATAAGGGATTTCCATAATCTCTAAATTGAGAACTTTGGTCGTCGCACTGAAATCTGGAGACTAAAATAGGATGGTGGTATCCATAACTACTTATCATCTACTCCTATGAGATTATCTAAGTGATTTTTGTGTTAGATGCGACGTAATTTGAAAACCTGGGATATTAAGATTTTGTAAAAATGCTGTAACCAATCACCATTCATATTTCAGCAATTTTAATACTAAGAAATAAATGACCTTATTTAACATTTAATCGCAAAGAAAGGTCTCCTAAAAACCAAGATCTAATGGTGTGATTAGTTTCTAATACTAAACCACCTTGAGAATTTATACCACGTGCAATTCCAGTAATTTCTTGATGTCCAACAATAAGTTTTACAGGTCTATTAAGATAACGATCCAGATTAAACCAACGTTTTATAAAAGGTGCAAAACCAGATTTTTCAAAATCACTAAGCGCTATAAACAATTCATTAATTAATTTTGCGGTTAAATAGTTTCTATCAATATTAATTCCTAGTGTATGTAAGTCAATCCAGTGAGTATTAATAGGAACTATCGACGATAGGCTCATTCTAATATTTATTCCAATTCCAACTATAATTGGTAATTCAATACTAGTATCCTTAGGAAGATCAATTAAAATTCCGGCTAATTTGCGATCTTCAAGATAGATATCATTAGGCCATTTCACACCCACTCCTTTGATTCCAAGTTCCAGCAATACTTCAGCTATGATAATAGCTACTACTACCGTTAATCCCATAATTCTATTTTTATGAAGGTGATGTTTGAAACCCCAGTATAAAGATAAATAAATATTATATCCAAAAGGAGAATACCAGGTACGACCATAACGTCCTCTACCAGTTTGCTGATATTCCGCGATACACGCCTCTCCAGAATTTAATTGATTAATTCTCTCTAATAAATACTGGTTGGTAGAATTAACAATAGGTACTACTTCAATAGTTCCTTGGTTCAGTTGAGTCATAATGATATCTCTATCAAGTAATTGTATTGATGAGGATAAACTATATCCATTAGGATTTTTGTGAATGATTTCTAAACCTAAGTATTCAATAAATTGTATATACTTATAAAGTGTCCTAATATTGATACCAATTTTTTCCATTAATTCATTATTACTATGAAATTTGCCATCGGCCATTAATCGAATCAGCATTAATAGATAATATCTCACGCTATGACCTCTAGAGCGTTAACTTCGCCATTCATATCAATAAAACGTACTTCTGGTTCAAGCCAAATGTTAAATTTCTCACCTACTTTTTGTCGCACTTTACGGGCCAGGATAGCTATATCCCACCCTGTAGCATGATTTTCATTAATTAAAATCATCGCGTTTTGTCTATGAACAGCTGCCCCACCATTTCTGTAACCTTTGAGATTACATTGTTCAATTAGCCAACCAGCCGCAATTTTCACTCTACCATAGGATGGTATATAGTAAGGAATATCAGGAAAATCCTCTAATAAATTAGAGGCCTGCTCAACATCAATAATTGGATTTTTAAAAAAACTCCCGGCATTTCCTATTAAAATTGGATTTGGTAATTTCCTACTTCGTATGTAACATACGGTATCGAAAATTTGCTTGGCGGTAACAGTTTTGGGATTTAAATTAGCTAAACCACTATAATTGATATTTGGAGACCAATATTTATTTATGTATAATCCAACGGCCGTGATAAAATAGTAATTTTTGCGATAATCATGCTTAAAAATACTGTCTCGATATTTAAATTGACACTCCTTGGCCAACAATCGAAACTGATGATTATTGACTAGATCTAATAATTCGACATATTCACAAAAATCCTCAAATTCCACACCATATGCTCCAATATTTTGAATAGGAGCTGAACCTACACAACCCGGTATCATAGCCAGATTTTCTAAACCTAAAATACCTTTTTTTAGAGTATCTTCGACTAATAAATGCCAGAGTTCTCCAGAACTCACATGCAAATGCCAGCTATCTATATGTTCTGTAATTTTCATTCCTCTTAAACGATTAAGAATAACTGTACCTTGATAATCTTCAAGAAATAAAATATTACTACCCTCTCCAAGTAGTAAGATAGGTAAATTATTACCTTGAGATTCCTTCCATGCCTTAATAAGTTGCTTAATAGTATTAATGATAACAATTTTGGTTGCCTTAACATTAATTCGCAAGGTGTTAAAATACATGAGATTATTTTTATTTATAAAGATATCTGATTTCATCATAATCACCTTATAAAATTAATCATACGATAATTTTGCTAATATAATTTTTGGATACTAGCTTAGTAGCTTGGGTAACACCCTAATAAAATCGCTATTAACCATATAATAAATATATCTAAAAAAGATATAATAATTAATGTTTTGATATTTGGTTTAGATGGTTATCTAAAAGGTACTTGATTATGTGTCGTTCAAAATACTATGATGTGATCGTCATTGGTGGAGGGCATGCTGGAACCGAAGCAGCTTTAGCATCGGCGCGAATCGGACAGCAAACCTTATTAATATCCCATAATATGGATACAATAGGACAAATGTCATGTAATCCATCAATAGGTGGAATTGGAAAAGGACATCTCGTTAAAGAAATTGATGCTTTAGGTGGATTAATGGCGAAAGCAATTGATCATGCGGGAATTCAATTTAGAATTTTAAACTCGACTAAAGGACCTGCAGTACGTGCTACACGTGCACAAGCCGATCGTATCATTTATAAACAAATGGTACGTACGGCCTTAGAAAATCAGCCAAATCTTGCGCTATTTCAGCAAAATGTAGATAAAATACTGATAAGAAATAGTCAGGCCGTGGGAGTAATCACTAAAATTGGATTTATATTCCATACTAAAGCGTTGGTACTCACCGTAGGTACTTTTCTTAATGGTAGAATTTATGTGGGTAGCGAACATTATTCAGGAGGGCGGGCAAGTGATCCAGCGTCATTTTCATTAGCTAATCAATTAAAAGAATTACCTTTGCGAGTGAAACGATTAAAAACTGGCACACCTCCACGTATTGATGCCCGATCGATTAATTTTAATGATTTAAACTGTCAACATAGTGACTCCCCTCTACCAATCTTTTCATTTATGGGCGATCAATCTGATCATCCAATCCAAATTCCTTGCTATATGACGCAAACTAATGAAGATACCCACGATATTATTCGCAATAATATTACGAGTAGTCCAATAAAAATTGGATTAATTAAAGGAATTGGTCCACGATATTGCCCTTCCATAGAAGAAAAAATTCTCCGTTTTGCGGAACGACAATCACATCAAGTTTTTCTTGAACCTGAAGGTCTGACAAGTAAAGAAATTTATCCTAATGGGATTTCAACTAGCCTACCTTTTGATGTACAGTTGAAAATTGTACATTCTATTAAAGGTATGGAAAAAGCACATATTATCCGACCTGGTTATGCAATAGAATATGACTATTTTGATCCTAGAGATTTAAAACCAACGCTGGAAAGTAAGCATATTAAAGGTCTCTTTCTAGCAGGACAAATTAATGGAACCACCGGATATGAAGAAGCGGCCGCACAAGGATTGCTTGCCGGTATCAATGCAAGTAGATTTGCTATTGATAAAGAAGGTTGGATACCTCAGAGAGATCAAGCATATATAGGAGTATTGGTGGATGATCTTTGTACTAAAGGAATACAAGAACCATATCGTATGTTAACCTCACGTGCAGAATATCGATTGTTACTACGAGAAGATAATGCTGATATAAGATTGACAGAAATCGGCCGAGAAATGGGATTAGTGGACAATGCGCGTTGGATCAGTTTTCAGAATAAAATGGATAATATTGATAAAGAACGTCAACGTTTACGTAATACGTGCATCTATCCACATTCAATTGGTCTCGATAAAATTTACCCTATACTCAAAAGCAATCTAGTCAGTAAAATCAGTGGGGAAGAATTATTGCGTCGTCCAGAAATAACCTATGATGAATTGATAAAAATAGATCATTTTGCTCCGGGAATTGCTGATATTTTTGCTTCTCGACAAGTTGAAATACAGATAAAATATGAAGGTTATCTTGCTAGACAGCAAGAAGAAATTAGAAAACAAAAAATTTATGAAAATATACCACTTCCTTTAAATTTAAAATATCAAAAAGTAATTGGTCTTTCTAATGAAGTTATTGCTAGATTAAATGAACACAAACCATTATCAATTGGCCAAGCATCTCGAATTCCAGGTGTAACACCATCTGCTATTTCAATATTATTAATTTGGTTAAAAAAACAAGGATCACTGAAAATTTATGAAAATAAATCTTAATACTTTTAGTATTTATTAATAGATATCCGAAGTATAATTTTTTTGTTTAAATTTTAAATAGTAGAGTTTATCTTAAAGAATACAGAGATGGATCAAAATTGATATTAGGAACCAATAACTTAGTTTCTCAAAGAACGAAAGGTAAAAATCATGTCTATAGGAGAAATTTATAATTCCCAACAATACATAGAACAGCATCTGAAACATCTTCAATTAGATCTCCGCACTTTAACATTAGTAAAAGAAACAGATATTCCGAGCAATTTTTGGATATTAAATTTAGACTCTATGTTATTTTCGGTTTTACTGGGATTATTTTTCTTAACTTTTTTTTATCAAGCAGCTAAAAAAGTCACTAGTAGTGTGCCAGGTAAAAGTCAAACTATAGTTGAAATGATAGTATCTTTTACAGATAAGACAGTAAAAGATATGTATCCTCAACATGACCCGCTGATTGCTCCTTTAGCTTTAACGATTTTTATATGGACATTACTTATGAACTTTATGGACCTATTGCCTATCGATTTACTACCTTATATTGGTGAACACTTACTACATTTACCTGCCTTAAGGGTGGTTCCTTCGGCGGATGTCAATATCACAATTTCTATGTCGTTAGCAGTATTTATGATCATTTTATTTTACACTATTAAAAATAAAGGTATAAATGGATTTATTAAGGAGTTAATGTTTCAACCATTTAATCATATAATATTTATTCCATTTAACCTTGTTTTAGAAAGCGTTAGTCTGTTATCTAAACCAATTTCACTTGCTTTGCGTTTATTTGGAAATATCTATGCTGGAGAACTAATTTTTATATTGATTACCGGCTTATTGCCTTGGTGGTTACAATGGTTATTCAATGTACCTTGGGCTATTCTTCACATTTTAATAATTATTTTACAAGCTTTTATTTTTATGGTTCTGACAATTGTTTATTTGTCAATGACCTCGGAGAATGAGTATTAATTATCAATCCTATTATTTACTTAAATCAAAAAAAGTGGAGATTATCAATGGAGAACCTAAATATGGATCTTATATATGTAGCAGCCGCGGTAATGATGGGACTAGCAGCAATTGGTGCTGCGATTGGGATCGGCATTCTAGGAGGAAAATTTCTGGAAGGTGCCGCACGTCAACCTGATCTCATTTCCCTATTACGTGCTCAGTTTTTTGTAGTCATGGGTTTAGTAGATGCTATTCCTATGATTGCAGTAGGACTTGGTTTATATATAATGTTTGCAGTTGGCAAACATTAATAATTTATCCGACGGTTATTCATAGAAGATAGTGGCGAACTCTATACAGAGAGCGAAGATAAAATTAATTCAGAGACGTTGTACTATGAACTTAAATGTAACAATAATAGGTCAGGGATTAGCGTTTATAATCTTTGTTTTATTTTGTATGAAGTATATTTGGCCTCCAATTATTAGTATAATTGAACATCGTCAGAAAGAAATTGCAGATGGTATTACATTTGCTGAGCAAGCCAAAAAGAAATTAGAATTAGCACATGAAACAGCTGATGAGCAATTAATTAAAGCACAAAATAAAGCATTTAGTATTATTAAACAGGCGGAACAGCAACGTCTTCAAATAATAGAAGCCGCTAAAATTCAAGCTGAAAAAGAACGCCTAAAAATTTTAACCTTAACTAAAGGAGAAATTGAGGTACAATATAAAATTTTAAATTATGAGTTACGTCAAAATCTCGCCAAATTGATTGTAGCAGGTGTAGAGAAAATTCTTGAACATTCGGTAAATCAAGAGATTGATCACGATATTATTGAAAAATTTATTGCTGAATTATAATAAAATTAACCTCATGTCAGAATTAATAACTTTAGCTCGCCCTTATGCCAGAGCAACTTTTGATTTTGCTCGTGCTCAAAATAAAATTGAGCACTGGCAAACCATGCTAACTTTATGCGCCGAAGTTTCATCTAATGAACAACTTAAAAAGTTTCTTTCAGATGCATTAGGACCAAAACTTTTATCAAAGTTATTTATCGAGATTTGTGGTAATGAACTTGATATATGGTGTAAAAATTTAATTAAAATTATGGCACATAATTATAGATTAAGGTTACTTCCAGTAGTTTTAGAACAATTTATTAAGCTTAGAATGATTTATTATGACATGATATATAAAATTGAAATTACGTCAGCAAATCCATTAACTGAAAAACAGTACTCCAAAATAAAAATCGCCATGGAGAAATATTTATCAAGTAAGGTTAATTTAAATTGTAAAATTGATCAAACCATATTGGCTGGTCTTATTATACGCATAGATGATACGGTGATAGATGGTAGTATAAGTAATCGCCTTAATAATCTAGCTATGCGGTTACAATATTAAAGATACCATAATATATTGGAATCAGATATGCAATTAACTTCTACAGAAATAAGCGAAATAATAAAACAGCGAATCGCTCAATTTAATTTTCCTACTCAAACTTATAATGAAGGAACAATTTTTTCTGTAAGTGATGGTATTATTCGTATTTATGGATTGAGTAATATCATGCAGGGAGAAATGATATATTTATATGAAGTGAACCGTTATGCTCTGGCTCTCAATTTAGAAAGAGACTGTGTAGGTGCGGTTGTAATGGGTTGTTATAGCGATCTAGTCGAAGGAATGAAAGTTCAATGTACCGGTCGAATTCTTGAAGTCCCAGTAGGTCGTGGATTACTAGGTAGAATAGTAAATTCTTTAGGAGAACCGGTCGACGGCAAAGGTTCCATAAATTATGAAAGTTGTTCTGCGGTAGAAGCTATGGCTCCAGGAGTTATTGATCGTCAATCTATCAATCAGCCGATTCAAACTGGTTATAAAGCAGTGGACAGTATGA
Source organism: Candidatus Dasytiphilus stammeri (assembly GCA_045290365.1). Lineage (GTDB taxonomy): Bacteria > Pseudomonadota > Gammaproteobacteria > Enterobacterales > Enterobacteriaceae > Dasytiphilus > Dasytiphilus stammeri_N. The sequence goes on along the minus strand of CP145882.1, from coordinate 335,602 downwards.
TTCCAATTGGACGTGGACAAAGAGAACTAATAATTGGTGACCGTCAAACGGGTAAAACAGCACTAGCAATTGATACAATTATTAATCAACGGGAATCTGATGTAAAATGTATATATGTTGCAATTGGTCAAAAAGCTTCTACAGTTGCTAATGTAGTGCGTAATTTAGAAGAACATGGTGCTCTAAATAATACTATTATTGTAGTAGCATTTGCTTCAGATTCTGCAGTATTACAGTATCTCGCACCTTATGCTGGTTGTGCTATAGGGGAATATTTTCGGGATCGTGGAGAAGATGCATTAATAGTTTATGATGATTTATCTAAACACGCGGTTGCTTATCGACAAATGTCTTTATTACTTCGAAGACCTCCGGGACGTGAAGCTTTTCCAGGAGATATCTTTTATCTTCATTCAAGATTGCTAGAACGTGCATCGCGTGTAAATGCAGATTATGTAAAAAAATTTACTAAAGGAAAAGTAAAAGATAGAACGGGATCATTGACAGCACTACCTATTATTGAAACTCAAGCTGGAGATATATCGGCATTTGTTCCGACCAATGTAATTTCTATTACGGATGGTCAAATTTTCTTAGAATCTAATTTATTTAATGTAGGTATTCGCCCTGCGGTGAATCCAGGAATTTCGGTTTCCCGTGTCGGAAGTGCCGCACAATCTAAAATTATCAAAAACTTATCTAGTAGTATCCGTACTGCATTAGCTCAATATCGTGAACTGGAATCCTTTTCACAATTTTCATCTGATTTAGATGATGCTACACGTAAACAATTAAACTATGGTAAAAAACTCACTGAATTATTGAAACAAAAACAATATACTCCAATGAGTATTGCACAACAGGCTTTAGTTTTATTTGCTGCCGAATATGGTTATATAGAAGATATTGAATTAGAGAGACTTAAAATTTTTGAAGATAATTTAATTACTTATGTGGAACGTGAATATCCTCAGTTAATACAGGAAATTAATAAAACTGGAAATTTAAACACTGAAATTATTACTGCTTTAAAAAATAGCATTGAAAACTTTAAAATGATTCAGATTAGGTAGTATTTTAATAAGGTATGTAATAAATCTACGAAGGGTTTGAAGGAGACGCAAATGGCGGCGGCACAAGATATTAGAAATCAAATATCGAGTATCCAAAAAATGCAAAAACTTACTAAAGCTATGGAATTAGTAGCAGCCTCCAAAATGCGTAAAACACAGAACCGCATGATTGCAAGTTATCCATATGCTAATAATATGCGTAAAGTTATTAGCAATATGGCTAGTGGTAATCTCGAGTATAAGCATGCTTATTTTGAAGTACGGGATGTCAGAAAAATTGGTTACCTAGTCATTACTACCGATCGTGGACTTTGTGGAGGCATTAATAATAATCTTTTTAAGAAATTGCTGATAGATATTAAAATTTGGTCTAGTAAAAGTGTTCCATGTGATTTAGCAATTATTGGTTCTAAGGGTTTATCATTTTTAAATTATTTCGGTAATCGTATTGTAGCACAAACTACTGGTCTTACGGAGACTCCATCTCTTTTAGAAATTATTGGTGTATTAAAAATATTATTACAATCTTACCAAAACCGACAATTAGATAGAATCTATGTAGTTTATAATAAATTTATAAATATCATTTCCCAGATTCCTAAAATAGTTCTACTGTTACCACTAAGTCTTCCAGAAGAAAAAAGAGAAAAAAAATGGGATTATTTATACGAACCAGATTCAAATTTTTTGTTAGATACTTTACTGCAACGCTATATAGAATCTCAAGTTTATCAATTAGTTATAGAAAACTTAGCGAGTGAACAAGCATCGCGAATAGTAGCAATGAAAACGGCAACTGATAATGGTGGTAGTCTTATTCAGAAATTGCAAATAATCTATAATAAAAAACGTCAGGCCAGCATTACTCAGGAAATTACTGAGATTGTATCAGGTGCGGCCGCCATATAAAACAAAACTAAAAAAATTTATGTATTGTATAAGGAATCAGAATGGTTACTGGAACAATTATCCAAGTAATTGGCGCAGTAGTGGACGTCGAATTTTCTCAAAATGCGGTACCTAAAATATATAGTGCACTTGAGGTGAAAAGAGATGATAGTCGTCTCATAGTACTTGAAGTTCAACAACAGTTAGGAGCGGGAGTAGTAAGAACGATTGCCATGGCATCATCTGATGGGCTAAGACGTGGATTAGAAGTAATCGATCTTAAACATCCTATTAAGGTACCAGTAGGGAAAGCGACTCTTGGTAGAATTATGAATGTACTTGGAAAATCAATTGATATGAAAGGTCCTATTGAGACTGAAGAACAATGGGTCATTCATCGCCAACCACCATCTTATGAAGAACTTTCTAGTTCTCGTGATTTACTAGAAACGGGAATAAAAGTTATTGATCTTATTTGTCCCTTTGCTAAAGGTGGTAAAGTAGGATTATTTGGAGGAGCTGGAGTAGGTAAAACTGTAAATATGATGGAATTAATTCGTAATATTGCTATAGAGCATTCTGGGTATTCAGTATTTGCTGGAGTAGGTGAACGAACTCGTGAAGGTAACGATTTTTATGAAGAAATGAAAGCTTCTAATGTTCTAGACAAAGTAGCATTAGTTTATGGACAAATGAATGAACCGCCAGGTAATAGATTACGTGTAGCATTTACCGGTTTAACGCTGGCAGAAAAATTTCGTGATGAAGGTAGTGATGTTTTACTATTTATAGATAATATTTACCGATATACCCTAGCTGGTACAGAAGTATCTGCTTTACTTGGTAGGATACCTTCTGCCGTAGGTTATCAACCTACTCTAGCTGAAGAAATGGGAATTTTACAGGAACGCATTACTTCTACAAAAAAGGGCTCTATTACTTCTGTTCAGGCAGTATACGTACCTGCTGATGATTTAACCGATCCATCACCAGCTACTACTTTTTCTCATCTTGATGCAACAGTAGTACTCAACAGGCAAATTGCGGCACTAGGAATTTATCCATCTGTAGATCCACTAGCTTCTACGAGTAGGCAATTAGATCCATTAATAATTGGTGATGAACATTATGAAACTGCTCGCCAGGTACAAGCATTGCTCCAACGTTACCAGGAATTAAAAGATATTATTGCAATTCTTGGGATGGATGAACTGTCAGAAGAAGATAAGCTAATCGTAGCTCGAGCACGTAAAATCCAGCGATTTTTATCACAACCATTTTTTGTAGCAGAGGTTTTTACTGGTTACCCAGGTAAATATGTCACATTAAAAGATACTATCAGTGGATTTAAAGGCATATTATCTGGAGATTATGATCATTTACCGGAACAATCTTTCTATATGATTGGAAAGATTGAAGAAGCAATAATGCGTTCTTAAAAAATTTCCTAAAATATCTAATAGGAGTAATATGAGTGTTTATTGTAATTTAGACGTAGTAAGTGCTGAAGGTTCATTTTTTTCTGGAAAAATAGAAAAGATCCGAATTACTGGAATTGAAGGGGAATTAGGAATTTACCCAGGTCACGTTCCGTTATTAACTTTTATTAAACCAGGTATGATTCGGATTGTTAAGATTAATGGTTATGAAGAGATTATTTATCTTTCCGGAGGAGTGTTAGAAGTTCAGCCTCGTGCGATAATTGTACTAGCAGATACTGCAATTCGTGGTAAAGATCTAGATGAAGATCTAGTTTTAAAAGCCAAAAATCAAGCACAAATTGATCGACGTAATACCAATAGTAAAATTGATTATCTTAATCTAACATCAAAAATAACAATGGAAATTGCAAAATTACGTGTTATTGAGTTACTGGGGAAAATCAAGTCAAATCATCATATTACTTAATTAAGTAAATAAAAAATTTCTTAGTATAAAAAGTATTAAATAATATATCATATTATAATATTGATAGTTAAAATGTTATATCAATTTATAAAGGATGATATGCAACTTTCTCCAAGAGAAATCGAAAAACTTCTTGTATATATGTTAGCTAATGTAGCAATTGATAGAAAATCCCGAGGAATCAAACTAAATTATCCTGAATCAGTGGCGGTTCTTACTTCTGCCGCATTAGAAGGTGCTAGAGAAGGTAAAACATTAGATGAAGTAATAAATAATACACGTAAGGTACTTACTAAAAATGATGTAATGGATGGAGTAATAGATCTTATTGAGGATATTAAAGTTGAAGCAATTTTTACTGATGGAAGTCGTTTAATTACTATTCATAATCCTATTCAATGAATATTCAAGTAAATTTTATGGATAAAGAAAAATCTTTAGTTCCTATTGGTGGTTATATTCTATCGAATAAATTAATTTATTTTAATGAAAAAAAACCATCTATTAAATTAACAGTAATAAATTCTGGAGATAGAACGATTCAAGTAGGATCCCATTATCATTTTTTTGAAGTTAATAGAATGTTAAAATTTGACCGAACCATTGCCTATGGTCAAAGACTTAATATTATTGCAGGTACAGCTATCCGTTTTGAACCTGGAGAAGAAATTGAAGTATCTTTAATCCCTATTGAAGGAAAAAAACTGATTTATGGTTTTAATAATTTAGTAGATGGATGGGTAGGAAAATTTTAAATATGTGGATATAAATATGCCTTTTATTTCTAGAAATGAGTATAGTAAGATTTTCGGTCCAACATATGGAGATCAAATCCGGTTAGGAAACACTAATTTATTTATTGAAATTGAAGAAGATCTCTGTGGTTATGGCGATGAATCAATCTACGGTGGGGGGAAAACCTTACGTGATGGAATGGGAGCAAATAACCGTTTAAAGAGTGAGAATGTATTAGATTTAGTAATTACTAATGTCATAATAGTAGATGCTAAAAAAGGTATTATTAAAGCCGATCTTGGAATAAAGAATGGCTTAATTCATGGGATAGGGAAAAGTGGTAATCCAGATACGATGAACGGCATTACTTCAGGCATGATAGTAGGTGTTAGTACTGATGTAATTTCTGGTGAACATTTTATATTGACTGCCGCGGGAATTGATACACATGTTCATTTAATTTCACCACAACAAGTTGAGCATGCTTTATCAAATGGTATCACCACATTTTTTGGTGGTGGAATCGGTCCTACTGATGGTTCTAATGGGACTACAGTAACCGCTGGTCCTTGGCACATTAGTAACATGTTACGTGCGTTTGAAAATTTACCTGTTAATATTGGAATCTTAGGTAAAGGTCATGCATCACAATCTGCCCCTTTAAGAGAGCAAATTCAAGCCGGAGCAGTCGGATTAAAAGTGCATGAAGACTGGGGTGCTACTGCATCAGCATTACGTCAGGCATTGAAAATAGCTGATGAGATGGATATACAAGTAGCAGTACATACTGATAGTTTAAATGAAGGAGGTTATGTTGAAGATACCATTAATTCATTTGAAGGGCGTACTATCCATACTTTTCATACAGAAGGAGCTGGTGGAGGACATTCACCAGATATTATTAAAGTAGCTAGTCAATTAAATGTGTTACCAAGTTCTACTAATCCTACTTTACCTTATGGTATTAATAGTCAAGCAGAATTATTTGATATGATTATGATCTGTCATAATCTTAACCCAAATGTTCCTGCAGATGTCGCATTTTCTGAAAGTCGGATTCGTCCCGAAACTATTGCTGCAGAAAATGTACTACATGATATGGGTGTGATATCAATGTTTTCCAGTGATTCTCAAGCCATGGGGCGAGTCGGAGAAAATTGGTTACGAGTTATGCAAACTGCTCATGCTATGAAAGAATCTAGGGGTAAACTACCAGAAGATGCTTCAAATAATGATAATTTTCGGGTATTGCGTTATGTAGCTAAAATTACTATTAATCCAGCCATTGCACAGGGTATAAGTCATATACTAGGTTCAATTGAAGTTGGAAAACTTGCTGATTTAGTATTATGGGATCCACGTTTCTTTGGTGCAAAGCCTAAATTAATTATTAAAGGTGGCGTAATCAATTGGGCAACTACAGGAGATCCTAATGCTTCACTAGTCACCCCACAACCAAATTTTTACCGACCGATGTTTGGGACAGCTAGTAAACTTTTAAAAGAAACATGTATTACTTTTACTTCTAAAGCCGCTCTAGATAACAATATTAAAAGAAAATTAGGATTAGAACGTCAAATTATGGCAGTAAGGAATTGTAGAACAATTTCTAAAAAAGACATGGTTCTAAATTCAGAAACCCCAGATATTGAAGTAGATCCTGAAACTTTCTCGGTAAAAGTTAACGGTGAATATGCCACTACTCATCCTATAAGAACAGCGGCACTTAATCAATTATATTTTTTTAGTTAAAATGAATGTTACTCGTCTAATGAGATTGATACAATTTGCAGATTCTTTTTTACCAGTAGGATCTTTTTCTTTCTCTAATGGGATAGAAACTGCTATACAATATGGTGTAGTTAATGATATTAAAACTTTAAAAGATTTTACTTATACAACTCTATTACAGAGTGCACGTTGTGATTGCAGAGCGATAATAGCTTCTTGTATAGCTATTCAAGAAAAGAACTATAATGTACTCATGGATTACGATTTCGCAGTGTTTAATCGCAAAATTAATGAAGAAAATCGTACCATGATAGTTCGTATGGGTAAAAAGTTCATTGAAATGGCAGCACAAATAATAGAAGAACCATTACTTATCTGGTGGTTAGATTTAATAAAAACCGGCCAAACTATAGGAACGTATCCTATAACACAATCAATAATAATGAGTATCCTAGGTATAAATGGACGTGAAATAATAGTAATGTATCAATATGGTATAGCAATAATGATGCTTAGTGCCGCATTACGTTTAATGCGGATTACACATATTACTATTCAGAAAATTTTATATGAAATGAGTAATTATATAGAGGAATTTTACCATGAAGCCGAACAAGGAAGTATTGAAAATATGAATAATTATGCTCCAATAACAGATATATTAGCTTCTATTCATGTTAATTCTTTTACTCGTTTGTTTAGTAATTAATTTAATAAGGTTAAGGTTAATGAAAAAAATTCGCATTGGTATAGGAGGTCCTGTTGGATCTGGTAAAACTGCAATTATTGAAGTAATTACTCCACTGTTAATCAAACAAAATATTAAGCCTTTTATTATTACCAATGATCTCGTTACAATTGAAGATGCTAAACAAATTCAAGATACCTTAAAAGGTATCGTAGATAAAAATAAAATCCGTGGAGTAGAAACCGGCACTTGTCCTCATACTGCAGTTCGTGAAGATCCTAGCATGAATCTGGCAGTAGTTGAAGAAATGGAAGAAGAATTTCCTGATTGTAATTTAGTTTTAATTGAAAGTGGTGGAGATAATTTGACCCTCACTTTTAGTCCAGCATTAGCAAATTTTTACATTTGTGTTATTGATGTTGCGGCCGGTGAAAAAATTCCCAGAAAAAATGGTCCGAGTTTAATACATGCCGATCTTTTGGTAATCAATAAGATTGATTTAGCACCATATGTTAATACTAGTTTAAAAATCATGGAGAATGATATAAAAAAAATAAGAAGCCAAAAACCATATGTATTTACTAATTGTAAAACAGGTGAAGGTATAGAAACCTTGGTTGAGATAATTATCAGTAATTTTATTAATTCTATAAAAAGTATTAATGAAAGATATGGATAATAGATCTGTTTTTCAAATTGGTCTGAATGCGTTAGAATTTGCTAATTATCAAGACAAAACTCCTTATATGATTAAGGATAACATTAATAATTATGGATATTTAAAATTAAAATTTGTTAATGATAATAAAAAAAGTATTTTATCTGGAGTAGAAAGAAATGTACCATTAATGGTACAACGTCCATTCTATTGGGATGAATCTTTACCTAAGATGCCCTATGTGTTAATAATATCTACTTCTGGATGTATATCTCAAGGTGATAGATTAAATTTAGTAATTGAATCTTCTCCAGAAACATATGCTCATATTAGTACTCCTACTGCCACAAAGATTCATGCGATGAGTAATAATTATGCTGCTTTATTACAAAGTTTCGATATTGGAAAACAGAGTTATATAGAATATATGCCTAATCAAACCATTCCATATAATAATTCAAGATTTATTTCTCATACTAATATTACTATTCATCCTACTGCAACACTTTTATATTCTGAAATATTAATGTCAGGACGTAAATATCATTTAAGTGATGGTGGTTTTAAATTTGATATTTACTCCACGAGTACCATTGTTAAAAATTCATATCAAAAAATATTATTCGCGGAAACTTCGGTTTTACAACCTCACAAATACCCATTAAATGGAATAGGAACTATGGGTTTTTTTGAGGTTTTTGGTAACGTTATCTTATTAACTCCTAAAATTTATCATAAAAAAATTTTAGCATCTTTAAGTAATTATGAAAAATTTGATAAGACTATAGCTTGCGGTGTAAGTAAATTACCTAATCATTGTGGATTAATTATAAAAATTTTAGGTAAAAAATCTTATGAAGTAAAAAATCAAATAAAAATTTTTTGGAAGATTGTTCGTCAAAAAATTCTAGGTGTTAACTCAACACAAATTTTTACTTGGAATTAAATTAGGGGTTAATTGATTATTATGTTATAATGTGATTATCTCTTTGTTTAAGTCAACATATTAACTTTTCGGGGAGGTAGGATGAAGATTATTTCGGCTCCAAGAGAACCTTTAGTATATGCTAATTTTGCACAGAATGCCGTAATGGAAGTTAGAATGAAGCTTGGAATGTCTCGTATAACATTAAATTATCTACCAATAGCTAATTGTTTAGCACCGGCTCTTATGATTGATTTTTATAATTCTAAAAATAAATTATATACGGTAAGATATAATTTACCTATCGATACTCCAGATCGTACTGAACGTAGAGTTTCATTACTATTATATTTTATTAGAAAAAAATTAAATAATTCTGAAAAACCTGTAGCTGCATGAATTATCAAAATAAAAATGAATGATAGTCAGGTACAATCTGTATCGTTATTTTTAATTTAGTGAAATACTTGATTTACAAGATTTATGCTTGAATTTATTTATTCAATTGCATTAATTTTGGAGGCTTCAATATTTAATTCTTGAATTTTTTGTTCCATAAGTTCATGACAATATTTTGTAAGTACACGGACCTGAGATTTATTAAATGGTGTTGTGCAAATTGGAGATAGCATCTCAATAATAACTAAACCATTATATAACCGATTAAGATTAATTTTATTATGTAAATTGGAAATACATATGGGTATGATTGGGACTCCTACAGTAATAGCAGCATAAAATGCTCCATTTTTAAATGGGAGTAATCCTCTTCCATGACTGCGAGTCCCTTCTGGAAATATCCAAATAGAAACTTTTTTTTGCTGACACTGTCTTACTAATTCAGTAAGAGTCTTATATGCAGCTCGATCACTACGATCAATAAGCATATTACCAGTTAACCAGTATAAAGGACCAAAAAATGGAATCCATAATAAACTCTTTTTACCTAACATTACTGTACGATCTGGTATAATATTAGCAGCAGTGATCATATCATAATTATTTTGATGATTGGCAATATAAATGGCGCTTTCGATTTTTTTAATACCTTTAGGTTGACGAATTTCTAAATGAATACCAAATAAAATTGAAAGATAGCCAAAAATATGACTAAATGTAGCTACATGACGAGGATTACGTGGTGAAAATAAGCACCATATACTACCAAATAGACAAACTATAAGAGAATAAATAATTACTATTATCACACGTAATATTAATAACATTCTATTCAAATTAGGACCAAGATATATTAGATAATTTTATCTAGGATATGATTTTTAATCATATCCTAGATAGATGGATTTTAAAAATAACAATTATCCTCTATTGATATTAATAATCAATGCTGCATTATCAATTTTATTCTTTCTTCATAAGATCTAGCATTGTAACTCTTAACTTCAATCATTATTGATGATCATCTTATGCTAAAAAATTTTCATAACTATGTTTTCAAATAATGAATGATATCTTTAATCGTTACAATTGGCATAGCATAATGGTTTGAAAATACAATAATTTCATTAGAGCCTGCCAAAGTTCCATCATCATTAGTGATTTCACATAACACCCCGGCGGGTTTAAAACCCGAGATTTTCACCAGATCAATTGTTGCTTCAGTATGACCATTACGTTCCATAACACCACCCTCACGAGCTACAAGCGGGAATACATGTCCAGGACGATGTAAATCTTCAGGTTTGCTATAATCTGCTATGGCTGTTCTAATAGTAGTAATGCGATCCTGTGCTGAAACTCCAGTCGTTACTCCTGTAGCTGCCTCAATAGAAACCGTAAAACTAGTACCATAAGTACTAGTATTATTTTTAACCATCATTGGCAATGCTAAGTGTTGCCTACGCTCCTCGGTAATACATAAACAAACAATACCACTTCCATGACGAATAGCAAGTGCCATTTGCTTAACAGTCATGGTCTCAGCCACAAAAATCATATCACCTTCATTTTCACGATTTTCATCATCTAAAACTATCGCACCAGAACCGGAACGCAATGCAGTGATCACCCGTTCTACTCTAATTTTTGGAGATTCAAAATCATAAACAAGCTTTTGATTCATAAGATATAATAAGCCTTATTAATTAATACTAATAATTATCCTAATCATATATTTAGTACTATTTTATAATCTCTATAATAGAGATTGCTATTTTAGCAATGATTAATATAATTTAGTATTATAAAAATTTACTGTATCAATATACAGCTTTAAAGGTACTTAGTACATTATCTCGCGATATTAAAGTCTGCGCACTTAGTTAAAAAATTTTTATCCTCTAAAATATATGATCACACTCTCATCCAGTTTACTGCATGCAGTAAAGAGTAAAACTAATCTTTATTAAATCTTTTGAAGATCCTATAATTTGAGGAATACATTGAGAGGATATGAATGATGAAAACCTACTTGGTAGGAGGAGCAATACGTGATAGTTTGCTAAATATACCGGTGAAAGATAAAGATTGGTTAATAGTAGGTGCCACATCTGAAGAAATGCTAAAAAATGGATTTAAACCCGTAGGAAAAGATTTTCCGGTTTTTTTGCATCCGGTTAGTGGTGAACAATATGCCTTAGCACGTACTGAACGGAAATCAGGTAGTGGTTATACCGGTTTTATCTGTGATACAGCTGGGGTAACTTTAGAACAAGATTTAAGCCGTCGTGATTTAACTATAAATGCTATAGCATGTGATGAAAATGGGAAGGTTTATGATCCATTTCAAGGTCGTGAAGATATCAAGAAACGCCAGCTTCGCCATATTTCAAGTGCTTTTAACGAAGATCCATTGCGGATTTTACGTGTAGCACGTTTCGCAGCATGTTATGCTCATCTTAATTTTAGTATCGCACTAGAAACTCTAGCTTTAATGCGTTCTATGTCAGAAAATGGTGAATTAACACAACTTTCTGCAGAAAGGATATGGAAAGAAACGAAACTAGCTTTACAATCTCGTAATCCGCAACGCTATTTCCAGATTCTCAAAGAATGTCATGCCTTAGCAGCACTGTTTCCTGAATTAAATAATTTATATGGAATCCGTAAGCATCAAACATTACTAGCAGATATGGATATTGCCATTCATACATTGATGTCATTGTCTATTGCTGCACAACTTAGTAATCAAATAGAAGTTCGTTTTGCAACATTATGTCACGATTTTGGTAAAGCTTTAAATAATGAAAATTTTACTAATAGTGATAGATATACAACTGAATTAATAGATAATTTATGTCAAAGATTACGCATTCCAAAAAATCTTCGAGATTTAGCTGTATTAGCAGCTAAATTTCATAATTTAGTTCATAATATCGATAAATTAGAAACCCATGCGGTAGTAAACTTATTTAATAAACTTGATGCTTGGCGTAAAATTTATCGTATTGAACAAATAGCAATTATCAGTGAAGCCGATGCACGTGGTTGTATAGGATTTGAAAAAATATCTTATCATCAAACGAATAAACTTCGCACCATATTTAATCTTGCACGTCAAGTTTCAGTTAGAGATATAATCAACAGGGGATTTCATGGTCCAGAAATTAACAAAGAATTATATCATCGCCGATGCCAAGCAATCAAACATTGGCAACGTTATAAAAATTGTATATAATAATATTGGATTATTTAATAGATCGTCTCCGTTCGATTATTACACCCACTTTACAAGCTTGTGCGACAGCACAAGGTTTACTAATTTTAATGCGTACCCATGGAGAAGCAAAACTTTTTAATAATAATGTAGCTATCTCTTCCGCAACCCGCTCAATTAATGAAAATTTACTATTAGTAACATGGTTAATTACTATTGCAGAAATTTCTTGATAATTTAAACAGTCTTTAACATCATCACTCTCTCCTGCTTTATGATGATCCCATCCCATTTCAATATCGAATATTAATTTTTGCGGAAAGTTTTGTTCCCATTTGTAAACTCCAATAGTAGTGATAATACAAAGTTGTTCAATAAATATAATATCCATAAAATTAATAATTATTAATTAACTGGTGAAATATCTGCAAGTGACCAGCGAGGGTAAACTTTAATGCTTAAGGTGGTGATTTTATTAATCATAGTACTCATCCTAATTGTTCCTGTATATGCAATCATTGCCCCATTATCTGTACAAAATTCTGGGCGCGCATAAAATACATGTCCTCCAAATTGATTCATCATTTTTTGAAATCTAGAACGTAAAGTAAAATTAGCACTGACACCACCAACTACTACAAGACGATTAAGTTTAGTATGTTCTAAAGCTAGTTTACATTTAATGATTAGTGTGTCAATTACTGCTTCCTCAAAGGCATATGCGATATCTGCTTTGGTTTGTTCATTATTATGATTAGATTCACGAATAATTTTTGCTGTATAAGTTTTTAATCCAGAAAAACTAAAATCGAGACCTGGTTTTTCAATCATGGGACGAGGGAAATTAAAACGTCCTCTTGATCCAAGCTGGGCTAAACTAGAAAGCTTTGAACCACCAGGATAATCAAAACCCAATAATTTAGCGGTTTTATCGAAAGCTTCGCCCACGGCATCATCCAGAGTTTCTCCTAGCAAATTATATATTCCTATATCAATGACATTCACTAGTTGTGTATGGCTTCCAGAAATCAGCAAACCAATAAAAGGAAAGGTTGGTGGTGGATTTTCTAATAATGGAGCTAAAAGATGTGCTTCTAAATGGTTGATCTCCAAGGCGGGAATTTTCCAAGAAAATGCCAAAGCTTTACCAAAACTTGCACCTACAAGTAATGCACCTACTAATCCTGGACCGGCTGTATAAGCTATGCCATCAATATCTCTAGCATTTAATTTCGCTTCTTTTAAAGCTGCATTAACTAATGGTATAATTTTCATTATATGATCGCGCGCTGCTAATTCAGGAACTACACCACCATAATCGGCATGGAGATGAATTTGACTATAAAGCTGATTAGATAGTAATCCGTTTTTATCATCATAAATCGCAACACCGGTTTCATCACAGGATGTTTCAATTCCTAGTACACGCATTATATTTATCTTCTCCTCGCAGCTAAAGAAGCTAATTAATAAATAATTATTTTCTAAGGTAGTAGAAAATCTTTCTATACCATATATACTTTACAATTTAGCTTGTACTAAAGTAATATAGTTTTAAAGTAAATATCTAAGTAAAAGGTGACAATAGATGCCAGTAATTAAAGTACGTGATAATGAGCCATTCGACGTGGCTCTTCGGCGTTTTAAACGTTCATGCGAGAAAGCAGGTATCTTAGCTGAAGTTCGACGTCGTGAATTTTATGAAAAACCAACAACGGAACGTAAGCGTGCTAAAGCTTCTGCAGTAAAGCGTCATTCTAAAAAGCTCGCACGTGAAAATGCCCGTCGGATGCGTCTTTATTAGATACATGAGTTTGTTATAATTTTATTAAAAATCTATAAATCCTATGGCGGGACGACTAGTTTCAAGGGCATTTCTTCATAAACTACTAGCTTATATAGATGTTGTAGAACTTATTAATTCACGCATTACCCTAAAAAAATCTGGAAATAATTATAAAGCATGTTGTCCTTTTCATCAAGAAAAAACTCCATCTTTCACGGTTAATAGAGACAAGCAATTTTATTATTGTTTTGGTTGTGGTGAACATGGAAATGCTATTGATTTTATAATGAATTTTGATCGTTTGGAGTTTATCGAAAGTATTGAAGAATTAGCTACTATGTCTGGATTAAAAATCCCATTTGTCAATAGTCATCGATCAAAATTCAATTTTTATTATCGTCGAAAATTATATTCGATGATGAGAGAAATTACTATTTTGTATCAAAAATATCTTTTACATGACAATGCCATCTTAGCTCGTCAATATTTAGCAAAACGAGGATTAACTACTGCAATTATAGAATATTTTTCTATAGGTTTTGCTCCTTCTGGAAGTAATGTTCTTCAAAATAATTTGAAGTTACATAATGAATATCGTCAGCTATTATATGATACTGGTATGTTAGCTATTACTAATCATCAATCTAGTTATGAACGCTTTCGTTATCGCATTATGTTTCCAATTAGAGATAAACGTGGGCGAGTAATGGGATTTGGAGGACGTGTCCTGGGTAATATCAAACCAAAATATTTAAATTCACCTAATACTATTCTTTTTAACAAAAGACACCAACTTTATGGTTTGTATGAAGTATATCAGAAACATTCACGTCCAATGCGTCTACTAGTAGTAGAAGGTTATATGGATGTAGTTACTTTGACACAAGCGGGCATTGATTATGTTGTAGCTTCACTAGGTACGTCAATCACTATTGACCATATTCAACTTTTATTTCGTACTACAGATCATGTAATTTATTGTTATGATGGTGATGATGCCGGAAGAACAGCTGCTTGGCGTGCTCTTAAAATTTCATTACCATACATGTTGGACGGACGTCAATTAAGTTTTATGTTTCTTCCCCAGGGAGAAGATCCTGATACGTTAATTCGCCAAGAAGGCAAAGTAGCATTTGAAAATAGAATCAATCAAGTACAGCCCCTTTCTAGTTTTATGTTTGAAAATTTAATTAAACAAGTTGATCTATCAAATCCAGATGGTAAAGCTCGTTTAAGTGCACTAGTATTACCACTTATTAAATTGATTCCTGGTGAAACCTTGCGTATTTATTTACGTCAAGCATTGGGTAAAAAACTCGGAATTTTAGAAGATCACTATCTTGAAAGGTTATTACCAATCCCGTCCAAAACTAGTAGTTCGAGATTGCAATTCCCATTCAAACATACAACTATGCGTATACTGATTAGTTTATTAGTACAAAATCCTCATTTAGCAGTATTAGTACCTGAATTACAATCTTTAACTACGATTAAACTAGCAGGATTACCAATCTTTATTGAATTATTAAAAACATGTATAGCTTACCCTAAGATTACTACTGGACAAATTTTAGAAATATATAGAAATTATCCTGTAATCCATCATATCGAAAAATTAGCCAGTTGGAATCACATGATTATAGAGAAAGAAGTTGAAAAAATGTTCACAGATGCACTAACTAGTATCTATAATTTAGCTTTAGAACAACGTCAAGAAATGCTTATTGCAATGGAGCGTACTACCGGATTAAGCTTAAAAGGACGTCAGGAGCTCTGGTGCTTAAACCAATTTTTGGCAAAAAAATAGTTAATTGAGAGTGGTAAACTCTTGGGTATCTTATGTAATAGTGATAACATTAATCTATAACTATCCATTTATAATTAGTATGGATTATGCATGTATATGGAGGTAACATTTGTTATTATAGATATCTGTATTAATTTTAAAAATTCTCCGTATGTAACTGTGAAAGTACGGCAAAATACACTGCATCATATTATTGTAGGTATTAAGTCTACAATAAATTAACAAATTTATTAAGTATGGATATAGTATTATGGAGCAAAATCCACAGTCACAACTGAAACTTCTTGTTAATCGTGGTAAAGAACAAGGATATTTAACCTATGCTGAAGTACATGATCATCTACCGGAAGATATCGTAGACTCAGATCAAATTGAAAATATTATTCAGATGATAAATAATATGGGAATTCAGGTTATGGAAGAAGCACCAGATGCCGATGATCTGATGCTAAATGAAAATAGTACTGATACTGATGAAGACGCAGTAGAAGCCGCGGCTCAGGTATTATCTAATGTTGAAAATGAAATTGGTAGAACTACTGATCCAGTGCGTATGTATATGCGTGAAATGGGAACAGTAGAATTATTAACTCGTGAAGGAGAAATTGATATAGCTAAACGTATTGAGGAGGGCATTAATCAAGTACAATGTTCAGTTGCTGAGTATCCAGAAGCAATTACTTATCTTCTGGATCAATATGATAAAGTAGAAGCAGATGAATCACGATTAGCCGATCTGATTACCGGTTTTATTGATCCAAATCTTAATGAAGAAATAACATTCACTACAGCAACTGCACCACAGCAGATTGGCTATGAAATTTCTAATGATGAACGTGAATTAGTCGAAGATGATACAGATGATCATAATATTGATCCAATAATAGCCCGAGAAAAATTTTCGGCGTTGCGTATACAGTATGAATCTACACGTGCCGTCATTAAAAGTAAGGGACGTAGTCATAATGATGCAGCTATAGAGATTAAAAAACTTTCGGAAATCTTTAAACAATTCCGCTTAGTACCTAAACAGTTTGATTATCTGGTTAATAACATGCGTTCCATGATGGAACTGGTGCGTACTCAGGAACGTATCATTACTAAATTATGTGTAGAACAGTGTAAAATACCAAAAAGAAAGTTTTTTTTGCTTTTTAACGGCAATGAAACTAATGAATTATGGATTAATAATGCACTAATCATGAATCAACCATGGAGTAATAAGTTAAATGAAGTAGCTGGTAATATCCGCAAAATATTGCAAAAATTAGCGCGTCTTGAAGAAGAAACCGGATTAAATCTTGAAAAGATAAAAGATATTAATCGTCGCATGTCTATTGGTGAAGCCAAAGCGCGTCGTGCTAAAAAAGATATGGTAGAAGCTAATTTACGTTTAGTTATTTCTATAGCAAAAAAATATACCAATCGTGGATTACAATTTCTAGATCTGATCCAAGAAGGTAATATTGGACTAATGAAAGCAGTAGATAAATTTGAATATCGTCGCGGATATAAATTTTCAACTTATGCTACCTGGTGGATTCGTCAAGCTATTACCCGTTCTATTGCAGATCAGGCACGCACCATTCGTATTCCAGTACATATGATTGAAACCATTAATAAAATTAATCGAATTTCTCGTAAAATGTTACAAGAAATTGGGCGCGAACCCACCCCGGAAGAACTAGCAGAACGAATGTTAATACCAGAATATAAAATTCGTAAGATATTAAAAATAGCTAAAGAACCCATATCGATGGAAACTCCCATTGGAGATGATGACGATTCACATTTAGGAGATTTTATTGAAGATACTATGTTAGAAATGCCTTTAGATTCTGCTACTTCAGAAAGTCTAAAAATTGCTACTAATGAAGTACTATCAGGTTTAACTACACGTGAAGCTAAAGTTTTACGGATGCGTTTTGGGATAGACATGAATACAGATCATACATTAGAAGAAGTAGGTAAACAGTTTGATGTAACACGTGAACGCATCCGTCAAATTGAAGCAAAAGCATTAAGAAAACTACGTCATCCTAGTAGATCAGAAGTACTACGTAGTTTTCTAGATGATTAAAATTATTTGGTTATAATAATCTTATTACATTTCAAATCCGGCCCTTTAGCTCAGTGGTAAGAGCAGGCGACTCATAATCGCTTGGTCGCAGGTTCAAATCCTGCAAGGGCCACCACAATAATTGTAATACTATTACAATTAATTATAGAAGTGATAATTAAGAACATGGTGCCGAAGACCGGATTTGAACCAGCATGCCTTACGGCGGTTGATTTTGAATCAACTGCGTTTACCAATTTCGCCACTTCGGCAAATCAGGCATTATATCTAAAAATAATAACTATGCCAATCAAAATAAAATTATTAGGCTACTATTGAAATGATTGGGTGAGTAAGGAACCTCGCTAGGTTAATAAAGTGTGTATCATGATTAGATTAGTTTAATCTTCAGGAGAAGGCATGGAGTTTATTGTAAAAAGTGGTAGCATCGAAAAACAGCGTAGTGCTTGTATTATTGTAGGTGTATTTGAAACCCGTAGATTATCGTATCTAGCTGACCAGCTTGATAAAATCAGTAATGGATATATTAGTGCACTTCTTAGACGTGGGGAATTAGAAGGTAAAATTGGTCAAACTTTAATATTGTATAATGTTCCTAATATTATTTCGGAACGTATTTTACTAATTGGTTGTGGTAAAGAACGTCAATTAGATGAACAACAGTTTGATAAAATTCTTTCAAAAACTATTCGTACCCTTACTGAGACTGCTTCCATGGAAGCAATATGCTTTCTTTGTGAATTAAATGTTAAAAATCGTAATATATATTGGAAAATACGTCAATCTGTTGAAACCACCTCCCAAGTATTGTATTGCTTTAATCAATTAAAAAGCAATCCTAAGCGAGATAAACGCTATCTTCGTAAAATAATATTTTATGTGCCCAGCAGGGGCGATATAACTTTAGGTGAGCTCGCTATTAAACATAGTTTAGCGATCGCGGAGGGAATTAACGTTGCCAAAGATCTAAGCAATCTGCCAGCTAATATCTGTAATGCCGCTTATATGGTTTCACAGGCTTCTAAATTAGCGTCTCAATATGAAAATATGAGTGCATTTGTTATTAATGAGCGGAAAATGATGGAATTAGGCATGAATGCTTATCTTGCCGTAGGTCAAGGATCGTATAATGAATCCATGATGTCAGTAATTGAATATAAAGCCCATCAAAATTTAGATAGTAAACCGATTGTATTAGTAGGAAAAGGCTTAACCTTTGATTCTGGTGGGATTGATATTAAATCAGCTAATGGTATGGATGAGATGAAATATGATATGTGTGGTGCAGCTTCTGTATATGGTGTAATGAGTGTTATTGCTAATCTTAAATTACCATTGAATGTGATTGGGATTCTGGCAGGTTGTGAAAATATGCCAGGAGGGCGGGCATTACATCCAGGTGATATTTTAACTACTATGTCCGGAAAAACAGTTGAAGTATTAAATACTGACGCGGAAGGTAGGTTAGTTCTATGTGATATATTAACATATGTGGAAAGATTTAATCCTGACACTGTGATTGATATAGCTACGCTCACCGGTGCCTGTGTGATTGCTTTAGGTCACCACCTTAGTGGCTTAATGTCTAACAATAATCCATTAGCTAAAGAGTTATTAAAGGCTTCAGAACAATCCAGAGATCGCGTCTGGCTCTTACCTCTTACCGAAGAGTATCAACAACAACTCACCTCTAATTTTGCTGATATAGCAAATATAGGTTGCGACGGTTCTTCTGGTGGTGCTATTACGGCGGCCGGATTTTTAGCAAGATTTACCCATAAATATCATTGGGCACATTTAGATATTGCTGGAACTGCTTGGCTAGCTTCTGGCAAAAACAAAGGAGCTACCGGACGTCCGGTAGCTTTATTATCACAATTTATGCTAAATCGAGCGGATGAGAATAAAACTAAATATTAGTTGAGAGATCATCAAATTCAACACAATATAAAATAAAAATGAAACAACAATATCAACCAAAAGATTTTGAACAACCGCTTTATGAATACTGGGAAAAACAAGGTTATTTCAAACCTCATGGTGATACAAGTAAGAAAAGTTTTTGTATTATGCTTCCACCGCCTAATATTACGGGTAGTTTGCATATGGGTCATGCTTTCCAGCAAACTCTCATGGATATAATGATTCGTTATCATAGAATGCAGGGATATAATACCTTATGGCAAGTAGGAACGGATCATGCGGGAATTGCAACACAACTCGTAGTAGAACGTAAGTTAGCCTTAGAAAGAGGTCAAACTAGACAGGCATTGGGACGAGAAAACTTCCTTGATCAAATTTGGCAATGGAGAAAAGAATCTGGCAAAAAAATTACTACTCAAATGAGGCGGCTTGGAAATTCGTTAGATTGGGAATTGGAGCGATTTACAATGGATCAAGGTTTCTCATGTGCAGTTAGAGATATCTTTGTCAGTTTATATAGAGAAGGTTTAATTTATCGGGGTAAAAGATTAGTCAATTGGGATCCAATGTTAGGTACGGCAATTTCTGATATAGAAGTAGAAAATAAGGAATATAGAGGATCTATATGGCATATTCGTTATCCATTAACCGATCAGGTTAAAACTAACGAAGGAAAAAATTATTTAGTAGTAGCCACTACGCGTCCTGAAACATTGATGGGAGATACTGCGATAGCAATTCATCCTCGAGATGATCGGTATCGAACATTAGTTGGTAAATTTGTATTATTACCCATTCTAAAACGGCGAATTCCGATTATTGCTGATGAAAACATCGATATGCATAAAGGAACGGGTTGTATGAAAATTACTCCCGCTCACGATTTTACGGATTATCAAATAGGTCAACGCCATAAGCTACCCATGATTAATATTTTAAATTTTGATGGAACCATTAGAACTTCGTGTGAAGTTTTTGATTGTAAAGGAAATAAATCAAAGATTTATTCTTCAAAATTACCAATAATATTTCATAATTTACAACGAGATGATGCGCGAGAAGCAGTGTTATCCTATCTTACAGCATTAAACCTGCTTGAATCCAGACATCCGCATGATTTAGTTATGCCATATGGTGATCGTAGTGGTGTAATAATTGAACCGATGTTAACCGATCAATGGTATATACGTACTCAACCATTAGTAAACAAAGCTTTAGAGGCAGTTCAAGATGGGGAATTAAAATTCATTCCTAAAAAATATGAAAATATATATTTATCTTGGATGCGCAATATCCAAGACTGGTGTATATCTCGTCAATTATGGTGGGGACATCGTATTCCAGCTTGGTATGATAATAATGGCAAGGTTTATGTTGGTAAAGATGAAAATGAAGTTCGTTATGCGAATAAATTAAATACTAATATTATTTTACATCAAGATAATGATGTGCTAGATACATGGTTTTCTTCAGGATTATGGACTTTCTCTGCATTAGGATGGCCAGAACATCCTGAATTATTGCGGATCTTTCATCCCACTAGCGTACTAGTAAGTGGATTTGATATTATTTTTTTCTGGATAGCACGTATGATCATGCTTACAATGCATTTTATAAAAGATGAAACTGGTAAGTCACAAGTGCCTTTTAAAAAGGTCTATATAACTGGTCTCATTTTAGACGAAGAAGGACAAAAAATGTCCAAATCTAAAGGTAATGTTATAGATCCATTAGATATAATAGATGGAATTTCTTTAGAAGCTTTAATAAAAAAGCGTACTGAAAATATGATCAAACCAAAACTTTTGAATACCATTAGTAAAAGAACAGAAATCAACTTTCCACATGGGATCAAAGCTTCTGGTACTGATGCTTTGCGTTTTACTCTAGCTGCCTTATCTTATCCTGCTCGTAATATTCATTGGGATATGAAACGATTAGAAGGGTATCGCAAGTTTTGTAACAAGTTATGGAATGCTAGTAGATTTGTACTAATCAACACACAACAAAAAGATTGTGGTTACAATAAAAATTATAAAATACTATCATTAGCTGATAGATGGATCAAATCTAAATTAAATAATAGCATAAAAAATTATATTGAAGCTCTAAATAGTTATCGGTTTGATATAGCCTCAAATATAATTTATGAGTTTATCTGGCATCAATTTTGTGATTGGTATTTAGAATTTACAAAACCCGTAATCACTCTTGCTTCAGAAGATGCACAACGTGGTACACGATATACCATGATTGAGGTACTAGAAGCAATTTTAAGATTATCACATCCAATTATACCATTTATCACCGAACATATCTGGCAGCGCATAAAGTTATTAAAAGGAATTAAGGATCCTACTATAATGTTACAACCAATTCCAAAGTATGATATCTCACTTGTAGATGAACTAGCTGAAAATCATATCGATTGGATAAAAACGTTTATCATCACAATACGTAATCTTCGTTCGGAAATGAAGATTACTATGCCTATTAAGAATATATTGCTAAAACAATTACCAAATTGTAGGTTAAATATTTTACGTATCGTAAATAATAATAATTATATTATTTGTAAACTTGCGAGAGTACAAAAAATCACCGTCTGTAATACTTTTTTGGTAGAAAACAATCTTGAAACCACTGTAATTAGGCTTATTGAAGGAGCTGAAATAAGGATTTCATTAGGGATTAACATAAATAAACCAGTAACAGGTAAGCAACTTTCTAATAAAATTTCAAAATTAACTCTTGAAATTACACGCATACAAAAAATGTTATCTAATCAATTATTTATCTCAGGCGCGCCTGAAGCTGTTATATTAAAAACTCGGCAGAAATTAAATCGTTATTTAGATGAAAAAGCCACGCTAATACAACAACAAATCACTACTAAATTATAAATAGGCTATTATTCCATATTGATTTTATTTTAATTGATAATTTAATTATCAATTAAATCTTAATATCCCACTAGTTTTTAGCATTTGACAATAACATTTTAGCAGTTCTTAACATTAACGATCTAATTATATTTTGCAATATATGTTATCAAATCGATCACTTTATGGGAATATCCCGTTTCATTATCATACCAGGAGATCAGCTTAAAAAAATTATTATTAAGTGCAAGTCCAGCTTTAGCATCAAATACGGATGTTAACTTTTCTCCATTAAAATCAGTAGATACTACTAAATCGTTACAATAACCTATAATATCTTTGTATTCTGCTTCTGACGCAGTTTTTATTACTTTACATATCTCTTGATAAGTTACCGATTTTCTTAATCTTACCGTTAGATCTATGACTGAAACATTTGAAACAGGTACCCGGAAAGCAATTCCAGTTAATTTACCCTTTAATTCCGGGATAACTTTTCCTACGGCCATCGCCGCACCAGTAGTAGATGGAATAATATTTGTTAAAGCGCTTCTTCCGGCACGCCAATCTTTATAAGACATACTATCTACCGTTTTTTGAGTTGCAGTAGTAGCATGTATTGTAGTCATTAAACCTTCTATAATCCCGAAATTATCATTAAGGACTTTTGCTAATGGAGCGAGACAATTAGTAGTACAAGAAGAATTAGAAACAATCTTTTCTCCTAAATATGACGTATGATTAACACCCATTATTAACATTGGTATATGATCTTTTGGAGGGCCAGTAATCACTACCTTATCGGCACCAGCTTGAATATGTTTAAAAGCTGCTATATAATTAAGAAAAATACCAGTGGCTTCCGCAACAATAACTTCATCCCATTTTAAGTGAGCTGGATCACGTTCTGCAGTAATACGAATATGATTACCATTAACAATCAAATAACTATTGGAAACTTCTATTTTTCCATTAAATCGACCATGAGTTGAATCATATTTCAACATATAAGCTATATATTCAATATCTAGTAAGTCATTAATAGCAATAATTTTAATATCATGGCGTTCTTGTGCAGCTCTGAAGATCATACGTCCAATGCGACCAAACCCGTTAATTCCTATTCTAATCGTCATCCTCTTCCTCTCTTTTCTTTATGAACCATTTTATTAATTTTAAAATTTACTTATATCCAGTTACATGAAAATCATGTTTAGATAATTTCTCTCTTCGTATAAATTGGAATTTCATTTAATCTCACTACATATTAAACATTGTGCATAAAGATTTTTTGGATCATTAAATATAAATTGTCTTTTGAAGATGGTCAAAAGATCTTGATTAACGGGTAACCAAGTAGATAGACTCTGGTTTACAGAAATTTTTATTGAACTAACTAATTGTTCAAATAGTGTTGAATCATTTTCGATCCATGCTAATTGCCATTCTTTAAGTTTGGCAAGTTTGGCAGCTTTAAATACAGCATCATCAAAATCACCAAGCTTATCAATCAATCCTAATTTCTTAGCATCAAGACCAGACCAAACTCGTCCTTGAGCTATTTGATCAATTTTTTCAGGAGTACTATGACGTGCATGTGCTACAAGATTAATGAAATTGTTATATCCATGTTGAACGCTAATTTGCATCAATTTTTCAACCTCTAAAGGTATATTTTTAGTATGAGTAATATTACTTAGAGGAGAAATTTCTATACTATCAGTATAGATTCCCATTTTAGCTAGGGTCTTTTCAAATGTAAACATAAACCCAAAAATACCTATTGATCCAGTTAAGGTATAAGGACTAGCTATAATATAATTACTTGGTGTGGAAATCATATATCCACCCGATGCTGCCATTCCTCCCATTGAAACTACAATGGGTTTTCCAAGCTTACGTACTTCAGCAAGCTCTTTACGTATCATTTCAGAGGCGGTAACACTACCACCAGGACTATTAATATATAATACAATTGCCTTGATCTCGGAATCAAGAGATGCCTTGTGAATCTGGCTCACAGCGTCAATACTACTAATATCACCTATAGATTCTTCATCAGTAATAATTCCATTCATAACAATTACCGCAATCTTATTTTTATTGAATGAAGGTTGATTAAGATGATAATCATAAATACTAACGTTGTTATAATTATTGAATTCATTAGATCCAAAAATTTGAACCATTTTTTGCCCAAAGTTTGACCTTGAAATAATTTCATCCACTAATTTAGTTTCATAAGCATAACGTGCGGTATCTCCATGTAGTTTTTTTAATTTTAATATTACATCATCAGCTACTGGAAAATTCTGAGGTATTACGATATGACGATTATGTGATATTGTTATGAGATAATCTTGCCATAATTGTTTTATCCAACGAGTATCTGCTTGGCGTGAAAATTGCGACATATTATTACGCATTAAAGGTTCTACTGCAGCTTTATATTTTCCTACTCGAAAAATGTGTGAATTTATCTGTAGATAATCTAGTAATTTTTTATAATAAAAATTATTAATAGCCAAACCATTGAACTCTACTTCTCCTTGTGGAGATAGATAAATTCTATTGGCGTAGCTCGCTAGATAATATTGTTGCTGATTATAGTTATCTCCTATTGAATAAATAGATTTCCCGCTATTGCGAAATTCTTGCAATGCTTTACCTATGTAATGTAAAGATACTTGGTTAGTACCTAAAAAATTTTCAAGATCTAATATCATCCCAGTAATATTCTTATCATTTTTAGCTTGTCTAATAATTTGAACAATATTAAATAATGAATTTTGTTGTTGATGATTATTACGGCTGAGAATTTGATTAATAACTTTATTAAGTTTGTTATTTCCTGATGGTGTTGGTGTATCAACTATAATACCATTAATATCTAAAAGCAAAGCTCGAGGTCTATTTTTCTTTAAGAACCATGTACCATCTACTAATAAATTATTAGTAATAATAATCACCATTAAAATTATTAAAAGATTAAAAATACATTCTCTAATAAAATTTAGTAATTTCCATATTCCTCGAGACATTTTCAAGATACACTGCCAAATTTTATACATATCCTCTCCAAACCATCTTTAAATCAATTTTAAAAAATTAATTGTGAATTTTATCGATTTTTATAAAGACCGGAAAATTTTATTATAGCATTATTCTATAATGTTCTAATTCTTTAATAAAAACTAAAATTTAATGTTATTGAGAATTAATTAACTGATTTTATAAAAAATATAATAAAAACAGATTATATATAATCAAGAGAGTTATTATCAATAATTTATTTACCTCAAGCTAGATATCATTTAAGATAATTAAAATCAAAAAAACTTTGATATCTAACTAATTTGAATCAATCAAGATTTTTTGTTAATCATCCATATGATGAAGCCACTTTAATGAAACGTGCCGAATTACTAGCAGGTTATACATTAGGTGAATTAGCTATAGATGCTAACTTAACTATTCCTTCCTCTTTAAAATATGACAAAGGTTGGATTGGTGTCCTAATTGAAAAACATTTAGGAGTAAATGCTAAAAATAAACCAGAGCCAGATTTTGCTTCACTTGGTATTGAACTTAAAACGATACCTATTAATAGCTGCGGACGTCCCTTAGAAACTACATTTATTTGTACGCTATCGTTTAATCAATCTAGAAATATAGGAACTACTTGGGAAACTAGTTATGTGCGTAATAAATTATCAAGAGTATTATGGATTCCTGTAGAAGGATCTCGACATATTCCCTTAAATTTAAGAAAAGTTGGTACCCCTTTCTTATGGAGTCCTAATAGACAAGAGGATGAATTTTTACGCAGAGACTGGGAAGAATTAATGGAATTAATTATATTAGGGGAAATTAATTATCTAACTTCACGTTATGGTGAAGTTATGCAAATTCGTCCTAAAGCCGCTCATGGAAAAATATTAACTAAAGCTACTGGTAGATATGGTCAGCAAATTTTTACATTACCACGGGGATTTTATTTAAAAAAACATTTTACGGCAGCTATTATTGCACGTTTTTTTTATGAAAATGGTTATAATTAAGTTCAAAAAAAAGCTTTTTGCTATCCATATAATTAATCAATATTTACATTTTTACTTCGAGTATCATACATGTTTAATTGGTTGATTGTTCCTAGTACGTGGATATCTCTAGCGACCTTACTAATTCTTGAAATTATCCTTGGTATTGATAATATTATTTTTATTTCATTAGTAGTATCTAAACTTCCTGCCGCTCAACAAAACTTAGCTCGTTATCTTGGATTAAGTGGAGCAATGATAATGCGTTTAGTATTATTAACTTTTATTGCTTGGCTTATTAGGTTAACTCAGCCATTATTCATTCTCAAAAGTCACGTCTTTTCGGCCCGAGATATTATTATGTTACTTGGTGGTATATTTTTAATATGGAAATCTATAATCGAAATACATGATTCAATTTACTCTGATACTAAAAAAAATTGGACTCAATCTCAAACTTCCGTTCATTCATTTACCCGTTCTATTGTTCAGATTATTTTATTAGATATTATTTTTAGTTTTGATTCTGTGATTACTGCAGTTGGTTTATCAGATCATCTTTTTATAATGTTTACAGCTGTAATGATAGCATTTATTGTTATGATGTTCATGGCAAAAAAAGTTGGTGAATTTATTTCCCATCATCCTCCTGTGAAAATCTTAGCATTGTCCTTTCTATTTTTAGTAGGAGTGACATTAATTATTGAAAGTTTTTCAGTACCTCTTCACAAAGAATACCTTTATTTTTCGATGATTTTTTCTATAGCAGTAGAAATTCTCAATTTTTTATACTTAAAAAATTCCTTAAGAAAATAAACAGTTTTCACTATAATTCTAGCGCAATTAAATCATATATAGTTTGACGCCGGCGGATTTGACGTGCGACTCCGTTTTCAAATAAAACTTCTGGTAAAAGAGGTCTACTGTTATAATTAGAAGACATTGATGCTCCATATGCACCAGTATCATGAAAAACTAGATAATCACCTACTTTCAATAGAGGCAACGGACGTGTTAAGATCTTACCATCTTCTTGCTGGGTAAATACATCTCCTGACTCACATAATGGACCAGCAATGACACTTTCTGTAAGATCACTTTCATTTATATAACGACCATCGCCTGGTAACACTGAAATTTGATGATAACTTCCATACATCACCGGTCGCATTAAATCATTGAAACCAGCATCTACTAGTATAAAATTACGATTTCCCATTTGTTTAATCGACCTAACCTGAGATAATAATAAGCCTGATTCTGCTACTAGAAATCTTCCTGGTTCAATTTCTAGCTTAACCGCATGTTTTAAGTGTGCTGCAATTTGCTGGCGGGCGCTATTCCACAAATTATAATATTGGTTAGTATCTATGGGTTTTTCATCGGGATAATATGGAATTGATAATCCTCCACCTGCTGATATTGCCGTAATATCTTGATTAAAATTAATTACCTGATTAACCATCGCATCACATACTAGTTGTAAATGTCGATAATTTACTCCAGAACCGATATGCATATGCATTCCAACTAACTGTAATTCATACTTATTAATAAGAGATAAAGCACATGGTAAATCAGTGTACCAAATTCCATGTTTACTATTTTCACCACCTGTATTAGTTTTATTACTATGACCATGACCGAATCCAGGATTAACACGCAACCAAACACGATGTCCCGGAGAGTTATTTCCTAACTGTTGCAACATATCTACCGAGCCTGCATTAACCGGAATATGCAGTTGCTTAACACGGTTAATGATATCTTCATTAATAAGATCTGCGGTAAAGATAATATCATCGTTATCACTTCTAGGTTGATAACCCGCAATGATAGCTCTTTCGATTTCACCTAGAGATACGGCATCAACTTTTATGCCAGCTGTGAGCATAAGTCGTAAAATGTGAATATTTGAACAGGATTTTTGTGCAAATCTAATAACATCGAATAATCTAAGTTGTTGAATTCTTTCAGAAATAATTTTTGAATCATAAATCCAAATTGGACAACCATATCTATTAGCTAATTCTAAAAGATTATTAGTGGTTATTGCCATATTTTTAGTATTTAAGCAACGTGACATAACACTACATCTCCTATTCTAATAGAATTAAAATATAATATATAAATATTACCCACTTTCAAGATTAAGAAGTCAATATTCAACAACTATAGAAATATTATCTGAATAGTTTCCAGAATGAAGTTCTGTTTGTTTATTATTCACTGAAGTTTTATAAAGCAGCGATTGATGCTTACCTGTACCAACTAATTCCTTTGGATTTTTACTATTCCAGATAAGGTTTGTATCAGGATGATAAATATTATACATCATATAATGTTGTTTCCCGTCGCTCATCCGACGCCATCCATATGTAGCATGAAGACCTTCATTAAACCACACTTTATAGTGCTCTTGTTTTGTACATATTAATGTCATTCTTTGTATTAATGGATTAAACTGGTCTATTAGGGCATGACTACCAAAATCAACATTTTGGGAATCATTAATCAAACAATCTTTATTAACAATTACCTGCACTTTTATTAAAGTTGAACCATGACCGTCCCATGCAGATAAACAAATAAATAGACTGCCTAAATTACAGATATGGTATTTCCAATTAATATTAATAATATCTTGATAAACTCCAGCTCTGACGTTCGCTGTACGTGGTATAATCTTGATATATAAAGGAACTTGAGATTTTTTAGATGAAAAAATAATAGATATGAGATTTAATTGACCATAGTCAATTAGTTGACCAACTTGATAAGAATATTGAAATTTTTTATCAGCATATATTATATAAGGAATATAATCACCGGAACCATCAATATTTATCATTTTCATATTATTCCAGGTAGAATTTATCTGAGCCTGAACTGTATGATGTGTTAATACTGTTAAACTCAAGCCAGAACATGTTAGTCCAGAACTACCTTTTTTTTTTATATTACCATTTAATATTTCAAATGAACTTTGACTTCCTAAGTTAACTTCACCATTAGCTAACATACAATTAGCTAATGTAATTTTTGAAAAAAATAATACTATTATGGTTACTACTAACTTGTCTTTAAGCATCATATATCTCTACTCTAGTCATTATATTATTGACAAATTTGCGGACTTAGTGTGAATATGCCATGATGATAGTGGGTAATATTTAATAATACTTTACAAGTAGTACCAGTGTCTGCTCTAGTGATCTTCAAGGTGTTGTGAGGTTGGATATCTTCAAGCCATACTTCCCCATCCCAGCCTAACCAAGTTACTCGAGAACTTCCTTCTAATTTTACCGTACTACCAATTGGTAAATTTTTACCATGTTTATCAATTACACGAAATAATGTCGCATTTAATCTATGTATGTCAAAATTTACTAGATCACCACTAAGTTCACGAATAGAAAAATGATGTATAATTTTAGGAATTTTAACATCTATTGGTAAATTCATTGGATCAATTTCTATTTGAGACTGATACCATGAAGTCACTGATGGGACTAATAAATATCCATATTTATTAGTTAAACCAATAAATTGGTTTTCATAACGCACAGGAATATTAGGATATCCATTACTAGAAACTAGCGCAAAAGCATCAGGGATAGTATTAGTACTATATATATGTCCTGCCATAGCAACTAGTGAACCGTTCATCTCTGCCCAATAACTTTCATTATAATGATCTCCATACATTCCTGCTCCAATTTCAAGATATGTGTTTTTAAAAAATAGATCCGCTTGATGATAATTTAGCTTATGATCATAAGCTAAATTCCATCCTATACCACTAGATGTAGGTACGGTTCTACTAATATTGGTACGGATACGACTATTAACATCCCAAATATATGAATATGATGCATTTCCCCATACACTTAAAGGAAGTGTTAATATTAATTGTGCATTATAGTAGCCGCCTTGATTACCTATGATTCGGTTTATTGAAGTCCATAAGCTCATAGTTTGCCATAATGTTGTACTATATGATAAATTAATTAACTGCGTATTATTAATCCAATTATTCCCATTATTCAACCATCCTAAACTTAAGGTACCATATTTTCCTAATGCTAAGCTTCCAATCATTTGACTATTATGAGAACTTAAACTATTATTAGTTTGATAATTATATAGATCACTATATCCAACACTACGCAAAATATTTTGGGCAGTTATGTTAAAGTTCATATTATTGTATGTATAACCCATTAAGATTTGCTGACCTTGATATGAATGAAGTTTCATACTAGTCATGTTTCTATTACCAATTATTAACTTATCATTCTCTGAATGATTTTTTAGAATACTACTACCACTCCATGAAATCTTGATTAATCCTAAGGTAAAGATTTTTATACCAGCTCCTACTCCACTATTTAGAATATCAGGAGTCCCTTCGATGTTTCCTTCTAAAGTAAGCCAAGGATTTAATCCATAACGTAGAAAACTACTTGTTGCTAAATCACCATAATCTGTAGAATTAATGCCATAGTTTTTACGCATGAATCCTAATGAGATACTAAAATCTGTTAATTCTTTTTTCAGCTGCTCATTAGCAACGTAAAAAGGTATCATTTTACGTTGCTTATTTCCTAAGGTGTCTTTTAGTACTACGGTAGCTTTACCTGCGCCATGTAAATAAGGTAAAGTATCTATCGTAAACGGTCCAGGATTAATTTTCATTGATGAAACTATATTACTATTAAGATAAAGATCTAGGGTACTGGGTAATACTGCATGACCACCAAAATGAGGTAATGGATAAGTGATTAGATCGGGACGCATTGAAAAGTTACGTGAAATTTTTATGCCACCTAATCGTATTGTATTAGACCAAGATAATTTATCTGAATCAAAATCTCCTAGTATATAAAGTAACATATGTCTTTGATCACTAAAATGTAATTGGGTATCATATCGTATATAATGGTAATTATCATTAACATTAATTCCATGATTCCATGTGCCAGTGTTTGAAAATACCGCAAATTTATTAAACAATCTTAACTCAGTCCAATTTGAGCATTGAGAATTATGGATATTATTTTGAAAACTACAATATAAATCATAATTAAACAGTAATCCAAAACTACTGGTTGCAGGAATAGTTTTGTGAAGCTTACTCATTATAATATTTTGGCGAGGTAGCCAAGTAGGGGGAACGTCTATTAAAAATCTTTGCATTGTACTATCATAGTAGGTGAAGATATTTTTAAAACTATCTATTGCAACAGGCTTTTTAAGATTTTCCGATATCGGAATTAATATTCCTAAAGATTTTAACTGCTCTAGCCTCAGATAATAATGACCATGATAATAATTAATAGGTAAAATTTTTTGAGTTAGTTTTCCATTCAGAATAACTTCTAGATAAAGTGTACTAGATGGAATAACTATATCTAGATGTTTGCTTAAGGTACTTTTACCATAAAATAGCAGCAAAATTAATAAACATTTAAGTAAAACTACCGATCTATCCATCTCAGGATCACCTATTCAACTACTTTTGCTTTCATTTAGTTTTAAATCTTTATAAATGGTTCATAATTTGAAACTGTGGATTATAATTTACTTTTGCGATAAGTCTCCATTGTGGTCTTGGGAAGACCGTGATTGGTAAATGTATTTCCGCTCCTGGAAGAATATATCCTAATAATCCTTTTCTTCCCCACATTTCTAGATTACCATCACAAAATTTTAATTGAATAAGTTTAGCATGTACTGATCCAGTATTTTTAATTACTAACCAGCGTTGATTTGATCTCTCTTGGATTATGCGATAACTTAATTGCGGTTTTGTAGCTTTAGTTATATCATATTGTAATTGATAATTAGGTTTAGTCCAGATATTCAAACCATCTGAAAATAATGGTATTGAATAACGCATTTGAAATTTTAAGGCAATTTCAGACTTTAAAGTTTTAGGATTGTTTTCTATGATGCTAGGGATTTCATCAATAATCAGGCGATAAGCCCACTCTTTTTCTTGTGGAGGATTAACTATTTTGACTAATCTTATTAATTGTTTTTGTTTATAAAATATTTTAGCAACTGGCGGACTGGCAACCAACTCGTTTTGTTTGAGTAGAATATTTTTACTTTTAACTTGCTGCCATCTTAAGATTCTGATTTGTAGTATCACTGGATTATTTTGATCAAGATTTTCTACCCATAATGGTATGGAATTTTGACCAAATTCGATTACTGGATCGATAGGCCAAATTAATACGGAAGTTGCTTTAACAGAACAATTAAAAATTAAAATCATAAAAACTACGATACAAATATTTTTTTGTATAAACATAAATTAATATCTCAATTAATTACTGATTATTACCTTAAATTGAACTCTATTACCATTGTATGGTCACCCTGATAAGATCGGTATATTCACCAAACAATGGTGTGTCCTGTGCTGGTATTAATCCATAAATTGGAATACTTTTTTCTTGACCGTTACTTACCAAAGTCAATCCTTTAATATCATCCCATATCGTTTGATATTGAGCATCCATATAAATATTATATTTTATTTTTTCACCTGATGTATGATTACTTAAATAACGTTGCATACTATTACCACTTTGACCTGGTCCTAATAAAATTTGGTAGTTAATGCCCGGATCACAAGTAATTCGCAATGCTGCATTATTTTTTATATTATATAGATTAATAAAATAATATAAACCAAAATCAAGTTTTCCAACGATGTTCCCAACCGTATGACAACTAGATATTATCTGTGCATGAACAGATAAATTTACCATTCTAGTATCAGCTAAAGTTGATTGAGTTAGTAAAAGTAAAATGAAACCAATATAAGATATATATGTCATATGTAATGTTAAATGGTAGATTACCAGGATACTGTTACTGTAACAGTATCAGTATATGCGCCAGATTTTGGAGTTGATTGCGATGGAACACGGCCGTAAATAATTACAGGTATTTCTTCTCCATTTCCTGTTCCAGTCAGAATATTATGAGTATCCCATAGTAGCGTGCGTGCCGAATTTTGATAAAGAGCATATTTAATAAATTCTCCTTGTCCTTTCATACGTCGTGCGGTTTCATCTGGTTGTAGTCCATTATTCAATGCAATGCTGTAACTAACTCCTTTCGTGCAATTGATTCCTAATTTACCAGCATTCCCGTTTGAATGAGCATCAATTTTATTTTTAAGGTTAGGGTGCTCTCCAAAATCTAGATTACCTAAATTTAATACTGATCTTCCTATTATTTCACACCCATTACCAATTATCATCTGCACATTTAAATTATTTTCTAATTGACCTTGGACTGTTAAAGCATAAACCGATGTAGATAAGAATATGGCTGATATTACTGATAATATTTTTTTCATAGTAGTACCTACAAATAATCAAATAAATATTAAACTGTACTATCTATTGTAAAATAGATCGATATCTTGTCAAAGATAAGACAAGATTATTTAAGAGAAGTTGGATTAACCAGATATTTTAAAAAATGATGATCTGGAGTTAAAATTATAAGATCTTTATTATTGAAACTATTTTCGTATGCACGTAAGCTTCTTTGAAAAAAATAAAAATCTGAATTTTGAGTAAATGTAGTAACAAATAATTTTAACACTGTGGCATCACCTTCTCCACGTAGAACCAGGGCTTTTTTTTCTGCTTCTGCTAAAATTTTGGTTACTTCATAATCTGCTGATGCCCGTAATTTTTCAGCTTCTTCCTTACCCTGTGAGCGATGATGACGAGCTACGGCTTCACGTTCAGCACGCATTCTATTGTAAATTGCATCGGAGACTTCTAATGGCAAATTAATTTGCTTAATACGTACATCAACAACCTTAATACCTAATGATGCCATACTATTAGTTTGAATAATTTTATCCTTATCTGGTGTATGAGTTTTGCTGGATAAAAATTGATTCTTCACACTATCATCAATAGTGATTCTAGAAGTTCCTTCATTTAATGCTTTAGTTAAAATTGAAGTTAAACGCCCACGGGAATCGGTTACAATATCTTTTACATTTAGACGACCCAATTCTGAACGAAGGCGATCAATGAATTTACGTTTGAGTAAGATTTCAGCTTGAGCAACCTCTCCTCCACCGGTGGTTAGATAATAATTACTAAAATCACTGATACACCATTTTATATAAGAGTCTATTATTAAATCCTTCTTTTCTTTAGTAACAAAGCGATCGGCTTGATTTGCCGTAGTTTGAATTCTGTAATCAAAATATTTAACTGTTTCAAACAATGGACTCTTTATGTGTAATCCAGGAAAAAATACTAGAGTTTGGTGATGGCTATCGCGTAAAATTTTACCAAAGCGAAGTAAAATACCTCGTTCTCCTTCATGAACTATAAAAATTGAATGAGGGAGTACTACTAATAATATAATTATAAATAAAATCATTAATGAATTACGCATTATTAGCTCTCTTATATCCTGTATATCCTAGATCTCTAGGACTATTGCGCAGTGCATCTAATTGTCTCTGACTGAAAATAAAATTAGAATCTGGCAGAGGAGAGGAAGTGCTCTCCGTTACTTTTCCAGACAGAGGAGAGGAAGTGCTCTCCGTTACTTTTCCAGACAGAGGAGAGGAAGTGCTCTCCGTTACTTTTTCAGACAGAGGAGAGGAAGTGCTCTCCGTTACTTTTTCAGACAGAGGAGAGGAAGTGCTCTCCGTTACTTTTCCAGACAGAGGAGAGGAAGTGTTCTCCGTTACTTTTCCAGACAGAGAAGGTATTAAGTGTTGTGATAAATTATGATTATTATCATTATTTTGAATTGAACTAATAGTTTGATTAGGTTGGTTCCAAACATACGGTAATACCAAAACATTATTACCTTTATCATTAATTAGTATCTTCCTTGTATTACTGAAAATATGTTCCATAGTTTCAATATATAACCTTTCTCTAGCAATTTTAGGAGCAGATTTATATTCTGGAAAAATTTTATTAAATCCTGTGACTTCCCCCTGAGCTTCTAAGATAATACGTATTTTATAAGCCATAGCATCAGCGATAATTCTTTGTGCTTTACCCTTGGCTTGTGGTTGTACTTCGTTAGCATAAGCCTCGGCTTCACGAATATATTGTTGCTCATTTTCAAGAGCAGCAATCGCATCATCAAACGCGGCTTTTACTTCTTCGGGGGGACGGGCGGCTTGAAAATTAACGTCAACTAGTGTAATTCCCATATGATATGGGTTAATAGTTTTTTCAAGATCGCGCTGAGTTTCACTACGAATAATAGTACGACCTTCCGTAAGAATTTCATCCATAGAGTATTTACCAATGACACCACGTAACACACTGTCAGTAGCTTGACTTAAACTATCATCCGGATTATTTACTGAAAATAGGTAAAGCCTTGGGTTGGTCACACGATATTGTACGTTCATCTCTACATGCACTACATTTTCATCCGAAGTTAGCATTATACCCTCTGTCGCAACATCACGTACAGTTGATACATTTACAGTTTGTACTGTATCAATGAAATTTAATTTCCAATTTAAACCTGGATCTACAAGATGACTAAATTTTCCAAAACGACTTACGACTCCTCGATCTAATTCTTGGATCGTATATAAACCACTGATAAGCCAAATAAGAATAGTAATGATAACTAGCCAGCATAATATATTAATCAGTGAGATTGGATTACTTGGTCTATTACTATGATTTATACCAATAGTTGATCTCCATAATTTTTTATTAATGGTATTTAATATTTTAAAAAAATCTGGAGATTTTTGAGTATGATTACCTTTATTTCTGCTGCTATGATTTCCCCATGGATCATTATTAGTTTGATATCCCACAATTATTACTCCATTATATATTGAAGACTAAGTAGATTGATTTGTGGTACTTATTATCTTTAAAATCTTCTTACAAGCTAATCTAGGTTGTGTGCTATCAATCCATATGGTATTTTTCCAGTGACGTAACCATGTTAACTGATTTTTAGCTAAACGACGAGTCGCGAAAATTACTTGATTAATCATTTCCTTATAGCTGATTTTATTATCTAAATAAGACCACATTTGACGATAACCAACGCAACGAATCGATGGCATATCAGGATGTAAATCACCTCTCGTGAAAAGTCTTCGAACCTCATTTTCAAAACCTGCAGTTATCATATTCAAAAATCGCTGTTCAATGCGCTGGTATAATTGTTGACGAGAACCTGGAACTATGACAAATTGATATCTCTTATATGGTAAAGGTTTCCCAGGAATTTTAGTAAGAGCGGTTAAGGTTTTTCCGGAAATAAAAAAAACCTCTAGTGCTCTTAATATTCGTTGTTGATCATTAGGATGAATTCGATTTCCCGCCAGAGGATCTATTCTACATAACTTTTGATGAAGTCTATCCCAACCTATTTCAGCAGCTTGTTGATTAAGATAATTGCGTATACATTTATTAGCAATCGGTAATGGTGATAAACCTTCAATTAAAGCTTTATAATAAAGCATTGAACCACCTACAAGTAACGGTAAATGTCCTTGATTGGTGATTTGTTTCATTTCTTGCCAAGCATCCTGACAAAATTCTGCCGCAGAATAGCTTTCAGTAGGATCACGGATATCAAGTAGTCGATGTGGAGTATGTTTTAATTCTAAAATCGAAGGTTTAGAAGTTCCGATATTCATCTCACGATAAATTAAAGCGGAATCTACACTAATTAATTCTACTGGTAAAAGATGATGTAATGTTATGGCTAATGCAGTCTTACCAGAAGCAGTAGGACCCATTAAAAAAATCGCATTAGGATAAGTTTTTAACCTAGTCATTAATATCAACTCTTATTCTATTGGTTCATTTGGTTCATTATGAAAAGCACTCAAGACTTTTTCTATACTAATACGTTGTAATAAGGTAGCTGGTGGAGTGCGCAATAATAATTGCGGACAGAATTTAGCGATCTCTGATAATAAATCTATGGCTTGAGAAATATCCCAAATTTGCAGTTGCTTGGCTATATGGTTCGCTAACCATTGTACAATTTTTTTAATGGATTTTTTTTCATCCTGTGAAAGATAGCACAATAGTTTAGAAATTAAATCTTGTAAATTTTGATTATATAATGGTAAAGGTATAGTATGTAATATTGCATAGTCATTATGAGTTACTAATTTTATTCCAATTTTTTTAAGTAAAACTCCATAACTTTTAATAAGTTGACATTCTTTTTTTTCTATCTTAAAGCGCAAAGGAATAATTAACTGCCGAGGTTTCAAATATTTTAAACCAGCATCTAATTGTGCGGTTTTGAAATAACGCATAGTAGCAGGTAATGCTATTATTATTAATTCTACATCATTATGTATGAGAGCAATATTATTTATAATAATACTTATTACGCGACCCAAATGACAATTTGTGCTCAAATTTAATTTAGAATTCAAAGACAGATCTCTTGAAATAGATGAAATCTCTGAAGATCCATGGATCTTCAAATCATTTTTATGAGAATGAACAGATGCAGGAATACTGAGATTATTAATAACTGTTTCTTTATTTTGCAGTATATTAACAATGACTTGATAAATAAAATCATGAAGTAATCTAGATTGATGAAAGAGTACATCATGTTTAGTAGGATGTACATTAACATCTATTTGTTGTGGATCGATATCTAGATAAAGAAGAAATTTTGGATTATATTCAGATTGCTTTCCTAATGTCTTATGGCAAGCTTGACGAATGGCATTATTAATGAAGCGATTCTGTATGAATCTTCCATTTACATAAAAATATTGTAAATCATTAGGAATTCTTAATCCGGGAGAGGTCGCTAACCATCCATGTAACTTTAATCCTTTTTCTTGACATTCAATCTTTAGTCCATTAGACATAAATCCCTTTCCACAAATTGCTGTAATCCGGCGCTCGAATTGGCAATTCGAGCCAGAATTTCGATATTGTCGAATTAATTTACCATTATGTTTCAGTGTAATACTTACATCAAAACGTGCTAAAGCAATACGACGTACTACATCCTCAATATGTATAAATTCCGTTTGGTCAGTTTTTAAAAATTTACGACGTGCTGGAGTATTATAGAATAAATTCCATATTTCCAATGTAGTACCAACTGGATGCGCTATTGGTTGGATTCTATCTGGTAGAGCATGTCCTTCTGTATATACTTGCCAGCCTTCAGATTGAATTTTAGTGCGAGAAATAAGTTTTAAACGCGATACTGAGCAAATACTTGCTAGTGCTTCTCCACGAAATCCCAAGGTGGTAATAGCATTTAGATCATCTAAAGTTGAAATTTTACTTGTAGCATGATTAGCTAATGCTAAGGTTAATTCTTGTTTTTCAATACCACAGCCATTATCTCGAATACTGATTAATTGTGTGCCTCCTTTTTGTATAAAAATATCAATACGATTAGCACCGGCATCTAAGCTGTTTTCTAGTAATTCTTTCACTACAGAAGCCGGCCGATTCACAACTTCACCGGCGGCAATTTGGTTGGCAAGCTGTTGCGATAAAATTTTGATTGGCATAAAATTAATATTCCAATTTGGTAGTTAATAACAAAGATCCTAAGAAATCTTTGCAAGATTTTGATAAATCATTAATTATTTTTAGTAGATATTTAAATCTCTTGCTATCATTAGTTTTATTTATCTACTAATAATGCATATTCACCATTCTTCACATTAAAGATAATAAATTTATTCCAATTTTTGAATAAGCCGTAATTTCGGCGATTCTATATTCTTCTTTTTTATGATAATCTAACCAAAGATTAATATCTGGGTAAGGAAACATTCCATAAGATTTATCTGGCCATTCTACCAAATAAAAAGCATTTATTGAAAAAAAATCTCTTAAACCAAGAAATTCTATTTCTTCTGACCTAGATATACGATAAAAATCAAAATGATAAACGATACATGATGATAAGTAATAAGATTCTACTAATGAATAGCTTGGACTTTTAATTTTATCTTGGTAACCGAGAGCTTGTAAAAAACCCCGGCATAAAGTAGTTTTACCAGTACCTAAATCACCAGAGAGCCCAATATTGATTGTTTTTTTATTTTTAGATAAAATTGCTATTTTCTTTCCTAGATTAAGAGTTGCTGTTTCATTAGGTAATACAGTTTTAAAAGAATTTTTATTCATAATCTTTGAGGTTGATTAAATTCAGGATTAATTAATAAATGAATTATGGAAAAGATATCACTGGCTAATATTCCACGGATACCTAATTTACTTGCTAATAAGTCAGCAGCTGCACCATGTATGATGCAACCCGCACAGGCGGCTTGATAAGAAGATAGTTGTTGTCCTAAAAGACTTCCAATAATTCCTGATAATACATCTCCCATACCCCCAGAAGCCATTCCAGCATTACCTACATCTGCAATTACTAAATCACCCTTCTCACTAGCTATGATAGTTCCAGCTCCCTTTAATACCACTATACCGCCATATTTGTTAGCTAAGCTTTGAGCAGCATATAATCTGTTACTCTCAATTTCCGCAATGCTTATATTAAGTAATTTGGCGGCTTCTCCGGGGTGTGGAGTAATAATTCTATTATGACGTTGATCGGGTTTCTCCGAAAGCATTATCAGGGCATCGGCATCCCAAAGCATTGGTTTAGTTGATTTTTGAATGATACTCAGGGCATTTTTGCCCCAATTTCTTTGTCCTAAACCTGGTCCAACTACTATAATATCTGCCCAATTTAAATAATACTCTAGCGTATCTATCCTTAATTCATCTACCATTAATTCTGGACGTGTTGATAATATGGGTATAATATTAAATTTTCGAGTAAGAACTTTTACTAATCCTGAGCCGGTTCGTAAGGCCGCTTCACCAGCCAGTCGCACTGCTCCAGCAGTACCAATATCACCTCCAATAATCAATAATCGTCCATGCTCTCTT
Source organism: Candidatus Dasytiphilus stammeri (assembly GCA_045290365.1). Taxonomy (GTDB): domain Bacteria; phylum Pseudomonadota; class Gammaproteobacteria; order Enterobacterales; family Enterobacteriaceae; genus Dasytiphilus; species Dasytiphilus stammeri_N. The sequence goes on along the minus strand of CP145882.1, from coordinate 294,913 downwards.
TTATGAGAAATGGGACATCGTGGTGGTAATAAAATTGGTAAGCAATCCGCATCAATTCTCTTAATTGAGGCATCCTTATTTTTTAATAATTCATCACTACCTAATGAATGGTAGTAAATTACTCCAACATATTTACGTGCTTTACCTGTGAATAATCCTGGTTTTAAAGTAATAAAAGTTATAGTATGTGCGGCATTAATAACATCTCCTGGTGTTGCGCCAGTTTCAGCTGATAAACCTGAAGGGATATCTAATGAAAATATAGGTATATGACGTTCATTAGCTTTTTTTATAAGCATGTTATACGGATAAGTAGGTGCCCGATTTAATCTATTTCCAAATAAGCCGTCTACAATAAGATCTAGATTTTTAGGCCAATCTATATTGTGCGGATAAATTTTACCTCCACACTTTAACCATTGATAGCTGGCCTTCTGAGTTTCGATTGGCAGTGAATCTATTTCACAAGATAATAAAGTTATCTCAATACCAGCGGCATGCGCTAAACATGCCACTATATAACCATCTCCACCATTCTTTCCTGGACCACATAAAACGAGCCATTTTCTGGTATGAGAACATACATGATAAATATAGTCAAATGCGGCCTTACCTGCTCTTTCCATGAGATTGAATGTAGTTAGACCATTATTATCGATGTATTCATTTTCTATTTGTTGTGTATCTCTTACCGTCCATATACTATATGGTAAACGGTTACTGATTTTATCATGATTAATCATAATTTCACTATTTAATTAAAAGTAGCGATTACTCATTATATTAAGTATTATAGATACGCCTAATCGAGAAATCCCAAAATATTTAAGTAGATCTGGAGCGGGAAACGAGATTCGAACTCGCGACCCCAACCTTGGCAAGGTTGTGCTCTACCAACTGAGCTATTCCCGCTAATTTTAATTGGTGGATTGTATCCTGAAAAATTTTTTTTAAGCAAGGTTATATATTATAATTGAATAAAATGTTCCCTATAATAGGCTAATTCTGCTACCGATTCACGAATATCTTCCAAAGCTTGATGTACTCCACGTTTTTTAAATCCTTGTAAGATCTGGGGTTTCCAGCGTCGTACTAGTTCTTTTAATGTACTTACATCTAAATAACGATAATGAAAATATGCCTCTAATTGTGGCATATATCGAATAAGAAAACGACGATCTTGACCAATACTATTACCGCATATTGGTGAAGTATTTTCTGGAACCCACTTTTTTAAAAAATTTATAGTTTCAATTTCGGCCGATCGCTCATTATATGGACTAGCTATTACTCTTTTAATCAAACCACTAGCTGTATGTGTACGTATATTCCATTCATCCATTTCGGCTAATTTTATAGAGGATTGGTATACTGCTAATACCGGTCCTTCAGCCAAAATATTCAGACTTACATCAGTAACTAATGTTGCTATTTCGATAATACTATTACATCTCGGATCAAGACCCGTCATCTCAAGATCAATCCAAATCAGATTATTTGTATTTTCAATCATTAAAATTTAGGCCTTCTTTATTTTCAGCTACGAATTTCTAATATGCGTAGAATCTCTTGTTAGATTCATTTTATAATGCTTATTATGCGCAATTTTATAAAAAACTAAGATTTTTTAATAAAACACCATTTATAATAATTTCAATTAATAAAATAAACTAGGGGAAATGATGTTAGAAAACCTTCAAATAAGATTAAATAATCTTTTTGCCAAATATTACTCTTACCAAGCTTATTGGCTGGTTTGCTAACCTGCGATCGGGTATGATAACTAAAATTATTATTTATCTATTTGTGAAATATTACCATATAGATATGTCTGAGGCAAGTCATAAGGATACTTCTGATTATAAGACTTTTAATCAATTTTTTACCAGGTCACTACGTGATGAAATACATTATTTTAACCTAGATCCTAATATTTTAGTTTGTCCTGCAGATGGAGAAATTAGTCAATTGGGCTATATTGAAAATTACAAAATTTTTCAAGCTAACGGTCATTATTATACCCTTGACGCACTTTTAGCTGGTAATGTTACTATGATAAAATTATTTCGTCATGGAAATTTTGTTAATTAATAATTTCTAGCGAGCATTTATCTTAAAAGCAATAATCACACTGATTAGTAAGCATTAAGTACTAGAAAACGTTAACGATGCTCTGGTTAACTATCAAAAAATTCGCTCATTCTAACCTTTGATTAAATATTTCACTAACTTTTAAGACGTGATACATATTCCCCAGAACGTGTATCAACCTTGATAAGATCTCCGATCTGAATAAATAATGGAACTTTCACTATGGCGCCTGTACTTAAGAGGGCCTGCTTACTAGCAGTAAGAACTGAATCTCCTTTGATTCCAGGACCAGTATCAGTAATTTTTAATTCAACAAAATTAGGCATTGTTACAACTATAGGTTGATTATTCCATATAGTTAACATACATTCTATTTGTGTAATCAGCCATCTTCTATTATAACCTACGGCTTTTTTACTTACTACAAGTTGTTCAAAATTTTTATTATTCATAAAATACCATAACTTTCCATCATTATACAAGTAAACTACATTGATATTTAAGACATTAGCAGCTTCTACCGTATCGGTAGATTTAAATGTTTTTTCCATCAATTTTCCAGTAAATAATCTCCGCATTTTAACACGTACAAAAGCCTGACCTTTACCAGGTTTGACAAAATCACTTGATTCGATGACATATGGTTCACTATCCAATATAATTTTAAGACCATAATGAAAATCATTAGTAGAATAGCTAGTCATAATAACACCTTGATTATTTTATACTTTAAAATAGTATCACTATAAGTGATACCTTAAGAGATCTTAAGTTGCGGTAATTGTCTGAAGTTATCACTGAATCTCTAGGATTATTAATTCTATTAAGTTTATCGAAATGAACTAATATGATTTGATAACCAGTCTATAAACTAGCACTTGTAAAGTACCAGATCCTCGTTTATTAAAATTTTTAACCACCAGTTTTGAGAAACTATCAGGATTATCTCACTGATCCTTTACCATAACATTATCATACTACGATTCTTGGGATACATAAATATAATATCATAATCTTGCTTTATAATGATTTAAAATATCTTCTTCATGATTCCTCATGATCTGGTGTAAAAGGTGATAACGTAGAATCTGTATCATTACTCATTAAAATTTGCACTCGTTGTTCTGCTTGCTGTAATTTTTGTTGGCTTAATTTAGCCAATTGAACTCCTTTTTCAAAAGCATTCAGAGCTTCTTCTAAAGGTAAGTCACCTTTTTCTAAAGAATTTACTATTTCTTCTAGGTATTTTAAAGATAATTCAAAACTTATTGGTTGATTTTCATCCATAATTGATATCTGATCATATTTTTATTAAGCAATGATAACTCATTTTATCTAAAATTTAATATAATTATTTACCAATACAAAAATTCGAGAAAATTTTTGCTAATAAATCTTCTGAAACAAATTTACCTATTATTTCATTAAGCAACTGTTGAGCATGTCGTAATTCTTCAGCTAATAAATCCCAACAATTAGCTTTAATCAGCTGTATTTTTCCATCTTCTAGATGTTGTTGAGTTTTTTTTAATGCTTGTAAGTGACGGCTACGTGCTAGAAAATGGTCTTCTAAAGATAAAGATTGCGACCCTAAAAAAATTTTTTTAAGATGATTTTTGATAAGTGAAATTCCATCTCCTGTATTGGCGGAAACATTAATGACCATCCAATGATATTGCATTATATTCGCTACTTCACCTGTAATATCAATTTTATTTCGTATAATAGTTAACTCGATTCCATTTGGAATCTTAGATATTAACTCATTAAACATACTATCTTGTACTAGATTTTTGATATCTACCATGGTACTACCATCTACTATAAAAAGAAGATGATGAGCTTGTTTAATTTCTTTCCAAGCACGTTCTATACCAATATTTTCAACAACATTATTAGTTTGATGTATCCCAGCTGTATCAATAATATTGAGCATAACATCATCTAAATTGAGTTGATCACGTAAAACATCCCGGGTGGTACCAGGAAGATCATTAACTATAGCAATATCATGTTCAGTAAGCGCATTAAATATGCTAGATTTTCCGGCATTAGGACGGCCTACTATTACAACGTTCATACCTTCTCTTAAAATCTTTCCTTGATATGCTTGAGTATGTACTTTTTCTATTAGATTAATAATCTTATTTAGCTTATTTTCCACTTCTCTATTCGATAAGTAATCTATATTTTCATTAGGAAAATCTATAGAAGCTTCTATATAAATACGTAAATTAGTTACCATATCTATTAAATTTAGAATATGTTCCGAAAAACGTCCTTGTAACGATTTCAAAGCTGAACGAGCGACCTGTTCAGAACTAGCGTTAATAAGATCAACTATGGCTTCTGCTTGAGCTAAATCAATTTTATCATTAATAAACGCACGTTCTGAAAATTCTCCAGGTTTGGCAAATCTAACGCCAGGAATTTTGGTTATACATTTTAATAACATTTCTATTACAATTGGACTTCCATGACTATGCAGCTCTAATGTATCTTCTCCAGTAAAAGAGTTTGGAGCAGGAAACCAAATTGTAATACCTTGATCAATAGTTTTACCATCTATATCTCGAAATGATAGATAGTTTGCTAGACGAGGAGAAGGTAATTTCCCTAATACATGTATAGCAACTGTAGCGGCTTTTTTTCCAGAAATCCGCAGGATACTGATCCCACCATGCCCTGGTGGGGTTGCTTGAGCAACAATTGTCTCGCTATAATTCATGGTTTTATTTATTTAGAAATAAATTTTTAGGATTTTTTTTGGATTGGTATAATCCACATTGTTCTAATCTTTGATAAATTCTTCTTTGTTGAAGAATAGTTACTAAATTACTTATAATATAATATAAAACTAATCCTGATGGAAACCATAAGAAACATAAGGTAAAAATTAATGGCATATATGTGATAATCTGCTGTTGCAGTGGATCAGTAAGAGTTAATGTTGTTGGAGACATCTTTTGAATCCAAAACATTGTTAAACCCATAATAATTGGTAAAATATAATAAGGATCTGGAGAAGATAAATCATGAATCCATAATATAAATGGTGCATGTCGTAATTCTACTGAACTTATTAGCATATAATATAGTGCTAAAAAAATTGGCATCTGGATGATAATTGGAAAACAACCTCCTAACGGATTAACTTTTTCAGCTCTATATAAAGCTATGATCTCCTGACTAATTCTTTGTTTATCATCTCCAAATTTATCTCTAATTTCTTGAATTTTGGGTTGTAAGATCCGCATTCTTGCTACGGATGTATATTGGGCCTTAGTGAGTGGATACATAAGGCCACGAACTATGAATGTTATAACTATAATAGATACTCCCCAGTTACTAATAAAACTATGTAATAATTTTAATAACTTAAATAAGGGTTGTGATATAAACCATAAATAACCATAATCTACTGTAAGATCTAAATAAGGAGCGATAATTGCCATCTTGTCTTGAATTTTAGGACCTATCCATAAAATAGATAGGATGTTTTGCTGATCATTGGGTGCGATAACTAGCGGAGTAGATTTGTATCCAACAGTAACCATACCATTCTTTAAATTACTTGTGTAAAAATTATACTTATCCATTGAATTTGGAATCCATGCCGTGACAAAGTATTTTTGTAACATGGCTATCCAACCATGACTTGTGGTAACATTTAAATTTTTATTATCTAAAATTTTACTAACTTTATACTTTTCATATTTTTTATGGTTTGTTGAATATGCAACATCACGATAATTATGCAAAGCAAAATGACTTTTAGTACTGTTTTTAAAGACGGTAGATTGTTTTAGCTGTCCAAACATAGACACTTGGATTGATTGTAACGTACGATTATTTATATTATAATTAACATTAACAGCGTACTGATTTCTATGTAATATAAATGTTTTAGTATAGGTAATTCCATTCTTTGCCTTCCATACTAACGGAACAATTAATTCATTTTGTCCTGGAGACAAAATATAATTTTCTTGATTAGTGGAATATAGAGGACGATGATCAAGATAGTTATCTGTCCCGTTTTTACCAGATAAACCACTTATTGCTTGATAAATAAAGTCAGGTTTAGTTTCTAAAACATTAAATGGCTTAGAAGAACCTAATTTTTCATTATAAGATAATAACTGAGCTAAAACCACATCACCACCATAAGTATTTATGTCTAGAGATAAAACATCAGTTTGAACTTTTATAAGTTTTCCGTTTGGTATAAATAATTTCGTGTGGTAACTAGTATTGAGAGGCGCTCTGGTGCTTTGGTCCTTTTGCCATGATTGCCAAAGCATAAAAGATATTAATATAAAAAAAATTAATAATAGATTACGTTGCAGATCAATCATTGATTAATATTCTCTCTAATCATCTATTTTTAAGATTACTGGATCATATCCACCATAACTGAATGGTTGACATTTTAAGATGCGGATAGCGGTTAAATAAATTCCTTTTATTATTCCTAATTGAGTAATGGCTTCAGTAGCATATTGTGAACAACTTGGTTGAAAACGACAATGCGGGCCTAATAATATGAAACTAATAGAACTTTGATAAAGTTTAATCAAGGCTATTAATAATCTTGAGCAGATTTTATTAAATGATGAGACCATAATATTCCTAATCCTCTCATTATTGCAGAGTTATCCATACAGTTAATTTCATTTGTTACCATAAGTACCAAATCCATTGCACATAAATCATTTTTATGATAACGGAAACTTTCACGAATTAATCTTTTTATTCGATTTCGTTCATGTGCTAACTTAACATTTTTTTTAGAAATAGCTATCCCGATTCTTGGATGCCAGAGACTATTATTATAGTAATATAAAATCATCGAAAATATGCAAATCTTATGTTGCTTATTTATAACCCCATAAAAATGTTTATGGGTTAACAACCGTAGATTATTCGAAAATGAAAAATTCATGATTGAGATGTTTTAAAACATATAAAATAAATTATACAGTTAGACGAATCCTTCTTTTAGCCCTGCGTCTAGCTAAAATATGACGACCATTTTTCGTTCCCATCCTAATGCGAAAACCATGAGAACGTTTACGTTTAACTATTGATGGTTGAAAAGTACGTTTCATAAATCTTTCCTATGATTAATTAAATTTTACTGCTATTTTTAATAATTTTCAGTACATTTTATTCAGTGAGATACTGAATCGGATCTAGCAAAATGTTAATACGGATTAATATATCTTTTATTATAAAATATATGATTTACTAATCCATAGTAATATCACTATATTTAGAATATTTTTAGCATAAAATCGTTAATTTTTATTAAAAATCAAATACATCTTCAAAGCAAGTTATCAATCTAAATTAAAGAGTAAGATAGTTCATGAAAATGAGACCGTATCATAGTATATTAATTACATTGATTTTTTTTATATTATCAGCTCAAGCTGCCGAAATTAGTGTAGGTTTTTCTCCAGGTAATTCGGCATCAAATATTATTTTGAATGCTATTAATGAAGCACATCATAAAATTGATATGGCAGTATATTCTTTTACAAGTAAACCAATAAGTATTGCATTATTAGAAGCAATAAAAAGAGGAGTAGAAATTCGGATTTTAGCCGATGAAAAAGCGAATCATAATAAATATACAGCGATTACTTTCCTAGTAAATCATGGGGTATTAATAAAATTGAATAGGCATTATACTATTATGCATAATAAATTTATCATCATTGATGATAATGCCATCCAGACCGGATCATATAACTATACTAGTGCTGCAGCTAAACATAACGCCGAAAATGTTATTTTTATAAAGGATGCTTTAGAGATAGCTTCACAATATACTAATGAATTTAATCGTTTGTGGAAAGAATCCACTATATTACAGCCAAAATATTAATTTTAATTATTTTAATAAGAATTGAAATTAAAACCTTATAAATATATTTTTATGAAATTTATTATCCAACGTCAAAAAATACTTAAACCACTGCAACAGGTATGTAGTATGTTAAGTAATCGTCCCGCATTACCAATTCTAAATAATTTATTAATAAAAGTGAGTAAAGATACATTATCTATTACTGGCACTAATCTTGAAATGGAAATAATCAGTAATCTGGTTTTAAAAGATCTACACGAAAATGGAATAATTACAGTTCCTGCTAAAAAATTTCTTGAAATATGTCGCGTTCTACCAGAAAAAGCAAGTATTACTGTATTATTAAATGATAAAATCATCCTAATATATTCAGATCAGAGTAAATTTTCATTATCTACTTTCCCCGCTAATACTTTTCCAAATATTGAATATTTACACAGCCAATTAGAATTCAGCGTCTCCCATAAAAATTTTAAAGATTTAATTGAAGCCACATATTTTTCTATGGCATTACAAGATACGCGCTATTATCTAAATGGGATGTTATTTGAAACAGAAGGTAATATCTTACGCACAGTAACTACTGATGGTTATCGTCTTTCCATTTACACAATTACGATTAATCAAACCGTAGCTAATTATTCGATAATAATACCTCGCAAGGTAATTATAACTATATTGCGATTATTAGATCGTACTAATAATATATTACAATTAAAAATTAATTGTAATTATATTAGAATACAAGTTAATTCGTTGATTTTAACTTCGAAACTACTTTATGGAAGTTTTCCTAATTATCGTAAGGTATTACTGCAAAATTATAATAAATCGCTCATTGTCGAATGTGAAATGTTTAAACAAGCCTTATCTAGAGTTGCTATTCTCTCTCATGAAAGATTACATCATGTAAATTTTTATATCAAAAAAAACCAATTAAAGATTACTGCTAAAAATTTACTACATGAACAAGCAGAAGAAACTTTAGGAGTATCTTATATTGGAGATGATTTACAAATTAGTTTTAATGTAAATTATATACTAGATGTTTTAAATATGTTAGAATCTGAAAAAATCATAATTTGGCTAAATGATGCTCTATCCTGTATTAAGATGGAAGCTTTTACAGGCAAATCCGCCAGTTATATAATTATGCCAATCAGATTATGATTCAAATAAGTATTAATGCATGGGATGATAAATAAAATTAAAATCTTAATCCTCAATAAGTAAGAGAGAAAGATGAATGTTAAAGTCTTATGACTCGTCAAGTATTAAAGTTTTAAAAGGATTAGATGCTGTACGCAAACGGCCAGGAATGTATATTGGTGATACTGAAGATGGTACGGGCTTACATCATATGGTATTTGAAGTAGTAGATAATGCTATAGATGAAACCTTAGCTGGATATTGTACAGAAATTATAGTCAATATTTACTCAGATAATTCTATATCTATACAGGATAACGGACGTGGAATTCCAACTGGTATCCATGAAGAAGGGATCTCTGCAGCAGAAGTTATTATGACAGTATTACATGCTGGAGGAAAATTTGATGATAATTCATATAAAGTATCTGGAGGACTACATGGAGTCGGTATTTCAGTTGTAAATGCACTTTCAGAAAAGTTAGAATTAACTATCTACAGAGAAGGAAAAGTGTATTATCAAATTTATGAACATGGCATACCTCAAGCACCATTAGAGGTAATAGGAAATACAAAGAAAACTGGTACAACTGTACGATTTTGGCCAAGTAAAAAAATATTTAGTAATGTACTACAATTTAATTATGAAATACTAGCAAAACGTTTTAGAGAATTATCCTTCTTAAATGTAGAACTTTCTATTCATCTTATCGATCTACGTAATGATAAACAATCTAGTTACCATTATACAGGAGGGATTAAGGCATTTGTTGAATACTTAAATAAAAATAAAACAACTATTCATAATAATATCTTCTATCTATCCAATAAAAAAAATGACATTTATGTAGAAATCTCATTACAATGGAATAATAGCTATAAAGAATATATTTACTGTTTTACCAACAATATACCCCAACAAGATGGGGGTGCTCATCTTGCTGGTTTACGTGCGGCTATCACACGTACAATTAATGCTTATATAGATAGAGAAGGTTATAATAAAAAAAATAAAATCATAGTAACAGGTGATGATACGAGAGAAGGTTTAGTTGCTATAGTTTCAGTAAAACTTAATGATCCTAAGTTTTCATCTCAGACTAAAGAAAAATTAGTCTCTTCTGAAGTAAAAGCAATTGTAGAATCATTGATGTATGAATATTTTATGGAATTTTTACTAGAAAATCCAAGTGATGCTAAAAATATCGTACATAAAATTATTAATGCTACACGTGTACGCGAAGCCGCCCGGCGCGCACGTGAAATGACAAGACGTAAAGGAATCCTTGATATTATTGGTCTTCCAGGAAAATTAGCAGATTGTCAGGAACGTGATCCAAAAAATTCTGAGCTTTATTTAGTAGAAGGTGATTCAGCCGGGGGATCGGCTAAACAAGCAAGGAATCGCCGCAATCAGGCAATTTTACCATTAAAAGGTAAAATAATAAATGTAGAAAAAGCCAGATTTGAGAAAATGCTAGCTTCTCAGGAAATTGCCGCATTAATTACAGCATTAGGTTGTGGTATTGGACCTAATGAATATAATCTTAATAAGTTACGTTACCAAAATATTATTATTATGACAGATGCTGACATAGATGGGTTACATATAAGAACATTATTATTAACTTTTTTCTATCGTCACTTTCCAGAACTAATTGAAAAAGGTTATATTTATATTGCTCAACCTCCACTTTACAAAGTTAAAAAAGGACAAAAAGAGCAGTATATCAGAGATGATACCGCAATGGAACAATATCAAATCACGATGGCATTAGATGAGGCATCCATTCATACAGATGCTTTTACATTGGCAATCAATAAAGATCAATTAAAAGAACTTTTTATAGAATATCATAAAATACAAAAATGCATTAAAACTTTAGAAGGTCATTTTCCTGATCAGTTACTTAATACATTAATTGATCAACCAATACTTGGTTTACAAAAGGATCAACAATTGGTAACCGAATGGATCAATGCATTAGTTAATCTACTTAATAGAAAAGCAAAAGTAGGTTGTACATATTATGCATTAGTTAGATTCAATGATATATTAAACATATATGATCCGGTATTAGGGATGCGTCTTTATGGTATAGAAAGTAGCTTTATTCTTGATCAGGATTTTTTAAATACTGAGATATATCTAAAAGCTATCATGTTGGGTAAAAAATTACATGGGTTAATTAAAGCAGATTCATTCGTAAAAAAAGGTGAAAAAATTTACCCAATAACTAGTTTTGAGCAAGCTTTTAACTGGTTGATAAATGAGTCTCAACGTGGATTAAGTATTCAACGTTACAAGGGATTAGGTGAAATGAATCCAGATCAGTTGTGGAATACAACTATGGATCCAGAACATCGAAGAATGTTACGGATTACTATCAAAGATGTAATAGCTACCAATCATTTATTCACTATATTAATGGGAGATGAAGTAGGACCTCGTCGTACTTTTATAGCAAGCCATGCTATAAAAGTAGTGAATCTGGATGTATAAGTTTTAAATGAATTACTCTTTCTAAAATATTATTTTTTTGAAGGACGTAAAGTAGGAAACAGAATGACTTCTCTTATGTTATGATTATTAGTAAGTAACATTACAATGCGATCTATTCCAAGTCCTAATCCTGCCGTAGGTGGTAATCCATATTCAAGGGCAGTAATATAATCTTCATCATAATCTATAAAAAATTCACTTGCTAAATTATGTTGTCGTACAAATCTGTCATATTGTTCTTGTGCATCATTTAGTTCTGAAAAACCATTACCTATTTCATACCCACTAATAAATAATTCAAAACGATCCGTTATAAATGGATCATAATCATTACAACGTGCTAAAGGGGATACTTCCGTAGGAAAATGAGTAATGAAAGTAGGATGTATCAAATATTTTTCCACATTATTTTCAAATATTTCAGTTAAGACTCGCCCATTACTCCAATGGTTAGGAACCTGAATACCTAAAGTCTGAGCGACCGCTCTGGTTTTATTAATATCATTAAAATCCTTAATCTTCATATTAGTACAGCAATATTGACAAATTGCTTCTATCATAGTCATAGTTTTGAATTTTTTACTGAAATCCAGTATATACTTTCCATACTTAATTTTTGTTGATCCAAATAAATCTTGTGTTAATTGATGAAACATCTGTTCTATTAAAGACATTAGATCATTATAATCTGCATATGCTAGATATAGTTCCATCATAGTAAATTCTGGATTATGTTTATGTGAAATCCCTTCATTGCGAAAATTACGATTAATTTCAAATACTCGTTCAAAACCTCCTATTACTAATCTTTTAAGATATAATTCAGGTGCTATACGTAGATACATATCAATCTTTAGGTTATTATGATGTGTAATAAAGGGACGTGCCGTGGCACCACTAGGAACCAGTTGCATCATAGGTGTTTCAACTTCTATAAAATTATTTTTAATCATAAAACTACGGATGCTAGATATAATATTAGAACGAATTATAAAAGTATTTCGGCATCTTTGGTTAGTAATAAGATCTAAATAACGTTGACGATAACGTGTTTCTTGATCAACAAGGTGATGGAATTTATTTGGTAATGGACGCAGGGCTTTAGTAAGTAATCTAATTTCAGTACAATGTAAGGTTAATTCATTAGTGGAAGTCTTGAATAATTTTCCAACTGCCCCAATAATATCGCCTATGTCCCATTGTTTAAATTGATTATGATATAATCCTTTAGGCATAATATCATATGTGATGTACAATTGAATTTTTCCACCCATATCTTGTAAATTTACAAAACTTGCCTTACCCAGAATTCTTCTGGCTACCATACGACCAGCTACACGAATAACCATATTAAGCAGAGTTAGTTCTGAATTGTCTTTATTATCGAATTCCACATGTAGTTGATTTGAAATATAATTTCTTCTAAAATCATTTGGAAATGCTCTACCTTTACTACGTAATAGATTTAGTTTATCGCGTCTGGTTTTTAATTCATTATTTAATGTAATTCTATCATTGATGGTTTGCTGATGTTTACACATTATAATTGCCTCATATCATAACCCCGCCTTTAGACAAGCTTTAATAAACATGTCTAATTCACCATTTAAAACAGCATGTATGTTACGCGTTTCTACACCAGTTCTTAAATCTTTAATCCGGGAATCGTCAAGTATGTAAGATCGAATCTGTCTTCCCCATCCAATATCTAGTTTCTTTTCTTCGATGATTTTTTTTTCAGTATTTCTTTTTTTTAGCTCCAATTCATATAATTTTGCTTTTAATTGTTTGAGTGCTTGATCTTTATTTTTATGCTGTGAACGACCATTCTGACACTGTGTAATAATTCCAGTTGGAACATGTGTAATACGAACCGCAGATTCAGTACGGTTAACATGTTGTCCTCCAGCTCCTGAAGCACGGTAAACATCAATACGTAATTCATTAGGTTTAATATGAACATCAATAGTATTATCTACTTCTGGATAGATAAATATAGAGCTGAAAGATGTATGTCTTCTACCTCCTGAATTAAATGGGCTCTTACGTACTAAACGATGTATACCAGTTTCAGTGCGCAACCATCCAAAAGCATAATCTCCTGAAATGCGTAAGGTGGCCGATTTTATTCCAGCGATTTCACCTTGAGATTCTTCAATGAGCTCTATCTTAAAATCTTTATTATAAGCCCACCGAGAATACATACGTAATAACATATTGGCCCAATCTTGTGCTTCGGTTCCTCCCGAACCAGCTTTTATATCAATGTAGCAATCTGCTTTATCATTTTTTTCTGTAAATACTGCTTGAATCTCTAATTCAAGTAGTATTTTTTCTTGGTGATTAATTTTTGCAATCACTTCATTAATAGTATGATTATCTTTAGATTCTATGCCTAAATCAAGTAACAAAGAAAGGTCATCAACTTCCAGTAGGAAGTTATCTATTTTTTCTATAAAATCACAGACCTTTAAGCGTTCTTTACTTAAAGATTGCACGAGATTAATATTTTGCCAAATATTAGGAGTTTCTAGTTGATTATTGATTTCTTTTAAACGTTTTTGATAATTAGCATAATTAAAGGTACACCTGAAGTAGATGGGTACGTTTAATTAAATCTTGAATCTGTTCTCTTATATATATATAATTTATGTCTAACATGATCTTAGTATCTCTTGCAAGAAGATTACTCTAATCTAAAAATTAGTGAATGTTGATATCAAAGAACTTTATCACTAATTAATGTAATTGTCTAATAAGGTGTACGATTGGCTTAAAATTAATATCATGTGGTTCTTGATTATAAATTAACCAATTCAAAAGTTCTATATCATCTGATTCTAGTAATTTAATAAAATTAAGCTTATCTTTATTACTCAGATTAATATATTCATTTTTTAAAAAAGACATAATAATAATATCTAGTTCTGATATACCTCTTCTACATGCTAAGTAGATAGCTGATAAATTATTGATGTCAATGTTTTTCATCAAACTTAAAATTGGTTAATTATTTATATGAAATTTTACAATTCTAATACAATATTTCCTCAATCCTCAATGAATTTAGCTTTTACATTCATTTTTTTAGAACAGTGGACATTATTGACTATTACTGGTAGGGATTATATAGATTATTTACAAGGACAGCTAACATTAGATATTAAAAAATTAAAACTAAACCAATCTTGCCAATCTGCTCACTGTAATGCGAGAGGTAAAATGTTGACTAATTTGCTACTATTTCATTATGGAGAAGGATTAGGATGGATTGTAAGAAGTTCAGTACATCAACTACAATTAGCAGCCTTAAAAAAATATGCAATATTTTCTCAAGTTTTGATATCAAAAAATGACAAGGCAATATTATTGGGGATTGCGGGATTTAAAGCTCGTGAAACTCTTACAAATTTTTATTCGGTATTACCAAATAAAGACTGTCCTGTAATTCACTTTAATCATACCTTACTATTATGGTTTAATCGTCCATCTGAGCGCTTTATTATTATTACAGATATTAATATGGTTAAAAAATTAATCTCAAAATTATTGGATATTAAAGCGCACTTCAATGATAGTAGACAATGGGTCGCACTAGATATAGAAGCCGGAATTCCAATTATTGATGTAACCAATTCATGTAAATTTTTACCACAAGCCACAAATTTACAAAATTTGAATGGTATTAGCTTTAATAAAGGTTGTTATCTAGGTCAAGAGATGGTAACACGTGCCAAATTTCGTGGAGTAAATAAGCACGCTCTTTATTTGCTGTCTGGGCATTCTAACTATATACCAGATACAACAGATTACTTAGAATTACAAATTAGTAATGATCAATGGAAGGAGTCAGGTACTATTCTAGCAAGTTGTCTTATGGCTAATAATGAATTATGGATACAAGCTATATTAAAAAATAATTTACCCTTAGATAGTGTATTGCGTCTTAAAAAAGATGGTAACAGTAGTTTATCAATTCAGAAGGTTTTTTATTAATTACAGAAACAGACCAAATTTTTTTCACCAAAAACATCATCCAGACGTTTTACTGTAGGCCAGTATTTATTAGGTTGATATCCTGTGGGATAGACCGCTTGCATCCTACTATAAGGGTGATTCCATATCCCTACTAATTCTTTTTGAGTATGTGGAGCATTAACTAATGGATTATCTTGTAATGGCCATTTTCCTTGAGCAATATATTCAATTTCTTTATGAATTGCTAACATAGCATCAATGAAACGATCTAGTTCAATTTGATCTTCTGACTCAGTTGGTTCAATCATTAATGTACCCATCACAGGAAATGACATAGTAGGAGCATGAAATCCATAATCAATTAATCTCTTAGCAATATCTAACTCATTAATCCCAGTCATAGCTTTTATGGGTCGAATGTCAATAATACACTCATGCGCTACATATCCTCCTTTACCCGTATATAATATTGGATATACATGTTTTAACCGGCTAGCAATATAATTCGCATTAAGTATAGCTATCTGAGTTGCTAATTTTAATCCTTCAAATCCCATCATCCGAATATACATCCAACAAATGGGTAAAAGAGACGCACTACCAAATGGGGCGGCTGAAACGGCATTTTGATGCGGTATCAGATCATCTATGGTAATGATCCTATGTCCAGGAAGAAAAGGAGCTAAATGTGCTTTTACTCCAACAGGACCCATTCCTGGACCCCCTCCTCCATGTGGAATACAAAATGTTTTATGTAAATTAAGATGTGAGACATCCACACCAATATGCCCTGGCATCATAATTCCAAGCTGTGCATTCATATTAGCACCATCAAGATAAACTTGACCTCCATATTGATGAATAATCTGGCAAACTTCACTGATAGATTCTTCGTAAACACCGTGTGTAGAAGGATATGTTATCATGATACAAGCTAATTTGGTATCAGCTTGTCTAGCTTTATGAACTAAATCTTGTAAATCTAGATTACCTTTTTTATCACACTCCACGGTTACTACTGTCATCCCGGCCATTTTAGCTGAAGCTGGATTAGTTCCATGTGCGGAAGCTGGAATAAGACAAATCGAACGATTTATTTGATTTAAACTTTCATAATATCGACGTATTGTTAATAAACCAGCATACTCCCCTTGTGCTCCTGAATTAGGTTGTAGGCTGAAAGCATCATAACCGGTTAATTTGATAAACCAATCAGATAATTGTCGGATAATTTTTAATATTCCAGAAGCCTGATCGAGAGGGCAAAAAGGATGAAGACCGGAAAACTCTGACCAAGTAATTGGTATCATTTCTGCAGCCGCATTAAGTTTCATAGTACAAGAACCAAGAGGTATCATTGAATAGTTTAATGCTAAATCTTTACGTTCTAGAAAATGCAAATAACGCATCATCTTAGTTTCACTATGATAAGAATTAAATACTGGATGAGTAAGAATTAAATCTTGACGTAGTAAATAGTTAGGCAAAGAAGGATTTTTATGGCTTTTAATTAAATTATCAATATTTAGAACATCTAGGTTATGTTTATCACCAATTATTATAGTAAATAATATTAGAATATCTTCTAGAGTGGTAGTTTCATCTAAAGTAATTCCGACTGCATGGTTAAGGTCATTACGTAAATTTACCCCCAGACTTAATGCACTCGCTAAGACGGCGGATTTATTCTTGACTTCAACCGTAAGAGTATCAAACCAAGTTTGATTCAAAATACGAAATTTATGTTGATGTAAGCCTGCAGCTAAAATATCTGTTAACCTATGAATACGATTTGCAATTTGCTTTAGTCTTTCTGGACCGTGATATACTGCATATAATCCTGCTATATTAGCTAGTAATGCCTGAGAAGTACAAATGTTAGAGGTAGCTTTTTCACGTCTAATATGTTGTTCACGAGTTTGCATTGCCATGCGTAAAGCTGGATCTCCCGTAGCATCACGTGAAACACCGATAATGCGACCAGGCATTGAGCGTTTATACTCATTACTGGTGGCATAAAAAGCAGCATGAGGACCACCATATCCCATTGGAAGGCCAAAACGTTGTGCTGATCCAAGAACGATGTCCGCACCTTGTTTACCAGGTGCATTTAATAATACTAAAGACATTATCTCAGATATAATACTGATTATTATTTTTCTAGTTTTAAGTTCGGTAATTAAGAAGGAATAATCGTGTACTTCTCCAGTAGTACCAATTTGCTGGAATAATACACCAAAAATTCCATTATAGTTTAATACTTTTTCAGCACAATCTATTATCAATTCAATACCTAAAAATTTGGCACGAGTACATATTACATCTATAGTTTGCGGATGCAGATCAGCCGCAATAAAAAATTTATTAGCATTTTTTATTTTACTAATTCTTTTTGCCATAGACATTGATTCAGCAGCTGCGGTTGCTTCATCTAACAAAGATGCTGAAGCTATATCTAGACCGGTCAAATCTAATGTTACTTGCTGAAAATTTAATAAAGCTTCAAGACGACCTTGGGAAATTTCAGGTTGATACGGAGTATAAGTAGTATACCACCCGGGATTTTCTAAAACATTACGTAAAATTACTGGTGGTATTAATGTAGCACTATATCCCATCCCAATCCAAGATTTATAATATTTATTTTCTTGAGCAAGAATTTTAATTTCTTTTAAAGCTTGATATTCTGAAACGGCATTGCAAATATTTGGGATAGTGGGTAAATTAAGATTACCTGGTAAAATCGATGTCATTAATTCATGAAGTGAAGAAAAACCTAATGTTGATAACATCGACATCTGCTGTTCAGGAGATGAACCAATATGACGTTTAATAAAAGCATCATTATGCTCAAGCATACTAATAGATTGAACCATAAACCTTATTTTAATAATTAATTAATAGCACCGATGATACTATCAAGTATTACTTTGATTTGTCAATAATTGATAATCATTAGCATCTAATAAAAGATCTAGTTCTGACTCATTGCTAGCTTGTAATTTTAATAACCAACCCATAACATATGGACTATTATTTATTAATTCTGGCTTTTCAATTAACATATTATTAACTACAATAATTTTACCACTTAGAGGAGTATATACACTAGTAGCCGCTTTGACAGATTCTACAATAGCACATTCTTCTCCCATATTAAATCTCGAACCTATTTCAGGAAAATCAATAAAAACTATATCTCCTAGTAATTCCTGTGCATGATGAGTAATGCCAACTGTATAATTTCCGGTAGCATTTTTAATCACCCATTCATGACTACTACGATATCTTAGATTATTAGGCACTTGACACATTATTAATCCTTTTATACTTATTTTTTTATACTTATTTTAAGTAATGCAGTGACCATCACGAACAAAAATAGGTCTCGTTATTTCAACTAAGACATCTCTATTACGTAGATGCACTACAGCTTCTTTACCTATTTCGCTGGGAACACGTGCCAGAGCAATACTATAACCTAAAGTTGGAGAAAAAGTACCACTAGTAATTTTACCCGTTTTATTACGACCATCTTGATCATTAAAACTAACAGTTAATTGAGGACGTAAGACACCTTTTGCTTTCATTTTTAAACCAACTAATTTATCAATTATGTGATAGCGTTGCCTTTCTAAAGCTTCTCTTCCAATGAAATTTCGATTCATTGGCTCCCAACTAATTGTCCAATCCATATTAGCAGATAGTGGAGAAATTTTTTCATCCATTTCATTACCATATAAATTCATTCCGGCTTCAAGACGTAGTGTATCCCTCGCTCCTAATCCAACAGGATAAACTCCGATATTAATTAAACTTTTCCAAAAATGAACGGCTTTTTCTTGCGGCATAGCAATTTCGTAACCTAATTCTCCAGTATACCCTGTAGTTGATACAAACCAATCTCCCAATTCTACACTTGAAAAAGGTAACATTTTATCTAAAATTTGTTGATGCTCTGGATTAAATAAACTTTGGGTTTTTTTCTGCGCATTAGGTCCTTGAATAGCTATTAGAGCCATATCATCACGGGTTTTTAATTTGACACTAAAGTTTTTAATATGTTTATAGAGCCAAGCTAAATCTTTATTACGATTAACAGCATTAACTATTAAGCGATAAGTGGTATGATTTATAAAGTAAACAATTAAATCATCAATCACACCTCCACTTATATTTAACATTGCACTATATAATGCTTTTCCTGGATTTTTTAATTTTGCTACATCATTCGCTAAGATATAACGTAAAAAGATACGGGCTTCTTCTCCATAAATATCTATAATAGTCATATGAGAAATATCAAAGACACCAGCATCATTACGTACTATATGATGTTCTTTTAATTGAGATCCATAATGAAGTGGCATCATCCAGTCATTAAAATTTATGATATGTGCACCATACAATTGATGATGATTAAATAGAATAGTTTTTTGCATCAGATATTTAATCCATTCTTTTTTAATTAATCTTAAGATCATCTTAAACGAATAATATTAAACACATATATTTAATATATAATCATTAATTACAATATTAATTACTTACAGAGGACATCATTATTTCAATTTTTTTGGGGTGTTTTGGAACTAGACTTGTCAAATTTTCATTTCCTCTATCCGTTATTAGAATATCATCTTCAATACGAATACCAATCCCAAGATATTCCTTATTAATATTATTTAAAGATGGGGTAATATACAATCCTGGTTCAATAGCTAATACCATCCCTGATTGTAACTTGATAACATCATGATCTACACCATAAATTCCAACATCATGTACATCTAAACCTAAGAAATGACCAAGTTTGTGCATAAAAAATTGGCGATAGGCTTTTTTATAAATGAGTTGATTAATATCTCCTTCCATTAAACCTAATTTTAATAAACCACTCATCATAACATATATAACTTCTTTTTCGACTTCAAGTAAAGTAATTCCTGGTCTCAATAGTTTTAAAGCTTTATATAGAGCTGCTAGCACAATCTTATAAATAGCATGTTGAGGAGTACTAAATTTTCCATTCACAGGAAAAGTACGAGTAATATCAGTTGCATATCCACATAGTTCACAACCAGCATCAATCAATACTAAATCACCTTCAGATAAGATCTGATTATTATCAGTATAATGTAATATGCAAGTATTTTTACCACTACCTACAATTGTATTATAGGCTGAAAATCGCGCTCCTTGACGATTAAATTGATATAACATTTCACCTTCTAGGTGAGATTCTTGCATCCCTGGTCTACATTTTTGTATGACTTGATAATGTGATAAAGCACTAATTCTTCCTGCCTGACGTAGTATAGCTTGTTCATTTAAAGACTTAATCAGACGCATTTCATGTACTAAAGGACGCCAGTCAATAATGGAATTATAAGCTAGGAAATTTTTGCCGAAAATGATTCTTAATTTTTCTAAAGCACTAAATAGAATCTTTTCGGCGAAATTATACATTCCCTTAGCATGATACAATATATTTACTTTATTAAGTAATAAATAAAGCTCATTACCTAATTCACTCCAAGGTATAGCATAGTCTATTGCAAGTTTTTGAGAAGTCTCCTGTAAATCTAATCTATGACCAATCCATACTTCCATAGTTCTATCATTTTCAGGAATAAATAAGATACTCTGATTTTTATGTGATTCTTTTTTAAGTAATATTAATAAAGATTCTGAATAAGATAATCCAGTTAAATATAAAAAATCACTATTTTGACGATAAGGATATTCATTACCATTATTACGTATCACTTTAGGTGCAGCAAAAATTAAAGCAATACTAGATGGTTTCATTTTAGTGAATAATTTATTACGTCGGTATATAAAATCTTGTATAATTAACATTCTTAACTACTCATCTGAAAATTTTGAATACTGATGAGATAATTCTAAGCTAAAGTAATTCATAATAAATATGAAATATGATTTCATCTGGTATAAAAGAAAATTAATACGCTAAAATATAAGACATATGAGAAAGAGCTTATCATTGTTAGATCATCAAAATCTGCTAATAAAATTGCTAAACAAGCTCTTAATTTTATGCCAATTGTTCTAGCAAAAAAATATAGCTATATTTACTTAGGTGGATGGTGAGATCAATACTGATCCGTTAATCAAACAACTCTGGCAACGTAATAAAACGTTTATCTTCCAGTAAGACACCCGGTTAATATGAGTCAAATATTATTTATGCAATATATGTCTGTAAGCTTGATGATTTTAATCTATTTCAGATTCCAGAACCATTATTGGATTACCGTAAAATTTTTTGATGCTCAAGGTAACAGGTATGGGAGGAGGATATTATGATCGTCTCTTACAACATAGATATTACTATAAATTTTTATATATCGGCTTAGCATATGACTTCCAACAAGTAGCAGCTATTCCCATCACTACATGGGATGTACCTTTAACAGCATTAATTACTCCATCTACGATTTGGCAATGGAACCAAGTAAATAATTTTTCAGGCATAAATTATATATTTATTTAGTTAAAGATTTCACACCATTAAATGTACTAATTAGTGCAATATCCGCACTACGGATTGCAAATAATCCAACAGTTACTACACCAGCAATCATATTAATAGTTTTTTCAAGATGAATTGGATTATTCATTTTTAGATGATAAATATCAATAATCACATTACCATTTTCTGTCACTACCCCACGACGATATTTAGGCATTCCTCCTAATCCTAATTTTAATATTTCTCTGGCGACATAAGATCGTGCCATAGGTATTACTTCTAAAGGTAATGGAAATCTTCCTAATAAGGGTACTTGCTTAGATTCATCAGCAATACAGATAAATTTTCTTGATATTGCGGCAATAACCTTTTCTTTAGTAAGAGCAGCTCCTCCGCCTTTTATTAGTTGTAATTGATCATTAATTTCATCAGTTCCATCTATATAAAGAGGAAGTGATTCCACATCATTACAATTTATCACAGGAATCCCTAAATTCTTCAATTGTGCGCTTGACTGATTTGAACTAGATACTGCTCCATCAATTTGGGACTTTATAGTTCCTAGTGCATTAATAAAATGCGTTACTGTTGATCCCGAACCAATTCCAATAATAGAACCCTTAGGAATATAATCTAATGCTGCCCACGCAACAGTTCTTTTTAAATTATCTAGTGTCATAAAATTAACCATGGTGTTGATCGATAGCTTGTTTAAAACGTTCTAATATATCCCAATAAACATTTTGTAAATCACTTCCTTTACTCCACCATCTTACAATAAAATTAAGATAGTTCGTTCCGATTTCATGTAATCTAATAATAATCTCACGTTCTTTCATAATTCTTGTATCTGTATATACAATTTTATGTATAATATCTTTAATCTTATTAAGATCTGCATCTGCATCTACTCTTAATATAATTTCATTACGTCTGATCGGTTCCCGAGAATAATTAATAATATTAGCCGAAATAACCTTACCATTAGGCATAATAATGGTTTTACCATCATCAGATAAAAGTGTAGTAGAAAAAATTTGGATTTGCTGTACTATACCACTTACTCCTCCTAAATCTACATATTCTCCTACACGCAATGGTCTACAGCTTACTAATAATACACCGGCGGCAAAATTGGAAAGAGAACCTTGTAAAGCTAATCCTACCGCTAATCCAGCAGCACCTAAAATGGCAATAATTGAAGCAGTTTGTACGCCAACACGATTTAAAGCTGCAGTAACTGCAAAAGTTATAATACTATAGCGTAATAAAATTGAAATGAAATTAGCTATTGTAATATCAATATGACGTGCTAAAAATATTACATTAAGATTTTTAGCAATATAATTTGCTATAGTCATTCCTATACATATAATAAATATGGCTACGATAACATTGACTGTATACTTTATAAGTAATGTCTGATTATTTATTAGCCAATAGCCAGCATGTTTCATGCTATTAATTAAAATTAGACTCGTACGACCCATAAATTTTTATTTTATTGTCGAATAGTATTCGACTATTTTAAAGTAGATTCACAGCATTTAACACTGAGAATGCCTTTTCTAATCTCATAATCATACTTAACTGACCAGCACGTAGCCAGTTACGTGGATCGTAGAATTTTTTATTGGGTAAGTAATTTCCTTTAGGATTACCTAATTGGCTTTGTAAATATGTTTCATTATCTTTATAATATTGTAAAATTCCTTTCCAAGTTGCCCATTGTGTATCTGTATCAATATTCATCTTTACTACACCATAACTAATAGCTTCTTTAATTTTACTAATTGGAGTCCCTGATCCTCCGTGAAATACAAAATTAATAGTATTATCCGGTACACCATGTTTATTACTTATATAGTCTTGTGAATTTTTGAGAATTTTGGGAATTAATTGAACATTTCCTGGTTTATAAACTCCATGTACGTTACCAAATGCCGCCGCTATAGTAAAATTTGTACTAATAGCGCTGAGTTTTTCGTAGCAATAACAGACATCTTTTGGTTGGGTATATAAAGCCGAACTTAAAATATTGCTATTATCTACACCATCTTCCTCTCCACCCGTACAACCTAATTCAATTTCTAGTGTAATACCAATTTTTGACATGCGATAAAGATAATGACTACTGATTTCAATATTATCTTCTAATGATTCTTCAGAAAGATCAACCATATGAGAGGAAAATAGCAGTTTCCCAGTGGTCTTTAAGTATTCTTCATCTGCTTCTAATAGACCATCAAGCCATGGTAATAAATTTTTGTTACAGTGATCAGTATGTAATATAACTGGTATGCCATAATATTTAGCCATTTGATGTACATGTTTAGCTCCAGAAATGGCACCCTGAATTGCCGCATTTTGTGATTGATTATTGATTAAACCTTTACCTGCAATAAATGTTGAACCACTATTAGAAAATTGTATAATTACTGGAGCCTTAACTTTAGCAGCAGTTTCAAGAACCGCATTAATTGAATCGGTACCTATACAATTGACTGCGGGCAACGCAAAATGATTTAATTTCGCTACATTAAAGATTTTCTGTACATTAACTCCTGTAATCACACCTGGCTTTAAAAAATTCAAAATTTGAGACATATAACTATTGTCCTGTTTATCTTATTATATCGTACTGTTTAGCACGTTCTTCTAAAATCGCAACTCCTGGTAATATTTTTCCTTCAATAAATGCTAAGAATGACCCTCCTCCGGTAGAAATATAAGAGATCTTATCTTCTATTCCAAATAGATCAATAGCCGCTAAAGTATCACCTCCCCCCGCAATAGAAAAGGCCTTACTTTCAGCTATAGCATTAGCAATAGTCTTCGTACCATGGCTAAAATTAGGAAATTCGAAGACCCCTATTGGTCCATTCCAAAGAATGGTTTTTGCTTGTTTTAATATTTTAGCCATTCTTCTAGTAGTATTCTCACCTAAATCCATAATTTCTTCATCGTTCTTAATTTCTGTTACGGGCTTAAGAATAGCTTGAACATTTTCAGAAAATTGTTTACCAACACGTACATCTGTTGGTATGGTAATACCATAAGTATTTCTTAGAAATTTAGCAGATTCAACAAAATCTGGTTCATATAAAGATTGACCCACTTTATTATCAATTGCCACGAAAGTATTAGCAATACCTCCTCCTACCATTACTTGATCTGCTAATTTTGCTAAAGAATTCAAGAGATTAAATTTTGTAGAAATTTTAGATCCACCTACTATTGCAACCATCGGTCTTCTAGGATTGATCATGGCTTGACTCAAAGCTTCCAACTCGGTAGTTAACAGTGGGCCAGCGCATGCTATCGGTGAAAATTTGATTACTCCATGCGTTGAAGCTTGAGTTCTATGAGCGCTTCCAAAAGCATCCATTACAAATATATCGCATAATGACGCATATTTTTTAGATAAGATCTCTTCATTATTGGTTTCGCCTGGATTAAATCTAACATTTTCCAATATAACTACTTCACCTTTTGCTATCTCTACACCATCGAGATAATTAGCTATAAACTTAATTGGACAACTAATTTTATCTCTTATAATTTCTACTACAGGTAACAGAGAAAAATTTCCATCATATTTACCTTCAGTTGGTCTTCCTAAATGAGAAAACACCATGATTCTAGCGCCTTGTTTTATAGCCATTTCAATTGTAGGTAAAAATGCACTAATTCTTTTTTTACATGTTACTTTGCCATGTTTAATGGGCACATTTAAATCTGCCCTTATTAAAACTCGTTTCCCTGCTAAATCTAAATCAGTCATCTTCATGATAGACATGATGTATCCTCCGATTTTATAGGAGATTATTATCTTTTTTTTATAGAAATACAGAAAACTCTAAAAACCAATCTTAGCCATTGCTAGAGCTGTATCTAACATTCGATTTGCAAAACTCCACTCATTATCACACCATAGTAGAGTTTTAATTAAATGATGACTACTGACTCGAGTTTGTGTAGCATCCACAATTGTGCTATGTGGATCATGGTTAAAGTCTATTGAAACTAATGGTAATTCAGTATAATCAACTATACCCTTAAATTTACCATTACTTGCTTCTTTTATTATGGTATTCACTTGTTTTACAGTAACTGATTTTTCTACATTTAGATTAAGATCGATAGCTATGCCATTGATCGTAGGTACTCTAACTGAAATAGCTTCGAATTTATTACTAAATTCCGGTAAAATGCGTTTGATACACATAGCTATACTAGTATCTACTGGAATAATAGATTGGCTAACAGCACGACCCATTCTTAAACTAGTGCTATAAGTATCAGTAATCTGCTGATTCTGCATAGCAGAATGTATTGATGTAATCATCCCTGATTGGATATTTAATGCATCATTAAGTAATTTTATTACAGGTATTACACAATTAGTAGTACATGAAGCATTCGATACAATACGGTCACTACTTTTTAAAGTAGTATCATTGACACCAAATACCACTATAGCATCAAGATCTATCTCACCTGGATGTGAGAAAAGAACTTTTTTGGCTCCTGATTTTAAATGGGCTTCTCCATCCAACCTACTTCCATATAACCCTGTGCAATCTAGTACAATATCTACCTTGAGATCTGCCCAAGGTAACATATCTAGATTACTATAATGAAATATATATAGGAGATCTTTACCAATCCATATCCTTTCTCTATCTTTATGTACATTCCAAGCAAAACGACCATGGATAGTATCATATTTTAAAAGATAGACCATTCCGGATGCATCAGCTAATTCATTAATTGCCACTACTATAAAATTTTTACGTCTTCCAGTTTCGTATAAAGCCCGCACTATACTGCGGCCAATCCGTCCGAATCCATTAATAGCTATACGAATAGTCATGATTATAAGCAATTTTTATTTTTTTAAATTATTAGATTTTTAAGTAGCTTAACTCTAAATTAAACTATTATGCGATGTTATTATTTTTTAATAATTTCCTTACTATCCTAATAACATTTTCTAAATTAAAACCAAAAAAATTAAAAAGTATATCAGCTGGAGCAGATTCACCAAATGTATGCATTCCGATAATAGCTCCATTCAAACCAACATATTTATACCAAAATTCTGCCATACCGGCTTCAATAGCAATTCTAGTGTTGACGGTTTTAGGTAACACGGTTTCACGATAAATTTCATCTTGAAGATCAAAAACATCCGGAGATGGCATTGAAACTATACGTACATTATATCCTTCTACACTAAGTTTAAGGTAGGCAGAAACTGCTAAATCTACTTCAGAACCTGTAGCAATTATAATAATATCGGGTTGTTCAATGCATGATTTTAACACATATCCACCACGCGCTACATTACTTAATTGTTCCATTGATCTGTGTTGTTGTGGTAAAATTTGACGAGAAAATATTAATGCAGTAGGACCATCTAAACGTTCAATAGCATATTTCCATGCTACAGCACACTCAACCTGATCACAAGGGCGCCAGGTACTAAGATTAGGAGTAAGGCGTAAACTTGCTAACT
This sequence comes from Candidatus Dasytiphilus stammeri, assembly GCA_045290365.1. Taxonomy (GTDB): domain Bacteria; phylum Pseudomonadota; class Gammaproteobacteria; order Enterobacterales; family Enterobacteriaceae; genus Dasytiphilus; species Dasytiphilus stammeri_N. Next base: position 267,300 of record CP145882.1, on the reverse strand, counting down.
GTTCTACTGGTTGATGTGTTGGGCCATCTTCACCTAAACCAATGGAATCATGAGTGTAAATCATCACCTGGCGAATTTTCATTAAAGCCGCCATCCGCACTGCATTACGCGCATATTCTACAAAAGTTAAAAACGTAGCTGTGTAAGCTAAAAATCCTCTATGTAAAGCTATTCCATTAGCTATAGCAGTCATACCAAATTCGCGTACTCCATAGTGAATATAATTACCTGATGTATCCTTATCAATAGATCTCGAACCCGACCACATAGTTAGATTACTTGGACTTAAGTCCGCAGATCCACCTAAATACTCCGGCAATAATATCCCAAAGCATTCTAATATATTTTGTGAAGCTTTACGACCAGCTATATTATCTGGATGGGTTTGTAACTTTTTAATAAAATTTTTAGTTATTTTATCCCATGAGTCAGGTAATTGGTTATTTTGCCGGCGCATTAATTCAGAGGCTAAATGAGGGAAAACACTTTGATAATTAGCAAATTTATTATTCCATGCAGTTTCTTTTTGCAAACCTGTTTCTCTTGCATCCCATTTTAAATAAATTTCTTTTGGAATAATAAATGGCGGGTAATTCCAATTTAAAAATTTACGAGTAGCGGCGATTTCAGACTCCCCTAAGGGGGCACCATGAATATCATTTTTACCAGCTTTATTGGGTGATCCAAATCCGATGATAGTTTTACATATTATAATAGATGGTTTATCAATGATATTGACTGCTTTCTTTATAGCATTACTAATAGATTCATGATTATGACCATCAACATCAGGTATAATATGCCAACCATAGGATTCAAAACGTTTGGCTGTATTGTCAGTAAACCATCCGGTAATATCACCATCAATAGATATACCATTATTATCGTAAAATGTTATTAATTTTCCCAGTTTTAATGTTCCAGCTAATGAACAGACTTCATGAGAAATCCCTTCCATTAAACAACCATCTCCCATAAATGCATAAGTATAATGATCTACTATATTATGTCCTGGTCGATTAAATTGCGCAGCTAAAGTGCGTTCTGCTATAGCCATTCCTACCGCATTAGCTAGTCCTTGTCCTAGAGGTCCAGTAGTAGTTTCAACACCAATAGTATTTCCAAATTCAGGATGTCCAGGGGTTTGAGAACACAACTGGCGAAATTTTTTTATTTCACTCATTGGTAAATTATAACCACTTAGATGTAAAAGACTATAAATTAGCATTGAACCATGACCATTTGAAAGTACAAAACGATCTCGGTTAAACCAAGCCGGATTTAGAGGATTATGATTTAAAAATTCCCGCCATAAAACTTCAGCAATATCCGCCATTCCCATGGGGGCACCAGGATGTCCAGATTTTGCTTTTTGGATGGCATCTATGCTTAGAATACGAATCGCATTAGCAAGCTCTTTGCGAGAAGACATTGTTGACTCCATTTAGATTGAGCTTTCTAGAATATCTTTTAAAAATTAATCTTTTTATATTATACTCCCTTGATCTATCTATTTTAGATACACCTCACGTTTTTAAATGTCTCTTAAATTTAATTAATATTAGTTGCTAATTTAGTCGCAGCTTGTACATGTAGCATTTCTAATGCTAAGGTGGCCGCTGCTAGACTGGTAATTTCACTATGATCAAATGGGGGTGATACTTCTACTACATCCATACCTACAATATTAATTCCTTTAAGGCCACGAATTAATTTCAGAGCCTTATCAGTAGTTAACCCTCCTACTACAGGAGTTCCTGTACCTGGAGCAAACGCTGGATCTAAACAATCAATATCAAAAGTTAGATATACTGGTCTACTGCCCACGATTCTTTTTATTGATATTAATATCTCATTTACATCACAGTCATTTACTTGTGCCGCATTAAAAATAGTAAAATCAGTTTTTAGATTAGATTCGGTACGAATACCTATCTGTATAGAATTTTGAGGATCAATTAAATTTTCCTTAATAGCATGATAAAACATTGTACCATGATCATATGGATTATTGTTCTGATAACAATCTGAATGAGCATCAAAATGCAATAATATTATTTTACCGAAAAACTTAACATGAGCGCGAAGTATTGGCAAAGTAATAAAATGATCACCACCAATTGATAATAATCTTTTACCATTTGTTAATAATTTTTCTGTATGTATTTGTAATTTAACACTCATGTCTCGAACATCGCCAAAATTATATATTAAATCACCACAATCAACTATGTTCAAAATTTTTCTAATATCAAATGACCAAGGCCAACGATTTTGTTCCCATGCTAAATTTACCGAAATCTGTCTAATAACTCCTGGTGCATGCCTACTGCCAGCACGTCCTGAAGTTGTCATATCAAACGGAATTCCAGTGATAACCCATTCTATTTCAGGACAATGAAAAGGAGTAAAATTCACTGGAAAACGCATAAATCCGAAAGCATTAGATACCAAAGATTGGTCTAGTTGATACGGTAAAATATTCATTATTTATTTGTTTAACTCCTATTTTACTCAATCACCTATAATTAAATAATTTTGATAGATTAATTCTGTTCTAAGTAAGTCGATTGATATAATAGCGTTTTAAATTCCTCTAAAAATTTCTTCTGCCATTTATCATCTAAATTATTAATTTTCATCTGATTAATAAACTTATCGAGTAAGTTATCTGGATCTAATCCTACATAAAGTAACATATCAGCAATATTATTACCATTATTATAACATTCTAATTCATATTTTCCGTTAGATGATATATATACATTCACTGTCTTGGTTTTCCCAAACAGATTATGCATGTTTCCAAGAATTTCTTGATATGCGCCTAACATAAAAAATCCTAGTAGCGGTGGATGTTCTTCATCATAATGTGGCATAGGCATAGTGGTTGTAATATTATTCCCATCAATATAATGATTAATAGCACCATCTGAATCACAAGTGATATCAAGTATAATAGCACGTCTTTCAACAGGCTGATTTAAGCCTTCTAGGGGAAGTACCGGAAATAATTGATCCATGCCCCATACATCCAACATAGAATTAAATAGGGATAGATTTACATATAATTTATCCGCTAGGCGTTTCTGAATTTCATTAAGAATGGGGCGATGATCGATATTATCAATATCTAAGTAATTTTGAATTTTATTACAAATATTAAGGTAAAATCGTTCAGCCAACGCTCTTTGCTTTAAATCATAACGTCCATGTATATAACCTGTATTAAGATCTTGTAAATCCATCTGACTATCATGTAACCACTTTATTAAATATCTCATTTCATGACCTGCTTGGATTTTTTGCCAAGTATGCCAGAGATTAATTACGGGTTGAGGTGCATCGTTACTAGGTGGTTCTGGAAGATTATATTCATTTAATTCTACATTAATTATATTAGATACTAATATAGTATGATGAGCCGTTATCGCTCGTCCGGATTCGGTGATAACGTTCGGATGAGGTAATCGATATTCTTTACATATTTCAATAATACCAAAAATAACATTTTTAGCATACTCCTTCAGACTGTAGTTAACTGAAAAATCTGAATGAGACCTCGTCCCTTCATAATCTACCCCTAATCCACCACCAACATCAAAAAATTTAATGGGTACTCCAAGTTTATGAAGTTCTACGTAAAAACGTGCGGATTCACGAATTCCACAGACAATCTCACGCATATTAGCTAACTGCGATCCCATGTGAAAATGTAGGAGTTGTAAGCTATGAAGCATTTTTGCTTTTTTAAGCATTTCTACGAGTTGTAAAATTTGTAGAGTTGCTAATCCAAATTTAGATTTCTCTCCACCAGTAGACTGCCATTTTCCAGTTGCTTGTGATGCTAAACGTATACGTACACCTAACCTAGGTGTTACATTCAGGTGTTCTGCAATTTTTAATACTGGAATTAACTCGTTTAATTTTTCAATAACTAAGTAAATCTTATGCCCCAATTTGGATCCTATCAGAGCCAGACGAATATATTCATTATCTTTATAGCCATTACACACGATTACCATATGTTTTATACTAGTAGCATGTGCTAATACCACCATTAATTCTGCTTTAGATCCTGCTTCTAAACCCAAATTTTCTCCAGAATTTATTAAAGATTCTATTACACGAGAATGCTGATTGACTTTAATAGGATAGACTAGAAAATAATCACCTTGATAACAATAGGTATTTCGAGCAGTTCTGAAAGCCGCATTAATAGAGCGCAATCTATGTTGCAATATCTGTGGAAAACAAAATAAAGCTGGTAATCGCAGACCATTCTTAGTGGTTTTCTGTAGGAGTTGTGTTAAATCAACTTGAACTGATTCTCCTTCATTAGGAGTAGGACATACCACAATATGTCCTAATTCATTAATCTTAAAATAATTTTTACCCCAGCTGTATATATTAGATGTATCTAACATTTGATTAATCTTATAATTCTTCACCATGACCTCTTTAAATAGGAGTTTATTGTCATTCTATTATGATTTTATCTTTTATCTGGTAATAGATACATATTTATGGGAAATATTATGTAATCTAATTTATTGCATCTAGATGCAAATCATTAAATTTTTATAGTAAAAATTATGTTAAATAATTTAAATTATCTTAAAAAGGATGTCACTGCTGAAATTCGCAGTTTTGCGTGTCGTCAAGGACGTCTTACTAAAAGTCAACGTTGTGCTATAAATGAGCATTGGCAAAAAATAGGTATAGGTTATCAAAACCAGATAATAAATATTAATAGCTTATTTGTTAACGAAGCTCCGTTAGTAATCGACATCGGTTTTGGAATAGGAGATTACTTAATTGAACAAGCTATTAATAATCCACAAAATAATTTTATTGGCATTGAAGTTTATTTACCAGGAGTAGGATCTTGTTTAAGTCGAGCTAATCAAGCAAAATTGCTTAATTTTCGACTGATCTATCATGATGCAATAGATGTATTTACAGAAATGTTACCAGATCATTCAATTTATCGCGTACAACTATTTTTTCCAGATCCCTGGCCAAAAAGACGTCATCATAAACGTCGTCTGATAACATTATCTTTTGCAAAATTGGTACTCAGTAAGTTACAATTAACCGGAATTTTTCATATTGTCACTGATTGGACATCCTATGCCGAACATATTATTAAAGTTATGAATGATATTTCAGGTTATAAAAATCTATCAGAAGAAAAAAATTATATGCCTCGTCCTTTCACACGTCCCTTAACTAAATTTGAAAAGCGTGGTATAAGTTTAGGTTATATAGTTAGAGATATAATGTATCAAAAACTTTGAATTTTTTAGACTTTGTAAACATTAAAATTATATAGCGAATAATAATTATCCCGAAAACTATATAATCCAAATATTTTATTAATGTTATCAATTCCAATGATAATAATGTCAGGATAATGAAAAAAAAGGAAAGGATTAAAATTATTAGTATAAATTACCTTAATTATTGTTATTATCTATATTAAATAGTGTCAATCTTACGTTCTCCAAAAATTGCGCGGCCAATGCGTATCATGGTACTTCCAGCTAAAATGGCCGCTTCTAGATCAGAACTTGTTCCTAAAGATAAAGTATCTACTGTAGAATATTCGCACTTCAACCGGTGGAAAACCTTTGCTATAAGATGATAAACTGATAAATTAGTTGAATCTTGTAATGAAGGAAGAACCATAATTCCACGTAATGATAAATTTGGCATTAATACAATTGCTTGTGCGAATTTGCTCAATTCGTTTGACCTAATACCAGATTTACTATTTTCTTCACTAAGATTAATTTGAATTAATACATTCAGAGGGGGTAAATGTGATGGGCGTTGCTCACTAAGACGCTGTGCTATGCGTAATCGATCAATAGTATGACACCAGCTAAAGTTCTCCGCTACCATCCGACTTTTATTAGATTGTAATTGACCAATAAAATGCCAACATAATTTCGGTTGGTCACTAATTAATTGAATTTTATTTATACCTTCTTGGACATAGTTTTCACCAAATTGAAATTGCCCGACCGCAATCGCCTCCTTAATACTAAGGTGAGACTGCTGTTTACTAACAGCAACCAATGTAATTTCCTGTGGATTTCGGTTGCTATTGACTGCCGTAGTATAGATTTTATGACGTACATTTAATAAATTTTTATGAATTTTATTCATATTAATTATTTAGTAATCCTCTTTGGAGAGTATTGATCTTACTGATTAATTTTTATCTGAAAACAACTTTCTAATATAAGAACCGCAGCCATTGAATCTATCAGTTTTTTTTTAAAGCGCGAAATCCTCCTCTTTTAAAGAGGATATCCCGTGCTTCTATAGTAGTCATACGTTCATCATGTAACTGAGTAGCTATATTAAAACGTTTAGATATGCAATGAGCAAATATTCGGGTACTATTAGTAACTGACTGCTCGGAACCATCCATATTAATTGGCAAACCAACAATGATTTTATCAGGATGCCATTCGGAAATTAGGGCTTTAATTTTCAACCAATCGGGATTGCCAGATTTGGCTTGAACTGCAGGTAACGGATTAGCAGTTTTAGTAATAGTTTGACCAACAGCTACACCAATACTTTTAGTGCCAAAATCAAAAGCTAATATTGTCATGGTACATTTTCCATTTACAAATTTTAAAATATTCATAATTCATAATTAAGATCACAAACGTTTTTCGATCATGTTCATTAACTTACTAGTTATAGAATATGATGAGGCTGTTTCAATTTCTCTGATACAAGTTGGACTAGTGACATTAATTTCAGTAAGTTTATCACCAATAATATCTAATCCTACAAATAGTAAACCCTTCTGTTGTAAGATTGGAGCAATCCGTCGTATAATTTGCATGTCTCTTACTGATAAAGGTTGTACTTCTCCGATTCCTCCTGCTGCTAGATTACTACGTGTTTCTCCATATTGAGCTTTTCTTACTAAACAATAAGGAATTGGCTCTCCATCTATTATGAAAACCCGTTTATCGCCATTTATAATGTCAGCAATAAATTCTTGTGCCATACAGTAACATTGACCATTGGCAGTTAAATTTTCAATTATGACTGATACATTAACATCATTTTGTGTAATGCGAAATACAGATGAACCACCCATCCCATCCAGTGGTTTTAAAATAATATCACTATGTTGACGCCAGAAACTCAAAATTTGGGATTTATTCCTAGTTACTAGGGTATCTGGTATTAAATCTGGAAACCAAGTAGTAAAAATTTTCTCATTACAATCTCGTAAGCTTTGTGGTTTGTTTATTATCATGGTTCCTTGATTTTCTGCGTGTTCAAGGATATAGGTAGCATAAAGAAATTCTTGGTCTAATGGTGGATCTTTGCGCATAAAAATTACATTGAGTTCATGTAAACTAATAACATTTTCACTATAAAATGAATACCATTTATATGGATTATCTTTGACATTTAAAATTCTAGTCCGCGCGCATGCTATGCTTTTTTGTATAAATAAATCGTTCAGTTCCATGTAGTGGATTTCATATTTACGTCTTTGAGCTTCTAATAAAATAGCAAAACTACTATCTTTATTAAAATGAATATTAGAAATCGGATCCATAATCATGCCTAATTTAATCATTCAATTCACCATATTTATTATTTAAGTAAGATCACCAAAATAAGCCTGTAATATAGTAATTGCTGTCATACTTGCAGTTTCAGTACGTAAAATCCGTGGTCCAAGAGAAATATTAGTAAAATCATAGTCAGCAGTGGTAGTAATTTCATCGTCTGATAGTCCTCCTTCTGGACCAATAAGCAAACGTAATTGTTGTATTTTTTTAGGCAAAATACTAATTTTTTGTCTCGAATTTGGAGAAAAAGTAATTTTAAAATCAGGTGCTGATTCGGCGCACCATTGTTTTAGCTTCATGGGAAATCTAATTTTAGGAATGAGATTTCGACCACATTGTGTGCAAGCAGTAATAGCGATTTGCTTCCAATATTGGATTTTTTTTTCTAGGTCGAGTTTATTGATTTTGACGCCGCACCGTTCAGAAAATAATGGAGTAATAATGTTTACTCCTAGCTCAACAGATTTTTGAATAGCAAATTTTATTCTATAACCACGGGTGATCACTTGGCCTAAATGAATATGTAAAGGTGATTCTCTATTTTCTTCGTGTATAGAAATAATTTTTACTAAGGTATGTGTTTTATAAATTTCAAGAATCTTCGCATTAAAAACAAAATTTGTACCATTAAAAAATTGCACTATATCACCATGATTCATTCTTAATATGTTATGTACATAATTGGTCATTTTACTATTAATCATGATTTCATCATGGATTTTAATTTTGTAAGGAGAATAAAGACGAGGTATAGGCATAATATTAATTATATTACTTAAAAAAAGTTCCGAATTTCTATTTTCTTAAATGAAGAAATATGAAGATTTATAGATTTACGGCTTCGTGTAATAATGTAATCTTATCAGTTTTTTCCCAAGGAAAAATGGGACGTCCAAAATGACCATAAGTTGCTGTCTCTCTATAAATGGGATGTAATAAATTTAGCATCTTAATTATACTATATGGACGAAGATCGAAAAATTTATTAACTATTAAAATAAGTTTTTCATTAGATATTTTACCCGTACCAAAGGTTTCAACCATAATAGACGTTGGTTCGGCAACCCCAATTGCATATGATAATTGAATCTCACAACGGTCGGCGAGACCAGCTGCAACAATATTTTTTGCTACATAACGGGCGGCATAAGCCGCAGAACGATCTACTTTAGAAGGATCTTTCCCAGAAAAAGCGCCTCCTCCATGACGAGCCATACCACCATAAGTATCCACAATGATCTTACGTCCAGTAAGTCCACAATCTCCAAGAGGACCACCAATCACAAATCTTCCGGTAGGATTAATGAAATATTTAGTTTTATTATTTAACAACGTGGTTGGTAATATCGGTTTAATAATTTCTTCCATAACTGCTTCATGTAAAAATTTCTGTGTAATATCTTCACTATGCTGAGTAGAAAGTACTACTGTATCTACATTAACAATTTTACCTCCATTGTACCTCAATGTTACTTGACTTTTAGCATCGGGACGTAGCCATGGAAGTATTCCATTTTTACGTACTTCAGATTGTCGCTGTACCAATCTATGAGCATAAGTTAACGGAGCGGGCATAAAAACATCGGTTTCGTTAGTAGCATATCCAAACATTAATCCTTGATCACCAGCACCCTGTTCTAATAAAATCGAACGATTAATTCCTTGTTTAATATCAGAAGATTGCTTACCAATTGCATTGATTACGGCACATGAATTAGCATCAAAACCCATATTTGAATTTATGTATCCAATATCACGTACGGTGTTTCTTACAATATCTTCAATATCTACCCAAGCACTGGTAGATATTTCACCACCAACTAAAACCATACCAGTTTTAATATAAGTTTCACAGGCAACACGTGCTTGAAAATCTTGTTGTAAGATAGCATCTAATACAGCATCAGATATTTGATCAGCAATCTTATCCGGATGTCCTTCTGATACTGATTCGGAAGTAAAAAGGTATTCAGCCATTTTTTCTCCTTATTTTAGAGCATCACAAGTGAGTTACAAATTATAAATAATGAAATTATTGCTTAAAAAGCCATCTTTTGATATCTAATGATTATTACTAGATCAATAAAACACTGAGAGCGTGATTTGATTCTCAAAATAGATCATAAAGTAATTCTGCTATGTTTGCAAGCATCTGAGCTTATATTTAATTTTATTAAATATACCTATTAATAATAAAATTTTTATTATTCAACCCTTGATCAGATGAAAACTAACCCCATTTAGTTAGAACTAATGAACCTGTAAAAATATTAATATACATAATGGGCGCTGGAAGTACAATAATTTGCCCTTATTAAAGGTTCAAAACCAGATTAACGACGAAATTTTTAGTGGAGACGTTTAGATGGGTAAAATTATTGGTATTGATTTAGGCACCACAAATTCTTGTGTTGCAATTATGGATGGTAATAAACCAAGAGTTTTAGAAAATGCCGAAGGAGATCGTACCACTCCTTCAGTCATTGCTTTCACACAGGATGGAGAAACTTTAGTAGGACAGCCTGCTAAACGTCAGGCTATTACCAATCCTAAGAATACGCTTTTCGCAATTAAACGCTTAATTGGACGACGTTTTAAAGATGAAGAAGTTCAGCGTGATGTTAATATTATGCCATATAAAATTGTGGCTGCGGATAATGGAGATGCATGGCTAGAAGTCAAAGGTAAAAAAATGGCACCTCCCCAGATATCTGCAGAAGTATTAAAAAAAATGAAAAGAACGGCTGAAGATTATCTTGGAGAATCAATTAATGAAGCAGTTATTACAGTTCCTGCTTATTTTAACGATGCTCAACGTCAAGCAACTAAAGATGCTGGCAGGATTGCTGGTCTTGAAGTAAAACGTATAATTAATGAACCTACTGCCGCGGCATTAGCCTATGGACTTGATAAAAGTAAAGGGAATCGTACGATTGCAGTGTATGATTTAGGTGGCGGGACTTTTGATATCTCAATTATTGAGATTGATGATGTTGATGGAGAGAAAACATTTGAAGTTTTAGCTACTAATGGTGATACTCATCTTGGAGGTGAAGATTTTGATAGCCGTCTGATTAATTATTTAGTAACAGAATTTAAGAAGGATCAGGGAATTGATTTACATAATGATCCTTTGGCAATGCAACGCCTTAAAGAATCAGCTGAGAAAGCTAAAATAGAATTATCTTCAGCGCAGCAAACTGATGTGAATTTACCATATATAACTGCGGATGCCAATGGTCCTAAACACTTGAATATTAAAGTGACTCGTGCAAAATTAGAATCATTAGTAGAAGATCTAGTAAATCGCTCTATTGAGCCCTTAAAAATTGCATTGCAAGATGCCGGCTTGTCTGTATCTAATATTGATGATGTCATTTTAGTAGGTGGACAAACAAGAATGCCAATGGTTCAGGCAAAAGTAGCCGAGTTTTTTGGTAAAGAACCTCGTAAAGATGTTAATCCCGATGAAGCTGTTGCTGTAGGTGCTGCAGTTCAAGGAGGAGTATTATCTGGTGATGTTAAAGATGTTCTATTATTAGATGTGACACCATTGTCATTAGGAATAGAAACCATGGGTGGAGTAATGACTTCATTAATTGCTAAAAATACTACAATTCCTACTAAACATAGTCAGGTGTTCTCAACAGCGGAAGATAATCAATCAGCAGTTACGATTCATGTATTACAAGGGGAACGTAAACGAGCCAGCGATAACAAATCTTTAGGACAGTTTAATCTTGATGGGATACATTCTGCTCCAAGAGGAATACCACAAATTGAAGTTACTTTTGATATTGATGCTGATGGTATTTTACATGTATCTGCGAAAGATAAAAATAGCGGGAAAGAGCAAAAAATAACTATTAAGGCTTCCTCAGGTTTAAATGAATCAGAAATTGAAAACATGGTAAGAGATGCAGAAGCAAATGCTGAGTCTGATCGAAAATTTGAAGAATTAGTACAATTACGCAATCAGGCTGATCATTTATCACACAACACGCGTAAGCAACTTCAAGATGCCGGTATAAATTTTCCTAATAATGACAAAAAAATTATTGAAAATGCCTTAAATGAGTTAAATACTGTATTAAAAGGTGAAGATAAATCTTTAATTGAATCTAAAATACAGGCACTAATTAAGGTTTCAGGAAAATTAATGGAATTTTCTAAAAAAAGTTCGCCAGAAGACTCAGTAGAAAAAGAAAACACTTCTAAAACAGAGACTGAAAACGATATAGTTGATGCTGAGTTCGAAGAGGTAAAAGAAGATAAAAAATAATCATGTGATCATTCAATCGCGCGGTTATGGCTATTGATTTTTATCGTAGCCTACCTACAATTATGTAATTATCATTTTTATCTCTTTCGTACATTATGTATGTTAAGTACAGGACTATCAGAATGGCGAAAAAAGATTATTATGAGATTTTAGGCATTGTGAAATCCGCTGAAGAGCGCGATATAAAAAAAGCCTATAAACGCTTAGCTATGAAATATCACCCGGATCGTAATCCTAGTGATAAACATGCTGAGAGTAAATTTAAAGAAATTAAAGAAGCATATGAAATTTTAAGTGATCCACAAAAGCGAGCGGCTTATGATCAATATGGTCATACCGCTTTCGAACATGGAAATAGTTTTGGAACATCGGAATCTGACTTTAGTGATATCTTTGGTGACGTCTTTGGTGATATCTTTGGTGGAGGACGAAGTCGTGGTAAATCTCATACTCCTAGAGGTAGGGATTTACGTTATAATATTATTATAAGTCTTGAAGAAGCTGTACGCGGGGTTACTAAAGAAATTCGCATTCCTACATTTGAAAAATGTACTAAATGCCAGGGCAATGGTACCAAATTAGGAACTTCACCTCTCAGATGTCCAAATTGTCAGGGTTCTGGTCAAATCCAGTTACGTCAAGGATTTTTTACGGTACAACAAACCTGTCCATACTGTCATGGACGTGGTACTCTCATTAAAGATCCTTGTGTTACTTGTAAAGGACGTGGCAGAGTAGATAAAAAGAAAACTTTATCCGTTAAAATCCCGGCGGGTGTAGATAATGGTGATCGAATTCGTCTTTCAGGAGAAGGTGAAGCTGGGGAACGTGGAGCTGTCTCAGGAGATTTGTACGTTCAAATTGAAGTAAAAAAACATCCACTGTTTAACCGAGAAGAGAACAATCTTTATTGTGAAGTACCTATAAGTTTTATTATGGCTGCACTAGGTGGAGACATTGAAGTACCTACACTAGGCGGTAAAATTAAAATTAAAGTTCCGGCGGAAACCCAAACTGGTAAGTTGTTTCGCATGCGTGGGATGGGTATAAAATCTTTACGTACTGGAAATCAAGGAGACTTATTATGTCGGATCGTAGTCGAGACTCCAGTAAATCTTAATGAAAGACAAAAAAATTTACTTAGAGAATTAGAAAACAGTTTTAGTGGAATTTCGGGACATAAAAATAGCCCACGTTCAAAAAGTTTTTTTGATGGAGTGAAAAAGTTTTTTGATAATCTAACGAATTAGACCATTCATAATTTAATCTTATTGATTTTTTTTATCAATTTAGATTTATGTCTAGCAGCTTTATTTTTATGTATTAAACCTTTTGAAGCTTGGCGATCAATAATAGGTTGCAGAATCTTAAAAGCATTTTCAGCAGTGATTTTATCACTATTCTGAATAGCTACATATACTTTTTTGATAAAAGTACGCATCATCGAACGTTTACTAGCATTAAGCTTGCGATGCTTTTCAGATTTTAAAAAGCGTTTTTTAGCAGAGCGAATTTTAGCCAAAATATTACTGCTCCTGAATAGTAATGAAAATTATTTATTGTTATCTTTTTTATATTTTTGTCAAGAATTTTCTCTCATAAAAGAGACACTATCTCAATAGTTCTCATACTGAGATTAAAAAAAAATTTTAATATATAGTATAGGTTTTTAGATTGTAAAAGCAATATACTTTACAAGTATAAGTGTTGGGACAATTACTTGAATAGATTCAAGACATTAAAAATTAAAATTTCTTTAATAAAAATTACCATCTCTCTATGGAGAAAGAATGTAATGTGGCTTTTTGTAGTGAGTCAGCCAAGATAAGATTTATTAATTTAAATACTATAAAGTTAAATAACATGTATGAATTGCTAGTAATTTTACAATAAAAATATTTACATTTACACCGAATAATATGAGATCAATAATTAATGAACGATTATAAAATTACCTTGAATTTACCGGAAACTAAGTTTCCAATGCGGGGTGATCTGGTCATAAACGAGCCTAAAACACTACAACGTTGGGATAATGATAATCTATATAGCATTATTCGTAATATTAAAAAAGGTAAAAAGTTATTTATACTTCATGATGGACCACCTTATGCTAATGGCGTGTTACATATTGGTCATGCAGTTAATAAAGTCCTAAAAGATATAATTCTTAAATCTAAAGGAATGGCTGGATTTGATTCTCCTTATATTCCTGGTTGGGATTGCCATGGTTTACCCATTGAATTAAAAGTAGAACAAAAACTAGGAAAACCAGGAAGTCAGATTAGCCATACGGATTTTAGAAAAGCTTGTCGCCATTATGCCTATCAACAAATTTTAATTCAGAAAAAAGACTTTATACGTCTGGGAGTTTTAGGAGATTGGAAAAATCCTTATCTAACTATGAATTTTCATACGGAAGCCAACATCATACGTGTCTTAAGTCATATTATTGCTAAGGGTTATTTAATTCAAGGTTATAAACCAGTATACTGGTGTATAAATTGTTGTTCTGCATTATCGGATGCAGAAGTAGAACATTGTAACAAAAAGTCCTTAGCTATTGATATAGCTTTTCAGGCAGTAGATTTAAATGAAATAAATAGTAAATTTAGATCGCAATATGTGCATGGTCCAATATCCGTAGTTATATGGACTACAACACCATGGACCTTACCTGCAAATAAAGCCATTGCTATAAATGCGAAAGTAAATTATCAGCTAGTACAAATTGAAGATCAAGCGTTAATTATAGCCAAAGATTTAATAACAACTGTTATGAATCGCTTAGGAATCCGGAGTTGGATACTGCTAGGAGAAGTTTTAGGAGAATCTCTTGAATTCGTAAAATTTCGTCATCCGTTTCTGAATTTAGAAATTCCCATAATACTTGGAGAACATGTGACACTTGAGACAGGTACGGGAGCTGTACATACCGCTCCTGCTCATGGTCTAGAAGATTATCTGGTATGCAAAAAGTATGGTATTAAGATAGCTAATGTTATTGAAGCTAATGGTTATTATAAATCTGGGATATCTACCTACTTAGATGGTCTTAAAATATTCGAAGCGGCTAATAAAGTGATAATTAATCTTTTAAAGAAAAATAGGGCACTTCTACATTTAGACCATATACACCATAATTATCCGCACTGTTGGAGACATAAAACACCAATCATCTTCCATACTACTAAACAGTGGTTTATTAATATGGATCATAAAAACTTACGTCATAAATTAATTGAAGAAATTAATAAAATTCAATGGATTCCCGAGTGGGGAAAAAAAAGAATTACCAATATGGTAGCCAACAGACCAGACTGGTGTGTATCTAGACAACGTACCTGGGGTGTCCCAATGTCTCTTTTTATTCATAAAGAAAATGGAGATTTACATCCCAATACCTTATGGCTCATGGAAGAAGTTGCAAAAAGTGTCGAATTATATGGAATTCAAGCATGGTGGGATTTAAAGCTAAAGAATTTAATCAGCGAAGAATCGGAACAATATGTCAAGGTACTTGATACATTAGATGTCTGGTTTGATGCTGGTTCTACACCTCTTTATTATATAATAAATATGCCTTCAGAGTTGGTAAAACATAGTATTGATATGTTTTTAGAAGGTTCCGATCAACATCGTGGTTGGTTTATGTCATCTCTAATACTTTCCGTAGCTTTACAAGATAAAGCTCCTTGTAGAAAAATTTTAACACATGGTTTTACCGTAGACAATTATGGAAGAAAAATGTCTAAATCAATTGGTAATACTATTAGTCCCCAGGAGATTATTGAAAAATATGGAAGTGATATTTTGCGTTTATGGATTGCTTCTACCGATTACTCAAGAGAAATCGCGGTCTCAGAAGAAATTATGAATCGTTCTGCAGATATGTATCGCCGCATTCGCAATACTGCCAGATTTTTACTGGCTAATTTAAAAGATTTTAATCCTAAAATTGACCTAGTAACTCCAGAAGAGATGATAGTAATTGATCGTTGGGCATTAGGAAGAACTAAACACAGACAAGAAAATATTATTGCGGCTTATGAAAAATATGATTTTCATACAGTTATTAAAAATTTAATGGAATTTTGTTCCGTAGAAATGGGTTCATTTTATCTTGATATTATCAAAGATCGTCAATATACATTTAAAGTTAAAAGTTTAGCTCATCGCAGTTGCCAAACTGTTATGTTCTATATTATAGAAGCTATGGTTAGATGGATAGCACCTATTATATCTTTTACTGCCGATGAAATCTGGAGATTTATACCAGGAGATCGTTCTACTTATATATTTACTGAGGAATGGTTTGATGGATTATTTAATCTTAAACTAGATAAATTAATGAATGATGCTTTTTGGAATGATCTTTTAAAAGTCCGTCGGGAAATCAATAAAGCTATTGAACTGGCGCGTGCTAATAAATACCTTAAAGGATCACTAGAAGGAGCAGTGATATTATATGCTCGAGGTTCAATAGCAGATAAATTAAAGAGTCTAGGTGCCGAACTTAAATTTGTATTTTTAACATCCACTGCAAAAGTAGTTGACTATGCATTAGCACCTCAAGAAGCATACCAAAGCTCAGCAGTACATCATTTGAAATTTCTATTGTATAGAGCAGATGGTAAAAAATGTTCTAGGTGCTGGCATTATTGTACAGATATAGGTAAATTTATTGATTATCCGGATATTTGTGGTCGGTGTGTCATGAATCTAGTAGGAAATGGTGAAGAACGTCATTATGTATGAGTACTCAATTATTATCAACTGGACTAAGGTGGTTATGGATAACAGTTATAATAATAATTATAGATTTTATTAGTAAACAATTGGTAATGAATTACTTAGTTTTGGGGAAAATTTACCAAAAACTAACATTTTTAAATTTTTATTATGTTCATAATATTGGAGCAGCTTTTAATTTATTAGCAGATCAAAGCGGATGGCAACGTTGGTTTTTAATTAGTATTTCGATTATAACAGTATTTTTTTTTATTAAAATGATGTATCAGTCAAAAAGGATTAACAAAATTAATAATATAGCATTGGCATTAATTCTTGGTGGTACGCTAAGTAACTTGTTAGATAGGCTGGCGTATGGCTTTGTCATAGATTTTATAGATTTTTATATTAAAATTTGGCATTTACCAACGTTTAATATTGCAGATCTAGCCATCTTTATAGGTATAATACTTATTATCTTTGAAATAATTTTTATTAAAAACTATAGCAGATAATATTTGATGCGAATTTTATTAGCTAATCCTCGAGGATTTTGTGCTGGGGTTAAAAGAGCTATCACGATTGTTAAAAGAGCCTTAGAAATCTGGGGAGTTCCTGTATATGTGTATCATGAAATAGTACATAACAGCTATGTAGTTAGAAGGTTAGGCGAACTTGGAGCCATATTTATTGAAAATTTATCTGAGGTCCCTGATAAAGCTATACTAATTTTTTCAGCTCATGGAGTATCTAATCAAATACGTAATCAAGCCAAAACTCGGGATTTAATGATATTAGATGCTACTTGTCCATTAGTAAAAAAAGTACATATTAAAGTGGCTCATGCTAGCAAACAAGGTATGGAAGCAATTCTAATAGGACATGCTGGCCATCCCGAAGTACAGGGTACTTTAGGTCAATATAATAATTCAGTGGCCGGTATGTATCTGGTACAATCTCCCCTTGACGTTTATGATTTGCATGTTAAAAAAGAAAATCATTTATGTTTCATGACACAAACTACTTTATCTTTAGAAGATACTAATCATCTTATCAATCTATTGCAAAAAAAATTTCCCAAAATTACCGGACCGCGAAAAAATGATATATGTTATGCTACAACTAACCGACAAAAAGCCGTGCTTGATTTATCTATGAAGGTAGATATGATTATCGTGATCGGCTCGAATAATTCATCTAATGCTACTAGATTATTTGAAATAGCTAATCGTAATTGTAAAAATGTTTATTTAATTGACTCAGCTATAGAGATACAAAATCAATGGTTAAAAAATATCTCTTCTCTTGGTATAACAGCAGGAGCCTCTACCCCAGCCGTTCTAGTAAATGAGGTAGTACAATATTTAAAAAATAACTTTTTTATTGAAAGTACACAAGAATTAAATGGAAATCAGGAAAAAATGAGATTTCCATTACCAAAAGAATTACTTATTTCAAATGGGAATTCAATTTTAATTTACTCAGGTGATCTAGATTAACAATTAGAAAAATTAGGAAAACTGATGAATGATAGATTAGTACGGATTGCTATTACAGGAGCGGGGGGACGTATGGGACGTAAGCTTATTCAAGCAACCAGAAAGATCCCAGGAGTATCACTGAATGTGGCTTTGGAAAAAAATGGTTCTTCTCTAATAGGTAGAGATGCTGGAAATTTAGCAGGAATAGGTAATTTAGGGGTAAAATTAACCGATAGATTAGATATCAGCGCTGATAAATTTGATGTATTAATTGATTTTACACAACCAGAAGCAACCTTAGATTATTTAAAAATTTGTCACCAATTAAAAAAAAATATGATCATTGGAACGACAGGGTGGGATGAAAATACCATAAATGTAATTAAAAAAGCTGCTTCTGATATTGCTATTCTCTTGGCTATGAATTTTAGTGTAGGTATGAATGTAATGTTCATGTTAGTAGAACTAACTACGCAAGTTATAGGCAAAATCAATGATATTGAAATTATTGAAATGCATCATCGTAATAAAAAGGATGCTCCTTCTGGTACTGCATTAGCTCTCGGAGAAGTGATTACAGAAAATCTCCGTGATAATTTTAATAAATGTGCGATATATGGAAAAGAAAACAACAATGAGGACCGGACTAAAAAAATTGGTTTTTCTAGCGTGCGTGCGGGAAATATCGTAGGGGAACATACCGTGATTTTTGCAGATATTGGTGGTGAGCGACTTGAAATTAGTCATAAGGCCTCTAATCGAATAATTTTTGCTTATGGAGCTCTACATGCAGCTAAATGGATCAATGATAAATCCCATGGATTTTATAATATGCATGATGTTCTAGATTTTTCTAGTAAAGATTTCTTAAAATATTTCAATAGAGTAAAAAACAAATAAGTAAATCACTGCATGGATTTTTTAATACATTTATTAGCTACTAGCATAGCACAATCAATTTTCCAGTTTTCTTAGGACTATTTTTAATGTTTGACTGGAAAATGTCTATAGATTCTCTTTTAATTGGGAGAAGAATGTGATTACGCCAGGATTATTGGTTCTAGAAGATGGTACGGAGTTCTACGGTCATTCTATAGGTATCGATGGAATTACAGTAGGTGAAGTAGTGTTTAATACGTCAATGACCGGTTATCAAGAAATTCTTACCGATCCATCTTATTCTCACCAAATAGTGACCTTAACTGCTCCACATATTGGTAATGTTGGAACTAATACAATAGATGTAGAATCTTCAAAAATACATGTAAGAGGCCTTATTATACGTAATTTATCATTTATCACAAGTAATTACCGTAATGAAGTAAATTTATCGGATTATTTAAAATATCATAGTATTATTGCACTTGCAGAGATTGACACGAGAAAATTAACTCGTTTATTGCGTCAAAATGGAGTTCAAAATGGATGTATTATTATTGGAAATAATCTTAATAAGGTTGTAGCACAGCAAGCTTTAAAAAAAGCTCGGGATTTTCCTAAATTAAAAGGTATGGATTTAGCCAAATTAGTTTCCACATCCAAAGTATATACTTGGACTAAAGGAACCTTTAAAATTAATAATTTCTTAAATTATAATCAGATGATACATCCTTTACCATTTCACGTAGTAGTATATGATTTTGGGGTCAAAATTAACATATTACGTTTACTAGTTGATAGGGGTTGTCATCTTACAGTAGTTCCTGCTCAGACTCCAGCCCAGAAAACATTAAAACTTCAACCTGATGGTATTTTTTTATCTAATGGCCCTGGAGATCCAGCATCATGTCGTTATGCCATTGAAACTATAAAAATTTTCTTAAAATTTGAAATTCCTTTATTTGGGATTTGTCTAGGACATCAATTACTTGCTCTTGCCAATGGTGCTAAAACTAAAAAAATGAAATTTGGTCATCATGGATGTAATCATCCAGTTCAAGATATTGATAATGGGAAAGTGATCATTACTACACAAAACCATGTTTTTACGGTTGATGAAAATAGCCTACCTGCTAATCTGCGGATTACACATAAATCTCTATTTGATGGTAGTATTCAAGGAATACAGCTTACGGATAAGCCAGCATTTAGCTTTCAAGGTCACCCGGAAGCAAGCCCAGGACCACATGATGCCACAACTATTTTAGATCAGTTTATTACTCTTATTTCAAAATATCGTTTAAAAATCCTACCATAGGATCAAAACATGCCAAAACGTACTGATATCAAAAGTATCCTAATTATTGGAGCAGGTCCTATTATTATTGGACAAGCATGTGAATTTGATTATTCTGGAGCTCAAGCATGTAAAGCTTTGAGTGAAGAGGGATATCGTATTATTTTGATTAATTCCAATCCAGCTACCATTATGACGGATCCTGATATGGCAGATGCGACTTACATTGAACCTGTTCACTGGAAAGTAGTACGTACCATTATCGAAAAAGAACGTCCGGATGCGATTTTGCCTACAATGGGGGGTCAAACAGCTCTAAATTGTGCGCTAGATTTAGATCGTAACGGTGTTCTAAACGCATTTGGTATAACTATGATAGGAGCTAATATCCAAACCATTAATCAAGCAGAAGATCGTAGACACTTTAATCAAGCTATGAAAAACATTGGTCTTCAAACTGCACGTTATTACATTGCTCATACTCTTGAAGAAGCATTAAAAGCATTAGAACAAATTGGATTTCCATGTATTATTAGACCATCTTTTACTATGGGTGGAACCGGTTGCGGTATTGCGTCTAATAAAAATAAATTTATAGAATATTGTAAGCAAGGATTAACTTTATCACCAGTACATGAAATAGTAATAGATGAATCTTTAATTGGTTGGAAAGAGTATGAATTAGAGCTACTACGTGATAAAAATGATAATTGTATTATTGTGTGTTCAATTGAAAATATGGATCCTATGGGAATTCATACTGGAGATTCAATTACCATAGCTCCGGCTCAAACTTTGAGCGATAAAGAATATCAAATTATGCGCAATGTTTCATTATCTGTGCTACGTGAAATAGGTGTAGAAAATGGTGGGGCGAATGTTCAATTTGCTATTAACCCGAATAATGGTAATTTAATTGTAGTCGAAATGAATCCCAGAATCTCCAGATCGTCAGCTCTCGCTTCAAAAGCTACGGGTTTCCCGATCGCCAGAATAGCAGCTCGTCTAGCGGTAGGTTATACTCTTGATGAATTGATGAATGAGATTACTGGTGGATATACTCCAGCATCATTTGAGCCTACAATTGACTATGTGGTTACTAAAATTCCGCGCTTTAATTTTGAAAAATTTGCTGGGTCTAATGATCGTCTAACTACACAAATGAAATCCGTAGGTGAAGTCATGGCAATCGGCCGCACGTTTCAGGAATCATTACAGAAGGCATTACGTGGTCTTGAAATAGGTGTGCATGGTTTAGATCAAAAAATTAATAATAAAGACTTTAATATTAAACATGAGTTAATAGAGGCTGGAGCGGATAGAATTTTATATATTGCCGATGCTTTTAGATTAGGTATGTCATTAAGGGAGGTATTTAACTTTACTGGTATTGATTACTGGTTTCTTCTACAAATAGAAGAATTAGTTAAATTAGAAGAACAAGTAAGACAACAGGGTAGAACGGGATTAAGTAGAAATTTTTTACGGATCTTAAAACGTAAAGGTTTTTCAGATTCGCGATTAGCTGTCTTGACTAAACTCCAAGAAAGTAAAATTCGTGAAATACGTGAACAATATAAGATCTTTCCAGTTTATAAACGAGTTGATACTTGTTCTGCTGAATTTCCTACTGATACTGCTTATTTATATTCGACTTACGAAGATGAATGTGAAGCTTATCCTGCTAATTTTAATCAAAAAATATTAATATTAGGAGGAGGTCCAAATAGAATTGGACAAGGAATTGAATTTGATTACTGTTGTGTACATGCAGCTTTAGCGCTGCGTCAAGAGGGATTTGAAATCATTATAGTAAATTGTAATCCAGAAACTGTTTCAACTGATTATGATATATCGAATAAACTATATTTTGAATCAGTCACATTAGAAGATGTATTGGAAATAGTTCGTATAGAAAAGCCTACAGGGGTGATTATTCAATATGGTGGTCAAACACCTTTAAAATTAGCCACTGCATTAAAATCAGCTGGAGTTCCTATAATCGGAACTAGTCCTGATTCAATTGATCGAGCGGAAAATAGGGCACGTTTCCAAAATATGCTAATAAAGTTAGGACTAAAACAGCCTGCTAATGCTACAGTCTCCACCATAGAAAATGCTATTCAAACCGCGAGTCACATTGGTTACCCGTTAGTAATTCGTCCTTCTTACGTATTAGGAGGACGTGCTATGGAAATTATTTATGATGAATCTGATTTAAAGCTCTATTTCCAGAAAGCACTGAATGTTTCTAACAATGCTCCTCTTCTCATAGAGCATTTTCTTGAAGATGCAGTGGAAGTGGATGTCGATGCTATTAGTGATGGTAAAGATGTCTTGATTGGGGGAATTATGGAACATATTGAGCAAGCAGGAATACACTCTGGAGACTCTGCTTGCTCATTACCAGCTTATACCTTAAATGTTGATATACAAAATGTTATACGTCAACAGGTTGAAAAACTATCTTTGGAATTAGAGATTTGTGGTTTAATTAATATTCAATTCGCAGTGAAGAATGAGGTAGTATTTATAATAGAAGTTAATCCTAGAGCCGCTCGTACCGTACCTTTTGTTTCTAAAGCTACTGGAATTCCACTCGCCCAAGTTGCTGCTCTGGTAATGGTAGGAAAAAAGCTAATTGAGCAGGGCGTTACACAAGAGATTATTCCTCCATATTTTGCGGTAAAAGAAGTGGTGTTTCCATTTAATAAATTCGTCGGAGTCGATCCAATTTTAGGACTAGAAATGCGTTCTACTGGGGAAGTGATGGGATTCGGACGCAACTTTTCTGAAGCTTTTGCTAAAGCAATGTTAGGTAGTAACAATCAAATAAAAAAATCTGGAAGAGTTTTACTTTCGGTTCGTGAAGAGGACACAAATCGTGTTGTTAAGCTGGGAAGACAATTGCAAAAGCATGGATTTACATTAGATGCTACTCCTCGTACAGCTAGAGCCCTAGAGCAGGCTGGAATACAATCCAGTGTAGTTAACCTAGTAAGTGAAGATAAAATGTATCTTCAAGATAAATTAAAAAATGGTGAATATGATTATATTGTTAATACCGTTGCCGGACGGCAAGCTATTGAAGATTCAAAGATTATCCGTAGCACTGCTATACAATATAATATACCCTATGATACAACATTGAATAGTAGTTTTGCTATTCTGATGACTTTGCAAATTGATCCAACAGAAAAAGTAACCTCTTTACAAGAAATGCATGCTCAAATAAAAAATTCTTAGCGAGAATAAATTATTTTAGATATTACTAAATTCTATAATTCTTAATTTTAAATGATAGATAAGAGCATTTATATAAATAACTGAGTATGAATTATGATTTTGAAAAAACTAGAAACTAAGTTAGTAACAGCTGGTCGCAATAAACGTTATACACAAGGATCAGTTAATCCGGTGATTCAGAGAGCGTCTTCTTTTATTTTTGATACTCTAGCAGAAAAAGAACATGCTACTATCGGTAGGTTTAAAGGTGAATTATTTTATGGTAGACGAGGGACTCTAACGCATTTCTCATTACAGGATGCCATAGCTGATTTAGAAAATGGTGCAGGATGTATGCTTTATCCTTGCGGTGCCGCGGCAGTCGCACATTGTATTATCGCATTTCTTTCTCCCGGTGATAATATACTCGTAAGTAGTACCGCTTATGAAACTACCCAAGAATTTTGTAATCAAATTCTTAATAAAATGCAAATTTCGGTCACTTGGTTTATAGGAAATGATATTGCTGAAAAATTAAAATCCAATACCAAGGTTATATTTATTGAATCTCCTGGTTCATTCACGATGGAAGTTCAAGATGTACCAAATATTGTTAAAGTGGTACGTCAAATGATACCTAATGCAGTTATTATACTTGATAATACTTGGGCAGCAGGAGTTCTATTTAATGCTCTTAATTTTGGTGTAGATGTATCTCTTCAAGCCGGAACTAAATATTTAATTGGTCATTCGGATTATATGATTGGTACAGCTGTTTCTAATGAACGCTGTTGGAACCAATTGCGGGAGACTTCCTATATAATGGGACAGATGATTGATGCTGATACGGCATATATGGCAATCCGTGGATTACGAACGTTAGCGGTACGTTTAAAACAGCATCATAAAAATAGTATTAAAATTGCTAAATGGTTAACTGAGCGTCCAGAAGTTTATCAAGTTAACCATCCTGCTCTTAATCAGTGTCCCGGACATCAATTTTGGAAGCGAGATTTTTCTGGAAGTAGTGGTCTGTTTTCTTTTATATTACAAAATAGACTGTCTGATGAAAAACTGAAAGATTATCTTAATCATTTCAAGTATTTTAAGATGGCTTATTCTTGGGGAGGATACGAATCTTTAATACTTGCTAATCAACCCGAATTTATGGCAAAAATACGTCCTATAAAGAATTTAATTTATAGCGGTACTATAATTCGTCTACATATAGGACTTGAAAATGTAGAGGATTTAATTAAAGATTTACTAGCAGCGTTTATGCGCATTACTTAATAAGTTTTTCGAGATATCTATATCTCGTCATTAAATTAAATTTATTATCTTAGTTATCCTAGGAATGGTAATATTTGCATATTTTATTAAGGTATAAAATGCATAAACTTGCCTCAAGTCAAGATAACTTCAACTATTCTTCCCTTATTTACTGAAATTAGGATGGTCTTTAAAAAAGAATTGGATCATTTGATCTTGAAGTAATTTACGATCTTTAATATTTAACATATTTAAATTATTTTCATTGATAATGAGAGTTTGTTTAGTTAACCATTGCGACCAAGCTTCTTTAGATATATGATGATAAATCATTATCCCTAATTTTCCGGGATAAATCTGATATTCTTGGCCTTCAGCTTTACGCTGCAAAAATTTACAAAAAATCATTCGTTTCATATTATAAAAAGTACTCTTAAAAAGAGTTTGTTTGACTTATATCAGATATAGTTTAATATTGTGGATAATAAAATTCCACTTCTCCAACATTATAATTGGAATTTTCATAAGTAAGAAGGACTGTATTAATATATAAATCATTTAATTTTAAATTAAGAAAAGAGTTATGACTAATCCGTTATTAAAAAATTTTAAATATCCACCTTTTTCAGATATTCTTCCAGAACATATGGTTCCAGCAGTTAAGACTTTTTTAGAGAATTGCCGTATAAAAGTCAATAAAATTATTGCTAACGGAGCTCCTTATACGTGGGAAACTCTATGTCAACCATTGGAAGAATTATCATCTGATTTAAATCGGATTGTTTCACCTATTCGTCATTTAAATGCGGTAAAAAATAGTATAGCATTACGACAATCTTACGAAACTTGTCTTTCTCTACTATCCGAATATAATACGTGGATAGGACAGCATGAGGAGCTATATAATGCTTGGCGCAATTTAAAAGAAAGTAATCAATATTTATCTTTAGATTCTGCAAAAAAAAAGACGATAAATAATACATTACGGGATTTTAGATTATCTGGGATCGAATTAAAGAAAACTCAAAAAACTCGCTATGCTGAAATAATATCACGTCTTTCACAGCTTAGCTTTCAATACAGTAATAATGTTATGGATGCTACTAATGGGTGGCATAAACTTATTATCAATCAAAATGATCTTAAGGGAATTCCAGAATTCACTTTAGCTACTGCCTATAATAAAGCTCAAGATCAAGGTTTACAGGGATGGTTGATAAATTTAAATACTCCTACATATCTAGCTATAATCACATGGTGTGAGAATCAAGCACTACGTGAAGAAATATATTATGCATATAATACGCGGGCTTCTGACCAAGGTCCCAATGCTGGGAAATGGGATAATAGTGTTCTAATAGAAGAAGAATTAATTTTGCGTCATGAATTGGCACAGATATTAGGTTTTCCTTCTTATGCCGATCAATCAATGATCACTAAAATGGCTGAAAGTCCAATAAAAGTTAAAAATTTTTTAGAAACACTCTTAGAAAAGATACACCCCCAAGCAGAGAAAGAAATGGCACAATTAAAAAAATTTGCTAAAGAAATGTATAATATTAAAGAATTAAATGCTTGGGATATTACTTTTTATAGTGAAAAACAAAAAAATCATCTATATGGTATTAATGAAGAACATTTTCGTGCTTACTTTCAAGAAGAAAAAGTTTTAAATGGTATGTTTGAAATAGTCAAACGTATTTATGGTATCACTATTAAAGAACGAAACGATGTTGAAGTTTGGCATCAAAATGTTCGTTTTTTTGATGTATTTAATGAAATTAATGAACTATGTGGTAGTTTTTACTTAGATCTATATACTCGTGAAAATAAAATTAGTGGTGCATGGATGGATATATGTTTAGATTTTATTAGACGTAAAAATAGTCAATTACAAAAACCTATAGTTTATCTAACGACTAATTTTAGTCCTCCTGTTAATAAGAATCCAGCACTCTTAACTCATAATGAAGTTATTACTTTATTTCATGAATTTGGTCATGTTATACATCACCTTGTAAGCCGTATTGAAACTCTTGGTGTATCTGGCATATATGGTATTCCATATGATGCGGTTGAATTTCCAAGTCAGTTTATGGAAAACTGGTGTTGGGAACCCAAAGCATTATTATTAATTTCCGCTCATTATAAAACTGGGAATTTTTTACCAGAAACACTATTAAAAAAATTATTAGCAGCTAAAAATTATCAAGCAGGTTTATTTCTGCTTCGTCAGTTAGAATTAAGTTTATTTGATTTACGTCTGCATGCAAATTTTAATCCTCAAAAAGGTGCCCAAATTTTCGATCTACTAAAAGAAATTAAACAATCCATTTCAGTAGTTCCTTATCCGGATTGGAATCGATTTTCACATTCTTTTCTTCATATTTTTAGCCACGGATATGAGGCTGGATACTATAGTTATTTGTGGGCTAATGTATTAGCAGCAGATGCTTATTCTAGATTTCAAGAAGAAGGGATTTTTAACCGTACGATAGGTAAATCTTTTTTAATAAATATTCTTGAAAAAGGCGGTTCAGAAGAACCGATAATATTATTTAAAAAATTTATGGGACGCGAACCTCAGATTGAAGCAATGTTAAAGAATTATGGCATTAACTAATTATTGTTAACTTATTGAATTCTATTTTAGATAGAATAAATTGATATCAAATATATTAATGCTGATAATAACATTGTTATTGGAAAAGTAAAAATCCAAGCTAAAAGAATATTTTTAAGAGTTTTAATTTGTACACCATTACCATCAAACAGTTGAGCTCCTACTATTGAGGAGGAGAGAACATGTGTAGTTGAAACTGGCATTCCGGTATAACTAGCAATACCAATGGATACTGCAGCAGTTAATTGTGCAGCAATACCTTGAGCATAAGTCATACTATTTTTAAAAAGTTTTTCACCTATCGTAATAGTAATACGTTGCCAACCTATCATAGTTCCTAGTGATAATGCTAAAGCTACTACCATAATAATCCACATTGGAGCATATTCGATTGTTTTTAGAAGATCAATTTGAATTACATTCAGAAAATGTTTATCTTGAGAATTAGTTGACGGTAAGTTTGCTAACTTATTAGCGGTGTCGGATAAACACATTAATAAACGACGGATTTTAATCCGATGATTAGCGTTGATTTGCTGGTAATTATTAATATTAAACAAAATCTCCTGGGCATGTTTTACTGATTGAAGAATAGTATGACTTTCACAAAATTCATCTGTAATATTAATTTTGTGAGGCGATTTTTTATAAAAATACTCTAAATGATTTACTGCATCGCGCGTGCGTATAATATTATAATCAGATGCATTTAAATCAATCACAAAACCAGTAGGAGCAATACCTATGAGGACTAACATAATTAGTCCGACTCCTTTTTGACCATCATTAGCACCATGTGAATAGCTTATTCCAGCAGCTGATAGAATTAGGATGATACGTATCCAAAAGGGTGGTTTTTGTTTTCCAGTAGTCTTTTCACATTCTATCGGGGTCATATGGATACGATGACTATTACTGTACCATCTTAATAAATAAATTAATTGACCCGCCACTAGTATTCCTATAACAGGCGAGATTATTAGTGAGATTAAAATTTTACTAATTTGAGATAAATTTAGCGCTTTGATGACAGGTAAGCCCTTGATCCATGCATTAGTTATACCTATTCCAATGATAGCACCAATGAGAGTGTGTGAACTTGAAGATGGCAATTTCCAATACCAAGTAACTAAATTACAAATGATAGCTGCTAAAAGCATAGAAAATATCATATCTAATCCATGACCAGAACCAACATTCATCAATAAATCGGTAGGAAGTAGATGAACAATTGCATAGGCAACACTTAGTCCACCTAATATCACTCCCAAAAAATTAAATAATCCAGCCATCAATACTGCTATTGAATTATGCAGAGCACGGGTATAAATCACCGTTACCACAGCAGTTGCCGTATCATGAAAACCGTTTATAATTTCATATGATAAAACAAAAACTAATGCAAGTGCGAGTAGTAAGATAGTCGGATATTCAAGACTTGCAAAAAAATTTAACATAAATAAAATCACGCCATTGATTATCTATCAGCGTAGATTATTATCAGTAATAATTATCAGTAAAAGTAAAATGTTACTTTTTATTATTCCTAGTAATTAGCTGCTTTTAGTGTAAAATTATCTTTTTAATTTAATAGTAGAAATTAGATGGAGGGAGCTACTAGCTATTATGGAATATGTATAAATGTTCTATTACTCCTAATCATAGGATAAATACACTAGGTATACGCTGTCCAGAACTATTAATGATAGTACGTAAAACTGTACGCCTGATGCTAAATTGTGAAACACTACTGATCATTACCGATGATCCAGCTGCTCTTAGAGATATTCCTTTGTTTTGTCAATTTATGGATCATGAACTTGTAGAGCAATCAACGTTAAATATACCATATTATTTTATAATAAAAAAGCTTAAAGGGATACACGAAAACTAATAAGAATTATATTGTTTTTTTTAATCAATTGCTAATATACTATTATTAAAATTTAACTTAGTACTATTGAATGGTTTGACTGAACTAAAGTACCCCTTCAAATAACAACTCGCCATTATTGCTTGATCGGTAGTAAAAGATCTGCGAAAATTGCTAAATTACCAAATGATAATAACAATCAGAAGATTTCCATATTTGAACAACATGCTAAATTAGCAATATTAAAGTTAACCGCTAGGAAAGTTTAAAATTAAAATAAATAATTTCTAGTTTAGATTAGAAATAGATTATGTAGCATATAGTTGTATTTTAGATACTTTTTATGAAATAAATCTATATAGAGAGACTCAATGAGCAGTGATCGAATCCTATACCGGATACAGTTTATGAATAATAGCAAAAACTATCAGCTGTATGTTCGTGAAATATCGAACAGTAGTCTATTCGGATTTATAGAAATTGGTGATTTTATTTTTACTACACCATCTACCGTTTTAATAGATCCTAGTACTGAAAAATTAAAAATGGAATTTCAAGATGTTACTAAAAGTTATATACCAGTACAAGCTGTGATTCGCATTGATCGAGTAAAAACCCAGGGTAGCAAGAGTCTTAAGGATATTGGAGATAATATTGCGACTTTCCCATTATGTACCAGTAAAAAAAATAAATTATTTTAATTAAAAATCAGACATTTCAAAAAAGATCTACATTAGTAATGTAAATCTTTTCTATGACGCCAGTATAAATTATAATAAACCTGACCGGTTTTTTTCATCCTATAAAGTTTCCAACTTTCAGGTACTAGTAAGGATTGGTGGATTTTAGCATTACTTTCAACATAGATCCACGCTTCTTCAGCTAACCAGCCATATTTTTCCAATAATGGTATAGTTAATTCCAAAATATTGCGATTAAATGGTGGATCTAAGAAGACCAAATTAAATGGTGCTCCTGGGTTTTTTGCCAACCAACTTAATGTATTAGTATGTATTACTTTTCCATTGGTAGTACCGAGTAATGCTAAATTTTTTTTTATTTGAAAAACAATCTTACGTTCTAATTCTAATAACGTTGCCGAAGCTGCATAACGAGATAATGCTTCAATTGATAGTGCACCACTTCCAGCGTAACAGTCAAGACAATGTGCTTGTGGTATCTCATAGGATAACCAGTTAAATAGTGTTTCTCGCACTCTATGTGTAGTAGGTCGTAAATTGCGGCTTACATAAATTGGTAATTTACGACCACCCCATTTACCACCAATGATTCTAATATTACAATGGTAATTAGTATTATATTTTATTGTCATTTTTATATAAAAGTAAAATAGATTTTAGTAATTTCTATTAATCTAATAGAAGATTATTAATGTACCCTATACTTAAATTATCTTTAAATTAAAAATTAATTTTAATCATAACGAGTAGTACGATAGTGAAAGATAACCAATTCCAATCAAAAATAAAATCTCATTTAGAGAATAATAATTTATTAGAAAAATTCAAGCGCAAATTAATTAAAACCCGTCATAACATAGGTACTGGATTAGCGAATTTATTAAATCGTAATAAAATAGATGAACATTTATTTCAAGATATAGAAGAACAACTTATTTTAGCAGATATTAGTATAGATCTAGTGTCTGGTATTATTAGTAATATTAAAAATCAGCTAAATCAAAATGCATTATATGAGACACAAATCATTTATGATCTTGTGAAAGTAGAGTTAGCTAAAATTTTAAAAAAAAGTGATCAACCATTGCAAATTGATAATAACCGAATTCCCTTTATTATATTGGCAATAGGAGTTAATGGTACCGGTAAAACTACGACTATTGGTAAACTAGCAAAACAATTACATACCTCAGGAAAATCCGTAGTATTAGCCGCCGGTGATACCTTCCGAGCCGCCGCTATTGAACAACTACAATTTTGGGGAAAATGTAATGGTATCTCAGTAATTTCTCAACATCCAGGATCAGATTCTGCTGCAGTGATATTTGATGCTATTAAATCTGCTAAATCTCGTGGAATTAATGTTATCATTGCTGATACTGCTGGAAGATTACAGAATAAATTGCATCTTATGGATGAATTAAAAAAGATCGTTCGTACAATAAAAAAAATTGATAACAGTGCTCCACATGAAATAATGCTAATTATTGATGCTACTACAGGTCATAATGCAATCAACCAAACGAAATTATTTAATGAAATGATTGGAGTTACTGGAATTACTCTAACTAAATTAGATGGTACAGCTAAAGGAGGTGTAATTTTTTCTATAGCAAATCAATTTAATATACCAATTCGCTATCTTGGAATTGGAGAAAGTATGGATGATTTGCGTCCATTTAATTCTGAGGAATTTATAGAAGCAATCTTTTATAAATAAATATTATTTGGAGATTTTAGAGCTGTTATTAAAAATTTAATAAATGAATATTAATTTCAGTTCAGCAATCACAGAGGATTTGTCATGAGGAGAAATATGCAAATTTTAGCAGTAGCAGCATTAGGTAACTTAGAATCATATATTAGAACAGCTAATTCTTGGCCAATGTTGTCAGCCGATGAAGAAAAGCTCCTTACTAAAAGATTATATTATCTGGGGGATCTAGAAGCTGCTAAAACCCTGATCTTATCTCATTTGCGCTTTGTAGTTCATATAGCAAGACATTATTCAGGATATGGATTATCTCAGTCAGATCTGATTCAAGAAGGTAATATTGGTTTAATGAAGGCGGTAAGACGTTTTAATCCTCAAGTAGGAGTACGTCTCGTATCTTTCGCGGTACACTGGATTAAAGCTGAAATACACGAATATGTGTTACGTAACTGGCGGATTGTCAAAGTTGCCACAACCAAAGCACAAAGAAAACTGTTTTTTAATTTGCGCAAAATTAAGCAAAGGCTGGGCTGGTTTAACCAAGATGAAGTTGAGATGGTTGCAAGAGAATTAGGAGTGTCTAGTAAGGATGTGCGTGAAATGGAATCACGTATGGCCGCACAAGATACGAATATTGAGCATAGTAGAAATGATACATTTGATGAAAATAAATTTCAGCCTATACCTCTCTTATATCTACATGATAAAAATTCAGATTTTGCCGATATTTTTGAAGAAAATAATTGGGAAAATCATGCTACTAGTAAATTAAATGATGCCATACAATTACTAGATGAGCGTAGCCAGCATATTATTCGTTCACGTTGGCTTAATGAAAATCATAGAACCACATTACAGAATTTAGCTGAGCAATATGGAGTGTCGGCGGAAAGAGTACGACAACTAGAAAAAAATGCTATGAATAAATTACGAAAAGCCATTGAAGAATAAAAAGTAATTAATACATATTATCTTTAATTGGAGTGGTTAAACAAACAAAATATTTAATTGAGAAATCAAAGGAGAAACAATGAAAATTGTAGTTCTAGGTGCCGCCGGTGGAATAGGACAGTCGCTTGCCTTGCTTCTAAAAATCAATTTACCAATAGGCTCAGAACTATCTCTCTATGACATTTTACCGGTAATTATTGGTATAGCTGCTGATTTAAGCCATATCCCAACATCTGTTAAAGTACAAGGATTTAGTAGTAGAGATCTTAAGCAAGCGTTGCATGGTGCTGATATAGTTGTGATGTGTGCAGGTGTTGCTCGTAAACCTGGTATGAAACGTGGTGATTTATTTAACGTTAATGCTGAAATTGTATATAACTTATGTAAACATATTTCAAATATTTGTCCTCAATCACTTATTGGCATTATTACTAATCCCATAAATAGTACAGTTTCTATTGCAGCTGAAGTCCTTAAAGCCGCGGGCGTTTATAATAAAAATAAATTATTTGGAATGACAACATTAGATATTAACCGAGCCAATACTTTGATTGCTGAACTCAAAGGAAAAACATTTAATGATATCAAGGTTAATGTTATTGGAGGTCATTCTGGTTTAACAATTTTACCATTATTGTCACAAATCCCAGATATCATTTTTACAGCAAATGAAATTGAGATGATTACTAAAATGATTCAAAATGCCGGTACAGAAGTAGTTAAGGCAAAAGCTGGTAATGGATCTGCCACATTATCAATGGGATATGCCGCCTCAAATTTTATAATTTCTATGGTTATGGCATTACATGGTGGTAAGAATATCGTGGAATGTGCTTATGTTGAAGGTGATGGTAAATATGCAAAATTCTTTGCTCAGCCGGTGCTCTTAGGTAAAGAAGGCGTGGCTCAATTTCAACCAATTGGTCCCTTAAGTGATTTTGAAAAAACTCTTCTTGAACAAATGTTAGAAACTTTAAGAAAAGACATTAATATAGGCAAAGAATTTGTTAAACAACATGTTTAATTATAATGTATTTAGTAGATGATAATCAATCATTTAAATGTAATATGTGTATTCTATTAATAAATCATGACTTAGGAGATTTTGCGGTTTTATCAAGTAAAAATAGTGAAATAATGTTACTATTAATAATAGTAATTAATGTAGGATCAGGTACATGAAAACTTTTACAGTGAAATCAGTAAATTTAGTCCGAAAGTGGTATTTGATTGATGCCAATAGAAAAAAGTTAGGACGTTTAGCAACAGAATTGGCGTTACGTCTTAGAGGTAAACACAGAGTGGAATATACTCCGCACATTGACACAGGTGATTATATCATTGTTATTAATGCCAATAAAGTAATTCTTACAGGGAAGAAATACTACAATAAGTTTTATTATCATCATACTGGCTATATTGGTAATCTAAAAAAAACTTCTTTTAAAGATATGATTGTCAATCATCCAGAAAAAGTTATTGAAAACGCGGTTAAAGGGATGTTGCCGAAAGGTCCATTAGGACGTATTATGTTCCGTAAACTTAAAATATATGCGGGTAACCAACATTCCCATATAGCACAAAAACCGCAAATTATGGAAATTTAATTAGGATTTTATATGATCGAATCTCAAAATTACGGTACGGGACGTCGTAAAAGTTCTTCAGCAAGAATTTTTATGAAACTGGGTGAGGGTAATATCATTATAAATAAACGTAAAATTGAACAATATTTTGGACGAGAAACCGCACGCATGATTGTGTTTCAACCACTTGAGTTAGTGAAGATGCTAGGAAAATTAGATATTTTTATTACTGTTAAAGGAGGAGGAGTGTCAGGTCAAGCTGGTGCTATTCGTCATGGAATAACACGTGCATTAATAAATTACGATGCTTCTTTACGTCCGATCTTACGTAAAGCTGGTTTCGTTACACGCGATGCACGCCAGGTAGAAAGAAAAAAAATTGGCCTACGTAAAGCACGGCGTAGTCCACAATATTCCAAGCGCTAAAATCAAACCTAACATCTATTCACGCAGTTTAAAATAATACAATTTCATGATAATTAACTACTTCTATAACTAAAGGAGTTGATATTTATATCCTAATAATCATCCCACACCATGCTACAATTTATAGCCTAAAGAAATTAATTAGCACCGCATGATTATTTAAGATTAATTAGGAGGATTTATTATATGGCTGTCCAGGCCAAAAAACGTTCTGTAATGACGTTATTTTCTGGTACTACGGATATTTTTAGTCATCAGGTCCGCCTTGTTTTGGCGGAAAAAGCAGTAAATGTAGAAATCAAACAAGTTGAATCAGATCGACTTCCACCAGATCTGATTCAACTTAATCCGTATCGTACTTTGCCTACACTAGTAGATCGTGAAGTTACTCTTTATCATTCCCGTATTATTATGGAATATTTAGACGAAAGATTTCCTCATCCTCCATTGATGCCAGTTTATCCCGTGGCGCGGGGTACTAATCGATTAATGATGCATCGTGTAGAACAAGATTTATATAGTTTAAAAAATATTATTGAAACTGATATAGTTCAGCAAGCTAATGCAGCAAGAACACAGTTGCGTGAAGAGCTACTAGCTATCGCTCGGATTTTTGATCAAACACCGTACTTTATGAGTGAAGCATTTAGTCTCGTAGATTGTTACTTAGCTCCATTACTCTGGCGCTTACCTAAATTAGGTATTGATTTATATAGTGCCAGTTCACAAGAATTCAATGAATATATGAAAAGACTTTTTGAAAGACAAGCATTTCGTGCTTCTCTAACGGAAGCTGAACGTGAAATGCGGTAATGAAAATTCTTGAAAAAGATGATCTATTTATCACCAACCATTATCTGAATTTTATTAGAGATCACCTGATTATTCAAAGCTTAATAATTAATTTATGCTAGAATATGGTTTTCTCCTGCAGAAGAGAGGAAAACCAACGTACTTTATTGACTATAATTATCTTTGCTAATTAATATTCATGAGAATTCTTTTATATTATTAAGATAATTTTTAGAATGTTTAAAATTTAAATGAAGTTTATTAATATAAAAAATTTTTATGCTTTTATGGTAGATTTTATTAACTAGTTATATAGTACTCATGGTAAGTTTAGCTATTTAAATTATTTGATATTATTCATCATTTATTTAGATAATCTTCTTATCTCAAAGATCATGGAAAATATTGAAATTAAAAGCATACTAATGAATGCTTTATCTATACATAAAGTGTATGTCACTGGTCAGGGTAATTTTTTCAAAATTATTGCTGTAGATGATAAATTTTCAGAAATGAGTAGATTGACCAAACAACAATTTATTTATAAACCTCTGATGGAATATATTGTAAATAATATTATCCATGCGCTTGTTATTAAAACTTATACTACTCAAGAATGGTATGAATTAAATAATCCAGTAGATTTATGATAATAGAGAAATCATTAACATGGAAAAATTTTATGTGCAAGGACCAACTAAGCTTAATGGTGAAATTCAGATTTCAGGTGCTAAAAATGCTGCATTACCCATCATGTTTGCTACGTTATTAGCAGAAGAACCAGTAGAGATACAAAATGTTCCAAAACTTATAGATATTAATACTACAATCCAACTACTGAGTGATTTAGGGGTGAAACAGGTATTTAAGAATAATCGAGTCTTTATGGATGCTAGTAATATCAGTACATATGGAGCTCCTTACGAATTAGCAAAAACTATGCGAGCATCTATTTGGGCTTTAGGATCACTACTGGCTCGTTTCGGAAAGGGTAGAATATCACTTCCAGGAGGATGTAATATTGGTGCACGTCCCGTTGATTTACATCTTTATGGTTTAGAACAATTAGGAGCTAAGATCACATTAGAAGGTGATGAGGTACATGGTATTGTCAATGGACGGTTAAAAGGGACTTATATTTTTATGGATAGAGTTAGTGTCGGGGCTACGGTAACTATTATGTGTGCTGCTACATTAGCAATTGGTGATACTATTATTGAAAATGCTGCACGAGAACCTGAAGTAGTGGATACTGCAAGATTCTTAAATTGCTTGGGCGCTAAAATTAGGGGAGTAGGAGGATCTCGCATCACCATCACAGGTGTCAAACGTCTTGGTGGTGGGATTTATAGTATTATTCCTGACAGGATAGAAACAGGTACTTTTCTAGTTGCTGCCGCAGTTTCTGGTGGAAATATCTTGTGTCGCAATACACATCCACATACCTTAGATGCTGTATTAGCTAAATTACGTGAAGCAGGAGCTGAAATTATTATTGGTCATGACTGGATTAAACTTAACATGTACGGAAAGCGGCCACATGCTGTTAATATTTGTACGGCACCATATCCTGGATTTCCAACTGATATGCAAGCACAATTTTCTCTGTTAAATCTTATTTCTTATGGTAGTGGTGTAATTACTGAAAAAATTTTTGAAAATCGTTTTAGGCATGTACCGGAATTAATTAAAATGGGAGCCCATGCCCAATTAGAAAATAATAATCTTATTTGTTATGGTGTAAAAAGATTGTTGGCTGCTAAAGTAATTGCATCAGATTTACGGGCTTCGGCCTGTTTAATTATAGCCGGATGCATCGCTTCTGGTACCACCCTGATTGATCGTATCGATCATATAGATCGAGGATATGAAAACATTGAGAATAAATTGACCATGTTGGGTGCTAAAATTAAGCGTGTACGTTCAACTGGCAATCTTTAGACAAAGATAGTATTGATACTTCTAAGTAAGAATAATTATGGTAAATAAAAATATTCCGTAAATACTGAATCGATAGTATCAGTATATAATGATAGTAATGGAGTTTAATATGTATGCAGTTTTCCAAACTGGTGGTAAACAATATCGGGTAACAAGTGGTCAACTCATTCGTCTGGAAAAACTTAATATCGACAATGGGAAAAACATTGATTTTGATCAGGTATTAATGGTTGTGGATGGTAATAATATTAATATTGGAGCTCCTTTAGTAAAAGGAGGTAGAGTTAGTGCTAATATCATTGGTCATGAGCGTGGAAAAAAAATCAAGATTATTAAATTTCGTAGACGTAAACATTACCGTAAAAAACAAGGACATCGTCAATGGTTTACTACCGTAAAAATTAATAATATTATTTTTTAAGAGAGGATTTTGATAAATGGCACATAAAAAGGCAGGCGGTTCAACTCGCAATGGTCGTGATTCTAAAGCTAAGCGCCTTGGTATGAAACGGTACGGTAGTGAGTTAGTAGAAGCGGGGAATATAATTGTTCGTCAACGTGGTACAAAATTTCATGCTGGTATGAATGTCGGTTGTGGACGTGATCATACTTTATTTGCCTTAATCTCCGGTAAGGTAAAAATCTCAGTAAAAGGATCAAAAAGACGCCAATATATTAATATAATAATCTAAAATTTAATAGAGGTGTGAAAGAACCAGATCCCGTTTCATACGGAGAAATAAAATCAATATGAAATTCATTGATGAAGCCTTAATTACAGTTATTGCTGGAAATGGAGGAAGTGGTTGTGTGAGCTTCCGACGTGAAAAATCGATTCCAAAAGGGGGGCCGAATGGAGGTGATGGTGGCAATGGTGGTAACGTTTATATAGTAGGTGATGTCAATTTAAATACACTTGTTGACTTTAATTTTGAGAGAATCTTTCGGGCTGATGACGGTAAAAGAGGACAAAGTCGCAATAGTACGGGAAAAAATGGCAAACATGTAATTATAAAAGTTCCGCTGGGGACCAGAGTTATTGATAATAATACACATGAAATTCTAGGTGATTTAGTAAAAAATGAACAAAAAATTTTAGTGGCTACCGGAGGTTACCATGGTTTAGGTAATACCAGATTTAAATCTTCAATTAATCGTACTCCGATTCAAAACAGTCCTGGAGAATTAGGAGAGAAACGTGAGTTAAAATTAGAACTAATGCTTATTGCAGATGTTGGAGTAGTAGGATTACCAAATGCTGGTAAATCTACTTTTATTAGAGCAGTTTCTACTGCAAAACCTAAAGTAGCAGCTTACCCATTTACTACATTAGTACCTAGTCTTAGTGTAGTTAGAATTGATCAAGAGCAAAGTTTTGTGATTGCTGATATACCCGGTATCATTAAAGGAGCATCTAATGGAGAAGGATTAGGAATTCGTTTTCTAAAACATCTAGAACGTTGTCGTATGTTATTACATTTAATTGATATAGAGCCAATGGATGGTTCAGATCCATTAAATAATATACGCATTATTCTTAAGGAACTTGAAATGTATAGTAAACAATTAGCCCAAATGCCATGCTGGTTAGTTTTTAATAAAATAGATCTATGTAAAAAAAGAGAAACTAAAGAATATGCTGAATGGATTACTCAAGCATTAGGATGGAAGGAAAAATGTTACTTAATATCAGCTAATTCTCGAGAAGGAATTAGATCTCTATGCTCTGATGTAATGTCTTTTATAAGAAAAGATTTAATCTTACATCCAAAAAATTCTAACATCTTATTTGTAAAAACTCTCCCATGGGAATAATGAAATATTTATTAATGTGTTTGGGGTTGAGTAATAATAATCTTCAAGCACTCATTGCTATCTATAATAGAAAATATATCTAGAAATAAAGCCAAAAAAACCTCAGTCACGCATCCCTTTAATAAAAATTTAATATCTAATCCAACCTTTGCGTATTGGTAAAACAAAGCAATAACGATAAATATAAGAAAATAAATTTAATATTTTTATTCCACATATATACCAGATATATTGCGAGCCTATACATCCTAGAATACTAGATAGGAAAGCACTAAGCATATCGAGTGGCCAGTGTAATCCTAGATAAATTCTAGACCAAGCAATAACTATCCCTATAAAAAAAATAATTATTCCTGACCAGATTCGATGCCAAATACTAAAAGCAATAGCACAAGCAAAAATGATTGTTCCATGATTACTAGGAGAAGAAGGGCTTTTACTATGTTTCAAGAATACGTAACCTAATCCCATGGAAAAAGGACGTTCATGAGGAAATAATTTCCTTATACTATAAGAAATTAATAAACTGATAATTATAGCAATAATGGTTTTTAATACTAATTTTCGCTGTGCAGTAATATAATCTTTAGAGCCCCAAAACCATAGAATACTAAATATTAATGGAATAACTAATATTAAATATTGTGCAAAGTATGTAGCTAAAATAATAAGGAGATGTAGTGAATGAGGAGTAGCATTAACCAAACTAAATATCGTTTGGTTCAGCCGTTCTAACATCTCTGTGTTATTAAATGTACGTTAAAGATTCTAGAAGATGGTTATTAAAATTTAACCTATAATAATAGGCCAAAGGATTACTACTAATGTACCTGCTAAAGTAAGAAGAACATTCGCAATCGCATAGGTCCCAGCATATCCCAGTGCTGGGATATTACTGTGGGATGCGTCATTGATAATTTCCATCGCAGGCGCACAGGTACGTGCTCCCATAATAGCACCAAATAAAAGTGCACGATTCATATGTAAAATCCATGCACCAAAGAAAAAGCAGATCATAACTGGTAGTAAGCTTACTAATAAGCCAGAAATTAACATTTCTAGTCCTATACTGCCTACACCATGCATGATACTCTTTCCGGCATTTAATCCCACTCCTGCCATAAATATTATTAGACCAAATTCCTTAACCATGGTTAGTGCCCCTTGTGGTATATAACCAAAAGTGGGGTGATTGGCACGTAAAAACCCGAGCATAATTCCGGCAAATAGGAGTCCAGCTGCATTACCTATACTAAAAGTAAAATGATTTAATTGAAAAGTAATCATTCCCATTATTAATCCAATCACAAAAAAACTACAAAAAGCTAACAAATCAGTGACTTGACTATGTATAGAGATAAAACCAATGCGATCTGCCACAGTTTTTACACGTCTTGCTTCGCCACTAATTTGTAATACATCACCTTTATTCAGAATAATACTATCATCAAGTGGCATTTCAATTTGACTGCGGATTACATGATTTAAAAAACAACCATGATCGGTTAATTTTAATTGACTCAAACGTTTATTAACAACATTATGATTTTTTACTACAATTTCCTCAGTAACGATACGCATATCTAGTAAATCACGATCAAATACCTCCTTTCCATTGCGAAAACTTGGGTCCAATCGTGCATGTGCTTCCGGATAACCTACGAGAGATATTTCGTCTCCAACCTGGAGTACAGCATCACCATCGGGGTTAGCTAGAATGCCATTACGTCGAATGCGCTCAATGTAACAACCTGTCTGAAGATAAATTCCAAGTTCACGTAAATTTTTACCACCGGCCCAAGCCACTAATTCTGGACCAACCCGATAAGCTCTAATTACAGGTAACCATACTTTTCGTCCTCGCTCGGTATCTAATCCACGTTCCCTGGCAATTTGTTGTGCACTCGTAGATAAATCATGTTGTTGTAATTTTGGCAAATAGCGTGCTCCAAGTATTAGACTTACTAATCCTAATAGATATGTGAACGCATAGCCTAAACTAAGATTACTCTGTGCCATTCGAAGTGCATGAGTCTCCATTAAGGTCTGACGTAAGGTATCATCGGCTCCTACAAGTACAGGAGTAGAGGTAATAGATCCTGCTAAAATTCCCGCGGCGAGACCCATATCCCAGTGAAATATAGATCCTAATACAAACAGAGTTAACAGGGCACTAATAATCATTATTAAAGTAAGTAATAAGTAATTTTTACCATCTCGGAAAAAAATAGAGAAAAAATTTGGTCCAGCTTCAATGCCTACACAAAATATAAAGAGGATAAATCCGAGATTAAAAGTTTCTGTATTGACCGCAAATTGTTGTTGTCCTAAAATTAGGGATACTAATAGAATACCAATGGAATTTCCCAATTGAAGTGTACCTATGCGCAATTTTCCCATACATAAACCTAATGTAAGAATCACAAATAACAGAAGTACATAATTTCCATTTAATAGTTTGGCAATATTTATATTCATTAATTATTCTATTTTATTAAGTAATTTAGTAGTAACCGATGATTATAGTCGAATCGATTACTAAATAACATAAGTATGTAGATAACATCCTATCGTACTTTTAAGACCAAATTCAACTAGAATTTTACGAGGGAAGCTAATAGTATTAGCGCAAGTCGAAAATTATATAAAGATATTTGATTTGCTTGAGATGATAATAAGAACTGGCTAGTTATTTTATTTTTTTAGTAATTTTACTATATAACGATAGTATTATGCTTATGAGATCTATAAAAGAAAAACTTATTAAGTTACGTGCATTATTGCTACATCACGAATATCAATATCATACGTTAGATGAACCACAATTAACTGATGCTGAATATGATAAACTTCTGGTGAAGTTGTATGCGTTAGAAAATCATTATCCTGAATTAATCACACCTGATTCTCCAACACAGCGAGTAGGTTCTTTATTACTAACTAATTTTGATACAGTTCCACATAAAACGCCTATGCTTTCATTGAATAATGTTTTTGACGAAGCCGGTTATTGGAAATTTGTTAGACAAATTCAGGAACGTCTAAAATTAAAAACCATGATAAATTTTTGCTGTGAACTGAAGTTAGATGGACTAGCAGTTAATTTACTGTATGAGAATGGAGTACTAATACAAGCATCAACACGTGGAGATGGAAGTACCGGTGAAAATATTACTAAGAATGTATATACTATTGCAGAAATACCCAGGATTCTTAGAAAGAAGAAGGTACCTCATCATATAGAG
This sequence comes from Candidatus Dasytiphilus stammeri, assembly GCA_045290365.1. GTDB lineage: Bacteria > Pseudomonadota > Gammaproteobacteria > Enterobacterales > Enterobacteriaceae > Dasytiphilus > Dasytiphilus stammeri_N. The sequence continues at coordinate 224,850 of CP145882.1, read as the reverse complement.
ATCCGTGGTGAAGTTTTTATGAAAAAAAATATTTTAAAAAAACTTAATATAGCCGCTCGGCAATCTGGACAGAGAATTTTTTCTAATTCTCGTAATGCGGCGGCCGGATCTCTACGTCAAGTAGATCCACGTATTACTGCCCAACGAAAACTTTCATTTTATACATATGGTATTGGTTCATGGGAAGGTGAAGAAAGACCCAGCAGCCATTGGCAGACATTGAAGCAATTAAAACAATGGGGTTTCCCTATATGCGATTACAGTTATCTTTGCCAAACAGCTGAAGAAGTTCTCTATTTCTATAATAAAATTCAAGCCGGACGCTATAAATTGGACTTTGATATTGATGGCATAGTAATAAAAGTAGATTCACAAATTTTACATAAGCAGTTAGGTTGCGGAGCACGAGCTCCGCGATGGGCTATAGCATTTAAATTTCCAGTACAGGAACATTTAACTTATTTACGTGAAATTAAATTCCAGGTAGGACGCACAGGGGTGATCACCCCTGTAGCAAGTCTTGAACCCATCAGAATTAGTGGTGTTCTAATCCGCCATGCTACCTTACATAATTTTAAAGAGATTGAGGATTTAGACTTACATATAGGCGATATAGTATTGATTAGGCGTGCCGGTGAAGTAATCCCGCAGGTAATTAGTGTTATAAAATCACAAAGACCATTAAAGGCACGTAAAGTATTTTTACCAGAACATTGTCCGGTTTGTCATTCTACAATTGAGCGGTTGCAAGGAGTCGCACGCTGTACTGGAAAAATGATTTGTTCTGCCCAAATTAAAGAATCTTTAAAACATTTTGTATCACGTCGTGCACTAAATATCAAAGGGCTAGGAAATAAAATTATTAATCAATTAGTTGATCAGCAATATGTTTACACCTTCGCGGATTTATTTAAGCTTACCACTGATCAACTAATGGCTTTAGATCGCATAGGAATTAAAGTAGCAAACCGCATTATTAATGCTATCAATCAAGCAAAACAAACTACCTTATCACGCTTGATCTACTCCTTAGGAATTCCTAAAGTAGGAGAAGTAATGTCATTAAATTTAGCGAATTATTTCGGGACTTTGAATGCGTTGATGAGTGCTAATATTGAAACCTTAATTCAAATTGAAAAGATTGGTCCAAAGGTTGCAATAAATATACAAACTTTTATGAAAAACCGAAGCAATCGTGAAATTCTACGTCAATTATTAGAAAATATTTGGATTTCATAGCTTCTCAAGAAAATTAACCAAAATTTATGATTCATGCGTGCGATTAATGAATAATCATATAAGAAATTTCTCAATTATAGCCCATATTGATCATGGTAAATCAACATTATCTGATAGATTAATTGAATTATGTGGAGGATTTTCTAATAGAAAAATTGCTAATAGAGTTCTAGATTCTATGGATTTGGAGCGTGAACGTGGCATTACCATAAAAGCAAGAAGTGTGACACTTCATTATCATGCAAAAAATGGTAAAATTTATTTATTAAATTTAATTGATACTCCTGGTCATGTTGATTTTTCCTATGAAGTTTCCAGATCACTGGCTGCATGTGAAGGGGCATTATTAGTAGTGGATGCTGGACAAGGAGTTGAAGCACAAACTTTATCTAATTACTATACCGCTCTAGAAATGCATCTCCAGATTGTACCTATTATCAATAAAATCGATTTACCTATTGCTGATCCTCAGAAGGTTGCTCAGGAAATGGAAGATATTATTGGTATCAAAGCCGCTGATTCTATTTACTGCTCGGCAAAAACCGGTGTCGGAGTTGTGGAAGTACTTGAACGCTTAGTACGTGACATACCTTCACCATCTGGTGAAGAACATGCTCCATTACAAGCCCTGATTATTGATTCATGGTTCGATGATTACCTTGGTGTGGTTTCGTTAATAAGAATTAAAAATGGTAACCTTCGTAAAGGAGATAAAATAAAAATAATTAATAGTAAACAATTTTATTATGTAGAACGGCTAGGGATTTTCACACCCAACCCGATTGATAGTAATATCTTACATTGTGGCGAAGTAGGTTGGTTAGCCTGTGCCATTAAAGATATTACGCGGGTTCCAGTAGGAGATACCATAACACTAGCTGTGAATTCTTCTAATCAAGCTCTGCCCGGTTTTAAAAAAGTTCAACCTCAGACATATGCCGGATTATTTCCAATTAGTAATAAAGACTATGAAGTATTTCGTAATGCACTAAGTAAGCTTAGTCTTAATGATGCATCCTTGTCTTATGAACCAGAAAAATCCAGTACCTTAGGTTTTGGTTTTCGCTGTGGATTTTTAGGTTTATTACACATGGACATTATTAAAGAACGATTAAGAAGAGAGTATAAAATTGAATTGGTCACTACTTTGCCAACCGTAATCTATCAGTTAGAAACTAAAACAGGTGAAATGATATATATCGATAGTCCATCTCGCCTTCCACCTTATAATCAGATTATTGTCTTACGTGAACCCATTGCAGAATGTCGCATATTTTTACCTAAATATTATTTAGGAAATGTCATTACATTATGTATAGAAAAGCGTGGCGTTCCAATGAATATGTTTTACCACAGTAATCAAGTTGAGTTAATATATGAAATTCCCATGGCGGAAATATTTATTGATTTTTTCGATAAGTTGAAATCTTTATCGAGTGGATATGCAACCTTAGATTATAATTTCAAGCGGTATCAAGTATCAGATTTGGTAAAATTAGATATCTTAATTAATAAACATAGCGTGGACGCACTCTCAATGCTTGCTCATCGGAGTAACGCGCCACAACGTGCTAATAAGATACTAGAAAAAATTCAAAAGATTATTCCACGTCAGCAATTTGATATTAATATTCAAGCAGCCATAGGAAATCGTATTATCGCACGATCAACTATAAAGCAATTGCGAAAAAATGTCCTGGTAAAATGTCATGGGGGTGGCGATGTTAGCAGGAAGAAAAAGTTGCTGACAAAACAAAAACAAGGTAAGAAACGTTTAAAAATTTTAGGAAAGATTGAGATTCCGCCGGAAGCTTTTTTGACGATTTTGCATGTTGATAAATTAAATTAATAATATAAAGGAAAACTTATGGCGCATACATTGGCTTTAATCTTAGCAATTGGGACCTTGATAACTGGGCTAATGTGGACTCTGGATAAATGGAAATCCCCATCGAACAATCAATCGACCCAGGGACAATTTCATACAACTAACAAATGGATGAAAACCGCGGTCGACCTATTTCCAGTACTATTAGTAGTTTTTCTAGTGCGATCTTTTATTTTAGAACCCTTTCACATTCCATCTGGTTCAATGATGCCTACACTGCTAATTGGAGATTTTATTATGGTTGAAAAATTTGCTTATAGTATTAAAAATCCTATCACACAAAATACATTGATAAAAACTGGACATCCCAATAGAGGGGATATTGTAGTTTTTCAATATCCCCAAAATACACATCTAGATTATATCAAACGCGTTATTGGATTACCCGGAGACTTAATTCAATACGATCCGATACTCAAGAAATTAACTCTAAAACCTTCATGTAATGACATTTCTAAGCTATGTAAGACTTTCAATATTAATTATTCTCCAATGAAAGAGAGTAATTTTATCCAGGAATTTAGCGGTATAAAAGAGGTAAGTAATACTTTATCACAGATATGGTTACCTAACAACAATGGGCTACGTCTTTTTGAACGGCAAGAATTTCTAGGTAAGATTAATCATCGTATTTTACTCATACCTAATGTACCTAGTACTACCGATCTATATTATCTCCAACCTGGTCAACCTAAGGCTAGTTGGTTAGTTCCTAAAGGATATTATTTTATGATGGGAGATAATCGTGATAATAGCGCTGATAGTCGTTACTGGGGATTTGTTCCGGAAACTAATTTAGTTGGAAAAGCTATATTTATCTGGATGAGTTTTAAGAAACAAGAAAATAAATTACCTACAGGTATTAGATTAAATCGTATTGGATGGTTATATTAATAAATGGCAAGTAATTATTAAGTGAACTTTATATGCTCCAACTCCTTCAGAAAAACATAGGATATACTTTTCAACAATCTGTATTACTACAACAAGCATTAACTCATAGAAGTGCCAGCAGTAAACACAATGAAAGACTCGAGTTTTTGGGGGATTCTATCTTAAATTATGTTATTACTAATGCGCTTTATCATCTGTTTCCACAGGTTAATGAAGGGAATATGAGTAGAATGCGTTCTACATTAGTACGTGAGTATACTCTAGCTGAAATCGCACGAGAGTTCAAGATAGGCAACTATTTACGCTTGGGATCAGGAGAAATTAAAAACGGGGGGTCGTATCGAGAATCTATCTTAGCTGATACAATTGAAGCTATTATTGGTGGGATTTTTATAGATAGTAATATTTCTACAGTAGAAAACTTAATATTGATATGGTATCAATCTCGTATTTCACATCTTACTCCGGGAGATAAGCAAAAAGATCCCAAGACTCGTCTACAGGAATTTCTACAGAGTCAGAAATTACCCCTTCCTACCTATCTGGTAGTTAAAATTCACGGAGAAGCCCATGATCAAATATTTACTATTAGATGTCAAATAAGCGGAAAAGCGGAAATTGTTATTGGAATTGGTACAAGTCGTAGAAAAGCCGAGCAGGTAGCTGCTGAAAAAATGTTGATTAAATTAGGAATTTATCATTGAATAACACACTTCAAACCTATTGCGGCTATATTACAATATTTGGCAAAACCAATGTAGGTAAATCTAGTTTACTGAATCAACTAATAGGAGACAAAATATCCATTACTTCACGTAAACCACATACTACTCTTCATCCTATTCTCGGAATACATACTGAAGGAAGTTATCAGGCGATTTATATTGATACTCCTGGTTTTTCTACAAAATATATAAAAAATTTACACCATTTTATGAATTTTAGAAGTAGTTATATTAATAATGTTGCTCTAGTACTTTTTATGATAGAAGGTACCTCTTGGACTAAAGATGATGAAATTCTCTTAAATGTACTACGACGTAATAATACCGTTCCAGTACTATTGATAATCAATAAGATTGATACTATAGCTAATAAAAGTAAATTATTACCTCATATAAGATTTTTAATGAATAAGATGGAATTTAGTGATATTATACCAACCTCTGCAAAGAAGAGATATAATCTTGATGTTATCGTAAATATTATTTATAAATATTTACCATTAAAAGCGCATCAATTCCCTAAAAATAAGGTTACTGATAAATCTAAAAAATTTAGAGTATCGGAAATTATTAGAGAAAAATTAATTAATATTCTGGGAGCTGAAGTGCCTTATTTCGTGAAAGTTCAAATTGAAAAAATTACTTTTAATAAATTTGGTCATTATGATATTGACGTTTTAATATTTGTTAAACGTTTAGCTCATAAAAAGATTGTGATTGGCAGTCAAGGTAGTAAAATCAGAGAGATTTGTATTAAATCCCGAAAAGATATACAAATAATGCTAAAAACCAAAGTACATCTTAAATTATGGGTTAAGATGAAAATTAATTGGGATAATGAGGCTCTAAGCCTATAACCACTACCTAAGTTTCATAAGTATCGAGGTTTATCATGGCGGAATTACTGTTAGGTGTTAATATTGATCATATTGCTACAATTCGCAATGCACGTGGTTGTAATTATCCAGATCCAGTACAAGCAGCATTTATTGCTGAGCAAGCTGGTGCCGATAGTATTACAGTCCATTTGAGAGAAGATCGCCGTCATATTAATGATCGTGATGTACAAATTTTGCGGCAAACTATTCAAACCAGAATGAATCTCGAAATGGCAGTAACTGATGAAATGTTAGAAATTGCATGTAGTATCCGTCCATGGAGTTGCTGTTTAGTACCGGAACATAGACAAGAAATTACTACGGAAGGAGGCTTAGACGTTATTGAACAGTACTCAAAAATTGTGCATGCTATTAAACGTCTAAAATTAGCCGGCATTTTTGTTTCGTTGTTTATCAACGCTGATGAACGGCAGATTGATGCCGCAATTGCAAGTGAAACTTTAGGTATAGAAATACACACTGGTATTTATGCTTTAGCAAAATCCTCTAACGAAAAAAATCAAGCATTATCACGCATTATTAGTGCGGTAAAATATGCGGCTAATAAAGGTTTGATAATCAATGCTGGTCATGGTTTAAACTATCATAATGTCCAATCCATTGCTGCTTTAACACAAATAACTGAACTTAATATTGGTCATGCAATAATTAGTCGTGCCACTTTAAATAGTTTAGCTAGTGCAGTTGCTGATATGAAATATATTTTACAAAAATCCCGTAGATGAGTATATTAGGTTTAGGTGCTGATATTGTTAACATCAGACGTATTAAAGATGTGGTCTCCCGTTTTGGGGATAAATTTGCCAAACGCATTTTATGTGACCTAGAATGGGAAAAATATTTGCTTAATAGATATCCTATTCGTTTTTTGGCAAAAACCTTTGCAGTTAAAGAAGCCGCGGCCAAAGCTTTTGGAACTGGAATTGGTAATGGTATTACTTTTAAAAATTTTGAAGTATTTAAAGATAAATATGGCAAACCATATTTACGATGTTGGCAAAATGCTGCCCTGATATTAGAAAATATAGGAGTGATACGCATCCATCTTACCTTAACTGATGAAGCTCATTACGTCTATGCGCTAGTTATTATAGAAAACTAATAATTAGATCTTAAAGATTTAATGTCTGATGATTGCATTCTTAATAGGACAGACCATTTTACAGTTGGGTTTTTCGTAATATCCTATACATTCAGTACATAAATCCTGGTTTATATGATATGTCCCATCTTTCATGAAAATCGCATGATTTGGACATTCTGGTTCACACATTTCACAATTAATACAACATTCTGTAATTCTTAAAGCCATGATTCATTATTCTCTATCTAAAAAATCCTGCATACTGATTAAAATTACAAGAAATTTTTACCGATCTTATTTAAGATAATTTAGTTTACAGGAAAATAAATTAAGCTATAATTTTCGATACCAAGTGCATTTAAACGTTGCGCACCAGATCTACATCCACATAACGTGATAATGAAGGCGGCATGAGAAACATTCCCTCCAGCACGATGAAGAAGCTTAATAGTAGCTTCAATAGTTCCTCCGGTAGCTAAAAGATCATCAACAATTAATATTATATCATTAGGTGTAATAGCGTCTTGATGCAACTCAAGCATATTACTACCATACTCTAATTCGTAACTCTCCGAGAAAGTCTTACATGGCAGTTTACCAGCTTTACGTACTGGGATAAAACCAACTTCGAGACCTAATGCAACTGGTGCACCAAATAAAAACCCGCGAGATTCTATTCCCACTACTTTCGTAATTTTTTTATTTTGGTAATGTGCTACTAATATTTCAATGCAATAAGCAAATGCTTTTGGAGTTTTTAGTAAACTAGTAATATCTCGAAAAATAATCCCAGGCGTTGGATAATTAGGAATACTTCGAATACTGTTTTTTATACATTCCAGTTGTTGCGATATTGTAATCATGATATTTAAATTGTCAATATGAATAATTATTCCAAAATGAATTATAACCAATACTTTTTATGAGATTCCTTTTAAAAAGAATATTTTTATCATTTTTCATTAGAAGGTGAAACTATGTCATAATCAAGCATCTATTACCTAAAATATTTTAGCAATTCAATTACAGGTTGGGTTTAACTAACTTAGTTATGAAATGAATACAAGACATGGATAGTTATTTTCATCAATTAGCAAACAGCTCAAAAAACTGGAAACCCTGGTAGCTACATCTCGGCACCGGCGTTACACTTGTCGGCTGCTTCCTCCCGGACCTGACCGTTTAAAGAGTTAGCCTTACGAGAGAACCATCAAGATTTCCATACTAGGTATGCTATCAAAGTTGATTTTTAAATGCAACTAATAGAAAATTGTTCATTAGGATGATATGTTTATTAATTAACTATGGAATTAACTATGTTTGAAACAATCGAAGCGGCTCCAGATGATGCAATTTTAGGTCTGACCGAACAGTTTTATAATGATTCTCGTTCTAATAAAATTAATCTCGGAATTGGTGTTTACACCGATGACACTGGAAGTACCCCAATATTAAATAGTGTAAAGAAAGCTGAAAAAATTTTAATAAAACATGAAAAAACAAAAAACTACTTAAGTATTGAAGGAATTGCAGACTTTGCTTATTATACTAAAATTTTATTATTCGGAGAATCAAGTAATATTATTCACAACAATTTAGCCCGTACAGCCCAAACCCCAGGTGGAACTGGAGCCTTACGCATTGCAGCCGATTTCTTTGCCAACCAAAATAATAATACTAAACGCGTGTGGATCAGTAATCCAAGCTGGCCAAATCATAGAAATATATTTTTAGCCGCTGGGTTAAATGTATATGAATATCCTTGGTATAACTCAGAAAATCATTCTCTTGACTTTGAAAATTTGTTATCATATTTACAGGCACAAGTTAAAGCAGGCGATATCGTACTGTTTCAGAGTTGTTGTCATAACCCAACTGGAGTGGATCCCACTCTTGAACAATGGAAAAACCTCGCTATATTATCTAAACTAAACAATTGGCTACCTTTATTTGATTTTGCATATCAGGGTTTTGCAAATGATTTAGAAAAAGATGCACAAGGGGTGCGGATTTTTTCTAAATATAATCCAGAAATGATCGTGGCTAGTTCCTATTCAAAAAATATGGGACTATATAATGAACGGGTAGGAGCACTAACAATAATTGCTCAAACCACCATGATAGCAGATCATGTCTTCAGTCATATAAAAGCCACAATTCGTACTAATTACTCTAATCCACCTTTTCATGGTGCCGCTATTGTAACTACTATTCTTAGCAATGAAGAACTTAGAGCCATTTGGTATCATGAACTTACCATTATGCGCCGGCGGATTCGCCAGATGCGTCAATTATTCGTTAGTACTTTACTAAAAAAAGGTCTTAAAAAAGATTTAAGCTTTATAAATAGTCAAAATGGTATGTTTTCTTACAGTGATCTTACTAAAAAGCAGGTTATGAGGTTACGCGAAGAATTTGGAATTTATGTGTTAAATTCTGGGCGCCTTAATATAGCCAGTATGACATGCAATAATATGGATTGTTTATGTAACGCTATTATATCAATATATAATGATTAATATCACGTTATTTATAAATCTAAAATATAGAAGTGAGATAGATTGAAAATCCTTATTGATGAAAATATTCCACATGCCTATAAGCTTTTTAGTAAATCAGGAAAAGTTTTTTTAATTCCTGGAAGAAAAATCCCTACAGATTTATTGTACATAGCAGATGCATTATTAGTGCGTTCTGTTACAAAAGTTGATGCAACTTTATTAGAAGGGAAAACTATTAAATTTGTGGGGACTACTACAGCTGGGACTGATCATATTGATGAAAAATTTTTGATAAAGAATGGAATTTTTTTTGCGGCCGCACCGGGTTGTAATGCAATAGCTGTAGCAGAATATGTTATTTCTGCCATTTTAGCGTTAGCAGAACGTGATAATTTTTCCATCAAAGATCGTATTATAGGAATTATTGGAGTGGGCAAGGTTGGTAATTGCTTACATAACAAATTGCGAGCATTAGGTGTTAGGACAATATTATGTGATCCACCACGAGCGGCCAGAATAGAACGAGGTATCTTTAGTTCACTAACGAAAGTGGTTTCTCAAGCAGATATTTTAACTTTACATACACCATTATTAACACAAGGACCGTGGAAAACTAGATATTTATTTAATAGTACACTATTAAGTAGTCTGAAACCGAACTCAATTTTAATTAATGCAAGTCGAGGACCAGTGGTTAAAAATTCCGCATTACTGGAATTATTAAAGAACAGAAATGATCTAAGTATAGTACTAGATGTTTGGGAAAATGAGCCAGCCTTATCATTAGCTCTATTAGAGAAAGTTGATATTGGTACAGCACATATTGCTGGTTATACCTTAGAAGGAAGAATACGTGGTACCATACAAATATTGGCGGCGTTAAGGCAATTTTTAGGACAGCCACCACAATTAGTAGCATTGAAAAGATTACTACCCCTAGCGAAAATAAATTATGTCAGATTGAATGGAAAATTAAATCAAGTCACTTTAACCAGTTTAGTGCACTTAGTGTACGATATACGTTATGACGATGCACTATTACGTAATACTGTAAAAAATCCAGATGGATTTGATCTTTTAAGAAAAAATTATCGTGAAAGAAGAGAATGGTCTTCATTATATATACAATGTGATAATGCTAACACTGCATCGATACTAAAAAATATCGGTTTTAATGCATTTTATGAAATAAATGCTAGTAAAAAATAGAATAGTTTTCCAGTTGAATATTAATGCTAATAATTTTATTATTAATTGATATATGATTATGAGTAAAGTGTCTATGATCGCTATATGAAATCAAGGAATAAATTTGCATTATGTATTGAGTATGACGGAAGTAAATATTATGGTTGGCAACGACAAGCAAAAGTTCCAAGCATACAATCTTGTTTAGAAGATGCCTTATCAAAAATCGCTAATCATTCAGTCATAACTTACTGTGCCGGACGCACAGATGCAGGAGTTCATAGTATTGGGCAAATCGTTCATTTTGAAACTTCGACCTGGCGCCAATTAGAAGCTTGGATAAGAGGTGTTAATACACTTCTACCAAATGATATTGCTGTGCGCTGGGTAAATATAGTACCAGATAATTTTCATGCAAGATTTAGTGCCTTAGCACGTCGCTATTTTTATGTGATTTATAATCACCAATTGAAACCTGCTTTATTAAATAGAAGGGTAATGCATTATCATCTACCACTAGATGATCAAAGGATGCAGCGTGCGGGACAATATTTAATAGGGGATAATGATTATACTTCGTTCAGATCAGGGCAGTGTCAATCAAAAAATCCATGGCGTAATGTTATACATCTAAACGTTGCCAGAATTGATGACTATATTATCGTAGATATTAAAGCTAATGGTTTTTTAAGTCATATGGTTAGAAATATCGTGGGATGTTTGATAGAAGTTGGTTGTGGAAATCACCAAGAATACTGGATCGCAGAACTACTTACAGCTAAAAATCGCCAACTGGCAGCTTCTCAAGCTAAGGCTCAAGGTCTCTATTTGGTTTCGATTGATTATCCCGTTGATTTTTATTTACCCAAAATACCATTAGGAGGTTGGTTTTTATTTCCTCGTCCCTAACTAAAACTAAGTAGCCTGTTAAATTATTGAATGAAAAATAAAATATAGGTTTGATGAATAATTGTTAAGCATCTATAAAAAGTTTTACTTAAAAAGGTATCTAATGAACTGGATTGAAAAACTTCTTCATAAGAAAAATTCTACCATCACTAATTCTAGAAAAGTAAATATTCCGAAAGGAATATGGACTAAATGTGACAGTTGTAGTCAAGTACTATATCGTGCGGATCTAGAACGCAATCTAGAAGTGTGTATTAAATGTAGTCATCATATGCGGATACCTGCTCGATCCCGTCTTAATAGTCTGTTAGATGAAGGTTCGGTAACAGAATTAGGTAGTGAACTAGAGCCCCAAGATATCCTAAAATTCAGAGATTTAAAAAAATATAAAGATAGATTGCTTACTGCAAAAAATGAAACCAATGAAACTGATGCATTAATTGTAATGAAAGGAGCATTGTATGGAATAAAAGTTATTGCGGCGGCATTAGAATTCTCTTTTATGGCTGGCTCAATGGGAGCAGTGGTAGGAGCTCGTTTTGTTAAAGCGGTAGAACAAGCATTAAAAGATCATTGTCCATTAATCTGTTTTTCTGCTAGTGGTGGTGCCCGTATGCAAGAAGCAGTGATATCACTAATGCAAATGGCAAAAACTAGTGCAGCATTAGCAAAGTTACGTGCCGGTGGAGTACCTTATATTTCAGTACTTACTGATCCCACGATGGGTGGGGTTTCTGCAAGCTTTGCGATGCTAGGTGATTTGAATATTGCGGAACCTAAAGCCTTGATTGGTTTTGCCGGACCACGTATTATTGAACAAACTATGCGAGAAACATTACCGGTAGGTTTTCAACGTAGCGAGTTCTTAATTGAAAAAGGAGTTATTGATATGATTATAAATCGTACAGATATGCGCTTTAAGTTAGCTAGAATCTTAGCCAAAATTTTGAATAAACCAGCACCCTAAAGAAAAAACTACGAAGTAATCTTGTCCAAGGTAAAATGAGATAAAAATACATGAATAATCATCAGATACCTAAAACAACATCTTCATTATCAATATGGCTTCGTTTTATTGAGCAGCGATATAGTTCTAAAGTAAAACGAGAATTAAAACATATTCAACATCTTGCTCAGAAGCTAGATTTGCTAAAACCAGCTAAGAGTATATTTACCGTTGGTGGTACTAACGGCAAAGGAACTACTTGTAGAGCTATAGAAACGGTACTTTTGGCTGCTGGGTATAGTACTGGAGTTTATAGTTCACCACACTTACTACGTTATACTGAAAGAGTCCGTATCCAAGGCAAAGAGCTAGAAGAAACGGCATATCCTGCAGTCTTTGCAACAATCGAAAAGGCCTGTGGTGAAACACCGCTATCTTGGTTTGAATTTAATACTTTATCAGCACTTTATCTATTTAAACAAAATTTACTCGATGTAGTTATATTAGAAGTAGGTTTGGGTGGTCGTTTAGACGCAACTAATATTGTGGATTCTGATGTAGCTGTGATCACTTCTATTGCTTTGGATCATACCGAATTCTTAGGAAAAGATCGAGATAGCATTGGACGTGAGAAAGCAGGAATATTTAGGCACAATAAGCCTGCGATAGTAGGTGATCCCGATATGCCACAAGTGATAGCCGATGAAGCTAAGAATCTTGATGCTCCATTATTCCGACGTGATTATAACTGGACATTCTTCCAGAAAAATACTAGTTGGACTTTTTGTGATGATCAAGGTATAATCAATAATCTTCAGTTGCCTAAAATTCCTATAGAAAATGCTGCAACCGCATTAGCAGCGTTACGTGCCTCTAAACTAGAAATCGATAAAAATATCATTTTAAATTACCTACATACTGCATTTTTACCCGGACGTTTTCAAACTATAGCACTAAACCCGCAGGTTATTATTGATGTAGCACATAATCCTCATGCAGCCGCCTATTTATCGCTCAGATTAGCTGAACAACGATTAGCCAAAGGAAAGATAAAGATACATATCTATGCTGTAATTGGTATGCTATGTGATAAAGATATAGCTGGTACTCTAGCTAGTCTGAAACCTCAAATAGATTTTTGGTATTGTACTTCTCTGAAAGGACCTCGAGGGACACGGGTTGATCATTTGACTCAATATTTATCTTCATACAATTATTACGCTTTTAATAACGTTTGTAGCGCATGGCAAGCCGCGATGCATGATGCCAAACCAGAAGATATTGTACTAGTATGTGGTTCATTTAAAACTGTAGCAAAGGTAATAAAAGCCATCAAAAATACTTATGGACCTGAGATATTATCCATCCCTTAATAATTGTAACTGGTATTATTTTTATGGTATTATGTAAAATGGATATAATCCGATGCGTTATCATTTTTGCTATTTACAACCTATCTTCTAGGTAAGAACTTTAGTAAGTTGCCCGGTAAAAATTTATTACATTTGATATTTCATAATTAAAATTTTTCGTAGGGATAATTATATATAAATAAAATATTATTTGCTGAATATGGATATCATAAGGCTTATGAAGCGACTCATTATTGGTATTTCTGGAGCAAGCGGCGTGATTTACGGGGTGCGAATACTACAGATTTTGCAAAAGGTAACCAATGTAGAAACTCACCTAGTAATTAGTCTAGCAGCGTGTCAGACTTTAAATTTGGAAACTGAATACACTATAAATGAAATAAAATTACTGGCAGATATTGTGCACGATGTACGTAATATAGCAGCCACTATTTCTTCCGGTTCTTTTATTACAGATGGTATGGTTATTTTACCATGTTCGATGAAAACACTTTCCGGAATTACACATAGTTATACTGACAATTTGTTAATTCGTGCCGCAGATGTAGTTTTGAAAGAAAGGCGTACTTTGGTTCTTTGTGTAAGAGAAACACCCCTACACTTAGGTCATTTACGTTTGATGTCAAGGGCCGCTGAAATGGGTGCGATCATTATGCCACCGATTCCAGCCTTTTATCACCATCCTAAAACTATCCAGGAATTAGTAGATCAGACAGTAAGTAGAATCTTAGATCAATTTGCTATTAAACCAGTTACTGATTTATACATCCGCTGGAACGATATTAAAGCAAATAACAAAAAACTGGTAGATCCTATTTTATAAAATTACAAAATTTGGTGTGAAAAATTTACAATCTCTATTAACATACTTAAATACTTCAATGAAAATTATCCAAATGATTTTAACGCTTTATTAAAGAAAGAGATTGAATCGCTGTTATGGCAATAGTATAGATTATATCATCCACTAAAGCACCCCTAGAGAGATCATTCACAGGTTTATTTATACCTTGCAAAATCGGTCCAATAGAAATTAAATTGGCGGTCCTTTGTACTGCTTTATAAGTAGTATTACCGGTATTTAAATCTGGAAAAATCAATACAGTAGCGTTTCCTGCTACAGGAGAGTTTGGAGCTTTAAATCTGGCTACTTCGGTAGAAATTGCCGCATCATACTGTAGAGGTCCATCTATCATTAAATCCTGACGTTTCATTTGGGCAATTTGGGTAGCTTGACGTACTTTATCAACCTCATTGCCATCACTAGAATTTCCAGTAGCATAAGATATCATGGCTACTCTTGGTTCTATACCAAATAAAATTGCCGATTCTGCTGATTGAATAGCGATTTCTGCAAGTTGTTCCGCGGTAGGATTTCGGTTAATAGCACAATCTCCATACACTAGCACTTGTTTGGGTAAGAGCATAAAAAAAATAGATGAAACTAAAGCATTATTCTGGATAATTTGTAGAGATGGACGAATGGTATTCGCTGTAGTATGTCGGGCTCCAGATACCAGTCCATCTACTTCATTTTTTTCTAGCATCATAGTACCAAGTACGACATTATCTTCCAATTGTTTACATGCAATAGCTTCAGTCATACCTTTATTTTTTCTAATTTCAAAAAGGCGGTGAACATAGTTTTGACGAATTATTGTGGGATCAATAATAGTAATACTTTTATTTATATTGATACCATTCATAGTAGCCATATGCGTAATTTTTTTTGGATCCCCTAATAATACACAATGAGCAATTTTTCTAAGAGTACAAATGGCTGCAGCTCTAAGAGTTCTTGGTTCATCTCCTTCCGGGAGAACGATCTTTTTAATAATTTGGCGCGCCCGTTCAGTTATTTGGTAACGGAAAGCAGTAGGGGTTACTACCTTATTTTGAATTTTATAAAATTCTGTATTAGATTTCAGTAAACTACTGACATTAATATATCTTGCAATATACTCTTGATTATATTCAATACGCGACTTATCATCTATCGTCAATTCTAAGTTTAAATTATGCAAATTAATACAGGTTTGCCATATGCTAGTTTTCACCATGAATACAGGTATACCTGTATTCATGGTGAATTTACAACTCTTCAAAAAATTTTTATCAATTTTCATACCATCCGTTATTAAAATTGCTCCAATATGAAGATTTTTAGCTGCTAAACATGCGGTGATTAGTATTACGGGATGGTATGCCGAGGTTATTATTAAAGATCCAGATTGGATTTGTTCCAATCTGTCGGGAAGATCACGAGCGACCATTATGGATTTTATACGTCGTGTAACAATATCTCCTTTATTAATTATGCGAGCATTTAGATGTTGACATACTTCAATTGCACGAATAGCTATGAGATCAATCTTCCAAGGAATATAACCTAATACCGGTAGTGGACTTTGATTAATTATCCTTTTAAGATCAAGATTAACAATTTTAATATTGGAATAATTATTGAAAATATTATAAATACATGGAGTAAAATGTAACTCCATTTTGGTATGTAATTTATTAATAATAACGCCGATCAAATTTGGATTATGATTACCATCAAAACTGCTAATTATTAATTCAATACGTTTTTTTAATTTGGCGGTACATTGATAATCGAGTGAGATGATAAATATAATCTCGGCATTCAACGCATTAGCCATTTCATAATTTATTAAATTAGCAAATGGATATGTAGGTATCATACCGGCAACTATTGTTAATGTTGCATATGGTATTTTTTCATAGCATCGAGCGATGATTTCTTCCATCAGCACCGCCCGTTGATTTGAAATGATTAAAGACTCTGCATATGCAAGGCTAATTGGTTCTATCGCTGTAATGGTACTACTGTAACGACAAATAATGTCAGTGGTTTTATCAAAATTTTTACCACTGTACTGCGTAATTGGTGTAAAAAAATTTAATTTAATACTTTTATTGTTCATCTCCATCGCACGGATTATACCTAGAATTACAGAAGTAAATTCTAAGTTTGTACAACTTGGAATTAACATAATAGTACGGGACATAATTTATACCTCTTTAATATCGAATAAAATGCACTCTATGTAGTGTATGGCATAAATTTACCCAACGTGGCTGAGGAAGAAAAACTTGAAAAACTAAAATAGTGTCTCAAAGGTACCAGAATCTGGTTTTAGAGTAAATCTAAAATCTGTTCGTGAATTTCTTGAAATAGTTAGATAAAATTTTTCATGATTTCCAATAAATGATATATGATTAATTAAATTAATAGTAGCAGCAAGGAGACACAGTATTTATGATGGCTTCTCAGTGGGCATTGATAGTGTATACTGGGATCAGTATTTTACTTTGTGGTCTGATATTATCAGGATCATGGTTGTTAGGCGAAAAAGCATCTAATAGAAATAAAATTCTTCCTTTTGAATCGGGTATTAATTCAGTTGGAAGTGCTCGGTTGAGATTTTCACTCAAATTTTACTTAGTAGCTATGTTTTTCGTTATTTTTGATGTAGAAGCACTATATTTATATACCTGGGCAATTACAGTACGCGAAGGTGGTTGGCGGGGTTTTACTGAAGCCGCAATTTTTATATTTGTACTAATATCAGGTCTGATTTACTTAGCGCGTCTTAAGGCATTATAATGAAATTGGGCACCGTTTTATAAATAGCAGAGTATTAATATGGACTATACCCTTACCAAAATACAGTTAAAAGATAATGATAACAACATCGATTCGTCGTTGCACTTACCAAAACCAGATGTAACTGATACCCGGCACCAGAATATTTATATGGGTAAATTGGAAGCCCTTCTTCAAAAAATTGTGAACTGGGGCCGTAAAAATTCTCTTTGGCCTTTTAATTTTGGTCTTTCATGTTGTTATGTTGAAATGGTTACCTCATTCACTGCTGTTCATGATATTGCGCGTTTTGGTTCAGAAGTATTGCGCGCTTCGCCACGCCAAGCCGACTTGATGGTGATTGCTGGAACTCCTTTTATAAAGATGGCACCTATCATACGACGTCTTTACGATCAAATGTTAGAACCAAAGTGGGTGATCTCTATGGGATCTTGTGCTAACTCTGGCGGAATGTATGATATCTATTCTGTAGTTCAGGGTGTGGATAAATTTATTCCGGTAGATATATATATACCGGGTTGCCCACCTCGTCCTGAAGCTTACATACAAGCATTATTATTACTACAGGAAGCTATTGGTAAAGAGCGTCGACCTCTTTCCTGGTTAATGAAGGAGAAAGGTAAAGAGATTTATCATGTTAATTTACCGTCCGAACGCCAGAGAAAATCTCAAGAACGCCTTGCTGTCCGTAATCTGCGTACACCAGATGATATCTAATCAGATGATAAAATTATCATTACCAGAAATTTCTCTAAATGATCCAATGATTATTGATCTTTATAATCATTTTGGATCAAGCAATTTTACTATTCAGCATACTAATTGTATGGGCATGTCCGTAGTTTGGGTTAAACGTGAACAACTTATCGACATTGTAAAATTTTTACGTATGGTACCTCAACCATATTTGATGCTTTATGATTTACATGGTATGGATGAAAGATTACGCACATATCGTCAAGGTTTACCTATAGCCGATTTTTCTGTCTTTTACCATTTACTGTCTATTGAACGCAACTGCGATATTATGATTAAGGTAGCATTATCAACTAATGATTTACAGGTAGATACTTTGACCAAATTATTTCCTAATGCTAACTGGTATGAACGTGAAACTTGGGATATGTTTGGTATTAGTTTTATCGGGCATCCACATCTTACTAGAATTATAATGCCACCAACCTGGATTGGACATCCATTAAGAAAAGATTATCCTGCTCGTGCTACTGAGTTTAAGCCATATACTCTCACTAAGGAAACCGAGGATTTGGAAATGGAAGCACTGACTTTCAATCCAGAAGATTGGGGTATGAAACGCAGTAGTAACCATCATGATTTCATGTTTCTAAATTTTGGTCCCAATCATCCTTCAGCCCATGGAGCATTTCGTATTATTCTACAACTGGATGGTGAAGAAATTATCGATTGTGTGCCAGATATTGGTTACCATCATCGTGGTGCAGAGAAAATTGGAGAGCTTCAAACATGGCATAACTATATCCCATATACGGATCGCATTGAGTATCTTGGAGGTTGTGTTAACGAAATGCCCTATGTATTAGCCGTAGAAAAACTAGCTGGAATAGAAGTACCATCACGTGTGAGAGTGATTCGTGTTATGCTTTCGGAACTATTCCGAATCAATAGTCATCTAATTTATATTTCTACTTTTATTCAGGATGTAGGGGCCATGTCCCCAGTATTTTTTGCTTTTACAGATCGTCAGAAAATTTATGATTTAATAGAAGCTATTACTGGTTGTAGGATGCATCCAGCGTGGTTTCGGATTGGTGGAGTAGCTAATGATTTGCCTAAAGGTTGGGAGCATTTGTTAAGTGAAGTTCTTCATTGGATACCAAAGCGTCTAAAGGTATATATTAAATCTGCTCTGAAGAATACCATTCTAATGGCCCGCGCTAAGGGAGTAGCATCTTATGGTAAAAAGGAGGCAGTTGATTGGGGAATAACTGGTGCAGGATTACGTGCTACTGGTATTTCCTTTGATGTTCGTAAATGGCGTCCCTATTCTGGATATGATGATTTTGATTTTGACGTACCTGTAGGCGATGGCCTAAGTGATTGTTATAATCGGGTGATGCTAAAAGTAGAAGAAATTTATCAGAGTTTACATATTTTAGAACAATGTTTAAATAATATGCCAAGTGGTCCATTTAAAGCTGATCATCCGCTTACTACACCACCACCTAAAGAACGTACCTTACAACATATTGAAACTCTAATAACTCATTTTCTACAGGTTTCTTGGGGTCCAATCATTCCAGCAAATGAATCTTTCCAAATGGTAGAAGCCACTAAAGGAATTAATAGTTACTATTTGACAAGCGATGGTAATACAAGGAGTTATCGCACTAGAGTGCGTACTCCAAGTTTTACACATTTACAACAAATTCCTTCTGTAATTAGAGGGAGCTTAATATCTGATTTGGTAGTTTATTTAGGAAGTATTGATTTTGTTATGTCAGATGTAGATCGATAATATGTATGATAATACTGATGTGTTTGTGCTTAGTTTAATCGAAAAAAATTCGATTGAGCATGAAAAAAAACATTATGAAACTGCACGTTCAGTTTCCATTGAAGCGCTAAAAATTGTGCAAAAATACCGAGGATGGGTTCCAGATGGTGCAATTTCAGCTATTGCTGAAATATTAAAAATATCAAATAGTGATGTTGAAGAAGTAGCTACTTTTTACAGTCAGATATTTCGCCAACCAGTTGGGCGTCATGTGATTCGTTATTGTGATAGCATCGTCTGCTATATTAATGGTTACGAAACAATTCAAGCGACTCTTCAGAAAGAACTGAATATCCAACCTGGGCAAACTACAACGGATAACCGTTTTACCTTATTACCAACTTGTTGTCTTGGCAATTGTGATAAAAGTCCCACGCTGATGATAAATGAAGAAACTTACGGTCCTATAACCAATCAGGGTATTATCAAGATATTGGAGCATTATCTATGAAACCCGAGCAAATGATTACCGCCGAGACGCATCCGCTAACCTGGAGGATGCGTCAGGATAAAAAACCAGTATGGTTAGAAGAATATTGCAGTAAAAATGGTTATGCTGGTGCAAAAAAAGCTTTGCAAACAATGACACCAGAAGAGGTCATTGATGTTGTTAAAGAAGCTGGATTAAAAGGTCGAGGAGGTGCTGGTTTTCCTACTGGATTAAAATGGAGTTTAATGCCTAAAGATGAATCAATAGCAGTTCGTTATTTATTATGCAATGCAGATGAAATGGAACCAGGTACCTATAAAGATCGTTTTATCCTTGAGCAAATGCCACATATGTTAATAGAGGGAATGATAATTAGTGCATTTGCTTTACAAGCAAATCGTGGTTATATTTTTTTGCGAGGTGAATATATTGATGCGGCGATTTATTTACGTTGTGCAATTAGCCAAGCTAATGAAGTTGGTCTGTTAGGTAAAAATATTCTTAATTCAAGATTCAATTTTGAATTATTTTTACATACTGGTGCCGGAAGATATATTTGTGGAGAAGAAACAGCATTAATCAACTCTTTGGAAGGAAGAAGAGCTAATCCTCGTGCAAAACCACCATTTCCAGCTTTAGTAGGTTTGTGGGGTAAACCTACATGTGTTAATAATGTAGAAACACTATGTAATGTTCCTCATATTGTAGAAAATGGCGTTCATTGGTATCAAGGACTGTCTAAAAGCCAGGATACTGGTACCAAATTAATGGGATTTTCAGGAAAAGTTAAAAATCCAGGACTCTGGGAACTACCATTTGGCATTTCTGCGAGAGAAATACTTGAAGACTATGCAGGAGGAATGTATAACGGCTTTATACTAAAAGCATGGCTTCCTGGTGGTGCTAGTACTGATTTTTTAACCCCAGATCACCTGGATTTACCGATGGATTTTAAGAGTATTAGACAAGCTGGTAGTCGTTTAGGTACTGCTATAGCTATAGCAGTGGATAATCAAATAAATATGGTTTCCCTTACTTCGAATTTAGAGGAATTTTTTTCCCGTGAATCATGTGGATGGTGTACACCATGCCGTGATGGGTTACCATGGATTGTAAAAATATTACGTTCTCTTGAACAAGGATGCGGTAAGAGAGGTGATATCGAAATACTTGAGCAATTATGTAATCAATTAGGTACTGGTAAAGCATTTTGCTATCATGCTCCTGGAGCAGTTGAACCCTTACAAAGTGCCCTTAAATATTTTCGTCATGAATTTGAAGCTGGTATTGATTTGCAGGAAAGTAGTAATAATACAAAGCTTATCAATGGTATACAACAAAATTTACTGAAATTACGCTGGTAATTTTAGTAAAATTACATAAAATATCTCGGCCTCATTATTTTTAATAATCTTGCGGTAAGCATTACGGAATGATTTCATTATGCCTTTAATCCATGTAGATGGTAAAATATATTCAGTAAAGAGTAGTGAAAATATTTTGCAAACTTGCCTATCACTTAATTTGGATATTCCTTATTTTTGTTGGCATCCGGCTTTAGGTAGCGTTGGTTCTTGTCGTCTTTGCGCGGTCAAACAATATCAAAATGCTAACGATACTTCTGGCCATTTAGTCATGTCTTGTATGACACCTGTATCAGCCGATCACACTTTCATTTCCATCAGAGATCCAGAAGCCCAAGAATTTCGCAAATTTATTATTGAATTATTAATGATGAATCATCCTCATGATTGCCCAGTTTGCGAAGAAGGTGGTAATTGTCATTTACAGGATATGTTAGTGATGACAGGTCATTACTTACGACGCTATAGATTTGCAAAACGTACCCATATTAATCAATATTTAGGACCGTTCATTTCTCATGAAATGAATCGTTGTATTGTTTGTTACCGTTGTATCCGGTATTACAAGGATTATGCTGATGGTCAGGATCTAGGAGTTTATGGTACGCATGATAATATTTATTTTGGCAGAACTCAGGATGGTATATTAGAAAGTGAATTTGCTGGAAATTTAGTAGAAATCTGCCCCACGGGAGTGTTTACAGATAAAACTCACTCTGAGCATTATACACGTAAATGGGACATGCAGTTTGCACCAAGTATCTGTCAGCATTGTAGTGTGGGTTGTAATATTAGTCCCGGGGAACGAGATGGTAATATAATACGTATTGAAAATCGTTATCATGGTGCCATTAACCAGTATTTTTTATGTGATCGTGGAAGATTTGGTTATGGATATGTCAATTTATCAGATCGACCATTATATCCTCAGGAATGCCGTGATGGAAAACGTCTTACTATAAGTAAGACTCAAATTATGGATAGAGTAGTAACAGTATTACGTAGCGCTAAAAAGATCATTGGGATTGGTTCTTCACGTGCCAGCATTGAAAGTAATTTTGCTCTTAGGGAGTTAGTAAGTGCCAAAAATTTTTATTTAGGACTTGCAGAGGCGGAATCTAAAAGATTAGCCCTAATATTAAAGGTATTGCGTGATAGTGACATTTATACGCCTAGTTTACGTGAAATAGAAAGTTATGATGCTATATTAATTTTAGGGGAAGATATTACTCAGACTAGTGCAAGATTAGCTTTAGCTGTTCGTCAAGCAGTTAAGAGGCTGTCACTCAAAATAGCTAATAACAAAAAATTATCTGCGTGGCATAGTGCTGCCATTGTCAATATTGGACAACAAGCTCAATATCCCTTATTTATTACTAATATTGATCAGACGCGTCTTGATGATATTGCAAACTTAAGCTACTTTGCTTCTGCAGAAGATCAAGCAAGATTGGGCTTCGCAATAGCCCATGCTTTGGATGAAAAAGCCCCAAAAGTTAACCATCTAGATTCAAATCTTGTCAATAAAGTATTGATTATCGCAACCGCATTAGCAAATGCTAAAAAACCTTTGATTATTTCAGGAAGTGGTGCCGGGAGTGAAGTAGTGATTAAAGCGGCCACTAATATAGCCAAAGCACTACATGGACTTGGGCATGCAGTGGGTATGATATTGCTTCCTGCTGAAGTAAATAGTATCGGAAGTATGATGCTAGATGATATAGGAAGTCATTCATTAGAAGCTGCTATAAATGAATTAGCACATGAAACAGCTGATACAGTAATTATTCTAGAAATGGACTTATATCGATTTGTCCCTAAAAATCAACTAGATCTTCTTTTAAAGAATACAAAAAATATTATTGTCATTGATCATCAGCATACTAAAACGCTAGAAAAAGCTCACTTTATTTTTTCTACGGCGAGTTTTGCCGAAAGCCATGGAACA
Source organism: Candidatus Dasytiphilus stammeri (assembly GCA_045290365.1). Taxonomy (GTDB): domain Bacteria; phylum Pseudomonadota; class Gammaproteobacteria; order Enterobacterales; family Enterobacteriaceae; genus Dasytiphilus; species Dasytiphilus stammeri_N. The sequence goes on along the minus strand of CP145882.1, from coordinate 201,295 downwards.
GTAGTAAATTATGAAGGACGTGCACAGCGGTTTTTTCAAGTTTATGATCCATCATACTATAATTCTAGCATTGAAATTAATGCCAGTTGGAGATGGCTGCATTGGTTAAAATGTAAATTAAACCGCTGCAATGTTGAATGGAATAATATTGATCATGTAATTGATGCATTTATATCTCATTTTCCCCAATTCAAAGGGATTAAAACTGTTGCTCCAGACTCTACGTTTCGCATTTTTGGAAATAAATTAGCCAGGAAACCACAATCATATAGTGGTAGTACATCTATGCATGCAAATATTGACGTGCATGAGCCATCTACACCAATAGATAGAGATTCAATGTTTACTTTTTCTATGGAAGGTACTAACCGTATACAAGATCAAAGACAATATGTGCCTTTTGCTTGGTTTCCAGGATGGAATTCGACACAAGCCTGGAATAAATTTCAAAGTGAAGTAGGTGGAACATTACGTTATGGAGATCCTGGAGTTAGAATCCTTGAATCAGGTAAAGAAAAATTGTCATGGTTTACTAATATCCCGTCTGCATTTTTGAGAACCAAGGGAAAATGGCGTGTAATACCTTACTATCATATATTTGGTAGTGATGAAATGTCACAACGTGCCACTGTCATCAAAAAAATTATGCCACAAGCATATGTTATGTTAAATAGAGAAGATGCTACTGACCTTAGAGTTAGTGGAAATATGGTAGTAGAATTAAGTATTATGAATGAAATTATCAGATTACCGGTACATATTTCTGATAATTTACCTTCAGGATTGATAGGTTTACCATTGGGTTTTCCAGGTATTCCATTATTTTTTAATGGCGTCAATATTGACCATTTAATTAAGGCAACCTAAGAGATGGGATCACCTCAATTATGGAAATATTTTTCAGAATATTAAAGGCTGTAATAATACTTTTAGTAGTTATCTTATGCAGTGCCTTCATGAGTTTTTTTGAGCGGCGTCTTCTAGCATTATTTCAGAATCGCTATGGTCCTAATAGAGTAGGCTGGGGAGGAACATTACAAATATTAGCTGATATTATAAAAATGCTATTTAAGGAGGATTGGGTCCCACCATTTTCTGATCGGTGGCTTTTTATCTTAGCACCTACTATTGCATTTAATACTTTATTGCTAGCTTTTGCTATTATACCAATAAATGCTACCTGGGTAGTATCAGATCTAGACATTGGATTATTATATTTTTTAATGATGACAGGCTTATCAGTTTATGCAGTATTATTGGCTGGGTGGTCCAGTAATAATAAATATTCTCTTATAGGGGCAATGCGTGCTACTGCACAGACTCTTAGTTATGAAGTCTTTATGGGATTATCTGTGATGGGTGTGGTTGCAAGAGCAGGTTCATTTAATATGATTGATATTGTTAATAATCAGAAATATTTATGGAATATTTTTCCGCAATTTATAGGTTTTATTAGCTTTTTAATAGCTGGGATAGCCGTTTGTCACCGTCATCCTTTTGATCAACCAGAAACCGAACAAGAATTAGCTGATGGTTATCATATTGAATATTCTGGTATGAAATTTGGCTTATTTTTTGTTGGTGAATATATTGGGATGTTGACCATCTCCGCCATGATAGTCACGCTCTTTATGGGAGGATGGAATGGTCCATTCTTCCCCTCCTTTTTATGGTTTAGCATAAAAACTTTGATTTTTATCATAATATTTATTCTGATACGTGCCTCGCTACCACGTCCACGCTATGATCAATTTATTTCTTTTGGCTGGAAAATTTGTTTACCACTTACCTTATTAAACTTATTAGCAACTGCGGCCGTCACTATTTACAGCTCGCAGTAAGGATGCCACCGATGAGGTTACTCAAAAATATCTTCTTAGGAGTCATTTCTCAACTACGCAGTCTATATCTTATTGGATTACATGCATTTGCTAAACGTGAAACGCAACTGTATCCTGAACAGAGTGTTTATTTACCACCTCGGTATCGAGGTAGAATTGTGCTTACCCGGGATCCTGATGGAGAAGAACGCTGTGTAGCATGTAGTCTATGTGCAGTAGTTTGTCCGGTAGAATGTATTTCACTACAGAAATCGGAAACTAAAGATGGACGTTGGTATCCAAAAATTTTTAGAATTAATTTTTCGAGATGCATTTTCTGTGGTTTATGTGAAGAAGCATGTCCCACTACTGCAATTCAACTCACGCCGGATTTCGAAATGGGAGAATTTAAAAGACCGGATTTAGTATATGAAAAGGAAGATCTCTTAATTTCAGGACCAGGAAAATATTCAGAATATAACTTCTATCGCATAGCAGGAGTGGCCATAAATGGAAAAGCTAAAGGATTTGCGGAAAATGAATCTCAACCTGTTGATGTAAAGAGTTTATTACCATAAATAAGGATTTATTCATGGAATTTATTTTTTATATATGTGGAACTATTGCTGTAGTCTCGATATTACGTGTAATTACACATAGTAATATAGTACATGCTTTGCTGTATCTAATTATCTTCGTATTAGCGCTTTCTGGCGTATTTGTTTCTCTAAACGCGGCTTTTGCTGGTGCTTTAGAGGTTATTATATATGCAGGTGCGGTTATGGTATTGTTTGTTTTTGTAGTGATCATGCTTAATTTAAATCAACATCAATCTAATGAACGGTACTGGCTTCAACCTTCATTATGGTTAGCTCCCTGCATACTATCATTGCTACTTTATTCTATACACCATATCCATATCCCAATAAATTATGTTTCAGGAGATATTCTTAATGCTAAAAATGTGGGAATATTACTATTTGGTTCCTATATGCTGGTAATGGAGTTGGCCTCTATGCTATTACTAGCAGCAATGATAGTTGCCTTTCATATTGGACATAAATCTCGTTAAAAGCAAAGGATAAATAATTATGATACCTCTGGAGCAAAGTCTAACTCTCTCATCAATTTTATTTGTTATGGGAATTACCGTAATCCTCATGCATCGTAATTTAATATTTATATTAATAGGTATTGAAATTACCATTAACGCGGCGGCACTAGCTTTTATAGCCGCTGGAAGTACTTGGAAACAGGCTGATAGTCAAATCATGTATATCCTTACGATCAGTATTGCCGCCGCAGAGGCAAGTATTGGGTTAGCACTATTACTTCAGTTACATAAAAAATCTCATAATCTTAATATTGATTCAGTTAGCGAGATGCATGGATGAATATAGTTGTTTTATCAATTGTTTTTCCTTTATTAGGTTTTTTATTGTTAGCATTTTCTTGTGGACGTTGGTCTGAAAGAGTTTCTTCTTTCATAGGTACCACTTCTGTAGGTTTGGCTGCTATAGTTACTATTTTTGTAAATCTTGAGTTTTTTTACCACTCCCAAAGATTATTTGAACAAAAATTATGGAGTTGGATACGAATTGATAATTTATTGATAGATATCAATCTCAGGTTAGATGGACTATCTTTAACGATGTTATCAATAGTAACCGGTGTAGGTTTTTTAGTTCATTTATTTTCTTATTGGTATATGCGTGGTGAAGAAGGATCTTCTCGTTACTTCGCTTATACTAATTTGTTTATCGCAAGCATGATCATATTGGTTCTAGCAGATAATTTACTGTTAATGTACCTCGGTTGGGAGGTAGTTGGTCTTTGCTCATATCTACTTATTGGTTTCTATTATAGGAATGTTAAGAATGTAGCGGCTGCTTTCAAAGCTTTTATTATTACTCGCTTTGGGGATGTATGTTTATTAATATCGCTATTTATTATTTATAATGAACTTGGTTCTTTAAACTTTCATGATCTAGATATTTTAGCATCTGCACATTTCTCATCCTCTAGTGTCTTTTGGGCGACCTTACTCTTATTATGTGGTGCTATAGGTAAATCAGCACAATTACCGTTACAAACCTGGTTAGCGGATGCCATGGTAGGACCCGCTCCGGTTTCTGCTTTAATCCATTCGGCAACCATGGTTACAGCAGGAGTTTATCTTATTGCTCGTACCCATATTTTATTTTTAATGATGCCAGAAGTATTACATTTAGTAGGAATGATTGGTGCGATGACATTAATATTTGCAGGTTGTGCAGCTTTAGTGCAGATAGATATCAAACGGGTGCTAGCTTATTCTACTATGAGTCAAGTTGGCTATATGTTTTTAGCGCTTAGCGTCCAAGCTTGGAATGCAGCTATTGTTCATCTGATAATACATGGTTTTTTTAAAGCACTGTTATTTTTAGCCTCTGGAGTATTAATTATAGCATGCAAAAATGAACAAAATATTTTTAAAATGGGAGGATTAAGGAAAGAGATGCCGCTAATTTATATTTGCTTTTTAATCGGTGGAGCTTCGCTTGCGGCATTTCCATTAGTTACCGCTGGATTCTTCAGTAAAGAAGAAATTTTATTGAGGGTTTGGTATAGTGGGCATATAAATTTATTAATAGCGGGATTATTAGGTACTTTCATCACTTCCATTTACACATTTAGAATGATTTTTATTGTTTTTCATGGAGAACAAAAGATAGAACTTAATAAATTTGATAAAGTAATGACATATCAGTTACCACTATTAGTTTTATTGATTCTCTCAACTTTTATTGGATATAAAATTACTCCTCAGTTAGATAATGTATTTCCTCTCAAGATCATGGCGGGACAAGAGCCAAATTTCCTGTTAGAATTAATTACAAGTGGAATAGTCATTTTAGGAATTTTAATATCTACTGTATTATGGTCCAGTAGATACTCGATAGTGAATTATATCGCCTACAGTCCCATAGGAAGGTTTTTAAAAACCTGGTGGTTTCATGCTTGGGGTTTTGACTATTTATATAATAAATTATTCGTAAAATCCTACCTAAGGATTGCTTTACTATTACACCGTGATCCTTTAAATATGCTTATGAATCTCCCGGCAAATTTTTCAAGTTTTACTGGAAGGAATTTACTGATCTTTGATAATGGTTATCTACGTTGCTATATTACCTCACTGATTTTTGGTGCAGTGATTATTTTAGCACTTCTGATTATGCTTTAAACTAATTTAAGGGTAATATTTTATTTTCCTTACTTCTTATAAGTACTGATAAATCATCCGAAAACTTCGGCGTGATTTGACATCAAAATCACGCCTATATAAGGATCCATAATGCTATTACCTTTACTAATAATTATCCCATTTATTAGTGGTCTGTTCTGCTGGCAGTCAGAGCGGTTAGGAGCACAATTCCCGCGTTGGATTGCACTGATTGCTATAGGAATCATTTTGACGCTCTCATTGCAAATATTGTTACGTGATTACTACAATTTCACACATTTTGCTTTAGGATTACCACCACAGTGGTACTCAGAATATTCTATTGCCTGGGTCCCAGGGTTAGGTATTAATTTTCATTTAGCCATTGATGGATTATCACTCATCATGGTAATACTTACTGGAATTATGGGTATCATGGCAGTCCTCTGTTCATGGAGTGAGATCAATGAATCTCCTGGAGTTTTTCATCTTAATTTACTTTGGATCTTATGTGGAGTGATTGGAGTATTTATTGCCATAGATCTGTTTTTATTTTTTTTATTTTGGGAAATTATGTTAGTTCCTATGTATTTCTTAATTTCTTTATGGGGACATAAAGGTTCATTGGAAGATACCAGAATAAATGCTGCCATAAAATTTTTTATATATACACAAACTAGTGGACTAATAATGCTGATAACCATTATATCATTAGTTTTGATTCATTATTCTAATACAGGAATTTTAACATTTAGCTATCAACAACTATTACAGACAAGTATGTCACATACTACGGAATATCTATTAATGCTCGGTTTTTTTATAGCCTTATCATTAAAATTTCCAATAGTACCATTACATGGTTGGTTACTAGATGCACATAGTCAATCACCTACAGCTGGTTCTGTAGAATTAGCTGGCATTGTCTTAAAAACTGCTGCTTATGGATTACTGCGTTTCGGAATCCCATTATTTCCTAACGCTTCAATGACATTTGCTCCTATAGCTATGTGGTTTGGTATTATTAACATATTTTACGGAGCTTTGATGGCTTTTAGTCAAACCGATATGAAACGTTTTATTGCTTATACCTCAATATCTCATATGGGTTTTATATTAATTGCTATATATACTGGTAATCAGTTAGCTTATCATGGAGCAGTGATTCAAATGATTGCTCATGGAATTTCGGCCGCTGGATTGTTTATTTTGTGTGGACAGCTTTACGAGAGATTACAAACCCGCCACATGTGCCAAATTGAAGGACTATGGGCTAGTATCAACTATATGCCAGCTTTTGCACTATTTTTTGCCTTAGCAACCATGGGGATGCCAGGAACCGGTAATTTTATTGGAGAATTTATGATTTTATTAGGTAGCTATCATATTGCTCCAATTATTGCGATACTAGCTACTTTGAGTATTGTTTTGGCAACGGTTTATTCACTCATTATGATACAGCGCATTTATTTTGGTACAACAAAACCAATACATCAATTAAAAGAAATGACATTCCGTGAAATATTTAGCATGCTATTCCTGATATTTTTATTAATACTATTGTGTTTTGTACCACAGCAAGTCTTAAATATATTCAGTCCTACGTTAATATGGTAGAGGATTGGATTACTACTTAAAGGTTATCATCATCAATGATTAAACTAATAATCGCTTTATTACCACTTCTGATTATTGGATTTACGGCGATAATTGTAATGTTATTTATAGCATTGAAACGTAATCATTTTTATAGCATGATTATAGCCATTAGCGGTATGAACTTAGCTATGATATCATTATATTTTTTTAAATATGCTAATGGTGCCATATTTGTTACCTCTTTATTAGTTGTAGATGGTTATTCTTTATTTTTAAGCGGAATGGTACTACTGGCAGCAATAGCAACCTGCATATTCGCCTATTTATGGCTGATTCGTGATCCGGTTGATCATAAGGAAGAATTTTATTTCTTAGTACTTATAGCCACTATGGGTGGAATATTACTTTCTAGCGCTAATAATTTAGCATCGTTATTAATTGGTATGGAACTAATTTCTATTCCATTGTTTGGGCTCTCTGGTTATTCCTATAGTAATAAATACTCTTTAGAAGCTTGTATAAAATATACTATCCCCTCTGCTATTACTTCATCCTTTTTGATGTTTGGGATTGCGCTAATATATGCACAATCTGGTCATTTAAATTTTTTAGAAATTGAAAAAAGTATTACTAGTGAATCACCACAATCACTCATTCTAGTTGGTTTTGGGCTAATGTTAGTAAGTTTTGGATTTAAAATTTCATTGGTACCATTTCACCTGTGGACCCCAGATGTCTACCAAGGAGCACCAGTTCCAGTTACGACTTTCTTATCAACTGCTAGCAAAATTGCTGTATTCGGTGCATTAACGAGATTTTTCATATCAGTATCAATAATGGACAATACGGCAATACGTACTGTACTTGGTATAATGGCATTTTTATCAATTTTATGTGGAAATTTGATGGCAATGTATCAAATAAATATCAAAAGATTATTAGGTTACTCTTCTATTGCACATTTTGGTTATTTTGTTACAGCCTTAATTGCTATTCATACTAACCAGTTTTTTTTAGAAACCATTAATTTTTCTTTATTTGGCTATTTGCTTAGTAGTTTAGGATTTTTTGGAATAGTAAGTATTATTTCTAGTAATTCTTATCTTAATAGTTATCAGGGAGATTATATATCCTATTATCGTGGTCTATTTTGGAGTAATCCAATCTTGACCACTGCTATGACGATAATGATATTATCACTTGCAGGAATTCCTCTCACCTTAGGTTTTTTTGGTAAATTAGGGATTATTTGGTTAAATGTTAGCTCCAGAAATTGGTGGCTAACTTTTGCTATGGTAATCGGTAGTGCTATGAGTATTTACTATTATTTACGTCTTACAGTGAATTTATACTTATTTCCACATAAACGTATCAACCTTGATCCTATCTATGATAGGACATGTATGATAGTATCTCTAATTGTAATTATATCAGCTCTTTTCGTTGTAATATTTGGAATATTTCCGCAGTATTTGATTAATCTAACACAATTAGCTAAACCACAATTACTATTAAAATAATCCCTTATCCTTATCGGATGAGATAAGGGATCTAAAGATTAATTAATCGGTAATATATGATTGTAGAGCATTGGTATTAACGGTAGCATCAATCTGACCAACTAAATAAGAACTTACTTCTACTTCCTGCGGTGCTACTTGTACATTATCAGAAATCAACCAACTATTGATCCATGGAATTGGATTGGATATTTTAGGAAATGGAAGCTCAAGCTTTACTGCTTTCATCCTTATATTTGTAATATATTCAATGTATTGACATATAATATCTTGATTTAATCCAATCATCGATCCACCTTGGAATAAATATTCAGCCCACTCTTTTTCTTGTTTTACTGCCTGCAAAAATAAATCATAACACTGTGATTGACATTCCTGGGTGATTTCTGCCATTTCTGGATCATCTTCTCCAGAACGCATCAAATTAATCATATACTGCGTACCAGTCAAATGCAGAGCTTCATCACGTGCTATAAGTCTAATAATTTTGGCATTACCTTCCATAATTTCACGTTCGGCAAAAGCAAAAGAACAAGCGAAACTAACGTAAAAACGAATTGCTTCTAAAACATTCACGCTCATTATACAAAGATACAATTGTTTTTTTAGAGCCCGTTTATTAACAGTGATATAAGTATTATTAACTCGATGTCTTCCATCTCCAAGAAGATGCCAGTAACTCGTCATTCTTATTAGCTCATCATAGTATATAGAAATATCCTGAGCTCTCCTTAGAATTTGTTCATTAGTAACAATATCATCAAAAATTCGTCCGGGTTCATTAATAATATTACGAATAATATGAGTGTATGAACGAGAATGTATAGTTTCAGAAAATGCCCACGTTTCGATCCAAGTTTCTAGTTCGGGTAATGATATTAATGGTAGTAACGATACATTAGGACTACGGCCCTGAATAGAATCTAGCAAAGTCTGGTATTTAATATTGCTCAGAAAAATATGTTTTTCATGTTCTGGTAGTCCGATAAAATCGATACGATCTTGTGAGACATCTATTTCTTCAGGACGCCAGAAAAATGAGAGTTGTTTTTCAATTAATTTTTCAAAAAAATGATATTTTTGTTGATCATAGCGAGCAACATTGACCGGTTGACCTAAAAACATCGGTTCCTTGAGTTGATCGTTTTTTTTTTGTGAGAAAATCGTATAAGTCATCTTATTAGTTCCTTAAATCTTACAAGCACCGCTCTCGCAATTGCTATCAGATGAATGCAGATAGTCCTGTATGTCCTTTATGCAATCACGTGTATTTTGGTAATAGAGAGTTTTGATACCCCAGTTCCAGGCAGTTAATAAATCTTTAAGTAATTGCTGCATAGGTAATTTGCCTGAAGGAAAACGGGTTGGATCATAACTAGTGTTAGCAGATATAGCGTGATCTATAAATTTTTGCATAATTGCTACTAATTGCAGATAACCATGGTTATTAGGCATATTCCATAATAAATCATATGCTTCCTTAAGAAGCGGATAATCTGGTACTAATTGACGTAGAATACCATCTTTAGATGCCTTAATCGTAAGATAACCTCGTGGTGGTTCAATACCATTAGTTGCATTAGAAATTTGCGAAGAAGTTTCTGATGGCATTAAAGCCGAAAGAGTAGAATTGCGTAAACCATATTTTTTAATATCTTTTCTTAAATTTTCCCAATCATAATGTAAAGGTTCCATAACTAAAGTATCTAGCTCTTTTTTATATGTATCAATAGGCAGTATACCTTGTGCATAGGTAGTTTGATTAAACCATGGACATGCTCCTAATTCCTTTGCTAATTGGTTTGATGCTTTAAGTAAATAATATTGGATTGCTTCAAAAGTTTTATGTGTAAGATTATTAGCACTGCCATCAGAATAACGTACACCATGTTTTGCTAAATAATAAGCGAAATTAATCACACCAATTCCTAAGGCACGACGTCCCATAGCAGCTCGTTTGGCCGCAATAATAGGATAGTCTTGATAATCTAAAAGTGCATCAAGCGCCCTTACAACTAGTACAGCTAGTTCTTCTAATTCTTCCAGTTTTTTAATAGCTCCTATATTAAAAGCTGAAATAGTGCAGAGAGCGATTTCACCTTTATCATCATGTACATCAGATAATGGAGTAGTTGGTAAAACTATCTCTAAACAGAGATTAGACTGTCGCACAGGTGCTACTTTAGGATCAAATGGACTATGTGTATTACAGTGATCTACATTCTGAATATAAATTCTTCCAGTGGATACTCTTTCCTGCATTATTAAAGAAAAAAGTTCCACAGCTGGTAAACATTTTTTTCTAATAGAATGATTCTTTTCATACATTATGTATAAACGTTCAAATTCTTTTTGATTAGCAAAGAAAGCTTCATATAGGCCAGGAACATCCGATGGACTGAAAAGAGTGATTTTTTGGCTAAAAATGAGACGCTGATACATAAGTTTGTTAATTTGTACAGTGTAATCAATATGGCGAACACGATTTACATCAATCCCACGGTTATTTTTGAGCACTAGCAAAGTTTCAATTTCTAAATGCCATAATGGATAAAATAAAGTGGCGGCACCTCCACGGACTCCACCTTGTGAACAAGATTTTACAGCAGATTGAAAATGTCTATAGAAAGGAATACACCCGGTGTGGAAAGCTTCCCCCCCTCTAATTGGACTACCGAGTGCGCGAATCCGACCCGCATTTATCCCAATTCCTGCTCGTTGAGAAACATATTTTACAATCACACTTGCAGTAGCATTAATAGAATCTAAACTATCATCACATTCGATTAATACACAGGAGCTAAACTGACGACTAGGCGTGCGCACGCCGGCCATAATGGGAGTGGGCAAAGATATTTGAAAAGTAGAAATCGCATTATAAAAACGTTTCACGTAATCCAAACGGGTTTGCCGTGGATAACTCGAAAATAAACAAGCTGCTACTAAGATATACAAAAACTGAGCACTTTCATATATTTCACCATTCACCCGATTTTGAACTAAATATTTTCCTTCTAATTGTTTAACCGCTGCATATGAGAATTTCATATCACGCCAGTGATCAATAAATTGATCCATTTTTCCAAATTCTTCTTTTGTATAGTTATGCAGTAAATTAGGATCATATTTCCCTATCTTAACCATACGCTGTACTTGATCGTATAGTTGAGGAGGCTCAAATTGACCATAAGCTTTTTTACGAAGATGAAAAATAGTTAGTCGGGCGGCTAGATATTGATAATCACAGTTTTCACAGGAAATAAGATCCGCGGCAGTTTTAATAATAGTTTTATGAATATCAGATGTTTTAATGCCATTATAAAACTGTATATGGGAACGTAATTCTATTTGAGAAACCGAAATATTTTGTAATCCTTGCATAGCCCAGTAGAGAACTCTGTGGATCTTATCTAAATTAATACGTTCTTTACGACCATCACGTTTAGTAACAAACAACCTTTGGTTCATGTTGAGTTTACCTATAATGTGTGCCTATCAGGTGAATTGATAGGAAATACTTAATGTGGATGTTTAGCGCTTCTTGTCATGTAAATCTGTGGATAACACTTACTATTCAAGATGATACATAACGATACATATAAAAGTAGTATTTTAATAATTAAAATATACTATACAAGCATTAATTTTTCATAAAAAATCTTGCATGCCTTTAAATTTTATGATAAGTTTTATAATGTTGTACTATTATTAGCTATATAATAGTGTTTAGTAGGATTACAGTTTATATCAAATTCATAAACTATTGGAACTCCAGTAGGAATATTTAAGTCCATAATTTCAGATTCGCTCATTTTATCTAGATATTTAATTAGTGCACGTAGTGAATTACCATGCGAAACTACTAGAATACACTGGCCACGTTGGATAATTGATTGTATTACATCTTTCCAGTAAGTGATTACTCTATCAGAGGTTAATAATAAACTTTCTGTTAATGGGAATTTATCAATTTTTAAATGAGTATAACGAGGATCGTAACCTGAAAATATTTCATCTTTTCTTATCAAAGCAGGTGGACTTACATTAAATCCCCGACGCCATTGTTGAACTTTTTCAATACCATACTTTTTAATCATTTCCAATTTGTTCATGCCTTGTAATTTCCCGTAATGCCTTTCATTGAGTTTCCAAGATTTTGCAATTGGTAGCCATGCTTGATCTAGTTCATCTAGTAAGATCCATAAGGTATGAATAGCACGCTTTAATACTGACGTAAAAGCATAATGAAAAATCAATCCTTCTTTTTTTAATAATTTTCCTGCAGCTTTAGCTTCCGCTTGACCTTGATTAGATAAATCAATATCATACCAACCGGTAAAACGGTTTTCCTGATTCCATTGACTTTCTCCATGACGCAATAAAACCATTTTTATGATAGTCATGCTATTATCTCCTTTATTTGTTAAACTTTTATTAGGTCCTTAATAATTGTCATTTGGTTATAATAATTTTAATAAACTTAACGCAAGTAAAATAATAAAAATATTTATATTCAGTATAAGTTAATGTATTATTTTCATTCATTTTTTCAATAAGAGGAGAAAGACATGCTTCATTATCCACGTGAGGGAGGATCCATTATTCAATCAGGGTGTACTAAAGTACAAACCTACATGATGCAGGTGTATGGATGGATGACCTGCGGATTACTCTTAACAGCTTTTGTTGCTTGGTATATAGCGAATAATTCGACACTATTATTTGTTATTTATTCTAATAAATATAATGTTTTTGGTTTGATTCTTCTTCAGCTGGGTATAGTATCAATACTGTCTAGTGTTACAGATAAAATTAGTGGTATCCTGGCAACAGGATTATTTATGTTGTATTCTATATTAACAGGAATAACGTTCTCTAGTATTTTTCTATTTTATACTTACTCTTCTATTGCTAATAGTTTCATAGTAACTAGTGGAATGTTTGGTTCCATGAGTTTGTGGAGTTATAGTACGAAACGTAATTTAAGTGGTATTGGCAGCATACTCTTAATGGTACTGGTTGGCTTTTTGTTAGCATCAATCCTCAATATTTGGTTAAAAAGTACCCAATTCATGTGGTTGATTACTTATGCAGGTGTATTGATATTTAGTGTTCTAACGGCTTATCATACACAGCATTTAAAAAAGATTGGAGAACAGATTAATGAGTCTGATCCAGAAAATTTACGGCGTTATGCTATTAGAGGTGCCCTGACACTATATCTAGATTTTATCAATCTGTTTTTAATGTTATTACGCATCTTAAGTAATCGACGATAATTACTACATCAATCTGATATTATCAGAATAATTTGATGAATTTAAATATTGATATTTGTATCTCAATATTTAAACTTACAATACATTGATAGATAGTAAAATCTCCGGATTGGATTATCATTTACCAGGCAATTCACAATAGAAACTAGGATAAAATAATGAAATTATCTCACCGTATTCATATTATTACCGGACAAAAATGTTAATATATTATTATCAATTTAATATTAATTACGGCGTTTCTGTTAGGCTGGAAATATCATGCTTTAGTGCATGTTAGTAGTTTGTTTGTTATATTATCTTTATGGCTTTGCTATTTTTACAGCGCCATTCGCATTGGCGTCAGCTTTCAGAACTTCTAGATGATATAACTACAGCATACTATTGTGAGGCAATAATAATAACAATATTTTTATTATCACGTATTATTGGTGATCATTTATTACTAAGTTTTTTAGTGGTATTGATTTTTCGCAGTACCAGCTAGATTTTATCTTCTCTTAAAAAGAAAATAGTGGAGTTTTTTATGATAAATATCTACCCATTAGAAATTAAACAATAAAAGCATATGTGTTAGAGCATTTAATTTTAATCTAACGTCGATACCACAACCGCAAGTTACGTAAAATTTTAAGTACTAACCATATCATAAAAATAGCTGTCATTAGCCATAATAGATACTTGATATCTTGATCAAAATGATGTAACCAAGGGAGAATCATTTCTCCACCTAAATAACCTAGGCTAACAAATATTAATGACCATAACAGTGCTCCAATGAGATTAAAAATAAAAAATTTTCCCAAAGATAACTGGCTTGTACCAATAATAATTGGTCCTGCAATGCGAAACCCATACATAAATCTAACAATAATAGTAAAAAATAGTGGTCTCCTACAGATCATCTGATTAAACTTAAGAAGTGGTTGCTTTTTTTTGAAACGCTGCAAAATATTACTACGGTAATAACATCCTATAATGAATAGCAACTGATCGCCAAGAGCGCCACCAAGCATTGCGGCTAAAACAACCCATCCATAATTCAACAATCCTTTTTGAGCAGCCATGCCACCAAACAAAATTATAGTTTCACCTTCAGTTAAACAACCCATAAAAATTGCTAAATAACCGTATTTAGATATCATACTATCAATATGCAAGATTATATTTCCTACTTGGCTAAAATTAAGAATAGATGTTTATACAAAATTATCTTGATAGAACGCTTGTTCCAAGATATATCTAATAGATATTTTACTTGGATAGGTTCTGTAAATGAAGCCGATGAAAAATAAAAAAGTAGCAGTAATACTTTCTGGGTGTGGTGTATACGATGGCGCCGAAATCAATGAAGTAGTTTTAACGTTGCTTTCTTTGGAAGAAAATCAGCTGTCCTACCAATGTTTTGCGCCAGATATGATGCAAACTCATGTAATTAATCATATTAATATCATGGAAGCAACGGAACAAAGAAATGTTCTCGTAGAATCGGCCCGAATAGTTCGTGGTAAAATTCAATCTATTGATAAATGTGATGTAGATGAATTTGCTAGCTTAATTATTCCTGGAGGTTATGGAGTTATTAAAAATTTATGTAATTTTGCATTGAAGGGTGAAAATATGGAAATTAATCCATCACTACTGAGAATCTTAAAAAAATTTAAAAATCAATATAAACCTACTGGATATATTTGTATTGCTCCAGTAATGTTACCTTTAGTGTATGGTCCCGGTATCCGTCTTACAGTTGGAACTGATAAAACCATTATTAATATAGTGGAAAAACTTGGGGGGATTCATGAAATAACTAAGGTTTTTGAAGTGATAATAGATTGGGAGCATAAAGTTGTTACTACACCAGCTTACATGTTAGCTTCCTCCATAATTGAAGCTAAGCAAGGAATTGATAAGATGATTAATGCCATTAAGCAGATGATCTAATTATCTGGAATTACTAAGAGTTTCACAAGCTTGTAAGGTATTTTTTAGTAGTGTTGCTACAGTCATTGGTCCCACACCCCCAGGAACTGGGGTAATCCAAGCCGCCCGCTCTCTAGCTTGCTTAAACTCAACGTCTCCAGTTACTTTTCCATTATCTAAATGGTTGATACCAACATCAATTACGATCGATCCTGGTTTTATCCATTCACCAGGAATAAAGTTGGGCTTTCCTACGGCGGCAATTAGTAGATCCGCCTGTTCTACATAGAGGCGGAGATTTTTTGTAAAACGATGAGTCACAGTAATAGTACAACCTGCTAGTAATAATTCCATAATCATGGGACGTCCAACAATATTAGATGCCCCAACGATTACAGCATGTAGTCCAGCAGTAGCGATTTTATAGCTTTTAAGTAGTCTAATAATACCATATGGAGTACACGGTCTCAAGATTGGAGCACGTATACAAAGACGTCCTATATTGTAGGGATGAAAACCATCGACATCTTTTTCGGGTAGAATCTTTTCTACTACTTTAATTTTATGAATAGTTTCAGGTATAGGAAGTTGTACTAAGATGCCATCTTTGAAATTATCATTATTAAGTTTTTCTATTAGAGCGAGTACTTCAGATTCAGAAGTAGTCACAGGTAAATTATAATAATAATATCTGAATCCTACGGCATCACAAGCGATCTGCTTATTTTTTACATAAATATGAGATGCAGGATTTTCACTAATCATAATTACTGCAAGTCCTGGTACCCTTTTTCCGGTAATTTTTCTTTGACGTACTTTTTTAGCAATTTTTAGAATATCTTGCTGTGCAACCATTTTACCATCAATAATTTTGGCTATCATTTTATTATGGTTTAAATAACCTCAGTGTTAATTTAAATTAATCTAAAGAGTTGACTCAATAGAATCTATCCGTATTATTAATAAAATTCAACGATCCTTGATATTTTTTTATACGCTAATAGCGCCTTTAGCTCAGCTGGATAGAGCACCGGCCTTCTAAGCCGTAAGTCGCAGGTTCGAATCCTGCAAGGCGCGCCATAATTCTTCCTGATTTTCTTATCTATTATCAAGATAAGTGTAAATATACAGAGTAATGGTAAGAGATCAAATCGATTGTTTAAATTATTGATTATTTAAAGATTAAAAATTGTTATAAATGAATAATTATCTGGTATTTCATCCTCTTAACCCAGTAATGGTTAAAATAGGGCCTATTGCACTTCATTGGTATGGTGTTATGTATCTCATGGGATTTATCTTTGCTATGTGGCTGGGGCTAAGAAGAGCCATTAAAAATAATGAATACAATCCAGATGAGGTAAAAATCTTATTATCTATGGGTTTTTGGGGTGTGTTATTAGGAGGCCGTATTGGTTATGTATTATTTTATAATCTACCAAGATTTATAAACGAACCACTTGATTTATTTAAAGTATGGAATGGTGGAATGTCATTCCATGGCGGTCTAATAGGAGTAATTTTGGTAATTGTATGGTTCTCACGTAAAACTAATCGTCCATTTTTACAGGTATCTGATTTCATTACGCCTTTAATACCTTTTGGATTAGGAACTGGTCGTTTAGGAAATTTTATTAACGGTGAATTATGGGGTCGTATAGCTATTGATATTCCTTGGGCGATGATCTTTCCAAGATCTTACAATGAGGACCTGGTTTTGGTAAATAAATATCCAAAATTACAACCCATCTTTGATCACTGGAAGACTCTGCCACGACACCCATCACAACTCTATGAACTGTTTTTAGAAGGGATAATATTATTTATTATATTAAATATTTTTATTGATAAACCCCGTCCCATGGGTAGTATTTCTGGACTATTTATGATGATTTATGGCATTTTTCGTTTATTAGTAGAATTTTTCAGGCAGCCAGATGCTCAACTAGGACTGTTTCATGGTATAAGTATGGGACAAATTCTCTCAATTCCAATGATTTTCATCGGGCTCATTATGATAATCTGGGCATATCAGAGGATCGATTACAAATGAAACAATATTTAAAATTAATGAATAAAGTGTTAACCGAAGGTTCCATAAAAATGGATCGTACTGGAATTGGAACTCGGTCAATTTTTGGTGATCAAATGCGTTTTAACTTACAAAACGGCTTTCCATTGATCACCACCAAGTTATGCCATATTCGTTCCATTATTCACGAGTTATTATGGTTTTTAAAAGGTGATACTAACATCGCTTGGCTAAATAATCATAAGATATCCATTTGGGATAAATGGGCTGATCAAGATGGTAATCTAGGTCCAGTTTATGGCAAACAGTGGCGTAATTGGGAAACGAATACAGGTAAGTCCATCGATCAAATACACCGAATATTACAACAAATCAAGCAAGATCCGAATTCTAGACGGATTATCGTTTCAGCGTGGAATGTAGGAGAGCTAGATGCGATGGTTTTGCCTCCTTGTCATATACTTTTTCAATTTTACATTGCAGACGATAAACTTTCCTGTCAACTTTATCAGCGTTCTTGTGATATTTTTATTGGACTTCCATTTAATATTGCTAGTTATGCACTCTTAATCTACATGATTGCTCAACAATGTAATCTTAAGGTCGGAGATTTTATATGGACCGGAGGGGATATACATCTTTACTGTAACCACCTTGAACAGGCAAAAAGACAACTCATTCGTAAACCTTTACCATTACCACAATTAGTAATTAAGCGTAAGCCCTCCTCAATTTTAGAATATTGTTTTAAGGATTTTGAAATTATTGGATATAATCCATATCCTGCAATCACTGCACCAGTAGCAATATAACTAACTGGATAGATTTCAAAAGTAGCTTTTATGTTTACAGTTTATCATTCTAACCAGTTAGATGTCTTGACAAAGCTAATAACATATTACATAAAAAAAATACCATTGGGTGATCCTTTGCATTCAGAATGTATAATGGTACCGAGTAATAAGATGGCTAAATGGCTTAAAATGGCACTTGCAGAACAGCTTGATATTGTAGCTAATATAAAATTCAAGTTACCAACCAATTGGATTTGGGAGATTTTATTAACTATACAACCTACTTTGCCAAGCGAGAGTTTTTTTAATAAACCACATCTCACCTGGAAGCTGATGGCAATCCTACCTAAGATGCGAAATAAACCAGAGTTTAAAATTTTTCAAAGATATCTTGATAGCCCTCAAGATAAACGTAAGCTTTTCCAATTAGCAAAAAATATTGCAAATATTTTTGATCAATACTTAGTTTATAGACCGGATTGGCTAATCTTATGGGAAAGAAACCAATGGGTAAATACTCTTCCATGGAAAACTCAAAAATGGCAGGCACCATTATGGTATGCGCTTATTAAATATACCGAAAAAATCGGTCAACCTACATGGCATATAGCTAATATTTATCCTCAGTTAATCCAAACTTTACAACAGACTAACAAACTCCCTTCTGGTCTGCCAGAGCGTATGTTTATCTGCGGAATGGCTATCTTACCACCCACATATATTACTATCTTATATGAGGTGAGTAAATATATGGATATTCATTTCATGTTTATTAATCCTTGTCGTTATTATTGGGGTCATATTCAACATCAAGATTTTAGTAATAATTTAGACCCCCGGCGAATTAAAGAGGTTGACAGCTTGCAAAATACCGTAACACCACAGCCAGTATCTACATTAACTTCAGTAAAAACCTTTAACCCGATGCTAGCATCATGGGGTAAGTTAGGACGTGATAATCTGTATTTATTCTCTCACATTGAAACACAGGACATAGATGCTTTTGTTGAGATAGAAGCTAATAATTTGTTACATAATCTTCAGCATGATATCCTCGAAATGGAAGATCATACTATCTTGGGTTTAACACCAGAAAATTTAAGCAATAGTTATAATAAGCGGTTGCTCGATCCTAATGATCATTCCGTAATAATTCATATTTGTTACAGTAAACAACGTGAATTAGAAGTATTACAGGATCAATTGATCGAGATGCTCGCTAGAGATTCTAGCTTAAGACCAATTGATATTATAGTAATGGTTACTGATATTAAGAGTTACGCTCCATTTATTCAAGCGGTCTTTGGAAATACCCCTTCGGAATATTATTTACCCTTCACGATTAATGATCGTGGTGCATGTCATGCACATCCTGTCATACAGGCCTTTCTGAGTTTACTTAGACTTACTGAAACAACTTATTTCTCAGAAGAGATGCTATTAATACTAGAAGTTCCATCCATTGCCAAAAAATTTAATTTTAATGAAGACGACTTATGCTATCTCCGCAATTGTATGTATGAATCTGGTAACCAATGGATATTAGAGGATGATAAGATTTGTAATCTTCCAGTAGTAATCAGAACAAATCTTCTTCAATTTTTGCGAAAATTACATAAATTGTCGCACTTGCTGAAAAAATCCCGTGTACTTAATGAATGGAAACCTATATGCCAAGAATTACTGAATGATTTTTTCATTTATGAAGATCCAGATAGTGAAGTAGTACTTAAATTTATTGAACTTCAGTGGCAGCATCTCTTATCAAATGGCATATCTTATCCCGATAAAATTCCTATTACTTTATTAAGTGATGAACTAGTAATTCAATTGGATCGAATTGATTTACTACCTATAAGTAGAAGTTCTATTCATTTTTGCTCATTCATGCAGAGATTTTATATACCACCAGTTAAGATAGTTTGCCTATTAGGTATGAATGATAGTCTATATCCACGTCTCTTAACACTAAGAGGTTTTAATTTAATGATACATCAACCACAACGTGGTGATTGTAATCCTCGTGATGAGGATCGCTATTTCTTCCTTGAAACCTTGCTATCTGCACAGAACCAATTTTATGTTAGTTATGTTGGGCGTTCCGTTGAAGATAATAAAGAAATCTTGCCATCATTGCTTGTGAGTGAACTGATAGATTATATTGCACAAAATTATTGCTTACAAGGTACTCAGATCTTAGATGTTGATACGAGTGCGAAATTAGTAAGGGAACATTTACAATGTATACATACAATATTTGATATTGAAAGATTTATATCATATTCTCAGAAAAATGAGAATACAGAAGCTCATAAACCTCAATCTTTTCAAAATACTAAAATTCAATCTGTCACTAATGAAATTAAAATTTCACAATTGCTGCACTTTTGGCAGCATCCAGTACGTGCTTTCTTTAAGATGCGTCTTGGTGTCCAATTTGATTGGATAAAACCACTGGTTACTAATATTGAGCCGGTTGTTGACTGTTTTAATTATTATAATATGAATAAAAAATTACTTAATTCATTAATTAAAGGTAATGATCCTGGAAATCTGATTTTAGCTCAATACCGTTCATCAGGAAAATTACCCTCAGGAGCTTTTGGAGAACTGCTCTGGTACGAACAACAAGTAGCCATGAAAAAATTAGCACAACGCATTAGGCAATATTATTGTCCTGGGGTGAATCAGAAAATTAATTTACCCATTGCCGGAGTAAGATTACATGGCTTATTATCGCAGGTCCAATCTAATGGCTTAGTACGTTGGCGGCCGGCACCTCTCAATTTTAACGATGGCCTAGTTCTTTGGTTAGAACATCTGATTTACTGTTTGATAAATGGCGCCGGTAATAGTATAATGTTTGGTAAGAAAAATACACAATGGCGTTTTGTATCTCTTTCGGTTAGAGAAGCAACTGCTTGGTTAACACATTTTATTCAAGGTTATCAAAGTGGAATATGTACTCCACTATTACTACTACCAAACACTGGTGGAGCATGGTTAAAATCCTGTTTTGATGAACCAACTCTATCGATTTCTTATGATAAAGATATACAAATTAAAGCTCGACAAAAATTATTACAGACATGGATGGGGAATCAAAAGAGAGGGGAAAATCAGGATCCCTATTTTCAACGCTTCTTTCGTGCTATGGACGAATCTAGTATACAAGAAGTTATTCATCATGCTAAAAACTGGTTACTGCCATTAATGCTTTTTAATAAAAAAATTAAATAAAGGACCTAAAACTATGGGAGCCGTTCTTTAATTCGAGCTGCTTTACCAGCACGTTCACGTAAGTAGTATAATTTAGCTTTCCGTACAGCACCTCTACGTTTGATGATAACGCTATCAATTACTGGTGAATGTGTCTGAAATACACGTTCCACACCTTCACCATGAGAAATTTTCCGAACAGTAAATGCTGAATTTAATCCTCTATGACGAACTCCAATCAGGAGTCCCTCAAAAGTTTGCAAGCGTTTTTTTGCTCCTTCCACAACCCATACTTTTACTTCTACAGAATCACCTGGACGTAAATTAGGAAGATTATTTTTCATTTGTTCTTGCTCGATTTTATTTATAATAAATCTATTCATAACAAGCTATTTATTATTCTCCATATTGACACTAAATTCCTGCTGAAATTCAGTTAATAAACTTACTTGATAATCATTGAGAGTGAGATTTTCTAGTAGATCAGGTCTTTTCAACCATGTGATTCCCAATGATTGCTTTAATCGCCATCGTTGTATTTCATAATGATTTCCTGATAATAAAACTCTCGGAACCTCTTTACCTTCAAATATTCTCGGTCTAGTAAAATGCGGGTATTCTAACAAACCATTAACAAAAGAATCTTCTTCGACAGAGCCTGAAGGACCTCCTATTGCACCAGGTATAAATCTGGTAATAGTATCTATTAATATCATGGCAGGTAATTCTCCTCCACTCAACACATAGTCACCTACAGACCATTCTTCATCAATTTCAGTTTTAATGATACGATCATCTATTCCTTCATATCGACCACATACTAAAATTAGCTTTTTTCTCTTGACTAATTCATGAACTCCTTGATGATCTAATCTTCTACCCTGAGGTGAAAGATAAACTACTGTAGCATCAACCGCCGTAGTTTTTGCTGCATTGATAGCATCCCTTAATGGTTGTACCATCATAATCATTCCAGATCCACCCCCATATGGACAATTATCAACAGTACCATGCCGATTACGTGCAAAATTACGGAGATTCCAGATTTTAATACTGAGCAGAGATTTTTTCACTGCTCGGCTCGTTATTCCAAAATTAGTAATGGCCTGAAACATTTCTGGAAAAATGCTAATAATTCCAATCCACATAAATAAACTCTTTTAATTATCAAAAACTGGGATCCCAAATTACTTGAATACATCTGGTTAACAAATTAAGATTAATAATTACCTGATTTTCAATAAACGGAATTAACCTATTCTTAACTCCATATATATCATGTTTAGGGGCTTCAACTACAAGAACATCATTTGAACCGGTAGCTAATAAATCAACTACTTTGCCTAATTTATAATCTTGGATTGTACTTACCTTGCATCCTAAAAGATCCTTCCAGTAATATTCTCCTTTGCTCAGGATGGGTAACTGGCTTGCATCGATAATAATTTTATTATTTTTAAGCTTCATAGCAACATCACGATTATTGATCCCTTTTAATTTAATGATAAAGTTATTTTTATACGGTTTCCAGGTTTCTAATTGAATTTGGTAATACTGATCAGAAGGTTTTAAAAACCATGGTTGATACATAAAAATGCTTTGTGCTTTATCAGTAAAAGCCACTATTTTTAGCCAACCATATATACCATAGGTCGCATTAATATTTCCTAATATTAATGGATTGACTAAATTGACAGGCAATGATTGCTTAATCATGAATCTGATCTTCTCTAGCCTAGCGTCAAAGATTGTTTTTTTGCTACTTTTATTAAAGTATTCACTCTTAATGAAAGTAAAGCACCTTGATTGATCCAGTATTCAATTCGGTCTAAATTTAAAGAAAGTTCTTTATCTTGACCTTTTGCAATCGGATTAAAAAAACCAATTCGTTCAATAAATCTTCCGTTACGTGCATTACGTTTATCAGTGACAATGACTTGATAAAATGGGCGATTTTTAGCTCCGTGACGTGATAACCTAATTATTACCATCTTGATTAATCTCTCTCTTAATTAAAACCTTGCTGGGACTAATTTCTACCATATTTTATCGGTACGAAAACTGGGTTATCATACCTTTCATATTACGTATGAATTTATGAAAAGTGCCTCTATTCATATTTTTAATCATGATTTGCATCTCTCCAAACTGCTTTAACAAACGATTTACATCTTGCACTTGTACACCTGAACCACGTGCTATTCTACGTTTACGTGAACCTTTTATAACATCAGGATTTATTCTTTCTTCTAATGTCATAGAATTAATGATAGCTTCCATGTATATTAATTTTTTTTCATTTAGCATATTAGTTTGTAAGCCATTAATTACAGGAATTTTATCTATAATTTTATTAATTCCACCTATCTTACGCATTTCTTTAAGCTGCTCTAGAAAATCACTGAGGTTAAATTTAGCACCGTTTTTCATTTTATTCGCGAGGGTTTCTGCTTTACGATGATCAATCGTATTTTCGATCTGATCAATAAGAGAAAACATATCACCCATACCTAATATGCGAGATGCAATGCGTTTCGGATCAAATGGTTCTAGTGCATCAATTTTTTCACCAAAACCAATAAATTTTATGGGCTTTCCTGTAAGATAACGAATAGATAATGCGGCACCTCCACGTGCATCACCATCAATTTTAGTCAAAATTACACCAGTTATTGGTAAGACGTTATTAAAAATTGTAGCTGAATTTACGGCATCTTGACCAGTCATCGCATCAACTACTAACAGGGTTTCTACTGGTTTTAAAGTACTATGTATATGCTTAATCTCTTTCATCATTACTGTATCAACATGCATACTACCAGCCGTGTCAACTAACAATACATCATAAAATTTTAACTTGGCTTCTAACAGTGCATAATTAGCAATATCAACCGCATTATTATGTAACTCAGATGGATAGCAATAGATATTTGCCTGATCCGCAAGGGTTTTAATTTGATTCAAAGCTGCCGGTCGATAGATATCGACCGATACTAACATAACTTTATTTTTTTTATATTGATCGCGAATAAATTTGCTAATCTTAACAATACTAGTAGTCTTACCAGTACCCTGTAGTCCAGCCACTAAAATGACCGCTGGAGGCTGAGTTGATAAATTAAGTTTATTATCTGCTTCCATCGCTTGAATGAGCTGTCTTTTTACTATCTTGATGAACTCTTGCCCTGGCGTTAGACTGGTGCTGATATTTTTACCAACAGCGCAGGCTTTAACTTGATTAATGAATTCCCCGACTACTGGAAGAGCAACATCCGCTTCTAATAGTGCAATCCGCACCTCACGTAAGGTTTGATTAATATTATCTTCAGTAAGGCGTCCACGATCGCTAATATTACGCAGGGAACGCCATAGCCTATTAGTTAAATTTTCAAACATAAGAGATTATCTCTATTTTAATGATAATGAATAATTATACCTTATTAATTTCAGTATATTAGAACTATCAACTAGATTTAGTTATTACATTGTAATAAAAGTAACATTTATTTTTTTGATAAAAATTTAGCAAAGCTTATGGTATCTTGAGCTTCAATTTGAGCTTTTTTAAAACATGATGAAGTGACTTCTTTAGCAAATTTATATGGTGTGATAATTTCAAATGCTTCATTAATTAAAATTTGATGATATCGTTCAGATAATATCATACCGGTTTTTTTGAGACCTTGCTCCATCATTAATTTTAAACTTTTTGCTGAATAAGTTAATTTAGGGTAATCAAACCAAGGAACTAGTTTATCACAAGTTTCTTGATAAGAATCATTTCCATTATTACTATCTATAATATCTGCCATAAAACGCAGATCTCTGAATAAAGCTTTACCAACATTTGCGAGTGGGATATTAATGAGATTCTTACCGCATATCTGAATTTTTTTTCCTGGACGACGTCCATCAAGAATAACTTGTTCCCAAGTTTTGCGAATCCAAATTAATTCATTTTTATTCATCTCCACTGCATCAGCTAATAAACACCATACGAGAAATAGATCTAGAAACCTCAGTTGTTCTAAATTGATTCCAATTGGGGAAAATGGATTAAGATCTAGAGATCTTACTTCAACGTATTCGATACCACCACGTAATAATGCATCAGAAAGGGATTCTCCTTTATAAGTTACACGCTTCGGACGTATCGGTGCATATAACTCATTTTCAATTTGTAAAATATTCGTATTTAGTTGAAGATAACTACCATTTTTTTTTAATCCGATACGAACATATTCTTCATATGGAGTTTGAGTGGCATATTTGAGAAAACTAACATAATTTTTTAAATTATTTAAATTAATATTTAGAAGATTTTGTATTTTACTCGTATAACCCAGATCGCTAAGACGTAACGATGTTGCAAATGGTAAGTATAACATGTCCTTTTCGTGGTACTTTTTGAAAGGTATACTAAGATCTTTTTGAGATATCCAAGAAGAGCAGATGGCTGGTGATGAACCGAATAAATACGGTACTACCCATCCAAACCGATAATAGTTACGTATTAATCGCAAATAACCTGAAGAAATTACTTCTTTACTTAGTTCGGTCTTCTCTCTATTTGCCCAGGCTTGCCAAAATTTTAATGGTAATGAAAAATTATAGTGCACCCCAGAAATCATTTGCATCATTGTGCCATAACGCGTTTTTAAACCTTGGCGATATAATGTTTTCATTTTACCCAAATTTGATGAGCCATATTGAGCTAACATAATATCGTCTTCGGTATTGATAAACCCCGGCATACTAAGAGCCCACATTCTTTCTTGACCGAGACGATGAGCAACATGCCGGTGGAGATCTCGTAAAAAAGTTAACAAATGATGAAGATCATTGCCTGCGGGAGTAATAAATTCTAAATGTGCTTCAGCAAAATCGGTGGTAATCCACTTATGTGTTAAGGCACAGCCTAACACTGATGGATGAACCGTGTTTGCAAGATTCCCATTTAATTGGACACGTAATGTTTCACGCTCAAGCCCGCGCTTGATACCATTGAGTACATCAGCATGAGTCTCAAGCCATGGAAGTATCATTGAGACGTCCGGGATCAAATTTAATTCTCCTCTTATCTTCTTAAAGGGAGGTGATTTAGTTAATCAACCGGGTTGATGATCAAACCAACCAACGGATATATACAAATAACATAAATACTAACTTCATGTAGTAAAGTTTAATAGTTTTACGGTGCGAAACCATGGCGCATCCGGAAGGATTCGAACCTCCGACCTCTCAGTTCGTAGCCGAGTGCTCTATCCAGCTGAGCTACGGATGCCTTGACAAGGGCTTGGCGGTGAGAGAGGGATTCGAACCCTCGATGCGGCAACACCACATACTCCCTTAGCAGGGGAGCGCCTTCAGCCTCTCGGCCACCTCACCCACCACCTTACCGGGTTACCTTACTTACAGCGCACATAATATGAATTATTATTCCCCTAATTTTAGGGATTCTAAAAATTTAGCTATTTAGAAACCTTACTAAGAATCTTTTGCTAACTCGTGGTCTGAAATTTTTCAACTTTAATCCGTTGATAGATTTCTTCACGATGAACTGCAACCTCCTTAGGTGCGGTTATGCCAATTCGCACTTGATTTCCTTTTACTCCTAATATTGTTACAGTTATTTCATTACCTATCATCAGAGTTTCACCAACTCTACGAGTTAGAATCAGCATTCTGTGCTCCTTGAAAGTTTTACTAACAATTGGTTTTACAGTGATATTCTTTATCAAAATAAATTTTATTACTGCAAAAATTAGCTTTTTATTATAATATCTTCTCTGGCTAAAATATGCTATTTTAAAATGCATAGATTTATGATTTTACTCAAATTTTATTTTGATCACCTAAGAATTTGTTTGTTACAAAATTCTTAATTTCATCCAATGCAGTTGGAAGGGCATTAACGTTTGTTCCACATGCCTGAGCAAACCCTACTCTACCGCCACCATTTCCACTTATTTTATGAGCCATGATCTTTATAAGCTCATTGGCTTGTATTATATTTTTTAGGTCTTTGGTGACGCTTGCTATTAATGATACTTGATTATCAATAATAGTTGCTAGAATAATTACAGTTGAACCCAGTTTAGAATTGATAATTTCTACTATATTTTTTAGTACTTGGATTTCTACATTCTTGAATTTCTTAACCAATAAGTTTACCGTATTAATCCTAATAGCATTCTTTATCAATAAACTACTTGTCTGAATAGCTTGCTGGTTTCTGAATTTTTCTAAATGCTTTTCAAGCATTTTTTTATTTTCCGTCAGAGCAAAAACTTTTTCATATACATTATTATCATTAGCTTTGATTAGTCGATAAATCTTATTTAAGGTTTCATTCTGTGCATTAATGTGCGCTAAAGCCTTCTCTCCCGTAATAGCTTCTATACGTCTAATACCGGCGCCAATATTTGATTCACCAATAATCAGGAATATTCCAATGTTACCAGTGTTACTAGCATGCGTACCATTACAGAATTCAAAAGAAAAATCGCCTATAGTTAATACTCTAACATATTTTTCATATTTATCTTCAAATAATGCTATTGCTCCTGTTTTCTGGGCCGCTTCTAATTCCATAATTTTTGGTACTATGCGTAGATTACGACGAATTTGTGTATTAACGATACCTTCAATCATACTAATTTGTTTTTGTGGGATCGCTGTCATATGATAAAAATCAAAACGTAAATATTTATCAGTTACTAATGATCCTTTTTGTACAACGTGAGGTCCTAAAACTTGTCGTAATGTAGCATGTAATAAATGGGTTGCTGAATGGTTTAAAGAAATTTTAATACGACGGCTCTTGTGAATTATTGCTCTAATAGATTCACCAACATGTAAACTTCCTTGAACAACTTTGCCAAGATGACCAATTGCCTGACAGAATTTTTTGGTATGGGTAACCATAAATTCCGCATTTTTAGACCATAATTTACCAGTATCGCTAATTTGACCACCAGATTCAACATAGAAGGGTGTATTATCTAAAATAATTACCCCATCTTGTCCTTCAACAATTTTATCTGTGGATTGACCATCACTAAAAATGGCCGTTATAGTAGCTTGTAGCTCATAATAATCGTTTCCCTTAAATATACTAGTGAAATTGGTAATAATTATTTTATTATAGTTAGTAATAAAGTGATTTGATTTCTTCGCACGATGACGCTGATCTTCCATATGCCGATTAAAGCCTTTATAGTCAATTTTTATATTGCGTTCCCGACAAACCTCGGCAGTTAGTTCTTTTGGAAATCCATGTGTGTCATAGAGACGAAAAACAGTATTTCCATCTAGTGTATCACTTGGTAGCTTGGATAATTCTAAATGTAAAAGTGCTAGTCCACGTTCTAAAGTGTTTGCAAAATTTTCTTCCTCAGTTTTTAATATCTTTTCTATGAGCAATTTTTGAATGTTCAAAAGATCGCCGACTTTATCCATTACCTCAATTAATGGTGTTACTAGCTTATATAAAAAAGGTTTTTTAATCCCAACCATATATCCATAACGTACGGCACGTCTTATAATATGGCGTAAAACATATCCTCGTCCTTCATTAGAAGGACGCACGCCATCAGCAATAAGAAAAGCGGAAGATCTTATATGATCAGCAATAATACGTAAAGATTTTTTATTATTAACAATACCAGTGATTTGGACCACAGATTCAATCAATTTTCTAAAAATATCGATATCATAGTTATTGGTTGCGTGTTGCAATACTGCAGCAATTCTTTCTAATCCCATCCCAGTATCTACCGAAGGAGTGACTAATGACAGTAGAGAACCATCTTCTTGTCGATTATACTGTATAAAAACTATATTCCAGATTTCAATATAGCGATTACCATCTTCTTGGTCACTTCCTGGGAGGCCTCCTAAAATATGCTCTCCATTGTCGAAAAAAATTTCGGTGCAAGGACCACATGGACCAGTATTTCCCATTTGCCAAAAATTATCAGATAAATAAATCCCTCCTTGATTATCACCAATGCGAATAATTTGCTCTTTTGGGATCCCAATTTGATTGGCCCATATATCATAAGTTTCATTATCGGTTTCATAAACGGTAATCCATAATTTTTCAGGAGGCAAATTAAACCAATGTGAACTAGTTAATAGTTCCCATGCAAAATTAATAGCTTCTGACTTAAAATAGTCACCAAAACTAAAATTTCCTAACATTTCAAAGAAAGTATGATGACGGGAACTAGACCCGATTTTATCAAGATCATTGTGCTTGCCACCGGCGCGCATACAACGTTGACATGTAGTAACACGAGAATATCCAATTTTATTATTAGCTAGAAACCATTCTTTGAATTGATTCATACCTGCATTAGTAAATAGTAAGGTAGAATCATTTTTAGGTACCAAAGAGCTACTATCTATCACTTGATGACCCTTACCATGAAAAAAACTGATAAAGGCTTTACGAATCTCTGCAGTATCTTTAATCATATGTATCCTAGTTAAATAAATAAAAATATAGCAGTAATAATCATTTATTTAATATCTAATTTAAGAATAGTGTCTTAAGCAATTATTTGGTTACTTGATCCGTTTTAAGAAGCAGGAGGTCTCTTAATTTTTTCTCAATCTCATTAGCGATCATTGTATTTTCTTTCAAATACTTGCTAGTATTTGCTTTACCTTGCCCTATATTATCACCATTATAACTATACCATACACCGGATTTTTCAATCAGATTATGTTTTACTCCTAAGTCAATTAGTTCACCATACAGATTAATACCTTGACCGTACATTATCTGAAACTCAGCCTGTTTAAATGGAACCGCTACCTTATTTTTGACCACTTTCACACGGGTTTCACTTCCAATAATATCATCACCATCCTTAATAGCGCCAATCCGACGAATATCCAGACGTACAGAAGCATAAAATTTCAAGGCGTTACCACCTGTAGTAGTTTCCGGGTTACCAAACATTACACCTATTTTCATACGAATTTGATTAATAAAAACTAGTAATGTATTAGACTGTTTCAAATTACCGGCAAGTTTACGCATTGCTTGACTCATCATACGAGCTGCAAGTCCTATATGGGATTCACCAATTTCTCCTTCAATTTCCGCTTTTGGGGTCAATGCGGCTACAGAATCTACAATAATTACATCAACTGCTCCAGAACGCGCTAAAACATCACATATTTCTAACGCTTGTTCACCAGTATCTGGTTGAGAACATAATAAATTATTTATATTGACGCCAAGTTTTTTAGCATATACGGAATCTAAAGCATGTTCTGCATCTATAAAGGCACAGGTTTTATTTTGGCGTTGTGCGGCCGCAATGACTTGAAGGGTTAAAGTAGTTTTACCTGAGGATTCAGGACCATAAATTTCGACGATTCTTCCCATCGGTAAACCACCTACGCCTAGCGCCACGTCCAAACTTAGCGAACCGGTGGGAATAGTTTCCACATCCATAGATCGATTTTCACCAAGACGCATAATCGAGCCTTTACCAAATTGTTTCTCAATTTGACTCAGTGCGGCTAAAAGAGCCTTGTTTTTTTCTTTATTTTCGTAATTCACCATTTATTCCTAATCAAACAGAATCAAAATCAATAATAAAACCCTGAATAAGCTAGGAGTTATAAATGAAATGATACCTTATATCATGGGTATTGGGAGGTGAGGTTTTTACAGTAACTATCTCTATATTATTCACGAGAGTAATGGTTTATTTAAATTGATCTCACAGTAGTCTCACTATTATAACAAAGCGATTATTCATTTACTACTGTTAGCTATTCTATTTATGGACTTCTTTATTAAATTTGATAAATTTTAATAAAGTAATCTATAAACCATTATAATATACTCATAATTACCAAGATTTAATCTTAAACTAAAAGGAATAAATAATATTCATGGCAATTGGTAAGCATACCCCAATGATACAGCAGTATTTACGTGTTAAGGCTGAACATCCAGATATTCTGCTTTTTTATAGAATGGGAGATTTTTACGAACTTTTCTATAATGATGCAAAAAATGCGTCAAAATTATTGAATATCTCATTAACCAAACGCGGTTTTTCTGATGGCAAACCAATTCCCATGGCAGGAATTCCCTATCATGCATTGGAAAATTATTTAGCAAAATTAGTACAACTAGGAGAATCAGTAGCCATTTGTGAGCAGGTGAGTGATCCAACTTTAAGTAAAGGTCCAGGTCCAGTTGAACGTAAGGTGATACGCATTGTGACCCCTGGGACTATTAGCGAAGAAGCATTATTACCCGTAAAATTAGATAATTTATTAGCGGCGATTTGGCAAGATTCAGAAGGATTTGGTTACGCTACAATTGATATTAGTTCGGGACGTTTTAAGATAATAGAACCAAATAATCAAGATAGTATGCTATCTGAGCTTCATAGAACTAATCCTGCTGAATTACTTTACCCGGAAGATTTTGATTCGATTCATCTTATTGAAAATCGCATAGGAATCCGTCGTCGTCCGTTATGGGAATTTGAAATTGAAACGGCCATACAGCAGTTAAATCTTCAATTTGGTACTCAAGATCTTAGTGGTTTTGGTGTTGACCAAGCACCTAGAGCTGTACGCTGTGCGGGATGTTTATTGCAATATGTAAAAAATACTCAGAGAACAGCATTACCTCATATACGCTCCATAAATCTAGATCGTCTAGAAGAGACAATTATTATGGATGCTGTCACGCGTCGCAATTTAGACATTATAAAAAATCTCTCGAGCGAGAGTAAGAGTAATAATACTTTATCAGAAGTAATGGATAAAACTGTTACTCATATGGGAAGTAGAATGTTAAAAAGATGGTTAAATATGCCAGTGAGGAATCTCCAAATTATTAATGATCGGCAAGATAGTATTGAAAATATGTTACATGAAAGTACCGCAGATATACAATCAGTATTATCTAAAATCGGTGATTTTGAACGCATTTCCTCACGTTTAGCTATGAGAAATGCTCGCCCACGGGATTTTGGTAACATGCGTAATACATTTGAGCAATTACCAAGCTTAAAGAAACTATTAGCTCCAATTCAGAGTAAGCACATACAAAAACTACGAAATCAAATGGGTGATTTTCCAACTTTACATGAGATCTTAACTAAAGCCATAGTGGAGGCTCCGCCGCTTTTAATAAGAGATGGAGGAGTTATTGCAAGCGGTTATAATGACGAACTAGATAAATTGCGCCTTCTTTCCGATGGAGCAACCTATTACATTAAACAATTAGAGACGAGAGAACGTAAAAAACTAGGAATTGAAAAATTGAAAATAGGATTTAATAGGATTCATGGTTATTATCTTCAGGTTAGTCGTCACCAAAGCCATCGTGTCCCAATGACATATATGCGACGTCAAACATTAAAAAACAGTGAACGTTATATTTTTCCTGAGTTAAAGGAATATGAAGATAAGGTACTAACTGCTAAGAGTGAAGCAATCGCTATAGAAAAAAGACTGTATGAAGAATTATTTGAGGTATTTTCACCATATACAAACGCCTTACAATTAAGTGCGGCCGCTATGGCGGAACTGGATGTATTAGTTAATCTTACAGAACGCGCAAGTACCCTGAATTATTCACGGCCTATAGTAAATAAGAAATTAGGAATAAAACTTAAAAACGCCCGCCATCCGGTTGTCGAACAAGTGATGAAAGAACCGTTTATTCCAAATCCACTTTCACTAGCTCCTAACCGTACTATGCTTATTATCACTGGTGCTAATATGGGAGGAAAAAGTACTTATATGCGTCAAACTGCACTCATTGTATTAATGGCGTATATGGGGAGTTATGTGCCTGCAGATTATGCAGAAATTGGTACGATTGATAGAATTTTTACTCGAATTGGTGCAGCAGATGACTTAGTATTGAATCGTTCCACCTTTATGGTAGAAATGACTGAAACCGCTAATATTTTGAATAATGCTACTAAGTATAGTTTAGTACTTATAGATGAAATTGGACGTGGTACTTCAACATATGATGGATTATCACTAGCATGGGCGTGTGCTGAAAGGCTAGCATATCATTTAAAATCTATGACTCTCTTTGCCACCCACTACTTTGAATTAACCTATCTACCAAACACAATAGAAGTGATAGCCAATGTGCATGTTAATGCCAGAGAATATGAAAATACTATTGTTTTTATGCATAATGTGCTTGAAGGTCCTACCAATAAAAGTTATGGCTTAGCAGTTGCAGCTCTTGCTGGAATACCTAGCAAAGTTATTGATCGAGCATCCCAAAAACTCCAGGCTCTGCAATTGCAATCCTCAGAGTCTCAACCAGAAGCTAAAGAGGCTATGTTACCTGCCCAGCCTATTACCGAAGCAACAAATGATATTACATCAGTATTACTAGCAACTATTAATTCTCTGAACCCAGATACTCTAACTCCACGCCAAGCATTGGAGTGGATCTATAAGTTAAAATCATTAGCATAGCAAATCAAGCGGTGGATGTTAATCCACTGCTTGATTTAAAAATCTCTTATTAACAGAATAAAGATTCTATATTTAGTCCATGTGACTGCAATATTTCACGTAATTTTCGTAATCCTTCAACTTGAATTTGACGTACACGTTCACGAGTTAAACCAATTTTGCGACCTACATCTTCAAGCGTAGTTGCTTCATAACCTAATAGTCCAAAACGACGTGCTAGGACTTCACGCTGTTTGGCAGTAAGTTCATATAACCAAATTACAATACTATGTTTAAGATTCTCATATTGTGTAGTATCTTCTGGACTACAAGATTTATCATCCGCTAATATCTCAAGTAACGCCTTTTCAGTATAATTACCTAATGGGGTATCAACTGAAGAAATTCGTTCATTAAGACGCAGCATACGATTGACATCCTCAATGGGTTTATCCAGCTGTTCTGCAATTTCTTCCGCACTTGGTTCGTGATCAAGTATATGTAATAATTCACGTGAGGTACGTAGATAATTATTTAACTCTTTAATAATATGAATGGGTAATCTAATTGTACGAGTTTGATTCATAATGGCTCGTTCAATGGTTTGACGTATCCACCAAGTAGCATAAGTAGAAAAACGAAAACCTCGTTCTGGATCAAATTTTTCCACTGCCCTAATTAAGCCTAAATTACCTTCTTCAATAAGATCCAAGAGTGCTAAACCACGATTACTATAGCGACGTGCGATTTTCACTACTAGACGTAAATTACTTTCTATCATACGACTACGGGAATGACTATCACCTAGGCAAGACCGCCTAGATAAAATAATTTCTTCTTCTGCAGTTAATAATGGTGAATAACCAATTTCTCCTAAATAAAGCTGTGTAGCGTCTAAAAAATGTTTAGTGGTACCTGGTGGTGTTAAGAATAAATCTTCTTTTAAGAGATCATCCTCAAGATCATTAACCAAATCAGGATCATCAAATATATCAGCTCTTATTTCGTCTAAATCTGCTAATTCGGTATGGTCGTGCAATCGTTCGTTCACCAACATAGTTTGGTTCATAATTGGCTCCTTTTTTTAATGCATAACTCAGAATTAGTTTATTATGCTGATAACGCCATGGTTTTAATGATTTACCCTTTTAATTATACCAAACACTTCTATCGATCACCTGTTATTAGCGATAATTTTACTAAAATTAGGCCATGCCATGGCCCATTTCCTCTAATTGGTAGAGGATTGATATAAGTATAATA
Source organism: Candidatus Dasytiphilus stammeri (assembly GCA_045290365.1). Classification (GTDB taxonomy): domain Bacteria; phylum Pseudomonadota; class Gammaproteobacteria; order Enterobacterales; family Enterobacteriaceae; genus Dasytiphilus; species Dasytiphilus stammeri_N. The sequence continues at coordinate 166,173 of CP145882.1, read as the reverse complement.
ATACAATATGGACAATCTCACGTAATTATTAACTTTTTAGGAATTTTATATTTAAAATATTAATGCGATAGCTTCACAAGCAATTCCTTCTTCTCTTCCAGTAAAACCTAGTTTATCTGTAGTAGTTGCCTTAATGTTAATATTATCCAGAGGACAACGCAGATCTTTGGCTAAATTCAAACGCATCTGTGAAACATGAGGTGAAATTCTTGGTATTTGAGCGATAATTGTTACATCTAAATTCCCAAATTGATAACCTTTATTAAGCACGCTTTGCCAAGCAGTACGTAAAAATTCACGACTATCGGCATTTTTATAATCTTTTAGATTTGGAAATAAATTGCCAATATCACCTAAGGCGGCAGCTCCTAGTATGGAATCTATTACGGCGTGTACTAGTACATCACCATCCGAGTGTGCAAGCATTCCTTTAAGAGAAGGGATTTTTACACCTCCAAGAATCAAAGGCCCTTGGCCTGCAAAAGCATGTGCATCAAAACCATGACCAATACGCACTAAATCTTCTCCTTATGATGCTGTTGAAGTAAATAAAAACTAGCTAATGCTATATCTTCTGGATATGTCACCTTGATATTATCATGGCGCCCCAAAATTATCGCAGGATGATATCCCTCATATTCAAGTGCGGATGCTTCGTCATTAAGCATAATTCCTTCTTTAATTGCCCGTTGCATACAAGGAAGTAGTATACTTATCGGAAATAATTGTGGTGTTAAGGCATGCCATAAATTTTGGCGTTCAATAGTATGAGAGACCACTACTGGGTTACCTCCTTGGCTACATTTGATGGTATCACGTACCGGTGTAGCTAGTATCCCACCTACGGGACTATCTGTAATAACAGATAATAAGCGGTAGAGATCTTCAGGATGTAAACAAGGTCGTACGGCATCATGTATCATAACCCAAGATTCATGAGGAACCGCTTTTAATCCTGCCATTACTGAATCTGCACGAGTCTGCCTACCAGTAATTGTGGTAATCCTTGTATTATATACTATTGGTAGTAAATGAAACCAGCAGTCTTCGGAATTTAGCACTATAACAATACGCGTTATTAAAGGCTGTTCAATTAGGGTACTAATAGCATGCTCAAGAATGGTTTTGGTTCCAATAGTTAAATATTGTTTAGGAAACTGAGATTGCATACGGCGGCCGATGCCTGCGGCTGGAACAACAGCTATAATACTAGGAAAATTATCAGTGTTAATCATCATATCTATTTGATAAAAATCTCTAATTTAATTACCTTTCCCTAAATATCACAAAGATTATAAAACATTAAACGAGATATCTAGAGTTCAAATTGGTAAATAATTTGCTAAAAATTGCATGATCTCCGAGGGTTTCTTCAATACGAAGAAGTTGATTATATTTAGCTACCCGATCAGATCTACTCATTGAACCAGTTTTAATTTGTCCAGCTGACGTCCCAACTGCCAGATCGGCAATGGTTGAATCTTCTGTTTCTCCAGATCGATGGGAGATAATGGTGGTATACCCTGCTTCTTTTGCCGTTTTGATGGTATTAATAGTTTCACTTAAGGTACCAATTTGATTGCATTTAATAATAATACCGTTTGCTATTCCTTTTTGAATTCCTTGTTTTAACAAATTGGTGTTCGTAACAAAGAGATCATCTCCAACAATCTGTATTTTATCACCTAAGATTTTGGTTTGATAATGAAAACCCTCCCAATCATTTTCATCAAGCCCATCCTCAATAGAAAGGATGGGATATTTTTGAGTCAGCTTTTCTAAATAATGTGTAAATTCTTTGGAGGTAAAGATTTTCCCTTCACCTTTAATAAAGTATTTTCTAGAAACCTTGTCAAAAATTTCCGAAGCCGCGCAGTCGATTGCTAAGCTGATATCTTTACCAAGTATATAACCTGATTGTTCTATGGCCTCTTGAATATAATTCAAGACTGCTACATTAGATTCAATGTTAGGAGCATACCCGCCTTCATCACCTATAGCTGTGTTCAGATTATTAGCTTTTAGTATTGTTCCGAGACAATGAAATACTTCCGAACCGAAACGAATAGCTTCTTTTATATTTTTTGCACCTATTGGTTGAATCATAAATTCCTGAAAATCCAGGTTGTTATCGGCATGTTTTCCCCCATTAATAATATTAATCATTGGAAGTGGCATTAGATATTTTCCTGGAGTTCCATTAAGTTCAGCAATATGTTCATATAGCGGAATCCCCTTTGCTATCGCAGTTGCTTTAGCATTAGCTAAGGAAACTGCCAAAATAGCATTTGACCCTAGATTGGATTTATTACTAGTTCCATCTATAGTAATCATGAGCTCATCAATCGCATTTTGATCTTGAGCATCTTGATTTATTAAAGAAGGTGCAATACTTTCTTTAATAGAAGCGACCGCTTTAAGAACTCCTTTACCAAGAAACCGCGAAAAATCCCCGTCACGTAGTTCTAATGCTTCACGTGAGCCTATAGAAGCACCTGATGGTACAGCAGCTAAACCAAAATAACCTCCTTTTAAATGAACTTCGGCTTCAACCGTTGGATTACCACGAGAATCTAAAATTTCACGACTGATAACTTTAATAATTTTGCACATTCAGTTTTCCTTATTAATCAATTAAAGTATGTGGCTCAAAATATGTCTAAATATATGGAAGATCGAATTGGTTAAATGAGCAAATTTTTATGATAATCTCGAGCAGCTTTTACAAAACCTTTAAACAATGGGTGTCCCTTACGTGGATTGGAAGTAAATTCAGGATGAAATTGACAAGCAATAAACCAAGGATGAGCTGGAATTTCTATTACTTCAATAAGCTGATGATTTTCAGAGCGACCAGAGATAAGTAAACCCACATCTTCTAAGGGTTTTATCAACAGATTATTAACTTCATAACGGTGACGATGACGCTCAATAATCACTGATGTGTTATATAATTTTCGTACTAAACTATTATGAGTTAATTGACACCTTTGACTTCCAAGACGCATAGTACCACCTAAATCGCTATGTTGATAATGTGACATAATATTTCCTTCATTATCCTGCCATTCCGAGATCAAAGCAATCACCGGATATTTACACGCTGGTGCAAATTCAGTAGAATTGGCATCTTTAATCCCAGCAACATTACGAGCATATTCCATAATAGCAACTTGCATGCCTAAACAAATCCCAAAATAGGGAATGTTATTCTCACGTGCATATTGTACGGTCAGTAATTTTCCTTGAATCCCGCGATACCCAAAACCTCCAGGTATCAGTATTGCATCTAGATTAGATAAAATTTTTACCCCCTGAGATTCTACCTCTTGTGAATCAATAAGTTTAATATTAACTGTAATGCCATTTTTTAATCCACCGTGCTTTAGTGCTTCAATGACCGATTTATACGCATCTGGTAAATCTACATATTTACCTACCATCCCAATCTTAACAACATCTATCGGATTATCTTCTTGATAAATAACTTGTTCCCATTCTGATAAGTCTGCTTCGGGACAGCACAATCTAAAATGCTTGCATATGTATGCATCAAGTCCTTGCGCTTTTAATAAACTTGGTATTTTATAAATGGAATTTACATCCCATAGAGAAATTACTGCTTCTTTTGGCACATTACAAAAAAGGGCGATTTTCGCACGTTCATTATTATGAACCGGATATTCCGAACGACATATTAAAACATCAGGCTGAATTCCAATCGATAGTAGTTCTTTAACAGAATGTTGAGTAGGCTTAGTTTTTACCTCCCCGGCTGAATTAAGATATGGAACTAGAGTTAGATGCATGTAAAGCGTATTATTACGTCCGATTTCAATGGCCATTTGTCGAATTGCCTCAAGAAAAGGCAAAGATTCAATATCGCCTACTGTGCCACCAATTTCTACTAATACTATTTCATGATCTTGTGCACCTTGATTTATGCGTTCTTTAATTGCATTAGTAATATGGGGAATCACTTGTACAGTAGCTCCCAGATAATCTCCACGGCGTTCTTTGCGTAACACCTCAGAGTAAATCCGTCCACTAGTAAAATTATTGAGACGAGTCATGCGAGTACGGATAAATCTTTCATAATGTCCTAAATCAAGATCGGTTTCAGCACCGTCCTCAGTCACAAATACTTCTCCATGTTGAATAGGACTGATAGTACCAGGGTCAACATTAATATAAGGATCTAACTTTATCAGAGTGACATCCCGACCACGGGCTTCAAGAATAGCCGCTAGAGAAGCGGCGGCGATGCCTTTACCTAAAGATGAAACTACTCCACCAGTTATAAAAATATAATTAGTTGTCATATTGAACCTGATAGTTTAGGTTTGAAATACTATGACATGAAATACCAACGAGAATGTTAGGAAAGATTACCAAAATCATTTCCATTAGACAATGTCTGAAATTACAATAAATATTGTAATATCTAATAAAATTGAATAACAACTCAATATTACGGGATTATTAGTTTAATTAATTTATTCTTAATTTAAGTAATTTTTGATATTTAAAACTCATGATGTTTTTAGAGATAGAAGTAAGCTAGATGATGGATTTTTATGATCAACCAACTTAAAATAGTCTGCCTTAATGCATACAAGAGTAATCTATGACAAATTTGCTTTATCTTCAGCATCTTATTTCGATTAATAATCTTAATCGTAAAACTATTAATTTAGTGCTCCAAAAAACTGCCAGGATAAAATTAAATCCACAAAAATATATAAATCTGTTACAGCATAAAGTGATAGCTAGTTGTTTTTTTGAAGCATCTACACGTACGCGTCTATCATTTGAAAGCGCCATGCATCGTTTAGGTGCCTCCGTGGTCGGCTTTTCAGAAAGCAATAATACTTCGCTAGAAAAAAAGGGAGAAAGTTTCGCAGATACTATTACAGTAATTAGCTCTTATGTAAATGCTATTATAATACGTCATCCCAAGGATGGTGCTGCCCTTCTAGCTACTAAATTTTCAGGTGGTGTTCCTATTATCAACGCTGGTGATGGAGCGAATCAACATCCTACGCAAACTTTACTAGATCTTTTTACTATTCAAGAAACTCAACATCGTCTAAATAATCTTAATATCGCAATGGTTGGTGATTTAAAATATGGTCGTACAGTACACTCTTTAGCGCAAGCGCTCTCCAAATATGAAAATAATAGATTTTTTTTGATCGCACCTGAATCATTAGGAATGCCTAAATATATTATTGATTTTTTTAAATCAAAAGGAATAAATTGGAGTCAACATAACAGTATAAAAGAAGTAATTCCTATGCTAGATATTATCTATATGACGAGAATACAGAACGAACGCTTCAATTTCGCTGACTCCGAATATTCCCACGTCAAAACACCGTTCATCTTACATGCTGCAGATCTTATCAAAGCCCGCCACAATATGAAGGTATTACATCCACTACCACGTCTTGATGAAATTGCGGTTGATGTGGATCAAACTCCCCATGCTTGGTACTTTCAACAAGCAAGTAATGGTTTATATACACGTCAGGCATTACTAGCACTAGCTCTAAGTAATAAATTTTAAAAAGATCATGATTACCTGTGAAAAATATTATAGTAAAACTCATTTAGGATTATTGGAAACTTTATATTATTGAGATGTTACAGAAGAGGAACACACTTTATAAGTTACACCTAAAATTCGGCATTGTAGCTTATTTACTGAGAATTTTTTTCAATTAAACTTAGTATTCTGAACAGACCCATTTGTAAAATTAGCGATTTGGTGCTGGGATGGTAATTTCTTTCCGAGAGTGACACGTTCATGATTTCCATAATCATGATAAGTAAAAATATCGTTAAAATTATTATCTTTCATAAAATTACGGACCTCATATCCCTGTTGCCAACCATGTTCAAGTAACAACCAACCACCTGTATCTTTTAGATAATTAAAAGAGTTATAAATAATTTTATGGAGATCTGCTAATCCTTTTTCTTCTGAAATTAAAGCAATTTTAGGTTCAAAACGCAGATCACCTTGTTGTAAATGATTATCTAAAGCATCAATATATGGGGGATTGCTGACAATCATATCAAAAAAATGTTGTGCAGCCAAAGCGGAAAACCAGTCACTACAGATAAATAATACATTATTAAAATCTAAATTATGGGCGTTATATTGTGCAAGTAATAAAGTTGCTTGGCTTAGATCAACACCTAATATAAAACAATCCGGACGTTCCTTCGCTATGGCTAGGGCAATCGCTCCAGATCCGGTCCCGAGATCCAGAATCTTAGATGCTACATCTGGAAGATGTAAGAGTGCCTGTGTTACCATTACCTCAGTCTCTGGACGAGGAATCAAACTAACTGGGGAAATCATCAACGGTAATGACCAAAATTCACATTTATTAATCAGATATGCAATAGGCTCTCCATTAGTACGACGATTTAAAAAATCATTAAGCTTTACCAGATGAAGGTTATTTAGTTCAGTATCATCAAATGCTTTTAACCAAGTGAGATTTTTTCCAGTAACAAATTCTAGCAAAATTTCCGCATCTCTTTGGGGGCTATCACTATTAGTGAGTATTAATCTAGCCATGTGCAACCAACTCTTGATTGTCATTAAATATTTCCTTATAAATTAGCTAATTGTTGATTCTGATACTCTTGTCGCAGCGGGTCAATTAAGAGATCTAGATTTCCATTCATGATTTTTTCTAAACAATATAGTGTAAGATTAATACGATGATCCGTTACACGTCCTTGTGGAAAATTATAAGTCCGAGTTCTATCCGATCGCTCACCGCTCGCAAGTAAATTGCGACGTGTCGAACTTTCTTCTTGATGACGTTTAGCTATTTCTGCGGCGTTAAGGCGAGCGCTTAGAACTGAAAGGGCTTTAGTTTTATTTTTATGCTGTGAACGTTCATCTTGACACTCTACTACGATACCGGTTGGTAGATGAGTAATACGTATAGCTGAATCGGTGGTATTAACATGTTGTCCTCCAGCTCCTGAAGAACGAAAAGTATCAATTTTTAAATCAGTAGTTTTGATTTTCAGGATTTTATTCTCTGGCATTTCTGGCATAACAGCAATAGTACATGCTGAAGTATGAATACGACCTTGTGATTCGGTTTCAGGGACTCTTTGTACTCGATGACCACCAGATTCAAATTTGAGACTACTATATGTGCTGTTCCCTGTCACTTTCACAATAATCGCTTTATAACCTCCGTGTTCTCCTTCACTAGCGCTGATAATTTCCATCTTCCAGCACCGAGCTTCTGCATAACGGTAGTACATGCGAAACAACTCTCCGGCGAAACGAGCCGCTTCATCCCCACCTGTTCCGGCACGGATTTCGATATAACAGTTGCGGTCCTCATTAGGATCTTGAGGAATTAACAATAATTTAAGTTTATGTTCGATTAATTTATTATGATTGCTGATTTTCAAGAGCTCATCTGACGCGAGATCTCTAATTTCAGGATCATGAAGTAACAAAGAAGTGGTGGTGATGTTTTCCTGTATGGTCTGCCACTGAAAAAAATATTTCATAATTTCTGAAATATTGGCATATTCTTTGGCGAGAACTCTAAAAAGCTTGTGATTGGAGATAATTTCGGATGTTCGGAGGAGATTATCAACTTCTTGATAACGCTTTTTTAAGAATTCTATTTTTGCAATTAGGGAAGATTTCATGCAGAAATATTAACCTAAATATTGTTAGTAAAAATATTCTTTAACTTCAATAATCATGATATCGGATTTTAAGTCTGAAAATTATGACATAATTTAATATGCGTAGCAATTTTAATAATATAATTTCTTTTCAAGAAAATTTCCTACTGATAGTATGCTTATAATGGTTCAAACGTTCAATAATTAATTGAACTGAAATTCAACTAGATTACAGGTAATTGAATGATGATTCAGTGGCCAGCACCAGCCAAATTAAATCTGTTTCTCTATATTAATGGCCAGTATCCTAATGGATATCATCACTTGCAAACTATCTTTCAATTTATTGAATATGGTGATACAATTAATCTTTTCTTAAATAAGAGTGGTAAAATTAGTTTGCAAGATCATCTTATTGATGGGACGACTCCAGAAAACAATCTAATTATTATCGCGGCAAAATTATTACAGGAAAAAGCTATTAAACTTGGATTGTTACCAACAGATGCAGGTGTAGAAATTAAATTAATAAAAAGACTACCATTAGGTGGTGGATTAGGTGGTGGCTCATCAAATGCCGCCACGATACTAATCGCGCTTAATTATTTATGGAAAACTAATTTCAGTATTAATGAACTAAGTATCTTGGGCTTACAGATTGGTACTGATGTACCAGTATTTATTCATGGTCATACTGCTTTTGCTGAAGGTTTAGGTGAGAAATTACAGCCAGTTATGTTGCCGGAAAGATGGTATCTTATTGTATGTCCAGGAATAATAATTCCAACCTCATTGATATTTAAAGATACTGAATTGAATAGAAATACACCTGTCCGTAAATTGACGGAGTTATTACGTAGTCCTTTCAATAATGATTGTGAGGCTCTAGTAAGAAAAAGATTCATAGAAGTTGAGCAATTATTTTCTTGGCTATTAAAATATGCTACTGCTCGTCTTACTGGAACAGGAGCTTGTATTTTTGCAGAATTTGAAAATGAGTTCCAAGCCCGCAAAGTTCTTGAGATAGTTCCGAAAGGAGCCCGTGGTTTTGTAACTAAAAGTGTAAATATATCACCACTACACCGTATGATATTTTAATTTATATAATAGGGTATCTATATCTGATCCTAATCCTAAGGTTGTCAATTGTGCCTAATATGAAACTTTTTACCGGTAATGCAATTCCTGAACTCGCACAAAATATTGCAAGTCGTCTTTATACTCAATTAGGCGCTGCTGCCGTGGGGCGCTTTAGTGATGGTGAAATTAGTGTCGAAATTAATGAAAATGTACGTGGGGATGATATTTTTATCATTCAGTCTACCTGCGCTCCTACTAATGATAATCTTATGGAGTTAGTAGTGGTTGTTGATGCATTACGTCGGGCTTCTGCTGGTCGTATAACTGCTGTTATGCCTTATTTTGGTTATGCACGTCAAGACCGTCGCGTTCGTTCTGCTAGAGTACCTATTACCGCTAAATTAGTAGCTGACTTTCTTTCAAGTGTCGGTGTCGATCGTGTTTTAACAGTAGATTTGCATGCGGAGCAAATACAAGGATTCTTTGACGTTCCAGTAGATAATGTCTTTGGAAGCCTGATTCTTTTAGAAGATCTGCAACAAATTGGATTAGACAATCCAATTGTCGTTTCTCCAGATATTGGAGGTGTGGTACGGGCTCGCGCCGTGGCCAAATTGCTGAATGATACTGATATGGCTATTATTGACAAGCGTCGACCTAGTGCTAATGTTTCAGAAGTGATGCACATCATTGGGGATGTAAATCATCGTGATTGCGTGCTTATTGATGACATGATTGATACTGCTAGTACCTTATGTAAAGCAGCTGAGGCCTTAAAAGAACGTGGTGCTAAAAGAGTTTTGGCTTATGCTACACACCCTATTTTCTCAGGCCATGCCGCCGAAAATTTGCTTCATTCAGATATTGATGAAGTTGTAGTATGCGATACTATCCCTTTATCCTCCGAAATAAAAAAACTGCCTAAGGTACGAACCTTAACATTAGCTGGCATGTTAGCCGAAGCAATTCGTCGGATTTGTAATGAAGAATCTCTTTCGGCAATGTTTGAGCATTAATGCGTTCCCCATGTTATCTAATAGTAATAGGAGATCAATTACTTGCAAAACTTAAGATTGATAGTTGGAATTGCGAATTCTGGATCTCAATATGAAGAAACGCGTCATAATGCAGGAGGTTGGTATGTCAAACGTTTGGCAGGAATTCATAATATTGTACTGAAGCAAAATAATAAATTTTACGGATATACTAATCCTACACAATTTTTTTTATTTAATCAAAATGTACGGCTGCTTATTCCTGATAGCTTCATTAATCTAAGTGGTAAATCGGTTGCCGCCATGGCAAAATTTTATCATCTGGCACCAGATGATATATTGATTGCACATGATGAATTAAATTTGGCACCTGGGATAGCTAGATTTAAATTAGGGGGGGGATCCGGCGGTCATAATGGAATAAAAAATATTATTAGCCATTTGGGTAATAATATTTTTTATCGATTACGTATCGGGATCGGTCATCCTTTAGATCTAAATAGGGTTACTAATTTTGTTTTAGATCAACCATCAGTAAAGGATAAAAAACTTATTAATCATGCTATTGAAGAGGCGATCTTTTGTACTACAATTTGGTTAAAAGATGGTATTATGAAAGCAATGAATCGTTTACATACAAATCTAAAATAAAAAATGTAGGGACATAAGCTCGGATGGGATTGAAATGCGGTATTATAGGTTTACCTAATGTAGGTAAGTCTACTCTATTTAATGCACTCACTCATTCGGAGTGTAAGGTAGCTAATTTTCCATTTTCTACTATAGAGCATAATACTGGCATAGTAGCGGTACCAGACCAACGTCTTAATATACTAGCAGCAATTGTTAAATCACCTCGTATCATAACCACTACTATGAAATTTGTGGATATTGCTGGTCTTATTAAAGGATCTTCCAGAGGTGAAGGATTAGGAAATCATTTTTTAAATAACATTCGTGATACAGACGCGATTGTTCATGTAGTGCGTTGTTTCGATGATGAAGATATCGTTCATTTATCTGGAAAACTTAATCCATTAGAAGATATTAATATCATTAATACTGAACTAGCTCTTGCTGATCTTGAAACTTGTGAAGGTGCCATAAAACAGATCAAGAAAAAAATTATAAGAGGTAAGATAAATAATACAACTGTCACTCCTGAACTTCTAATATTAGAAAAATGCCGATTACAACTAGATAATACTAGACTCTTAAGAGAATTGACACTATCCCAAGAAGAAAAATCCACCATACGCTATCTTAATTTTATTACGCTGAAACCCACTATGTACATTGCGAATATTAGTAAATATGGTTTCAAAAAAAATAATTATATCGAGCAGATTAATTGTATAGCAGAGAAGGAAGGAACTTCTGTAGTAACTATTTGTGCTCAGCTAGAGTATGAAATTGCTAAAAATCCAAGTTGCTTACAGTTAAAATCGAGACTTCATAATCTAATTACTAATGGCTATAAACTTCTGAATTTGCAAACTTATTTCACCGTAGGCATAAAAGAAGTACGTGCCTGGACTATTTATAATGGAGCCACCGCATATCAAGCTGCTGGCAAAATTCATACTGAATTTAAAAAAGGTTTCATTCGTGCTAAAATTATTAGCTATCAAGATTTTATACGCTATAAAGGTGAACAAGGTGCACGAGACGCAGGTAAAGTCCGCCTTGAGGGTAAAGAATACCTTGTAAAAGATGGTGATGTTATATATTTTTTATTTAATAATTAACTCACAGAAAATAATTTTCTGAATTTTAAAAATATGATGAGATTTATAAAGGCCTTTAAATAGGCCTTTAAATAGGCCTTTAAAGCATCAATTACGTAATTTTCGATATATCCATAAAATAATAATAGAACCGATTATGGCCACTAAAAAACTTCCAAAATTAAAACCATCTACTTTACCGAATCCCAATAAGGTGCTAATCCATCCTCCTACTAAAGCACCCAAAATACCTAAAATTATGGTAATTATAATACCCCCACCATCTTTTCCTGGCATAATCCATTTTGCGAATATACCAGCTATTAAACCAAAACATATCCAAGAAATAATGCCCATTACTATCTCCCACTTTATTTTTATGGTAATAATTAATCTATATTATGCTATATAGATATTCTATATAGCAATAATATAGATTAATTTATTAGCAATCTACTTAAATTATTACGTTAATTATAGGAGAGGTTTTGACACTGTGAGTAATATCTTATTGCTTTTAGCTTTTAAAAGCTAATATTAACCTATTTTATAGCTTCTATTTAAATTAATCTTGTATTTATTTGATAAATCCCTGCTAAAAATAAATTTTATGTATGTTCATGAATCATCAAACTAAAACAAAAGTTATCATTGGTATGTCTGGTGGAGTTGATTCTTCAGTTGCTGCTTTACTTTTACAACAACATCAATATCAAGTGGAAGGATTATTTATGAAAAATTGGGAAGAGGATGATTTGGGACAGTGTCAAGCTGCTCAAGATTTAGCTGATGCCCAAAAGGTATGTAATCAACTTGGTATACCATTACATAAAGTAAATTTTTCAGCTGAATATTGGGATAAGGTTTTTAGTAATTTTTTAGATGAATATCAATCGGGACGTACACCAAATCCCGATATTCTGTGTAATAAAACAATTAAATTTCAAACTTTTATGGAATTTGCTACTGAAGATCTAGGAGCAAATTTTATTGCTACGGGACACTATGTGCGTCAGTTAGCTTTAAGAGGTCAAAAACAACTCTTAAGAGGCATCGATAGAAATAAAGATCAAAGTTATTTTCTTTATACCTTGAATCAAAAACAGCTTATGCATAGTTTATTTCCTATAGGTGGATTGACTAAAAATGTCGTTAGAGGTATTGCTAATAAATATGGATTGGTGACAGCAAACAAGAAGGATTCCATGGGAATATGTTTTATTGGTAAAAAAAAATTTCGAGATTTTATTAGCAAGTACTTACCTGCTTTGCCAGGTAAGATTATCACAACTGATGGTCAAGTAATAGGTAAGCATCAAGGACTAATATATTATACAATAGGACAACGTAAAGGATTAAGGATTGGGGGTACGAAACAAGGAAATAATGATCCTTGGTATGTGATTGATAAAAAGATGAAACAAAATTTATTAATAGTGGCGCAAGGAAAATCCCATCCTCAGCTCCTGTCAGTTGGTCTAATTGCTAATCAGTTTCACTGGCTCAATCGCTACCCCTTAAATAACAAAATTTTTTGTTCTGTAAAAATTCGCTATCGTCAAGCGGATGTTCCATGTCTTCTTATTCCTCATGATGATAAAAAAATCATTACTGCTAAATTTTTGAAGCCTATAGCGGCCATTACTCCTGGTCAATCTGCAGTATTTTATTGGGGTGAGATTTGTTTAGGAGGAGGTATTATTGAAAAGAGATTGCCACTTAACCAATAAAGTGAGATATTCTCTATAAATTAAATATTTATATTGATTTCTCTAGTAATAGGAGTTAAACAATAATGAAATTATCTCCTCTTACGGCTATTTCACCGCTTGATGGCCGCTATGCAGATAGAGTCCATTCTCTACGTACTATATTCAATGAATATAGTTTATTAAAATTGCGTGTAACCATTGAAATCCGCTGGTTGCAAAATTTAGCTAGGTGTCCAGAAATTAAGGAAATTAAGGCATTTGATAACGATACTAACGAATATTTAAATTCTATTATTACATATTTTTCTGAATCTGACGCCGTAGATATCAAAAATATTGAACGAACTACTAATCACGATGTCAAATCAGTAGAATATTTTTTAAAGAAAAAAGTATCCATCATTCCTAAACTGAAAGATATTACCGAATTTATTCATTTTGCTTGTACTTCGGAAGATATTAACAACTTATCTTATGCACTAATGTTAGAAACTGCTAGAAATGAAGTCATCTTTCCATTTTGGAAAAAAATGATGATTATTACTAATAATTTGGCTCATAAGTATCGTGCGACACCCATGTTATCTCGTACCCATGGCCAACCTGCAACGCCTACTACGGTAGGGAAAGAGATGGCTAATTTCGTATATAGAATGACACGTCAGCTAAAACAATTAAAACAAATAGAAATTCTGGGTAAAATAAATGGAGCAGTAGGAAATTATAATGCCCATTTGGCTGCTTATCCGGATGTTAACTGGCAACAGGTAAGTAAAAATTTTGTTACTGCTTTAGGTCTGAGCTGGAATCCATATACAACACAAATTGAACCACATGATTATATTGCCGAATTTTTAGATTGTATTAGGCGTTTTAATACAATTGTTATAGATTTTAATCGTGACATTTGGGGTTATATTGCTTTAAATTATTTTAAGCAAAAAACTACGGCCGGGGAAATTGGTTCTTCTACTATGCCACATAAAGTTAATCCTATTGATTTTGAAAATTCTGAAGGTAATCTAGGGTTAGCTAATACTATATTAACACATTTAGCTCACAAATTACCCATTTCACGCTGGCAACGTGATCTAACAGACTCAACGGTGTTACGGAACCTAGGAGTAGGATTGAGTTATGCAATGATTGCTTGGCAATCAACATTAACAGGAATTAGTAAACTAGAACTAAATTATAATCAGCTAATGAATGAACTTAATCAAAATTGGGGAGTATTAGCAGAACCTATTCAAACTGTAATGCGACGATATGGAATTGACCAACCATATGAACAACTCAAAGCGATCACCCAGGATCAAACTGTGGATGCCGAGGTTATACATTCATTCATTGACACTTTACCAATCCCAGTTCAGGAAAAATCGCGTCTTAAAAAGATCACACCATTTAATTATCTTGGATGTGCAATTCAGTTAGTTGATAAGATAAAGATAATCTTTTAAAATTAACGGGACGATTAACTCTCTGAAAAATAGATTGTGGTCGGGATCCAATCCGGTAAGGATTTTCATTAATCATTATTAATATAGCAATTTATAAATACTAAATTTTATCCACCGGTTATTTGATTCAAGCAATGAAGCTTATTTAGTCCGCACCATCGGTCCTAATGGACAACCGCCTAAAAGATGCAGGTGAATATGATATACTTCCTGACCGCCATGTTTGTTACAATTCATAATTAAGCGGTAACCGCTTTCAGCTAGGTTTTGATCCTGAGCAATTCTCACGGCAACGGTAATGAGCCTACCTAATATTGGCTCATGTTCAAATTTAACCTCATTAAGGGTCGAAATAAAAGTATTAGGAACAATAATAACATGGGTAGGCGCTTGTGGATAAATATCACGAAAGGCCGTCACTAATTCATCTTGATAAAGAATATCCGCTGGAATTTTTCTACTAATAATATTCTTAAATAGTGTTTCTTCTAACATGTCAATCCTTTTTTTTAAATTATTATTTAATTAACAGTCTTATCTAATTTTTAAATTCACTCCAAATAAACTACAAAAATTATTAGTAGTTATTGCCGCTAGTTCTACAACAGAGATGTTTTTTATTTGTGCTATACAGCTGGCAATTTCACGTAGCCAAGCTGGTTGATTTTCTTTGCCACGATATGGAACTGGTGCTAAATAAGGTGAATCAGTTTCTATAAGCAAACGATCTAATGGGATATAACTTACGATATCACGCAGGTTTATTGCATTACGGAAAGTTACAATTCCAGAAAAGGAGATATAAAATCCCATATTTAGTAATAACTTAGCCATTTGACGATCTTCAGTAAAGCAGTGTAATACTCCACCACATATATTGGCTTGCTCTTCACGTAAGATAGTCAAGGTATCTATTTGAGCATTTCGTGTATGAACTATCACTGGTTTGCTTAAAAAACACCCAATTCTAATATGTTCCCGGAAAAAAATCTGTTGTTTTATCTTATCTTTTTTAGAGTCACAATAATCTAATCCAGTTTCACCTAATGCAACCACCTGACGATTGTTAGCAAGAGAATGTAAATCAATCAGATCCGTGTCCTTATCAACATTTAAAGGATGTATACCACAAGTATATGTAACCTTTGGGTGATTTCCCACCAGGTTAGCTATTTCTTGATATTCTGATAAAGTAGTAGCTACTGTCAATACCAATTGGACATCATTATGAGCCGCTTTTTTTAAGACATCATCCACATCTGTATGTATGGTATTATAATTCAAATGATTAAGATGACAATGGGAATCTATTAAAAACATAATTTAATCCTATAAATTAATCTCTAGATTTGAAATCATTAGTTCCTCCCAGTTTAGCAACTGTTCCATTAATAATAATTCACGATTCAGTGATCTAACTTGTTGTACTATCTTGTTACGACAAACTAACCAGTCTCGCAAACTTATCTGAAGAATTTTCACAGAAAACTGTTGTGCTAATTTACTAACAAGTTTACTAAAATCTACGTTTATAATAAAATTTTTACTGCTATGCGGCAATTTTAAGGCATCTAGCAACAAGGTACATAACCAGTAAATTTGCTTAGTAACATTTTCATTATGTAGTAGTGGTAAGATACTTATTATATCTATAGTACCTGTTAAATAATCATTGATTTTTTCATAAAGTTTTTCTCTTATTGGCCAGCTATTAGATTTTAGTAATTTTAAGGCGGCTGATGGTGCTCCACCTGAGAATCTCAAAGCCGCGATGCAAGTCTGGGTGTGATGGTGATTTTTAATATGTTTGATTAACCACTTTAAGCCTTGATTTTCATCGGGTGGTAAAATTTGCCAGAGTTGACATCTACTTCTTAGACTAACGGGAATACTTGAAGTAGTTTTAAGACTAGATAACAAAAAATATGTATGATCTGGAGGTTCTTCCATAGTTTTTAATAATGCATTGACGGCGGCGTCGGTCAGTTTTTCTGCTTTGGAGATAGAGATAACTTTTATTCTAGCTATTAGAGGACGTTGATAAATTTTCTCACAGAGATTTCTGATGGTTTCAATCCCAAGAGGATGATTTTCTAATTTTAGATTAAATATGTAACAATCTGGGTGATTTCCAAACCGCATCAGTTGACAGCTTTGACAAGTTCCACAAGGATTTATATTGATAGGATACAAACACATTAACCAGTCAATAATCTTCAAAATTAGCGCATCTAAACCTAGTCCATCTGCAGCATTTATTAATAGTGCATGATAACCTCGTGCTATCTGATATTGTTTAATAATTTTCTGATAAAGATGATGAAGCCATGGATACCCGTCGTGTTGTCTCAAGGTGTTTTCTTCCACCACCATTCCTCCAATACAAGATGTATAGCTGAGATCACTACCTGAAGCGGTTGTGTAGCATCGATGATTTTAATACTATTATCTAGGGTTGTCTGTGCTAGATAATATCTTCTAACACTATTAAAAAATTCTATAGATTCCTGCTCAATACGATCCAGTTTACCACGGCTTATAATTCGTTGTAACCCTAATTCTGGTGTAATATCTAGATAAAGTGTTAAATTTGGTTTCAACTTACCTAATACTAACTTACGTAACACTTTCAATAAATTAATATCAATTCCACGTCCACCGGATTGATATGCTTGGGTAGAAAGCTCATGACGATCACTAATCACCCATGCTCCGCGTGTGAGGGCAGGTTTGACAATTTGTTCCATAAGCTGTAAGCGTGCTGCATACAGCATAAAAAGTTCAGTGTGCGCAGTAATTGTTTCACCTTCAATGCCTTCTTTAATTAATTTTCGCAATTGTTCTGCTATTGGAGTTCCTCCAGGTTCATGAGTTAAAATGATGTCATTAACTTTTTTTTTTTCAAAAATTTCACTACAATATTACAGGTAGTGGTTTTTCCTGCGCCTTCTATACCTTCAATGGCAATAAAACTATTTTTCATATTTTCCTTGATGATTTTTACGATCACGATAAATTTTTACTGCTTGTAAATGATTTGCTAG
The DNA here is from genome assembly GCA_045290365.1 of Candidatus Dasytiphilus stammeri. Classification (GTDB taxonomy): domain Bacteria; phylum Pseudomonadota; class Gammaproteobacteria; order Enterobacterales; family Enterobacteriaceae; genus Dasytiphilus; species Dasytiphilus stammeri_N. Next base: position 148,475 of record CP145882.1, on the reverse strand, counting down.
ATTAATATTAAAGATAAGTTTTCCCTTACCATCAGCAACAAAATATAAATAAGTAGTGTTAAATGGATGCGCTGCCGCCAGAAGTGATGTTTTACTAGGGAGAGAAATTGGTCCCGGGGGTAATCCTGGATTAAGATAAGTATTATAAGCATTATTACTTTCTAAATCGTAGTGACTTAAAATTCCACGATATTTATTTCCTAAACCGTAAATCACTGTAGGATCAGATTGTAATCGCATCCCTGAACGCAGTCTATTAATGAACACTGAGGCTACTTTATAACGTTCGGTGGTTATAGCTGTCTCTTTTTCTATTATGGAGGCTAGGATTACTAATTCATTGGAACCGTTATAAGGCAAACCCATCCTTTTGGTATGCCACAAGGTATTAACTAATTGTTTCATGCGTTCATGCGCACGACGTAAAATCTCTAAATCACTAGTATTAGCCGTATAATACCAGGTATCTGGATATAACCATCCTTCCAATTTTTTAAATGACTTTATTCCTAATAAATCTGCAATTTGTTGGTGGTTATCATGTTTAAGTAAATGCCTGATCCAAGGAGCTTTTTCTAAGCTTATTAAACCGTCTTGCAATCGTTTACCTTCAATAAATTTCCAAGCAAACCAGGCTTCTTTTCCATTTACTAATAATAGTAACATCTTGCGGACACTCATGGTGGGTTTCAGAAGGTAGGTTCCGGCTTTAAATTGAGACAAAGCCGGGTCAAAGCGTAATAACCATAAAAACCAATAACTATGTTTAATAATTGTTTTGGCTTCTAATTTAGTTTTTAATGCGTGCCATCCAGTTCCTAAAGGCAAAGTAAAAATGATATCTTGAGTAATTGTCAAAGAGGACGCGGCAAAATTATGAATCTGACAATAAATTACGATAATAACAATGAATTTTATTAGTAAAACTCCTGAGACTGTCGCTCGTACACCAATTATAGGTATTTTTCTCATGCGATTCTTACGTGATTTAACAGTGAGTAATTAACATGTTATACAGTTCTCGGGATTGATACAAAACATTACCAATCTGACACACTGGTAAAACTGGCATGACTGCATTAGTTATGATAACTTCATCCGCATCCGTAAGAGTGTCCATACTTTCTTGTACTTCCTGCACCTCATATTTTGAATTAGATAATAAGGTGATTATATTATGTCGCATAATTCCTTTGATCCCCGCTTCATTTAAGCAAGGAGTAAATACTTTGATTTTCTTTCGCCAAAAGATATTGGCAGAACAACATTCTACTATCATACCTTGAGTATCAAGTACTAAAGCTTCATCCGCATGATTTTGATCAATTTGTATACGGATTAATACTTGTTCCAGCCGGTTCAAATGTTTAATTCCAGCTAACACGGGATTTTTAGTAAGTCTTAACTGACTAAAAATCAATTTAGCGCCATTTATATGCAGTTTTTTGTAAAAATTTTGCCATGGCGAAAAATATAATATTCTGTTTGGTTTAGTGCAATGAAATACACTATAACCATGCCATCCATTACCACGAGTTAAAATAACTTTTAATACCCCATCTTTATATGTGTTAGCAACTGCTTTCATTTCCTGTTCTAATTTATGCCAATTGACATTGCTAATGAATAAACGCTCACATCCCTGATGTAGCCGCTGTAAATGTGCTGCTAACCAATCTATATTTCCGTCACGTATTCTAGCAGTAGTAAAGCACCCATCACCAAATTGTATTGCACGATCATTAATAGGGATGTAATGTTGCGGTTGTCCATTAATCCAGTATCTCTTTTCTGCTATAATCTTATCCATATTTTAACAATCCATGATAAATTTATCGATCTCTCAACCTGAGACTACCATGGATTGGATGAAATCCGATCCATGCCTGATACTCCTCAGGGGACCATTCAATTCTAACCTATTGAGGATTGAATAAGATGATAGTGGTCAAATATTCAGTCGGTAGTCAACCAACCGTAACAGATTTATTAACTGCTCTTGCCTGCTATATAATCAATAGCTGCCTGTACTGTAGTAATCTTCTCAGCATCTTCGTCTGGGATTTCTTTATTAAACTCTTCTTCAAGAGCCATTACAAGCTCAACGGTATCAAGAGAATCCGCGCCCAGATCTTCTACAAAAGAAGCTGTCTTAAGAATTTCTTCCTGCTTAACGCCAAATTGATCGCAAATGACTTTCTTAACACGTTCTTCGATAGTGCTCATACTATTTTCCTATCAAACTCGCTTTCGCGATGGTTTTAGTAGTTTATTATTCAATTAATATTAGATCTCGCTTGATCTGACATTATTTATCGGTAGCTATAAAAATCAAACCATATACATCCCACCATTAATGTGTAAGGTCTCACCAGTAATATATGAAGCTTCATTAGAAGCTAAAAAAGCAACTGCATTAGCAATGTCTTGTGGAGTTCCAAAACGTCCGGCCGGGATTTTTTTTAACACTATGACCCGTTTGTGTTCGGTTAATACTCGGGTCATATCGGTTTCAATGAACCCTGGTGCTACCACATTAACCGTAATTCCCCGTGAAGCTACTTCACGAGCTAGTGACTTGCTAAAGCCAATTAAACCCGCTTTAGCGGCAGCATAACTGGATTGTCCGGCATTACCTATGGCTCCAATTATAGAACCAATATTGATAATTCTCCCCATATGTTTTTTTATCATACTACGGATTACCGCCTTACTGAGATGAAATACCGAAGAAAGATTGGTATTGATAACAATTTGCCAATCCTCATCTTTCATACGCATAGTAAGATTATCAAGGGTCATTCCTGCATTATTAATTAAAATTTCTATTTCTCCAAACTCGGTTCTGATCTGTTCTAAGACATTTTTTATAGAATTATGTTCTGTTATATCCAAAACCAATCCTTTACCTCCCGTATTGATTAAGTTAGTAGTTATTATATTAGCACTTTGCTGATTTGTCGCCGTACCAATAACTTTAGCACCACGCTTGGCCATTGTGGAGGCAATAGCACGCCCAATACCCCGGCTTGCCCCAGTAACTAATGTAATTTTTCCCTGACAACTCAAAATCATGGCCTTCCTCTTTTTGTTATTAATTGTTTTAGAGCTGCTGATAAACTATCGGAATTGTTAATAGAACTAACCATCAAGGTTTGATTAATACGCTTGGTTAAACCACACAAGACATTACTAGGACCTATCTCAAATGCAGTATCGATTCCTTTTGAGATAAGATATTCTACAGATTCAATCCAGCGCACTGGATTATACAATTGACGAACTAAAGCACTGCGAATTTTTGATGGTAAACTTTCACATTGAACATCGGCATTATTTATCACTGGTAACACAGGTACAGTAATAGTAAATTTTTCTAATGCTCTCGCAAATTTTTCGGCAACGGGTTTCATTAGAGCACAGTGAGATGGGATGGTAATCGGTAATGATAACACTCTGGCACCAGCTTGTTTAGAAGCTTGCCCAGCCCTAAAAACCGCCCCTTTATGTCCGGCGATTACAAATTGTTCTGGAGAATTAAAATTCACGGGTGCTACAAACTCTCCTCGTGCGGAAAATTCACAAATATTAATTAGAGTCTCATGACTCAAACCAATCACGGCTAACATTGCTCCCGTACCTTCTGGTACGGCCTCTTGCATTACTTTGGCACGTAATTCTACCAAACCAACTGCTTCCTTAAATGGAATTGCACCAGCACATACTAATGCCGAATACTCTCCTAAACTATGTCCTAAAAGGATACTAGGAATAGGTCCTCCTTTATTTTGCCAGAGGCGAAAGATGGCTACCGAACTCGTTAACAAGATAGGTTGTGTTTTGCTAGTTTGGTTTAATTCTCTAGTGGTTCCATTTTGGACTAAATTCCAGAGATCATATCCAATTGACTCCGAAGCTTCATAAAAAGTTTGCTTAATTATTGGATAATATCGAGCGATTTCCGCTAACATACCTATTGATTGAGATCCTTGCCCTGGAAACATCATTGCAAAATTTGTCATGATATTCATTCTGTGATTAGAAATTAACTAATGCCGATCCCCAAGTTAATCCCCCACCAAAAGCCTCTAGCAAAATGAGCTGCCCTTTCTTGATGCGTCCATCACGTACTGCTTCATCCAGCGCCGATGGAACCGAAGCGGCTGAAGTATTTCCATGTCGATCAATAGTAATAATAACTTTTTCTATACTTAAACCTAATTTTTTAGCTGTGGCTTTAATAATGCGTAAATTAGCTTGATGAGGGATTAACCAATCTAAATCTAGACAATCTAACTTATTAAGTTTTAATGTTTCTTTAACTAGACGAGTGAGCTCATTAACAGCAATTTTAAATACTTCATTACCTCTCATCGTCAGATAAGAATAATGTGTTTTACATGTGGTACGATCATTAAAAGGTAGCGTGAGAAGTGTTCCGTATCGCCCATCCGCATGAAGATGTGTTGATAAAATCCCGGCAGTTTTACTAGCTCCCAGTACTACCGCTCCAGCACCATCTCCAAAAAGAATCATTGTTCCACGATCTTGTGGATCTAAGGTGCGAGCTAGTACATCAGCACCAATAACCAGTGCATACTGTACAGTTCCATTTTTAACATATTGATCCGCGACGCTGAGTGCATAAATAAAACCCGAGCAGGCGGCGGCCAGATCAAAAGCGGCAACATCATTATCATTCACACCAAGCAACTGTTGAATCATACAGGCAGAGCTAGGAAATGCATGACTAGATGTAGTAGTGGCAACAATAATTAAACCCAGAGTATTTTTATCAATTCCTGCCATCCCCAGTGCCTGTTGAGCTGCATGAAATCCCATTGATGCTACAGATTCATCTGTTGCTGCTAGACGTCGCTCGCGAATTCCAGTGCGTGTTACGATCCACTCATCGCTCGTTTCGATAATTTTTTCCAAATCGGCATTAGTTACCACCATTTTTGGAAGATAGCTCCCTGTACCGAGAATTTTAGTATACAACATATATGTAAATTAACGCCATCTGGGATTACAAGGAATTATAGACTATAGTTTACCATGGCAGTTAATTACTTGATACAGAGTATCAAAATCAAACAAGATAATAACATTACATTAAATAGTCCGATAAATTCAAACTACAACTCTTACAGGCTTATTATCTCATTGATTTTCCTTCAAAATTACCTTACGTCCTCTGTAGTAACCATCCCTAGTAACATGGTGACGTAAATGGATCTCCCCAGACATTTTTTCTATAGATAATTGAATGGTCGTGATTTTATCGTGAGAACGACGCATCCCTCTTTTAGAACGAGTAGTTTTATTTTGTTGTACAGCCATAAAATGAATCCTGGAAATAATTAATTATTGATAATACAATTATCGAACTGATTTGTCTATCAAGACCGTGAATTCTGAGAACTGACGGTAGTTTAATTTTAAATCTTATTTTTACGTAAGTATGAGAGACACTGTTTTAAGTCATCATGTAGTGGTGCGGTAAGGCAGATTTTTTCATTACTGTCAGGATGATTAACAATCATGACCGAAGCATGTAAAAATAAACGCTTTAAGCCCAGGTTGGCAATCTTAGAATTAAATTTTTTATCACCATAGCGTTCATCAAAAGCAATTGGATGTCCCGCATATTTAGCATGGACACGTATCTGATGAGTCCTGCCAGTCACTGGACTTACTCTCATTAAGGTAGTATGAGAAAATCGTTCTTCTATCTTAAAATAAGTTTTAGAAATTTTTCCTTGATCGCTGACACCTACAATCCGTTCACCATTTTTAAGAACATTTTTTAGTAATGGAACATGCACAATTTTAATCTCTGAAGCCCATAATCCACATACAAGAGCTAAATAGTATTTTTTTACCTGTTGAAGACGAAATTGTTCATGTAATGTCCGTAATACGGAGCGTTTTTTAGCAATTAATAAGATTCCAGAAGTATCACGATCAAGACGATGTACTAACTCTAAAAAAGAACAATCTGGTAGTAAAAGACGTAGTCCTTCAATAACACCAAAATTCAAGCCGCTACCACCATGTACTGCTATACCAGAAGGTTTATTAATTGCTAAAATGTAATCATCTTCATATAAAATGGCGGCCGCTATTTGATTGGCGAATTTTGTTGAAACCACTGGAGCTTTATTATTTATTGAAGTAATACATGGAAAGTATACCTTATCCCCTAATTTTAATTTATAAGCCGGATTAACCGATCTTTTATTAACCAGGATATTACCTTTACGTAATAAGCGATAAAAGAAGCTTTTTGGAATTCTTTTAAACTTCGATCGTAAAAAATTATCGAGGCGTCTATCTATTTCATCCGGGGTAATAACTAGAGATTGTAAATCTGTGAGATTAATTTTCATTATTATAAATTTTAAAATAAAAAGGTTATAATATCACGATGATTTTCTATATTTGATTAATAAATGCTCGATTCCACTTCGCAAGTTTACAAAACTTATTTATGAACCATGGTGAGGTCAAAAGATAAAATCACCTTAAGAATTTTTATTCTAATGAAATTGCGAAATAATTCTAAGATTTGCTGAAAATCGGGTAAGCACTGTGGCATATATGTTAATAATCTCTATGAATTGATCCATCAAATTTTGGAGAGAATTTATTAAGCGTAGTAAACTTTATATGTGCAAAACACAGGGTTAATTATGTTACAAGAATAATGATTAAGAATTCATGAGTAATTAAAATGAAAAGAATGTTAATAAACGCAACTCAACAAGAAGAATTACGGGTTGCACTGGTCGATGGACAACGTTTGTATGACTTAGATATTGAAAATCCGGTGCACGAACATAAGAAGGCTAATATTTATAAAGGAACCATTACTAGGATCGAACCTAGCCTAGAAGCGGCCTTTGTTGATTATGGTATGGAAAAGCATGGTTTTTTACCTTTAAAAGAGATTTCACCTGAATACTTTACTGAGCAATTTACTAATCCAAGGAGATTAAAGATAAAGGATATCTTGTTTGAAGGTCAGGAAATGATTGTCCAAATTCATAAAGAAGAACGGGGTAATAAAGGTGCTGCATTAACTACCTTTATCAGTTTAGCTGGGAGTTATCTGGTTCTAATGCCTAATAATCCACGTGCCGGTGGCATTTCGCGCCGAATTATAGGCGAGGATCGTGTGGAATTAAAGGAAACCATTTCTTCTATGGTATTACCTAATGATATGGGAATCATTATCCGAACGGCTGGAGTTGGTAAATCTGCCGAAGCATTACAATGGGATCTAAGTTCACGCTTAAAACACTGGGAAGAAATTAAAAAACTCGCCGCGAGTCGCACTGCGCCATTTCTCATTCATCAAGATAGTAATTTTATAGTGCGCGCCTTTAGGGACTATTTACGTCCAGATATTAGTGAAATCCTCATTGATAATCCTAAAGTAGTAGAATTAGCCAGATCTCAAATGGCGGCTTTAGGAAGACCTGACTTCATGAGAAAAATTAAGCTTTATTCTGGTGAAGTACCACTCTTTAGTTATTATCAAATTGAATCCCAAATAGAGTCGGCATTTCAAAGAGAAGTTCATCTGCCATCCGGCGGTTCTCTTGTTATAGATACAACAGAAGCCCTAACTGCTATAGATATTAATTCTGCACGAGCTACGAGGGGTAGCGATATTGAAGAAACCGCCTTTAATACTAATTTAGAAGCGGCTGATGAGATCGCCCGTCAATTAAGATTGCGCGATCTCGGTGGAATAATAGTAATTGATTTTATTGATATGACATCAGTAAGGCACCAGCTTGCCGTGGAAAATAGGTTACGTGAAGCGGTTAGGCAGGATCGGGCACGTATTCAATTAAGTCATATTTCACGTCTGGGACTATTAGAAATGTCTCGTCAGAGATTAAGTCCATCACTTGGCGAATCAAGTCATCATATCTGCCCGAGATGTAGTGGTACAGGTATCGTACGTGATACTGAATCTCTTTCTTTATCAATCCTAAGAATTATTGAAGAAGAAGCTATCAAAGAAAATACTAAAGAAGTACATGCTATTGTGCCTGTAAAAATAGCTTCTTATCTCCTTAATGAGAAGCGTGAGGCAGTGAATAAGATTGAAAAATTACAAGAAAATGTAAGAATTATCATCGTTCCCCATCAGCAGATGGAAACCCCAAACTATTCAGTATTACGTATAAAATCTGGGGAAAAAAGACCAACGTTAAGCTATTTATTACCTAAATTTTATGAATCAAGTATGATTATAACCACTACCAGGTCTCTAACTAATAACTGTTCGGTAGCAGATGATCTCACTTTAATAGAAATCCAAAATCATAAAATATCTTCACCCCTTATAGCTCAAAATGAGCCAATATTAAGTCTTGTAGAGTGTCATCCCAAGATAGAGGTAAGCTTTTTGAAGCGCTTCATAGGAATTATTAAAATTTTTGTAAGCATAGCAAAACTTCCTGATTTAAGTGCAAATTCTTTAGAATTTAATACGATAACCCAGCATCAAAATGGTCTTCAGACTTATGTAAATCATCATTATCTGCTGAAGAGTAATCGCCAAGAAAATATCCATTTACGACTTAATTATTATATTACATTACCCTATCATAGCTTACGGTTTTTCTACCCTAGTTTATCCCTGGTACGTAAAGATTTTAATGGTGACCGATTGACACCGTGTCACTGCTGCATATATTTGAATGCTAAACTAGCATTCACAACTCTAGTTTATAATAGAGATCAAGTGGTGATGGTAAAGTTCTCTAATAATATCATCAAGGTCATGTACCGCCCTTGTAACAATTGGTATGAAATAAAATCTCATCCAGCTTCTGAGAATACTTCAAAACATGTACGAAAACTTACTAATAGAAGCTCTATTAGAGAGATGGTTTAGATCAAGGTAAAATGTCGTAAACGTAATCCTAATAATAAAAGCGTAATACAATATATACTGGTACCAATGAAAATCACTGTCAACATCCGTAATAAACGCCCAGACATTGTCCAGATTTGCCAATCAGGCATAAAATACATTATCATTACTAAGCTGGCAGCCATGATAATTACCGAAATAGTTAACTTTAGCATAAAGTTTCTCCAACCTGGTTGAGGTTGGTAGATATTTTTTTTGCGTAATTGCCAATATAGAAGAATGGCATTCAAACATGCTGAAATACTAATAGAAAGAGATAAGGCAATCTGTTTGAGTATTCCGATACATAACAAATTCACTAATTGACTGATTAGTAGTGTAATCATGGCAACTTTTACTGGAGTTTTAATATTTTTACAGGAATAAAACCCGGTTGATAATACTTTTACTACCATTATACCAACTAATCCTACGGCATATGTTCTCAATATTTTTTGAGTCATCATAACATCAAATGAGGTAAAATTTTTATATTGAAACAGTACTACCGTGAGTGGCTTAGCTAAGATTACTAAAGCTAGCGCACTAGGAACCGCCATAAGTAAGCAAATTTTTAATCCTCGGTCCATCAGAATGGAGTATTCTTCTGGTTGACTACTGGTAAATTTTTTGGTTAATGATGGTAATAAAATAGTACCTAGTGCTACACCCAATACTCCAGAAGGAAATTCCATCATACGATCGGCATAATATATCCAAGAAACTGAGCCAGATACTAAGAAAGACGCTAAGATTGTATTAATAATCATTGCTATTTGATTTACAGATACTCCAATTATAGCTGGAGCAATTTTTTTTAAAATCCAATATAAACTTGTATCTTTTAAATCAATTCTTGGCAAAACTAACATACCAATTTTTTTTAAAGATGGTAGTTGATAACATAACTGCAATATTCCACCAAATACTACAGACCAAGCTAGAGCTAAGATCGGAGGATGAAAATAGGGAGCAGCGAACAATGATGAAATAATCATACTAATATTTAGTATAATTGGTACTAAGGCTGGGACATAAAATCGATTCCAAGTATTAAGAATGGCTCCGGCCATTGAGGTAAGTGATATCAGCAATATGTAAGGAAAAGTAATTTTAAGCAGAGATGAAGTCAGCAAAAATTTATCAGTGGATTGAATAAATCCTGGGGCGGTTACCAAAATAATCCAAGGAGCAACTAATATTCCCATTAAGGTAACCAATGATAATACTAAGCTTAAGATTCCTGAAATTCTAGCAATTAATAATTTGGTTGCTTGATCACCCTTTTGATTTTTATACTCTGATAAGAGAGGGACAAAGACTTGATAAAAAGCTCCTTCTGCAAATAAACGCCGGAGTAAATTAGGAATTTTAAATGCCACTATAAATGCATCAGTTTCCATTCCAGCACCAAATACTCTCGCTATTAATGTATCTCTTACAAAGCCTAACATCCGTGAAACAATCGTTATTGAACTAACCACGGCCAATGATTTTAATAAATTCATATCGGAAATAATTAATATTATTAAATTTATTTTATATACTGCAATTCATATAGATAATTAAAGCCAGATTAATGAGCCACCGCAGTTTTATAAATTTTACATCTTAAATAATGTTATTACATGTATTTACCAGCGAAATTTTCGCGATGTTTATTTATTACGTCGCCAATGAGTCCCAACTGTACCATCTTCAATAATAATTCCCATGGCATTTAATTTATTACGTATTAGATCAGCCATTCTCCAATCTTTTAATTTACGAGCATCATGACGTTTCATGATCCAGTGTTCAATTATTATTCTTTCTCGACGACTATCATTCAACACGGCGCCTTGTAAAAATTTTTGGGGATCTTGTTGCAGCAATCCTAAAATCCCTGCTAAATAACGTAAACGTATCGCTAATTTATTGGCATGTTGCCGATCAGTGTTTTTAAAAAAGTTTATTTTTCTGGATATATCAAAAAGTACAGCACAAGCTTGAGGAGTATTAAAATCATCATCCATAGCACTACGAAATCGTTGTTCAAAAACATCATCAAATTCTAATCTTTGATGATCACTTTGAGCATCGCAGAAATATAGTGCGGTATATAAACGGACTAAGGCCAGTCTGGCTTGATTGAGACGATTATAGCTATAAATTAATGGACTACGATAGTGGCTGGAAATTAATAAATAACGCAGTGTTTCTGCGTCGTAATATTTTAGAATCTCTCGAATAGTTAAAAAATTGTTTAATGATTTAGACATTTTTTCATTTTTAATAGTAACCATACCTGAATGTATCCAATAATTTACATAATGACTTGTATACGCACAGTCTGACTGAGCAATTTCATTTTCATGATGAGGAAACATAAGATCGCTACCACCACCATGAATATCAAAATGTTTTCCTAAATACTTATTAGCCATTGCTGAGCATTCAGCATGCCAACCTGGTCGTCCCATTCCCCATGGAGAATTCCAGCTGGGTTCATCATGATTTCGAGTGTTTTTCCATAACACAAAATCAATTAAATTTCGTTTAGCATTTTTAATGTTACTATTGCGCTCACTGTTTTTTAATTTTTTTAATTGTTGACGTGAAAGAATCCCATAATCGGGATAACTCCCCACATCGAACATAATGTCACCGTTATTTGCAATATAAGCATTTTGACGTTGTAAGAGCTCCCTAATCATTTCTATGATCGTGCTAATATTTTGTGTCGCACGTGGTTCAATATCAGGTTGTAAAATATTGAGAGCTCTAAAATCAATATGCATGGCCGCGATCATTTTATTAGTCAAGGATTCAATATCTTCATTATTTTCAATTGACCTTTTAATAATTTTATCATCGATATCAGTAATATTACGTACATATTTCAATTGATAACCACAATAACGCAAATAACGAGCAATAATATCAAAAACCATAAATGTACGACTATGACCAATATGGCATAGATCGTAAACCGTAACGCCACATACATACATTCCAACTTCACCTGAATGAAGAGGTTTAAATTCTTCTTTTTTACGACTTAATGTATTGTAAATTTTAAGCATGTCATCATCCTACATAGTTATTCTTTAGTAAATGGCAAGCCACAAAGATAAAATTATTTCAATGGAATGTATTCCTATTTAATAGCCTCGCCGAAAGTTTTAGCAAAAAATTAAAGAGATTTTAAGACATTAACCATGTTTATTATATAAGAGTCTTTCTTTTATTTATATTTATTACTGTTTTACATCTGTGCAAAGAATAGTTAGTAGTTACTTAGAGGGTTCTAAAATATGACGCCAAAAATATTGATAATGTTGACAGAATAACTTATTTTATAAGAAATTGATGCCTCGACCTAAAGTCAAATATATTTGATGATACATGGTAAGATTATATTATTCATCATCCAACTATTTATACTTTATAAATTGATGTATCTAGTTTGGTGAGTGGTATCAAGTCGTCTCATTGTTTGATATAAAAGTATCCAAATTACATTTTTATTATCACCTGATTTTAAAGACACTGAGATTAATATCAGTTGATAATAAAATAATTTGGCGAGATTTATTGGAGATTTTATGGTTACCGCGTTTCCCTTTATAATGATAATGTTGATAATTATCTATTGTAGTATTAAGATTGTACCACAAGGCTACCAATGGACGGTAGAACGTTTTGGACGCTTTACGAGAACTCTCTACCCAGGACTGAATTTAATATTTCCATTTATAGATCGCATTGGTCATAAAATCAATGTAATGGAGCAGGTCTTAGAAATTCCTCCACAAGAAGTGATATCTAAAGATAATGCCAATGTTACCATTGATGCCGTAGGTTTTATTCAGGTAGTAAACGCTTCTAAGGCGGCATATGAGGTCAGTAACTTAGATCAGGCTATCATTAACTTGACCATGACAAATATTCGTACTGTGATAGGTGCTATGGAATTAGATGAAATGCTATCTCAACGGGATAGTATTAACAACCGTTTATTATGTATCATTGATGAAGCAACTAATCCATGGGGTGTTAAAGTAACACGTATTGAAATACGTGATGTACGTCCTCCTGCTGAATTGATTGAATCCATGAATGCACAAATGAAAGCAGAACGTACTAAAAGAGCGGATATTCTAGAAGCTGAAGGAATTCGGCAAGGTGCCATATTACGTGCCGAAGGGGAAAAACAGTCACAAATTTTAAAAGCGGAAGGGGAACGCCAATCTGCTTTTTTACATGCCGAATCCCGAGAACGCGCCGCTGAAGCTGAAGCTTATGCTACTAAAATAGTCTCCGAGGCTATTTCTACAGGAAATCTTCAGGCTATCCATTACTTTGTAGCAAAAAAATATATTGATGCCATACATAGTATTGGGGCATCCCATAATAGTAAAGTAATCATGCTTCCATTTGAGTCTAATAATTTATTAGGGTCGCTGGCGGGAATTACGGAATTGCTAAATAATCTTTCTCCTAAAAAAAATGAACCAACTAAAACCTAAAATTAGTGTGGTTATTATATTAGTTATTTTAGTCCATCTTTGATTGATATTGAGGGATTAGATTTACTCAGTATGGTTACTAATGCTGCATTCACTACTTTAATTTCAGCAGTTCCATCAATTTGGTAATACTTTGTCAAGCCGGCATCTGCTTCTTTTATATAATAAGAAGTTAAAGGAACAGTTTTTTGGTGATATTCAATTAAACGTTGACGTATCATATTTTCGTGATCATCTTGACGAATCGAAAGATTTTCTCCGGTTAAATCGTCTTTGCCTTCGATTTTTGGTGGTGAATATTTTAGATGATAAATGCGACCAGAAGGTAAATGTATTCTCCGTCCAATAATACGTTCAATAATGATTGAATCAGGAACTATAAATTCAAGTACATAGTCTACAATAATATCTGCTTGATTCATAGCAGATACTTGGTGAATCGTGCGTGGAAAACCATCCAAAAGGAAACCATGACGACAATCTTTATGATAGAGACGTTCTTTTACAAGATTTATCACCAGTTCATCTGGTACTAATTTTCCTCCTTCCATAATCTTTTTAGAGGTTTGACTCATAAGATCATTATTTTTAAAATACTCACGTAACATGTCCCCAGTAGAAATTTTGGGAATACCATATTTTTCGCAAATAAATTGTGCTTGAGTTCCTTTACCAGCACCTGGTGCCCCAATAAGAATAACCCGCATATTCTAATCCCTTTACATTTTCTAAAAAATCACTTTATCCATGGAATTTTACTACTATAGATATAACAATATTTCAATCAGCTGTTATTAGTAGCTGATTAAGGCGACGGATAAACTGATTAGGGTCATCTAAAGTACCCTTTTCCGCAAGTAGAGCCTGATCTAGTAGTAATTCAATTAATTCCACAAATTTTGCATGATTTTTAGTTTCTGCGACCGCCCGCTTCACTAGAGGATGCTTTGGATTCAATTCGAAAAAATACTTTAATTCTGGAACTTTTTGCCCAGCTTCAGTCAATAATTTAGCCATCTGAGTACTCAGATCATTAGCTTCTGTAGTCACCATAGCAGGTGTGTTAGTAAGCCTGTCGGTCAATCTGACATCTTTTACTCTATCACCTAATATTTTTTTGACTTTTTCTATAAAAGGGAGCAAAGATTTTTCAGATTTATGTACTACTTCATTTTTTAACTCTCCGATTTTATTGATTGATTCATCAATCTTACTAACTAAATGAAAAGTTTTACCATCAAAATTAGTTAGATAGCTCATCATCCATCCATCAATACGATCAGACATTAATAATACTTCAATCCCTTTTTCGAGCATAAACTCAAGATGCGGACTACTATTGGCAGCTAGATGACTATCAGCCGTAAGATAATAGATCTTCTTTTGTCCTTTAACCATCCGGCTGACATAATCTTTCAAAGATACCGTTTGTGCATCACTTCTACTCTGAGTGGAAGCAAAACGTAGTAATTTGGCAATGTTTTCAATATTACTACTGTCTTCTGCAGGTCCTTCTTTTAAAACTAAACCAAATTGTTGCCAAAATTGTTGATATTTTTCAGACTCATCTTTAGCTAATTTTTGTAGCATCTGTAAAACTCTTTTAGTTAGCGCCTGACGCAAGTTTTGAGTAATTTTAGTATCTTGTAGAATTTCACGAGAAATATTTAGGGGTAAACTATTGGAATCAATTACACCACGCACAAATCGTAAATAGTGTGGTAAAAATTGCTCAGCATCATCCATAATGAAGACACGTTGAACATATAGTTTTAGACCATGTTTATTATCCCGGTTCCATAAATTTAATGGTGCTTTAGAAGGAATGTAAAGCACACTGGTATATTCATGCTTGCCTTCAACTCGGTTATGACTCCATATAAGAGGTTCACTAAATTCATGTGTCAGATGTTTGTATAGTGCTTTATATTCTTCATCACTAATATCGGATCTATTACGGGTCCATAAGGCTTGAGCTTTATTGATCGTTTCCCAAATGGTGGTATTATCCTCCTTATTATGAGATTCCATTTCTACCGCTAAAGAAATGTGATCAGAATATTTACTAATAATATTACGTAAGCGCCAGTGATCCATAAACT
This sequence comes from Candidatus Dasytiphilus stammeri, assembly GCA_045290365.1. Classification (GTDB taxonomy): domain Bacteria; phylum Pseudomonadota; class Gammaproteobacteria; order Enterobacterales; family Enterobacteriaceae; genus Dasytiphilus; species Dasytiphilus stammeri_N. Next base: position 132,927 of record CP145882.1, on the reverse strand, counting down.
CTTCCTCATTTTCACGGAGGTGTAGAGTAATTTCTGTACCACGTTGAGATTTGCTAATATCTGCTATGATATAATTACCTTCTCCTGCAGATTCCCAGAACACTCCTTCTTCTGCAGGAACCCCAGCAGCTCGTGTACGAACGGTTACTTTATCTGCTACAATAAAGGCTGAATAAAAACCGACACCAAATTGCCCAATTAACTGACTATTTTTCACTGGGCTATTGCTTATAGATTCAATAAAAGATTTAGTTCCAGATTGAGCAATAGTTCCTAGATTTTCAATAACTTCATTGCGGCGCATGCCAATACCATTATCACTCAAAATCAACTGACGTTGTTCTTTATTTACAGTAAGACGTACACGAAGCTCACCATCACCTTCATAAAGATCCGGTACTGAGAGGGCACTAAATCTTAATTTATCGGCGGCATCTGACGCATTAGAAATTAATTCTCGCAAAAAAATTTCTTTATTTGAATAAAGAGAATGAATCATTAAATTTAAAAGTTGTTTTACTTCAGACTGAAAGCTCCGGCTCTCTTTTCTGTTCATCTGATCTGTCATAAATAAATACCTAAATAAAATATACTCTACTTTTTAAGTGGGATGATATTTCAGAGTAAGGTGCTACCATCTTCTTCAATTGGATTCTAGGTTGTCTGTTTTAGAATTGATATCAAATTGTCAATTTAAAATCAGATGGTAATACCATGTTTAATGCTGCCATTTTCTCGCTACGGACTTCTTCTAGACGTCGAGCGGCATCGTTAAATGCAGCGGTAATTAAATCTTCAAGCATTTCTATATAATCATTACTCTCATTTATCCAACTGGGATCAATTTTTACACAGCGGCAATTATAAATACCATTTATGGTAATTTTTACCAGTCCAGCTCCAGATTCACCCTGTACTTCTAAACTCGCTATTTCGGTCTGGGTCTGCTGCATTTTATTTTGCATCTGTTGTGCATGTTTCATTAAGTTTTCTAAGCCATCTTTTTTATCAAACATTCTTAATCTCGCTTATGACTTTTGTCTACTTTAAATTGGGAAAATACTTTCTTCATCAATGCTAGAATTAAAAATTCTACATAATATCTGTAGATATTTATCATTATTGATTGACTGTCGTGCATGTGCTAGTTTTTCTTCATAAATTATCTTTCTCCATTCAAGAGGTGTTCTGAATCTTAGATTATCATCTTCTACAATACTGATTTCAATAGCTTTACCTATAAATTGGCTCATGGCATGTGCTAATATTTTTGTTGATTCACTTGTATTCAATTGACGTTGATGAGATCTAAGATGTAACTGTATCATACCTCCTTGCTCTTGTTCTCTCCAAGAATTTAAGGCTAATTGGCGTACTAAGGGAGGAAGAGAAATTTGAGCAAGCTCAGCTGCCCAGATATCCTTTAATCTTACTTCTTCATCAATTCGGACAGCTAGTTCTGGATTTTTAACCTTGAAATTTTCTAATTTCAATAGATTAGTTTCCTTTAAATCCAAGGGCTGGCATTTAGCTAACAATCTTGATTTAATTTGATTTTCTTGATAATCATCTTTTTTTTCTGTTTTTGTACGGTCAACCAGCTTATTTAATGCCTGTAAAATCTGATTGGTATTTTCTGGCAAAATTGGTTTATTAGCCTCAATATTTTCTAGATGAACTTCTGATGGATGTTTTTTACGGTCTCTTACCGTAAAATTAGATGTAAGCGGAAGTGCTGGTTTCCTGCGGGTTGATAATAAATATGTATTGATAGTTGGATTTTTCTCAATGTTATGCGGTTGATTAAGTGTTAGTGCTCGTAATAGTGTCATCTCTACTCCAATTTTTTTATTAGGTGCCAGTGACATTTCTTGGCGACCGCTAAGCAAAATTTGATAATATAGTTGTACATCTTCGGTTGACATAGTATTTGCAAGGGTTTGAATACGTTGTACAGTATGTTTTTCTTTATCGTGATCGCAGTAGTTATCAGCTAGCAATTGTACCATGGCAATATGATGCAACAAACATAACATTTCTATTAAAATGGACTCCCAATCTATTGCACGTTTGATTGCTACTTGATTTAATAAATGAATAACTTTTTTACCATTTGCTTCAAAAAGTGCTTCAATTAATGCTAATGGTTCATCATCATCTAACCTTTGCAGCATGAAGTTCACTATATTAACAGGAATCTTTCCATTTCCTAAAATAATGGCTTGATCTACCATACTGAGTGCCTCGCGCATACTGCCATCAGCCGCACGTGAAATTAATTTTAACGCTCGAGGTTCAGCCATGATCTGTTCTGCATTACAAATCCTTACCACTTGTGATAAAATCTGATCAACCTCCAAAATTTTTAGATGAAATTGTAGACAACGTGAAAGAATAGTTCTGGGTAACTTTTGTGGATCAGTAGTTGCCAATAAAAATTTAACATGGACCGGAGGTTCTTCTAAAGTTTTTAACAAAGCATTAAAGCTATGTCGTGATAACATATGCACTTCGTCAATCAAATAAATTTTATAACGGCCTACTGCTGGTGCGTACTGGATGTTATCAAGTAATTCCCGCATTTCTTCAACTTTAGCACGCGAAGCCGCATCAATTTCAATGAGATCTATGAAGTTACCCTGAGTTATTTGCTGACAGTTGGGACATTGCCCACATGGTGTTGCAGTAATACTAGTTTCACAGTTAAGCCCTTTTGCTAATAAACGAGCAATAGTGGTTTTTCCGATGCCACGGGTGCCAGAAAAAAGATAAGCATGATGTATCCTACCCAATATTAAGCTATTTTCTAAAGCTGTAATCACATAGTCTTGACCGATCACCTCAGAAAAAAATTGGGGACGCCATTTTCTAGCTAGTACCTGATAAATCATTCTTATCCCTTGATTTATTATGAATTACTTCAAAAGATACCAATCTGGTTTATTAGAGTAATAATCTATTTGTAATAAAAAAATAAATATGTTGTTATTATATGGCATGAGGTTATCAAACACAAAAAATTCCAGGTTAAAATATCAAGTAAAATACAATCCTAGACCTTTTATTGAGTGATACACACCCCTGGCCTGGTACGTTATTTTGAATTGAAACCGAACAGTATTTACGAGGTGTAGATCAATGAAACCATTCCCAATGACTTTACGAGGTGCCAAAAAATTACGGGAAGAATTAAATGAACTGAAGTTAATTCAGCGCCCTAAAATTATTGAATCACTTGCCGAAGCACGAAAATATGGTGATCTCAAAGAGAATGCGGAATATCATGCTGCTAGAGAACAGCAGGCGTTTTGTGAAGGCCGGATTCAAGAAATTGAAAATAAACTCTCTAATGCACAAATTATTGATATTACCAAAATTACTTCCAGTAATAGAGTGATCTTTGGTGCGAAAGTAACATTATTAAATATCGAGAACTATGAAAGATTTACTTACCGCATAGTAGGTGATGATGAAGCCAATCACAAACAAAATTTGATTTCTATCAATTCTCCCATAGCACGTGGATTAATAGGCAAAGAATTAAATGATACCGTACTAATAACAACTCCAGCTGGAGATGTTGAATATCAAATTTTAAAAGTAGAATATCTATAATAAATAATATTAGATTATACATCTCAATCTAAATGAATTTAGATATATTTTATGGAAAATCATGGGAAATTTGTAAATGAGGAATCATAAAAAGTTGACTACTGGATCTAATATATGGCTAAAAGAGCATTTTAGAGATCCATATGTACAAAAAGCTAAAGCTATGGGACTACGTTCTCGCGCTTGGTTTAAACTTGATGAGATACAAAAATGCTATCCTTTATTAAAACCTGAGATGATCGTTATTGATCTTGGGGCTGCTCCTGGCAGTTGGTCACAATATACAGCAAAAAAAGTAGGATTAAATGGTACTGTGATTGCTTGTGATATTTTACCGATGAATCCAATTCTTGGTGTGGATTTTTTACAAGGAGATTTTACTGATGCCTCTGTTCGTCATGCTTTGCTAAATAAGGTGTGCCAACTTAATGTTCAGGTAGTGATGTCTGATATGGCCCCTAACATTAGTGGTTTTTCTATAATTGATAATACTCGAACTATGTATTTAGCGGAACTAGCATTACAAATCTGCTGTATGACTTTGACTATGAACGGTAGCTTTTTAGTGAAAGTATTTCACGGAGAAGGCTTCGATCAATATTTGAAAAAAATTAGTTTAAGATTTAATAAAGTAAGGATTCGAAAACCTAGCGCTTCACGATCTCGTTCGCGTGAAGTCTACATTGTAGCGACAGAGTACAAATTATAGTACTCTATGCTATAAAATATAATATTAAGAGGCTAATTTTTTGAGTGATATGGCTAAAACCTTAATCCTTTGGCTGGTCATTGCAGTTGTCATCATGTCTATTTTCCAAAATTTTGGGACCAGAGAAACAAATGGACACCTAGTGGATTATTCAACTTTTATATCCGATGTGAATCAAGGACAAATTAGTGAAGTTCAGATTAATGGACGTGAGATAAAAGTTTTAAAAAAAGATACTAATAGATACATAACCTGGATACCTGCTAATGACAATAAGCTATTAGATAATTTATTAATCAAAAATGTCAAAATCATAGGTGAACCAGCCGATGAGCAAAGCTGGCTAACTTCACTATTGGTTTCATGGTTTCCCATGATAATCTTAATTGGCATCTGGATATTTTTTATGAGGCAAATGCAAGGGGGGGGTAGAGGTGCAATGTATTTCGGAAAAAGCAAAGCTCGCATGTTAACTGAAGATCAGATTAAAACTACCTTTGCTGATGTCGCAGGTTGTGATGAAGCAAAAGAAGAAGTCGCGGAATTAGTGGAATATTTACGGCAACCACATCGATTTCAAAAACTAGGAGGAAAAATTCCCAAAGGAATATTAATGGTAGGTCCTCCTGGAACTGGTAAAACGCTCTTAGCAAAAGCAATTGCTGGTGAAGCAAAAGTTCCATTTTTCACGATTTCTGGGTCAGATTTCGTCGAAATGTTTGTTGGAGTTGGAGCTTCTCGTGTGCGTGATATGTTTGAACAAGCTAAAAAAACTGCTCCCTGTATTATTTTTATTGATGAAATCGACGCAGTGGGACGTCAGCGAGGTGCTGGATTAGGTGGTGGTCATGATGAAAGAGAGCAGACTCTTAATCAAATGTTAGTTGAAATGGACGGTTTTGAAGGAAAGGAAGGTATTATTGTTATTGCAGCTACTAATCGGCCTGACGTTCTAGACCCAGCACTGCTACGTCCGGGACGTTTTGATCGTCAGGTAGTGGTCGGCTTACCTGATATACGCGGCCGTGAACAAATTTTGAAAGTTCATATGCGTCAGGTACCGTTAGCTAAGGATATTGATGCTTTAGTTATTGCTCGTGGGACTCCTGGTTTTTCAGGGGCAGATCTTGCTAATTTAGTTAATGAAGCCGCCTTGTTTGCGGCTCGGGATAATAAACGGGTAGTATCAATGGTGGAATTTGAAAAAGCTAAGGATAAAATTATGATGGGTGCCGAACGTCGTTCTATGGTAATGACTGAGGCTCAGAAAGAATCTACTGCTTATCATGAGGCAGGGCATGCAATTATTGGACGTTTAGTACCAGAACATGATCCCGTGCATAAAGTTACTATTATTCCACGTGGAAGTGCCTTAGGGGTTACTTTTTTCTTGCCAGAAAGTGATTCTCTAAGTGCCAGTAGGCAAAAATTAGAAAGTAAGATTTCTACACTATACGGAGGACGCTTAGCTGAAGAAATTATTTATGGTATTGATCAGGTTTCTACTGGAGCTTCCAACGATATTAAAATTGCTACTTCTATTGCGCGTAATATGGTAACCCAATGGGGATTTTCTGATAAATTAGGTCCATTATTATATGCTGAGGAAGAAGGAGAAATATTTCTAGGGCGTTCCGTCGCTAAAGCTAAACATATGTCTGATGATACTGCACGTATCATTGATCAGGAAATTAAGTCATTAATTGATAAAAACTACTTGCGTGCTAGAAAAATTTTGCACCAAAATATAGATATTTTACATGCTATGAAAGAAGCATTAATGAAATATGAAACGATTGATGCTTTACAAATTGATGATCTTATGGCTCGGCGTGAGGTGCGTCTACCAGCCGCATGGTTAGATACTACGGCTCATACTTCGGCTCAACCCAACCATAAGACCCCATAATCGGATCACCATCACAAGCTCTCGAAATTTTCTTCTAGTAATTATTTAAACCGGTCCTACAATCATCCCTGATTTTTTTGTCGTTGAAATTCAATACCAACTAGGAAAGAAATATATGAAGCTCTATGCGCGAGATTCAGTACTGGATTTGTCCTCTATACATGTCATGGGAATTTTAAATATGACTCCAGATTCATTTTTTGATGGTGGTAAATATAACTCGTCTATTAGTAAAGCATTAAAGCATGTCAATAAGATGATTGATGCTGGGGCAACAATTATTGATGTAGGTGGCGAATCTACACGTCCTGGTGCATCTGAAATCAGTGTGGAAGAAGAACTGGATAGGGTTGTACCTATAGTATCAGCTATTGCTTCAAGATTTGAAATATGGATTTCAATTGATACCTCTAGACCAGAAGTAATGCGTGAAACTGCACACTCCGGAGTACATCTTATTAATGATATACGTGCTTTGCAGCTCCCAGGAGCTTTACAAGCGGCTGCCGATATTAACTTACCCATCTGTCTGGTACATAATATGCAAGGGCCACACAAAACTATGCAACAACATGCCCCAATCTCCCTTAAAAATATTTTCAGGGAGATTGATGATTTTTTTGCTACACGGATTGCATCCTGTGAAAAGGCTGGAATAAAAAAAAACAAATTATTAATAGATCCAGGATTTGGGTTTGGTAAAACTGTTGATGAGAATTATCAATTATTAGCACATCTTACCTATCTACATCACTTTGGCTTACCATTACTTGTAGGTATCTCTCGTAAATCTATGATCAATCAAATACTGCAAGTGAGTCCTATCAAAAGCTTAATTGGGAGTATTACAGGTACAATTATTGCTGCTCTACAGGGCGTTCATATATTGCGAGTACATGATGTTCAAGCCACTATAGAAGCAATGCGTATCATTCAGGCAACATTAGCAGCATCAACTGCATTGGAAGAGGATATCATCCTTTCAGGTTAAGATTAAATCTTAACCTGAAAGGATACTAATGGTATCCATAATAATAATGACCTTTTAGGTCAAACCAATTTAAAAGAGCAGTTGTTATTAACAGGTGTTATTACATCAGTATTGAAGATAGCAGTTGATTTATGTTATTGTATAAGGTATTGATGTAACTACATTGAATTACAGTAAATAGAGTTTTATAATATTCTAAAATTCGTCCCTAGTGGAATCTTATAGATCTATATAGAGAAGCATAATCTATGCAATTTGGTGTGAAATAGTATGTATGAAACCCTTTTAACATTTTTTATTATCATTGCAATAATTTTAATTAGCTTAATTATGCTCCAACAAGGTAATGGAGCTGATATGATATCTTCCAGTAATTATGGTGCATCTACAATTTTTAGATCTCATGTATCTGGAAAATTTCTCAATCGCATAATTACAGTGCTAGGAATTATGTTCATTATTATTAGTCTGTTTTTAGATAATATAAATAGCCATGGAGGCAAATGGTATAAATTAAGTCCTCCAACAGAAGTCAAAGCTAAATTAAATCAAAAAAATTAGTGACACTAGCACTATACCAGTTCATTATAACTAACAATAAATATCACGGCCGGGGTGGTGGAACTGGTAGACACGCTACCTTGAGGTGGTAGTGCCGAATGAGGCTTACGGGTTCAAGTCCCGTCCTCGGTACCAAATGTTAATATTTAATATCATTTGCATTTTATGCATACACAGCGTATATTCGCTAAATTTGTAAACGCGGGGTGGAGCAGCTTGGTAGCTCGTCGGGCTCATAACCCGAAGGTCGTTGGTTCAAATCCGACCCCCGCAACCATTTATGAGGGACGATTGGGTTTTATATCCAGTTTAGAATACAGACTTGTATGTAAATTTAAATTGATCAGCCACTCAAAATTAGTATACAAGTAGCTATTGAGCAGTTTATAACAAAAAACCCCGAAATTCGGGGTTTTTTGTTAGAGTTGATGGCAAATATTGATTTTTAGCCAGGATTACGATTACCTAGCCCTTGTTAGATTTTGGGAGTTATTATGTCTGCATTAGATAGAAAACTAGAAAATAAATTTATTATCGTACCAATATATGAAGTTATTTTTATGAAATTGATTTATCGGCATTATAATTGGTATATTTATGTGGATATTCAGCTTAACGGTAGAGGTGCAGATGTTAGTCATGCGGTGATTACAGTTTTAAATGTAACTGAACTTATTAAGATTACATATAATCGTATATTTTTATTACCGAGAAATAAAGCTTTATTTCTGCAGTTTTTTAAAATTGATTCTGGATTGAGGCAACGAAGATGAACAAAGAGATTCTTGCTGTAGTAGAAGCAGTTTCCAATGAAAAAGCGCTACCGCGTGAAAAAATCTTCGAAGCATTAGAAAGTGCCTTAGCGACTGCAACCAAGAGAAAATATGAAAAAGATATTGAGGTACGTATCCATATTAATCGGAGAACTGGTGATTTTAATACATTTCGAAGATGGTTAATTGTAAAAGATGTTATACAACCAACTCGTGAAATCACACTAGAAGCGGCTCGTCTGGAAAATATCTCATTAAATATCGGTGATTATATTGAAGATCAGATTGATTCAGTAACTTTTGATCGCATTACTACTCAAACAGCAAAACAAGTTATTGTACAAAAAGTGCGTGAAGCTGAACGCGCTATGGTAGTTGATCAATTCCGTAAACATCAAGGTAAAATTGTTACTGGTATTGTCAAAAAAGTCAATCGTGATAATCTTAATGTGGATCTTGGTAATAATGCTGAAGGTATCCTTCTTCATGAAGATATGTTGCCCAGAGAAAATTTCCACCAAGGTGATCGAATCCGCAGTGTATTGTATGCGGTACGCCCGGAAGCTCGCAGTGCTCAATTATTTTTAAGTCGTTCTCGTACTGAAATGCTAGAGGAACTGTTTCGTATTGAGGTTCCAGAAATTAGCGAAGAAATCATTGAAATCAAAGCCGCCGTGCGCGACCCAGGATCTAGAGCAAAACTTGCTGTAAAAACTAATGATAAACGGATTGATCCGGTTGGAGCATGTGTAGGAATGCGAGGATCACGTGTGCAAGCGGTTTCCAGTGAATTAGGAGGTGAAAGAATAGATATAGTGTTATGGGATGATAATCCAGCACAATTCGTAATTAATGCCATGGCTCCTGCTGAGGTGAGTTCTATTATTGTCGACGAAGATAAGCATACTATGGATATTGCAGTTGAGGCATCTTATTTAGCTCAGGCCATTGGTAGAAATGGTCAAAATGTACGTTTAGCATCACAACTTAGTGGTTGGGAACTTAATGTAATGACAGTCGAAGAGCTAAGCACGAAACATCAAGCTGAGACGCAGGCCGCTATAAACCTATTTACCAAAGATCTCGATCTTGATATAGATTCCGCTACGAGATTAGCAGAAGCAGGTTTTTACTCATTAGAGGAGCTCGCTTATGTTCCAATCAGTGAATTACTTGAAATTGAATGTTTTGATAAAAAAAAGATAGAAAAAATCCGTCAGCGTGCCAAAGAATTCTTAAATAATTTTGCAAGAGCCGCTCAAGAATCCGCTAAAGTTAATAATAAACCTGCAGATGAATTGCTAAATCTTAGTTATGTGGACCAAATATTGGCATCGAAACTTGTAGCAAAAGGGATCTACACACTGGAAGATTTAGCTGAACAAGGAGTTGACGATCTAGCTGATATTGAAGGGATAAACGATGAAAAGGCCGGTAAGTTAATTATGGCTGCTCGTGAGATCTGTTGGTTCAGTAACCATAGATAATGATAGGAAAAACCGCATGACCAATGTAAGTATCAAAGCTCTGGCAACAGAAATTAAAATTCCAGTCAAGCTGCTGATCCAACAGTTTGCCGCTGTAGGAATATGCAAGTTAGAGACTGATTATGTTACTAAACAGGAAACAGAGATATTATTTAATCACATTAATAATAAATCAGGCATGTTAGAACAGCTTACTTTACAGCGTAAGACACGCAGCACCTTGAATATTCCTCGTAGCGGAGGTAAAATGAAAGCAGTAAAAATAGAATTTCGCAAAAGTAGAACATATTTAAAAGAACAACCTTTAGCTCTCTCGGATGTTGAAAAACATTTTTCAGAAAAAGTGCCCTTCGATAAATTAGAAAAAATGATAGAAAAATCCAATAAACATCCTAAAGATGACATCCTAAATCATCATCAAAAATCAAACAAAGCATTACGAGAAGCAGAAACTGCTACCGCTAAATTTCAGCGTAAAGTTGAAGAAGTAGTTCTTTTAAAGATAGAAGAGGAGGCACGTCGCGTTGCTGAGGAAGCCCGTAGAATTGCCGCTGAACAAAAAAATGATTGGAATGAATTATTTTTAGAGGAAGATCCAGATGATTATCATCTCACTACATCTCAACATGCTCGGCAAGCTGAAGATGAAAATGAGAGACAGCTAGAAGGTGATCGCCGAAATCGTACCGCAAAATTACCACGGCCAAGAAAAAGCCATAAGCATTATGAATCTAAGGCTGAGAGAGAAGAAGCCAGAGCGGTAGCTCGTAGTAGCAAAAACCGTAAATTGAGTCTATTACAACATAGTTTTAATAAACCAGAACATTTAGTAAATCGCGAGGTTATTATCGGTGAAACTATTACAGTAGCTGAACTAGCCAATAAAATGGCTGTCAAAAGTTCACAGGTCATAAAAATTATGATGAAAATGGGGGCAATGGCAACTATTAATCAAATTATAGATCAGGAAACCGCTCAGTTAGTTGCAGAAGAAATGGGACAAAAAGTAATCTTGCGTCATGCCAATGAGTTGGAAAAAGCTGTAATGAGCGATCGAGACATGGGTCTTATACGCGAATCTCGAGCTCCGGTAGTAACGATTATGGGACATGTAGATCATGGAAAAACTTCTTTACTAGACTATATTCGCTCTACGAAAATTGCTTCGGGTGAAGCAGGAGGTATCACCCAACATATTGGTGCTTACCATGTCGAAACCGATAAGGGAATAATTACATTTCTTGATACTCCAGGACATGCCGCATTTACTGCTATGCGTGCTAGGGGGGCTCAGGCTACAGATATTGTTGTTTTAATCATTGCCGCAGATGATGGTGTGATGCCACAAACCATTGAAGCTATTCAACATGCTAAAGCAGCTAAGGTTCCAATTGTGGTAGCCGTTAATAAAATTGATAAATCTGGCTTTGATACGGATAGGGTGAAAAATGATTTGTCCAAACAGGGGATTACTCCAGAAGAATGGGGGGGTGAAAATCAGTTTGTTTACGTTTCAGCCAAAACTGGCCAAGGCATTGAAGATTTATTAACGGCAATTTTATTACAGGCAGAAATGTTAGAATTAACAGCAATACGTAACGGTATGGCAAGTGGTCTCGTAATAGAATCCTTTCTTGATAAAGGCCGAGGTCCAGTAGCAACAATAATCGTACGTGAAGGAACGTTAAAAAAAGGTGATATCGTCTTATGTGGTTTTGAATATGGACGTATTAGAGCTATGAGAGATGAACTAGGTAGGGAAATTTTTCAAGCAGGACCTTCTCTACCAGTAGAAATTCTTGGTCTTTCTGGGCTGCCTTTATCTGGTGATACAGTAATCGTAGTACGGGATGAGAAAAAGGCACGTGAGGTGGCATTATATCGTCAGGGAAAATATCGTGAAGTTAAATTAGCTCGTCATAAAACTACCAATATAGACAAAATGTTTGCTCATTTAAATAAAGATGAATTTGATGAGCTCAATATTATCTTAAAAGCTGATGTAAAAGGGTCTGTAGAAGCTATTATTAACTCTTTAACACATATTTCTACCAATGAAGTGAAGATTAAAATTGTCAGTTCAGGAGTGGGAGGTATTACGGAAACAGATGCTACCTTAGCGGCGGCATCTGATGCTATTATCATTGGGTTTAATGTACGGGCAGATAATTCAGCACGTCGAGTCGTTGACAGAGAAAATATAGACCTACGTTATTATTCTGTAATTTACAACTTAATTGATGAAGTTAAACATACCATGAAAGGAATGTTAATACCAGAATATAAACAGAAGATTATTGGTATGGCAGAAGTACGCGTAGTATTTAAATCTCCAAAATTCGGGGATATTGCCGGCTGTATGGTAATTGATGGTATAGTAAAACGTAATAAGCCAATTCGGATTTTGCGTAATAACATTGTTATTTACGAAGGAGAACTTGAATCTCTACGTCACTTTAAGGAGGATATTAATGAAGTTCACCAAGGTGTAGAATGTGGTATAGGACTAAAAAATTATAATGATGTGCGTACCGGTGACATAATTGAAATCTTTGAAATGGTTGAATTAAAACGTGATAACTGAGATCGAGTTATTAGATTGGCACCCAAAAAGATACCTTTGTTATTTAAAATCAAATATTCAGGAAAATCTTATGGCAAAAGAAAAGGAAGTGGAACGTTTACAGAGAGTAGCTCAAACTTTGAAAAAATATATTACCATTATTTTACAACGTGACATAAACGATCCAAGGCTCGAAACCATTGTTACTGTAACTGATGTGGAAATTTCATCTGATTTGAGGTATTCTAAAGTATTTATTACTTTTTTCGATGATCAAGATGATGATCTGGTGATAAGAAGAATGAATTTATTACAGAATGCTGGTGGATATATTCGTATACTACTTAGTAAAATGATGTCCATACGCACTATACCAAAACTAACTTTTATTTATGATAAATCTATTAAGGACGGGGTATATGTTTATAATTTGATCAATCGCGTTATGACTTCGACCTCATTACAGAGTATCGGATAAAATTAATGATGGTATCTTACTGTAAGAAAATTCATGGGGTGCTCTTACTTGATAAACCTTCCGGGATTTCTTCGAATGTGGCTCTACAGCAAGTAAAACATATTTTCAATGCTAAAAAAGCGGGATATATAGGTACTTTAGATCCACTAGCTACCGGCATGTTACCTGTTTGCTTCGGTGAAGCTACTAAATTCGCACACTATTTGCTAAATTCTGATAAACGTTATCGTGTCACTGCCAAATTAGGTCAACGTACTGATACCTATGATGCTCATGGTATAGTGATTAATGAACGTCCTATAAATATTAATAATTCCAGTTTGCAAGAGACATTACAAGGTTTTATAGGCAAAATGAAACAAATCCCTCCAATGTATTCCGCCATTAAATATAAGAGTAAACCATTATATAAATATGCACGTCAAGGGATTGCTGTGTCACGTCAAGCACGTTATATTATGATTTATGATTTACAGTTTCTTAGTTTAGAAGGACATGAACTAAAACTAGAAATACATTGTTCTAAAGGTACGTATGTACGTGCCCTAATTGATGATTTAGGAGAACAATTGGGATGCGGGGCTCATGTAATTGCCTTAAGACGTTTAAATGTAGCTGATTATTCAATAGATCGCATGATCACCTTAAATCAACTTAAGGCTATAACCAATCCATCTTTGAAAGATGCTACTAGTACCTCGAATTTGCTTGCCCTATTAATGCCAATCGAGAGCATAGTTTCCATTTTTCCAGAAATAAATTTAATTAGTGTCATAGCAAATGATATTAAACAAGGAAAAAAAGTCTTTATTCCGAAAGTACATTTTACTGGATTGGTAAGAGTTACCGAAGGAAAAGGAACCGGAAGAAGATTTTTTGGTTTAGCAGAAATTAATAAAGGATTCATACAACCGCGTCGTTTGCTAGTAGATGGTTAAAATAAATGCTTTACCACCTGCCGGAATCTATAATAATTGTTTTTATAGATTAAAATCCGTAAAATTGTGCTATTATATCCTGGAGTCAGGTCATGTCTAGAAATTTAAAAAATAAAGATCAAATTATCACTGAATATGGAAGTAATGCAAATGATAGTGGTTCTACTAAAGTTCAAGTAGCTTTGCTAACTAATAAAATTAATCATTTACGCATACATTTTATGAAGCATAAAAAAGATCATCATAGTCGTCGGGGTTTATTGCGCATGGTTTCACAAAGACGCAGCTTATTAGCTTATTTAAAGCACAATGATTTAGCTAGTTATACAATTATGATTGAACGTCTTGGCTTACGTAGATAAAATGCTAAGAGCATGGATGGTTGGTGGTTGCAATGCTGCCGGATGAGATTGAAAACAAGGGGCGCATAAGCCTCTTTAATAGTAAAGGTTGATCGTAATCTTAAGTAAGAGTGATAGTCAATAGTTGTACTAAAAAAATAAAAATTAAGTTTTAAGATTAATAACCATTAACATGTTAATGGTCAGGAAGTTAAGGATATTATTTTGCTGAACCCAATCAGACGTACCTTCCAGTACGGAAAACATACAGTAACATTTGAAACTGGTATGATAGCTAGACAAGCAACAGCAGCTGTAATGACTAGTATGGATGAAACTGCCGTATTTGTAACGGCAGTAGTGACTAAACCACTAGAACACGGACAAAATTTTTTTCCAATGACTGTAAATTACCAAGAACGTTCATATGCAGCCGGACGAATTCCAGGGAGTTTTTTTCGGCGTGAAGGGCGTCCCACTGAAAATGAAATGATAATTGCACGACTTATTGATCGTCCGATTCGTCCTTTATTTCCCGAAGAATTTTTTAATGAAGTTCAGATTATTGCTACGGTAGTTTCCTTAAATCCACAAATTAATCCAGATATCGTGGCAATAATGGGAGCTTCTGCAGCTTTAAGTCTTTCAGGAATTCCATTTAAGGGTCCCATTGGTGCCGCAAGAGTTGGATATATTGGAGATCAATACATATTGAATCCAACTACCGAGGAACTAACCGAGAGTAAGTTAGATTTAGTTCTTGCCGGAACACAAAATGCAGTATTAATGGTAGAATCTGAAGCAGAATTACTTAGCGAAGATCAAATACTAGATGCGGTAATATACGGTCATGAACAACAGCAAGTTGTCATTGATAATATTAATTTATTAGTCGAGGAAGCTGGAAAAAATCGTTGGAATTGGAAACCAGATGAGACTATTACAACAAGTAATGCGGAACTTTATGCCCGGGTTGCTGAACTTTCAGAGGTGCGTTTTAGCAATGCCTATCGTATTATTGATAAAAAAATGCGTTATGCTGAAGTGGACCTTATAAAGTATGATGTAATCTCAGCGCTACAATCAGATGATTCGACCTTGAATGAGGATGTAATTAGTATCATTTTACATAAGATTGAAAAAACAGTAGTTCGGAATAGGGTATTACGTGGAGAACCACGCATTGATGGACGCAATAAGGATATGATTCGTAGTTTAGATATAAGGACGGGTATCTTACCAAGAACACATGGATCAGCATTATTTACTCGTGGAGAAACACAGGCGCTTGTAACTGCTACTCTAGGAACCGAACGTGATGCACAGAATCTTGATGAATTATTAGGTGAAAGGACCGACTCCTTCATTTTTCACTATAATTTTCCTCCCTACTCAGTAGGTGAAACAGGAGTAGTAGGAGCACCAAAACGTCGTGAAATAGGTCACGGTAGATTAGCTAAACGTAGCGTATTAGCGGTTATGCCCAATCTAGAGATTTTCCCATATACGATACGTATCGTCTCGGAAATTACTGAATCCAATGGTTCTTCTTCAATGGCCTCGGTATGTGGTGCATCTTTAGCGCTTATGGATGCCGGAGTCCCCATTAAGTCAGCGGTTGCTGGAATTGCTATGGGTTTGGTAAAAGAAGGTGATCAATATGTAGTTCTTTCTGATATTCTTGGCGACGAGGATCATCTTGGAGATATGGATTTTAAAGTTGCAGGTAGTTGTGAAGGGATTACTGCACTACAGATGGATATCAAAATTGAAGGTATTACTCGCGAAATTATGCAAGTTGCACTGAATCAAGCGAAGAGAGCTCGTATACATATATTGAATATCATGCAAAAAGCGATCGGCGGTCCACGTGTAGAGATTTCAAAATATGCACCCCGTATACATACTATTAAAATTAATCCAGAAAAAATTAAAGATGTAATAGGTAAGGGTGGGTCCGTTATTAGAGCATTAACTGAAGAAACTGGTACAATTATTGAGATCGAAGATAATGGTACTGTAAAAATTGCGGCGATTGATAGTAAAAAAGCCCAATTTGCTATTCAACGCATTGAAGAAATTACAGCAGAAATTACAGTAGGACGGATTTACTCTGGTAGAGTTTCTCGTATTGTAGATTTTGGCGCGTTTGTGGCTATTTTTGGCAGCAAAGAGGGATTAGTGCATATATCTCAAATTTCCGACAGGCATATAGTAAAAGTTAGTGATTATTTAAAAATAGGTCAGGCAGTCACGGTAAAAGTTATTGAAGTGGATCGTCAAGGTCGGATACGTTTGAGTATTAAGGAAGCCAAGAATTAAAACTAGTATCCATATATGTTTTTATAATCTAATCAATCTGATAATCAAAGATTTTAGTTATCTTATAGCCACTGTTATTCTAACGTAGACACTAATGAATATCACCTGCTCAAATTCAACCGGATTTTATCCAATTTAATTTGAGAGCAGGTGTAATGTATAAGTTGAGCTGGGATATAATTTTAATTATATAAACTGGCCGCAAAATGTAAGAGGCATGTATACTAAATGGCAAAAATTCAAAACACTTTTGCTGATTTTGGGCTGAAATTATCACTTATAGAATCGCTAAATTTTAGCGGTTATGTAAAACCTTCTCCTATTCAAGTGAAGTGTATTCCATACTTACTTAAAGGATCAGATGTTTTAGGGATTGCCCAAACCGGAAGTGGTAAAACTGCAGCATTTACCTTACCACTACTAAATAACTTAGAGTTAGATCTAAAATATCCACAGGCGCTCATCTTAACACCTACACGTGAGCTCGCTATTCAGGTAGCTGAAGCGTGCACTGAGTTAGCAAAATATATGCATGGAGTACATATATTAGCCATATATGGTGGTCAGCGTTATGATGTGCAATTACGTGCATTACGTCGTGGTCCACATATTATAGTAGGCACTCCAGGTAGATTGCTAGATCATCTACAACGTGGTACTTTGGATTTATCTAGATTACGTAGTTTAGTGTTAGACGAAGCGGATGAAATGTTACGCATGGGTTTCATTGTTGATGTAGAAACTATTTTCGAGCAAATTCCAAAAGAGAAGCAAACCGCACTATTTTCTGCAACTATGCCTGAAGCCATTCGTCGGATCACCACTACTTTCATGAAAAATCCGCATGAAATAAGAATTGATACTGATATCACCACGCGTCCGGATATTACTCAGAGTTACTGGAAAGTTAGAGGTGATAAAATTAATGCCTTGGTGCGTTTTTTAGAAGTCGAAAAATTTGATGCCGCACTAATCTTTGTACGGAAAAAATCTTATACCATAGAAGTAGCTGAAAGACTAGAACGTAGTGGATATAGTACGGCGGCACTGAACGGTGATATGAATCAGACTTTACGTGAGCAAACGTTGGAACGTCTCAAAGATGGACGTCTTGAGATTCTTATTGCAACTGATGTTGCCGCTCGTGGTTTAGATGTGGATCGCATTAGTCTAGTTGTAAATTATGATATCCCTCTAGATGCAGAATCTTACATTCATCGGATTGGCAGAACCGGACGTGCCGGGCGCACTGGTCGTGCCTTGTTATTTGTCGAAAATCGTGATCGCCGGTTATTACGTAATATTGAACACATGATGAAAATCACCATTCCAGAAATAGAACTACCCAACTTAGAATTAATCAGTCAACGACGGCTAGAAAAATTTTATGCTAAAGTTCAACAACAGCTTGAAAGTAAGGATTTGGCTCAATATCGCACTTTATTAGCCAAAATCCAACCTGATAAAAATATTGATGTGGAAACTTTAGCAGCTGCTTTGCTTAAAATAGCACAGGGCGAACGTCAGTTAATTTTACCACCAGATCAAGTGGAGCGTAGTGATCGTTATTCAAATCGTTCAACACGACGAAGAGAACGTCGGATTGGTGGAGAAATGGATTTATATCGGATTGAAGTGGGTCGTGATGATGGTGTAGAAGTAAGACACATTGTGGGTGCCATTGCTAATGAAGGCGAGATCAATAGTCGTTATATTGGTAATATCAAGTTATTTGCTTTTCATTCAACGATAGAACTACCTAAAGGTATGCCAGGTAAACTTTTACAGCATTTTACTCGTACACGTATATTAAACAAACCAATTAATATGCAATTACTTGGGGATGCACATTCCTTAAATGGTGAATCCGTCGTCAATAAAGAACGTCATGAAAATAGTCATAGATTTAATCGTGAACGACGCGGTAAAAATCGCCATTATTACAGTAGTGATCGGTTATCACGCCGTTATAGTTATAATATTTGAAACCAATAAAATTTATGAATCGCGCAATGATTTGGCATGATGTGTTAGCACTGGAAAAAAAAAATTATTTTATTAAAACCTTGCAAGCTGTAGCAGTGGCACGTTCTACCGGAAAAATTCTTTACCCCTGTAACCAAGATATTTTTAATGCTTTTCGCCTAACCGAACTTCACCAAATTAAAGTAGTAATAGTTGGTCAAGATCCATATCCTGGCCCAGGATATGCACATGGTCTAGCTTTTTCTGTGCGTCAAGGCATACCTATTCCACCTTCACTTAATAATATATATAAAGAATTAGAAAACGATCTCGTTAAATTTACCAGACCTAATCATGGTTGTCTGGAAAGTTGGGCGATACAAGGTGTTATGTTGCTAAATGCAATTTTAACTGTAGAAGTAGGAACCCCACATTCTCAGGCAAATTGGGGTTGGGAAATATTTACGGATAAAGTGATTTCAGTTATTAATAAGTATCGCAACAACATAGTCTTTCTACTATGGGGAAAACAAGCTCAAAACAAAGGAAAGTTTATTGATTGCCAACGCCATACTGTTTTACAAGCACCACATCCATCTCCACTTTCTGCTCATCGAGGTTTTTTTGGGTGTAGACATTTTTCTAAAGCCAATCATTGCCTTACAGAAAGTGGCATACACCCTATTGACTGGACGCCACGTTTACTGAACAACAATAAGCCAAGATAATTAATTTATATTATTACTCCGACTTGACTTTAGAAACAGTCACCATAGCAGGTCGCAATAAACGACCGTTGAGAGTATAACCTCGTTGCATTACTGCCATTATATAGTTAGGTGCGATTTCTTGAGTTTCTTGTATTAACATGGCTTGATGTAGATCTGGATTAAAAGGAACATGTATATCATTGACTACTTCAACTCCAAATTTACGCATAGCATCCAGTAAAATTTTTAAAGTTAGTTTAATCCCTTCAATCATTACATCGAGCTCAGTATGAGATTTATCGGCAATTTCTAAAGCACGTTCTAGATTATCGATAACTGGTAATAATTCACTTGCAAATTTTTCTAAAGCAAATTTCTGCGATTTTTCAATATCTAAACAAGTACGACGACGGAGATTTTCTAATTGCGCCTGTAAACGCAACTGGTTTTCACGCTCTCGTTGCTGAATTTCAGAAAGTTGCATTTCAAGTTGGGCAATGCGTTTTTCACTATCGACTTCTAGATTCCCCCGGATTTTTTCAGATGGATTATCGAGCTCAATTTGATCTGAATCCGAGTCCTTTAAAGAATTGAGATGCTCGGGGGTTTCATCTGTAATTGGATCGTTCGGTGATTTTTGTTCTTTAATCATGAATTTCTCCACATCTACACATTCATTTTAATTTATTGATTAGCTTATTATTATGGGGATCATAATAATAGTTTCAAGGTAAATTGTTAGATTGATCACATATTAAGGAATACTAGTATAATGAAAAAGTTTTTTAATTGCATTGGTATTATAGGGAGTCCACGTGATCCTAAAGCGTTAGATACTCATAAAATGATTTATAAATGGCTAGAAACCGAAGGTTATCATGTAGTGGTGGAACATCAAATAGCACGTGAATTAAAGATGAAGCTAGAAACCGCGTCTATATCAGACATCGGTAAGCAAGCAGATTTAGCAGTAGTTGTAGGAGGTGATGGCAATATGCTAGGAGCCGCCCGCATTTTAGCGCCATATAATATTCAGGTCATAGGCATCAATCGTGGCCAACTAGGTTTTCTAACTGATCTTGATCCTGATCATGCTAAACAACAATTAATGGAGGTGTTAAAAGGCCACTATCTCAAGGATAGTCGTTTTCTACTTGAAGCAACCGTCTACTGTAAAAAAAACATACAACGATGCTTCAGTATGGCAATGAATGAGGTAATTTTACATCCAGGAAAAGTTGCTCATATGTTTGAATTCGAAGTTTATATTGACGATAATTTCGCTTTTGCACAACGTTCTGATGGTTTAATTATCGCGACTCCGACAGGATCTACTGCTTATTCACTTTCGGCTGGTGGTGCTATTTTAACTCCTTCACTAGATGCGATTACTTTAGTTCCTATGTTTCCACATACCCTGTCTTCTCGTCCATTAGTGATTAATAGTAGTAGTACAATCCGTTTGCGTTTCTCTAGTTTGCGCCACAAACTAGAAATCAGTTGTGATAGTCAAATTGTTTTACCAGTTTTTAAAGATGACGATGTCTTAATCCGTCGTAGTAATTATCATCTGAATCTGATTCATCCTAAAAATTATAATTATTTTAGGATCTTAAGTAAGAAGTTAGGTTGGTTAAAAAAATTATTTTGAATTATAGGAAAAATCTCAATATAGCATTTTGAAAATCAATATCTTACCACCAAGTTTTAAGCTTTGACAATGATAGATAATTAATTCATATTAAAAATCTAAGCGGTTGTAAATATAATTAAGATAACGACTATGAAAAAATTAGGCAATCCAAATACTACTATTACTATTAATAAACGTGCTTATCACGAATATTGGATTGAAGACCAATTTGAAGCTGGACTTGTATTACAAGGCTGGGAAGTTAAATCCGTTCGGTCAGGAAAAGTTAATATCAGTGATAGTTATGTCTTACTACAGAATGAGAATGCTTACTTATTTGGGGCGATTTTTCAGCCTATAATTACGGTGATATCAAAAGATTTGATCTGTGATTCAAGCCGGACGCGAAAACTATTGCTTAACCAACGTGAACTAGCTTCTATGTATGGTCGTGTTAATCGTCAAGGTTATACAGCGATCGCACTATCTTTATACTGGAAAAAAATTTGGTGTAAAGTAAATATTGCTATTGCAAAAGGTAAAACACAACCTGATAAACGTGCCCGCATTAAAAATCGTGAATGGCAGATAAATAAGGCACGTATTCTAAAGTATGTGAATAAAAACTAGTAAAAAATTGTAATCTTAGTTATCATATCAGTATGGGGCTGTTTTGGATTCGACGGGATTTGCGAAATCTAAGGTGCATGTCGAGGAACGGTAGGCCTCGTAAAAAAACCGTTAAAAATAGTCGCAAACGACGAAAATTACGCTTTAGCAGCTTAATAAACTGCTTCAAGCACCTTGTATCTTTAACCTCCTCTCTTAGGTAGAAGATTAAGCAAGGTAAAACTACAAAGAGATCGCGTCAATATCTCACCTAGGGTTAGACGTTAAATTAAATAGGTTAGTTTATTAGTAGTTTGTCGGTTTGCTACTAACTAAACGAAAAAAAAAACTAGACTAAACATGTAGTACCAAGGACAGAGGAGTTCCGGACGCGGGTTCGAATCCCGCCAGCTCCACCAAAATATCTTATCTAATCAATACTGGTTCCGTTATTTACCTAGAGATGAATGAGATAATTAATTTAAGTTGGCCTATTGTAAATAGGATTAGGTATAAATTTATTGAATTTAAAAGTCATGAGTACAATTTTCAGGAATCAGTCATATGAAAAAAAAAATTAATACTTTAATGTCTCATCTTAATGAAAAAATTATTTTGACACCAGAAGAATTAAAAGAACTGTATCCTTGTAATGAGCGCTTGCAAGAACAAATATATACTTCACGTAAAACGATTTCGTCTATTATTAAAGGATCTGATGACCGGTTTTTGTTAGTATGTGGTCCTTGTTCTATTCATGATACTAAAGTTGCAATGCAGTATGCTTGCAATCTTAAAAAACTTGCAGATCAAATTAAGGATAGAATTTATATAGTTATGCGTGTCTATTTTGAAAAACCTCGGACTACAATAGGTTGGAAGGGCTTTATTAATGATCCATATATAGATAATTCGTTTGATATTGAAGCTGGATTCAAGATAGCACGTCATCTGTTGCTGGAATTATCCAAGCTAGGTATCCCATTGGGAACCGAGACCTTAAATCCTTATACACCTGCATATTTAGCAGATCTTTTTAGCTGGATGGCAATTGGGGCTCGAACTACTGAATCACAGACTCATCGTGAAATAGCCTCTGGACTATCAATGCCGGTGGGTTTTAAAAATAGTACTAATGGTAATCTTGATACAGCCATTAATGCGATAATTACATCCGCTATTCCACATAGTTTTGTTAGTATTAGTCAAAACGGTAGGGTTTGCTTGTTACAAACGGCTGG
Organism: Candidatus Dasytiphilus stammeri; assembly: GCA_045290365.1. Taxonomy (GTDB): domain Bacteria; phylum Pseudomonadota; class Gammaproteobacteria; order Enterobacterales; family Enterobacteriaceae; genus Dasytiphilus; species Dasytiphilus stammeri_N. Next base: position 110,082 of record CP145882.1, on the reverse strand, counting down.
AAATCCGGATGGACATATCATTTTACGCGGAGGAATAACACCCAATTATGATTATAAATCTATTTCAAAATGTGAAAATACCATGAGACAGGCAGGATTACATCCTGCAATTATGGTAGATTGTAGCCATGATAATTCTAATAAAGATTATCGTCAACAACCTAAGATTGCTAAATCAGTAGTTATTCAACGTCAAACAGGTAATCGTTCAATCATTGGATTGATGTTAGAAAGTAACTTATATGAGGGAAATCAGCCCTTTGAACCGTCGCCGGTAGGTGGTAGGCGTTATGGAGTATCATTAACAGATGCTTGTATTAGCTGGGAAACCACAGAGGCATTGCTCAATGAGCTTTATAAAGATTTATAATGATTTTTATCTCAAGAGGCATACTTATGGTTGCAGAACTAAAGGCACTACGTGATCAAATAGATCACGTAGATCAAGCTTTATTGAAAATAATAGCTCAAAGAATCCAATTAGTTACTAAAGTGGGGGAAGTGAAACATCGTCATGGGTTACCTATTTATGTTCCAGAAAGGGAAAGTTCAATACTTCATTCCCGTCGTAAAGAAGCCGAATCTTTAGGGATTTCTCCAGATTTATTTGAAGACGTTTTACGTCGTATTATATGTGAATCTTATAGCCGCGAGTATCTTAAAGGTTTTAAGCCAATTTATCCATCATTACGCCCAGTGGTTATTATTGGTGGCAAAGGTAAAATGGGACATTTTTTTGCTAAACTATTTAAAATTTCTCAGTATAAGGTGAAAATCCTTGACAAGGAAGATTGGTTAAATGCCGATCAAATTTTAGGAGATGCTGTAATGGTAATTATTAGTGTGCCTATTCAGCTTACTGAAAAAATCATCAATCAATTGCCGAAATTACCCCAGGATTGCATTTTAGTAGATCTTTCTTCTGTAAAAAATCTTCCACTGCAAGCGATGTTAGCCGCTCATAAAGGCCCGGTACTTGGATTACACCCCATGTTTGCTCCGGATAATGATAATCCAGCTAGACAAGTAGTCATTTTATGTGATGGACGTAACCCTCAAGCTTATGAATGGTTTCTAAAACAGCTTAAAATTTGGGGGATGCGTTTACATCGCATTAATGCTATAGAACATGATCATAATATGGCTTTTATACAAGCCTTACGTCATTTTTCTACTTTTGTAGATGGATTAACTTTAGTACAGGAAGATGTACAATTAGAGCAGTTACTCATACTTGCAACACGTATGTATCGAATTGATTTGATCATGGTAGGGCGATTCTTTACACAGGATCCGCAGCTTTCTGCAGATATTATTATGTCTTCGGAATTTAATTTAGCATTAATTAAACGTTATTATCATCGTTTTGGAGAAGCTATTAAATTAATTGAACACCGAGATCATCAGGAATTTATAGATACATTTACCAGAATTAAACAATGGTTTGGTGCCTATACTAAACAATTTCTTATTGAAAGTCGTTCATTATTACGCTGAACTCTTTATTATGGGCAACTTATCGCCTAAAAGTGATTATATTAGTAGCTATTTGCTAAGAAAATCGGTGAATTTAAATTCACCATAGTAGGGTGATCATGATCAATAGGATAACATCCTAATATTTTTAAGGTGTTAAGTTTTTTTTTCATGATTCTTAAGGCTTGTTGCATTTCACTGGAATTTAAATTCCCTTTAACATCCAGATAAAACATCTTTTCACTGGTTTGATTCAGCCTCTGCCAGGATTCTACATGACTTAAAATTATATTATATTGACGTAATCTCATTAATATTTCTACTAAAAAACTTAAGGGTTGTTGGGTAGAAATTATTAGTGTAGTTTTGGCGGGAATTTGAGTAGCGACTTCTCTGATTTTCCGAGAAAGTATAATGAACCTTGTACTATTTCGTTGCTGATTACAAATATTACGTGCTAATATTTTTAGATGATAGTATTTACTTCCATCTTCGCTTCCTAAAGCCGCGATTTTAGAAGATTTGATAGTAGCCACTTTCTCCATAGCAGCTGCCGTACTTACGGTATATTCTATATTCCATTGTGAAAATTTACTAATAAAATTACTACACTGTTGGAAAGGTTGTGGATGACTATAAATTTTTTCAAGGTTTTCTATACAAGCTTTAGTTGAAACTAACATGCAATGTTCAATGGGTAAAATTAGTTCTCCAACAATGAAAAGATGAGTATGTTGCAATAAATCATAAATTTCCCTAATAGAACCAGCAGTACTATTTTCAATAGGTACTACTGCATAATCCGCTTGTCTAGTTTCTACTTTATGAAAGATCGGGGCAAAATTAACAAAACTCATTTCTAAAAATTTCTTGAAATAACGCGCGGCATATTTATTCGCAGCAATATGAGAGTAGGAACCTCTTGGGCCAAGAAAAGCAACACGCGGAAAATGCATAGACATATGAGAAAGATATTTAATTTCATTGAAGTTATACTAAATATTGTGCCTTGACAACAATTTTATTATTTAGTATATAAATTGCTGCATCTTCATTTAAGATAATTTTTTATAAGCAGTTTTCATAATTGAGAGTGCCATATATGTTGACTTGGAATGAGGATAATCTAACATCATTTGTTTAACACGATTGATAACTGCTACATAAGCACATCGTTTCAGATAAAAATCTGCTACTAATAATTCATATTTTGCTAAGCGTTCTTTAAGATATATTAGATGTTTTCTAGCATCAGGTATATATTGACTATTTGGGTAACTACGCATGAGGTGATAAAAATCATATAAAGCAGCTCTCGCATATTCCGGATCGCGATCTGATGGATCTATCTTAAAAAAATTTAGAATGATATTATAATCTAATCTCATATCTATCATTCCACGCAGATAGAGTACATAATCCATTTTTGGATGATTAGGATTCATAAGTATAAAACGTTCAATTAGAGCCCTTGATAGTGCTAAATTTGCTTTTTTATAATATATATAGATCCACTGTATTTGATTTAAATTAGAACTCAATGAGTAATTATCAATATTTTCCAGTTGATAATTACTCATTGATATTATGTTTTTATTATAAATACCGGAACAACCTTCTAGTAACAAAGTGACTAAAATCATTATCATTAAGAAGTATTTCTTACACATCTCTATCACAATATTTTCTGTAAATTGAATTAGCACCATTATACCATGAAATATTATTACCAATAAAATGACAACTATAAATAACCGTTTATGACCTCAAAAATTAGATTAACTGCAACTATATCTCAATCACAGAATGGACAACGTTTAGATAAAGCTTTAGTAACTTTGTTTCCAGAATATTCTCGTTCTTGTATTAAGAAATGGATATTAAGACGAGATGTGGTAGTTAATAATATGGTTTTTGATAAACCGAAAATGAGAGTATTCAATGGAGCTAAAATTAATATTCATATTGATGATAGTACTTTATTAGAAGCGCAAAATATTGCCTTAAATATTATTTATGAAGATGAAGATTTAATAGTAATTAATAAACCGCCTAATTTAGTAGTGCATCCTGGCGCTGGGAATCCAAATGGAACTCTGCTAAATGCTTTGCTTTATCATTACCCAAATCTTGCTAAGATTCCTCGGGTTGGTATTATTCACCGCCTTGATAAAGATACCACTGGTTTAATCATCATTGCAAAAACCATTTTAATACAAAAAAGATTAATAGAAGCTATGCAATGTCGAACAATCATTCGGGAATATGAGGCAGTTGTCATCGGCTCCATGAAATCTGGAGGCTGTATCAGTCAACCTATTAGCCGTCATACTACTAAACGCACTATCATGGCCATTCATCCAGCTGGAAAAATGGCCATTACTCATTATCGCATCATAGAAATGTTTAGAGGTTATACACATCTTGGGTTAAGGTTAGAAACCGGCCGCACACATCAGATACGTGTCCATATGGCCTACCTTAATCATCCCTTAGTAGGAGATCCTATTTATAGAGGAAAAGTATCAAATAAATTGCCATCGTTGGGGAAAGCCGGTTGTATTTATAAATTTAATCGACAAGCCTTGCATGCTTCTAGGTTGCGTTTTTATCATCCTCATCTTGGTATCGAAATAGAATTGCATGCACCATTACCACTAGATATGCTTAATTTAATTAATATCTTAAAAGAAGATATGACATAATTTAATGGGGATTAATCGGCAATTTCAGATTCCAATAAATGGAGGAATATTATTATGCTTTTTGATCGCCTTACTAAAAATTTTCAGCAGGCTTTAGCAGATGCCCAGTATCTAGCAATTAGACAATCTAATCCATTTATTGAACCTTTACATTTGATGCGAGCTTTTTTAGACCAAAAAAATAGTACCGTATTTTCGTTAATTGCTAATCTAGGTATTGATTATTCAATATTGCGGAATCATCTTGAAAGAGCTCTTCACCATTTACCTAAAGTAGAAGAAAATAATGGAGAGCTTCAATTATCTCCAGATTTAGTGCGTGTACTTAATCTTTGTGATAAATTGGCGCAACAAAGAGGTGATAAATTTATTTCATCTGAATTATTTCTTTTATCTGTAATTCAGACACATGGTTCATTATCTGAGATTATCACACATCTTAGTCTAACTACTGATAAGATAAATCAAGCTATTAATACATTACGTCAAGGAGAACAGGTGAATAATCAGGAGATAGAAGACCAGCGCGATTCTTTAAAAAAATATACGCTAGATCTTACAGAACGTGCCGAAACAGGTAATCTTGATCCGGTCATTGGGCGTGATGAGGAAATTCGGCGCACCATTCAAGTGTTACAACGACGTACTAAAAATAATCCAGTACTTATTGGCGAACCTGGAGTAGGAAAAACTGCCATTGTTGAGGGATTAGCTCAACGCATCGTTAATCTTGAAGTACCAGATGGCTTAAAACATCGCCGAGTCTTAGCCTTAGATATAGGAGCATTAATAGCTGGTGCTAAATATCGTGGTGAATTTGAAGAACGATTAAAAGCTGTCTTGAAAGATTTAGCTAAACAGGAAGGTAACGTTATATTATTTATTGATGAACTACATACTATGGTAGGCGCTGGAAAAACCGATGGGGCTTTAGATGCTGGAAACATGCTTAAGCCAGCTTTAGCACGTGGTGATTTACACTGCGTTGGCGCTACTACACTAGATGAATATCGTCAGCACATTGAAAAAGATGCGGCATTAGAACGTCGATTTCAAAAAGTATTTGTTGCTGAACCCAGCGTAAACGATACTATTGCTATTTTACGTGGATTGAAAGAACGTTATGAGTTGCATCATCATGTGCAAATCACCGATCCTGCCATTGTGGCAGCAGCTACATTATCTTATCGTTATATTTCTGATCGTAAATTACCAGATAAAGCCATTGACTTAATTGATGAAGCCGCTGCAAGTATCCGGTTACAAATTGATTCCAAGCCAGAACCGTTAGATCGTCTAGAACGCCGGATTATTCAGTTAAAATTAGAACAGCAAGCATTAAAAAAAGAAATTGACGATGCTAGTATTAAACGTCTGGCAGCACTAAATCAAGAAATTATACATAAAGAGCTGGAATATGCAGAATTAAACGAAGAATGGAAGAACGAAAAAGCCGTGCTTTTGAGCACGCAATCAATTAAAGCTGAATTAGAACAATTGAAAATCGGTTTAGAACAAGCTCGTCGTTCAGGAGATTTAGCACGTATGTCGGAATTGCAGTATGGGAAGATACCAGAACTAGAAAAAAAATTAGAAGCATCTCTCAACAAGTCTAACTCTACCACAATGCAGCTCCTACGTAATCGAGTGACAGATATAGAAATCGCCGAGGTTTTATCACGCTGGACCGGAATCCCGGTCTTTCGCATGATGGAAGGAGAACGTAATAAACTATTACGTATAGAAAAAGCGCTGCATCAACGTGTTATTGGTCAAGATGAAGCAGTGGAAGTGATTGCCAATGCTATCCGCCGGAACCGTGCCGGATTATCAGATCCTAATCAGCCGATTGGTTCTTTTCTTTTTCTTGGTCCTACTGGAGTTGGAAAAACCGAACTTTGCAAATCCTTAGCCAATTTTATGTTCGATAGTGACGATGCGATGGTGCGCCTTGATATGTCAGAATTTATGGAAAAACATGCGGTATCTAAATTAGTTGGTGCTCCTCCTGGTTATGTAGGCTATGAAGCAGGAGGTTATTTAACTGAAGCGATTCGTCGTAGACCTTATTCAGTCATTTTATTTGATGAAGTAGAAAAAGCACATGTAGATGTTTTTAATCTTTTACTACAGGTATTAGATGATGGGCGGTTAACTGACAGTCAAGGTATAACTGTAGATTTCCGTAATACGATTATTATTATGACTTCAAATCTGGGATCGGATCTGATTAGAGACCGTTTTACTAATTATAGTCAAATGAAAGAGATGATCATGAAAATTGTTAGTAACCATTTTCGTCCAGAGTTTATTAATCGTCTGAATGACGTAGTAGTATTCCATCCATTAACTAAAAGGCATATTACTTTAATTGTCAAAATGCAGTTACAACGATTATCTAATCGATTAAAAGCACAGGGCTATAAGATACATCTTTCTGATAATGTGCTACAGTTTTTAGTAGAAACTGGCTATGATCCGGTCTATGGAGCAAGACCGCTCAAAAGAACTATCCAACAAAAACTGGAGAATATTTTAGCTAATAAGATACTATCTGGTAGTCTGGTACCAGAAAAACTCCTTGAAATAGATTATATAAAAGGTAAAATCATAACTCAGCAATCGCAATCATGAATTAATGTCCCCTTCGTCTAGAGGACAAGGACATCGCCCTTTCACGGCGGTAACAGGGGTTCGAATCCCCTAGGGGACACCAATCACCTAAATGAGGAATCTTAAAATTGATTGAACTAACTTAAACTTAAAGAAGACGATTAATGAGCTTATCTATGTGAATCCGCCGCATAAACCGAATGAATTCGCGGATTGGTAATGGGTAATAAATTATACTTTCTAGTTCATGATCTCGGTGGAATAAAAATTGATGTTTAGGGTCGTGAATGATGAGCGCGTTTTCTAAATCTAATTTCCATGCCCGTGGATTAAAATTGTGACCTGTAATTAACATCCATTCTTTATCTACCCATATTCCTTTTATATGATAACTATTTTAACATTTCTTCCATATGCGTATGGTAAGTTGTCCGTTATTCACATAGTATTGTAATCTTCTGAGAAACCTCCGCAAATTAATTTCATATAGATAAGGTAAAGAAGTACCAATGATTTTAAATGGCTCGGGCTCGTGATCAGATCAGGTATATAAAAATCGTTGGCGGTCTTATCACCCACAATGATTTCAACTTTTTTACCTTCGCGCTAGGTAAATTAAAGTAAGGCGTACATAGAGTTAATTTATGTTGTGTAGATTGCAATTGCATTAAATTAGATATAGTATTATTCAAAAAACTGCGCTTTCCTAGACCAACTAATGGTGTTACTGCTAATTCCTGATTAGCAGCATTACCTTCTAACTGGTAATTTTTCTTTCGTAATTTATAGCGAAACCTACTGATTTGATAATGATTAGGACCGGTAGAATGACTAATAATATGTACTGCTTGAGCTAACTTGAAATTTTTGGCAATTTAGCAAGTTGCGTAAGATGTGGTTGATATCGATTTTTGTTAAAGTTTTGCCATATCACAAAGCGCTTCTTCTATAGTCTAAAACTTTTTTGACGGTTTTACCAATCTCGGTTAGGTTTCTAACGGTTGTGACACCTGCTTCTTCCAGTGTAGTAAATTTGTTATCTGCTGTTCCTTTACCTCCAGATGATATAATAGCACCTGCATGTCCCATACGCTTACCTTGAGGTGCAGTCACTCCAGCAATATAAGCTATGACTGGTTTAGTGATATATTTTTTTATATATTTAGATACTTCTTCTTCGGCATTACCACCAATTTCACCAATCATAACTATCGCTTCAGTTTGTGAATCTTCCTGAAATAGTTTGATAATATCTTTGAAATGAACTCCTGATATTGGATCACCACCGATACCTACACAAGTAGATTGCCCATATCCTATATCAGTAATTTGTTTTACTGCTTCATAAGTTAATGTACCAGAACGTGAAACTACCCCCACCTTTCCAGATTGGTGAATATAACCAGGCATTATTCCAATTTTACATTCTCCAGGAGTTATAACTCCTGGGCAATTGGGGCCTATCATGCACACCCCAGTTTGATCTAATTTCATTTTTATTATGAGCATATCCTGTATTGGAATTCCTTCAGTAATAGTAACAATTAGACTTATTCCCGCATCGATTGCTTCTAGAATACTATCTTTACAAAATGGCGCTGGTACATATATTACCGATACGGTAGCTCCGGTAACTTCAACTGCCTCATGCACAGTATTAAATACTGGTAAACCTAAATGTTTACTACCTCCTTTACCAGGAGTTACACCTCCTGTCATTTTAGTACCATAATCTATGGCCTGTTTAGAATGGATCGTACCTTTGCTACCAGTTATACCTTGACAAATCACTTTAGTATTTTTATTAATTAATATTGACATTAATTGTTTCCTTAGTCGCCGCAACTACTCGCTGCGCAGCATCTTTTAAACTATTTGCTACAATAATATTACTACCACTCAAAGCGAGTTTTTTTGCTCCGAGATGGGCTTGATTGCCCTCGAAACGTACTATAACTGGCACGCTTGCTACCGCACTGATGATACCATCCGCTATTAGGTCACAACGAACAATACCACCAAAAATATTTACGAGGATCGCTTTGACTTTCTTATCTGATAAAATGATTTTAAATGCTTCGGTAACTCGTTCTTTTGTAGCACTACCACCAACATCTAGAAAATTCGCTGGCTGTCCTCCATAAAGCTTGACAATATCCATTGTACCCATGGCTAAACCAGCACCGTTCACAAGGCAACCTATATTTCCATTTAAAGCTACGTAGTTTAGTTCCCATTGTGCCGCAGAGGATTCTATGGGATCTTCCTGACTAGAATCATTCATTTGAAGTAGTTCTGGTTGTCTAAATAAAGCATTATCATCAATATTCAACTTTCCATCAAGGCAAATAATATCTCCATTTGAAGTAATAACTAAGGGATTAATTTCTGCTAATATTAGATCACGTTCTATAAATAATCTTGCTAATCCCATAAAGATTTTAGTAAACTGACTAATTTGTTTTCCAGTAAGTCCTATTTTGAAAGCTAATTGACGTCCTTGGTAGGGTTGCGGACCAAGGAGAGGATCTAAGGTAACCTTATGAATGAGATGTGGGTGAGTTTTGCAAACTTCTTCAATATTAACACCACCTTGAATTGAAGCTATAAATATTATGCTACTGGTACTCCGATCAAGTACCGTACCTAAATAGAGCTCTTGAGTGATATTTGGTGCGGTTTCAATTAGTAATTGATTCACTAGTTGTCCTTGAGAGCTCGTTTGAGCAGTGACCAAACGCTTACCTAACCAATAATCTGCAAAATTTCTGAGTTCTATTTTTTTGCTGATTAATTTTACTCCACCTGCTTTACCCCTCCCCCCAGCATGAATTTGGCATTTCACAACCCATGGTCCTGGCCCAATTTTTAACACCGCTTCTTCAGCTTCACGATATGTAGTACATACATAGCCCATTGGTATTGGCAAACCGTACTTTAAAAATAATTGTTTTGCCTGATATTCATGTACATTCATTTAATTTTATCCACCCTGCGATAAATTATCTTCATTAGTGTAATCTTTATCCGTTTTATAATTAAATCTCTAATAATAATCGAGTTGGATCTTCTAGCAGATCTCTGATAGCTACTAAATAGCTCACTGATTCCTTACCATCAATTAGACGATGATCATACGAGAGTGCTAGATACATCATTGGCAAAATTACTAATTTTCCATTAAGAGCCATTGGTCGTTCTTTAATAGCATGCATGCCAAGAATACCGCTTTGTGGTGGGTTAATAATAGGAGTGGACATAAGGGAACCAAAGATACCTCCGTTTGTGATAGTAAAATTTCCTCCCGTAAGTTCATCAATCGTTAATTTTCCTTCGGCTCCTTTCACCGCAAACTCTTTAATCTTTTTTTCAATTTCTGCCATACTCATCAAATCTGCATTATGTAAGACTGGAGTAATCAGACCGCGTGGTGTTGAAACTGCAATGCTGATATCAAAATAATCGTGGTAAATTATCTCTTCACCGTCAAGATACGCATTAATTACGGGAAACCTCTTTAGTGCTTCTACTACAGCTTTCACATAAAAGGACATAAATCCTAACTTTATTTCATGAATTTTCTTGAAGTGATCTCCATAGCGTTTGCGTAACTCGATGACTGGCTTCATGTTCACTTCATTAAATGTAGTTAACATCGCGGTGTTTTGTTTGGTTTCTAGTAATCTTTCTGCAATCCGCTTACGTAAACGTGTCATCGGAACACGTTTATCCTTACGTTTATTATTAGAATAATTTAATTGATATTCCACGGCACTATTTTGGGGAATAGTATCTTTCGGTTCTAGATAATGATTAACATCCCTTCTGGTAATGCGACCTCCTACCCCGGTACCTCTAATAGTGGAATAATCTAGATTTGATTCTGAAATAATCCGTCGAACCGTTGGGCTCAGAGCCGCCTCAGATTCTTCTGATTGTGCTCGTAAAGGTTCTTTTAAGGTATTAATCTTATCTCGATCGGCGGGGAGATGTAATAAAATTTCTCTATCAATTTTATTATTATCTTTCTCTATAAATTTACCAATTATCTGTTTTGAAATGACAGTAGCGCCTTCATCCTCCAGGATGGCAATAAGAGTACCATCGGCGGGAGCTGGAACTTCTAAGACTACTTTATCTGTTTCAATTTCAACTAAAATTTCATTATAGTGAAAAGATTCCCCGGTTTTTTTATTCCAATTTAATACAGTTGCGTCAACCACCGATTCTGGAAGGTCTGGAACTATGATATCCACATTACTCATTAATCCATCCTTATCATTAGTGCTTCATTAAGAAGTGCTTGTTGTTGTTGCTGATGAACCGAAATATAACCTACAGCTGGTGAAGCCGATGAAGGACGAGCAACATATTGTAATGAAGCTTCAGATGGTATTAATTCTTTAAGATAGTGCTGAATGTAATACCATGCTCCCTGATTTAGGGGTTCTTCTTGGCACCATACAAAATCCTGTACATGTGAATAGTTTTGCAACATTTTATGCAAGATTGGTTTAGGAAAAGGATAAAGTTGTTCGATACGCATGATGATAATGTCTTTTTGCTTATTTTTACGACGTTGCTTAATTAATTCATAGTACACTTTACCAGAGCAGAGAATGAGGCGTTTTACCCCTGATTTGTCAAATGTATCAATTTCATCAATAGCTAGTTGGAATGTTCCATTGGTTAATTCTGTTATTGAGGAAGTGGCTAAAGGATGACGAAGCAGAGATTTAGGGGATATTACAATTAGTGGCCTTCGCATTTTGCGCAGTGCCTGCCTGCGTAAAAGATGATAAATTTGCGCTGGTGTAGAAGGAATACAAACTTGCATATTCTGTTCCGCACACAATTGAAGGTAACGTTCCAAACGTGCCGATGAATGTTCAGGACCCTGTCCCTCATAGCCATGAGGTAAAAACATCACCATACCACAAAACCTGCCCCATTTTTGTTCACTAGAACTAATAAATTGATCAATGACTACTTGGGCGCCATTCGCAAAATCTCCAAACTGCGCTTCCCAGATAGTTAAGGTTCTAGGTTCGGTGGTGGCATAACCATATTCAAATGCTAATACAGCTTCTTCGGAGAGAACCGAATCCCATACTTGAAATTGACCTTGTTTCTTGTGAAGATTCTGTAATGGAATATAAGTAGAACCATTAATCTGATTATGAACGATTGCATGTCGATGAAAGAAAGTACCACGTCCTACATCTTCACCTGATAACCTGATAGTAATTCCTTGATCTAGTAAGGTGGCATATGCTAAATTTTCGGCTCCTCCCCAATCGAATGGGAGATTTCCAGCAGCCATTTCAGCACGATCACGATAAATTTTAGCTACTCTTGACTGCATTTTAATATATTTAGGAATGTTACTAATACATTTTGCCAGTTGTTCAAGACGTTCTAATTCAACCGACACCGGATAAATTTCATTCCATTGAGGCGGTAAATAAGATGACCAAATCAATTCCTTTAAATGATCGATATGTTTTTCATCGACTACGCATTTACCCAGATCTAAGGCTTCACGATATTGATTGAGCATTTCTTGAGAATCTTCCATGGAAATCACTTGCTCCGTTACTAATTGATTAACGTAAATCTGACGGGTCGTCGGGTGATGTTTGATTTTTTGATACATTATTGGCTGTGTTGCACTTGGTTCATCCGCTTCATTATGTCCATTACGTCGATAACATACGAGATCAATAAAAACGTCTTTTTTAAAGATATTACGAAAATTTAAAGCCAAGCGCATTACAAAAACAGTGGCTTCTATATCGTCAGCATTTACATGGAAAATAGGGACTTGTATCATTTTGCCAATATCGCTACAATACTGTGTGGAACGGGCATCATTTAAAGAAGTAGTAAATCCAATTTGATTATTTATAATAATCCGGATAGTTCCGCCAATTTCATAACCTCGTACTTGTGACATATTTAGAGTTTCTTGCATTACCCCTTGACCTATTACTGCAGCATCTCCATGAATTGTAATAGGCAGTACCTTATTACTGTTAGGTACTTTTAAGCGCTCTAAGCGAGCACGTACTGATCCCATTACTACTGGATTGACAATTTCTAGGTGAGAAGGATTAAAAGCTAAAACCAGATGAATCTTGCTTTGTTCCATTTTAATATCCGAAGAGTAACCCATGTGATATTTTACGTCTCCAGTACCATATCCTTCTTTATATTTACCCGAGAATTCCTCAAAGATTCCCAGCGGATTTTTACCTAAAATGTTCACCAGTACATTTAAACGGCCACGATGTGCCATACCAAATACTATTTCTTCTATTCCAATTCTTCCCGCAGATCGCACTACTTCTTTTAACATCGGTAGCAGCGCCTCACCTCCTTCTAGAGAAAAACGCTTGGCTCCAGGAAACTTCGCCCCTAGATAGCGCTCAAATCCTTCAGCGGCACTTAACTCTTTCAAGAAACTCTTTTTTTCGCTGTGACTAAAGACAGTATGTCCCCTTACTGATTCGATATTCTGCTGAATCCAGTTTTTTTCCTCAGCATTAGATATGTGCATATATTCCACACCAACTGAACTGCAATACGTAGTTTTCAAAGCTAAATAAAGATCTCCTATATTCAGGAGATTTTTATCATCATAAAAATCATTCCCTTGAAGACTTTTCTTAAAATCTTCTTGTTTTATATCATGAAACAATGGATCTAGTTCAGGAACTCTTTCCTGGTTCCATAGTCCAAGAGGATCAAGATTAGCATGTTGATGTCCTCGAAAACGAAATGCGTCAATTAATCGTCGCACTTTCATTTTTGTTGAATAAATGTGTTCCTTAGAGATCATTTCATCATCTAAAACATCTGTTGCAAAATTTTGCCTAAATATGGAACCCCAGTGATTATCAACAGAACTAGGATCTTTTATAAAATCTTTATAAAGTTGCTCTATCCATAACTGGTTTATCCCAGTTAGCCAAGAAGTTTCTAGCCAGTTTTTCATTGCACTGTTCGGCATTGTGAGTTAACCCTTCTTAAATGTTTTAGTTTGTCAGGTTGATAGCTGATACATTAACTCTTTCTCTTTAATAACATTAACTTAATTTTATTAATAGCATGTGTAGGATTTAATCCTTTAGGACATACATTGACACAGTTCATAATGCTATGACAACGAAATACGCTAAAAGCATCACTTAGATTATTTAAACGTTCTTCCGTGGCTGTATCTCGGTTATCTACAATAAACCGATAAGCAGCTAACAATCCAGCAGGACCTATAAATTTATCTGGATTCCACCAAAAGGAGGGACAGAATGTTGAACAACATGCACATAAAATACATTCATATAAACCATTAAGCTTATCGCGTTGTGTAATGTTTTGTAAGTATTCTCCTTTTTGAGGAAGTTCCTTATTTAAGAGATAAGGCTGAATCTTTTTGTACTGATTGTAAAATTGTCCCATATCGACAATTAGATCACGTATGACTGGTAATCCTGGCAATGGGCGAATAATTATTTTTTTATGATTATTGTTAGTTAATGCCGAAACCGAAGTAATGCAAGCTAATCCATTCTTACCATTAATATTTAAACCATCTGAACCACATACTCCTTCTCTGCAAGATCTGCGAAACGATAGTGTCGGATCTTGTTCTTTCAACAATAATAAAGCATCTAACAACACCAAATCATCCAGTTTGTCTTCTACCATCAAACTATAATTTTGCATATGCGGGCCGTTATCAATCTCTGGATTATAACGATAAATAGAAAATTTTAATTTCATTACCTTATCTCTGTAATTAATAAGTACGTACCTTAGGAATAAATGCTTCACGCAGTTTAGGTTGCAAATTAACTTGACGACGGGTCATACATTTTTTTTGCGGCATATATAAGGTGTGACATAACCAATTATTATCATCTCTTTCAGGAAAATCGTAACGACTATGTGCACCGCGACTTTCAGTACGAAAAATTGCCGCACACGCTGTCACATATGCGGTTTCCATAAGATTATCTAGTTCAAGGCATTCTATGCGATGAGTATTAAAACTATGAGACGTATCGTTAAGATAAGCGTTTTTCAATCTTTCCCGAATAGATTGTAACTCGACTAGTCCAGTGTTCATAGTATTGCTTTCACGGAATACCGAAAAATTTTGCTGCATGCAATTTTGTAATATTTTACGGATTTTTACGGGATCCTCTCTACCATATTTATTATTATAATGCCAGTGCTTCAATCGTTTCAATGACGCTACAATATCATCATCTGAAGCCTGACGTAGAGCTCCTTGTCCTTGAATAGAATTACTTAAATGTATTCCCACCGAGCGTCCAAAAACTATTAGATCGAGCAAAGAATTGCCTCCAAGACGATTTGCACCATGCACCGATACACAAGCTATTTCACCGACCGCAAAAAGACCTGGAACAATCAGATCGGCGCCTTGATCATTAATGGTAATTACTTGACCAGTAATTTTCGTTGGAATTCCCCCCATCATGTAATGACATGTAGGTATCACCGGAATTGGGTCTTTAATAGGATCAATATGAGCAAATTTACGTGTCAATTCTAGTATTCCTGGAAGACGTGATTCTAAAAGTTCTCTTCCTAAATGATCTAATTTCAATTTTACATGTGGACCCCAAGGAGCTTCATCATAGCCACGATTTTCTATTATTTCCATCATTATGGAACGTGCTACCACATCACGTCCTGCCAAATCTTTTACGTTGGGCGCATATCGTTCCATAAAACGTTCACCATGGCGGTTAATTAAATATCCTCCCTCTCCTCTACAAGCTTCAGTTATCAAAATCCCAGAGCCAGCAATCCCGGTAGGATGAAATTGCCACATTTCCATATCTTGTACTGGTATTCCTGCACGCAACGCCATTCCAATACCATCTCCGGTATTAATGTAGGCATTAGTAGTAGATTGATAAATCCGCCCCGCTCCTCCAGTTGCTAAAATAGTAGCACAAGATTTAAAATATACTACTTCACCGGTTTCGATACATAAAGCGGTACAACCTACAATTCCACCGTCCTGATTTTTCACTAAATCTAATGCATACCATTCAGAAAAAATGGTAGTGTTATTTTTGATATTTTGCTGATAAAGCGTATGTAAGAGTGCATGTCCAGTCCTATCCGCCGCCGCGGCCGTGCGTGCCGCTTGTTGTTCACCAAAATTCCTGGATTGTCCGCCAAAGGGCCGCTGGTATATTAGACCATTTTCTAGCCTTGAAAATGGTAACCCCATATGTTCTAATTCTAAAATAGCAGAGGGACCATTTTTACACATATATTCAATAGCATCTTGATCACCCAGATAATCAGAACCTTTTACCGTATCGTACATATGCCATTCCCAATTGTCCTCATGTTTATTACCCAGTGCAACCGTAATGCCACCTTGAGCTGATACGGTATGAGAACGTGTTGGAAACACTTTTGATAACAAAGCGCAAGAATGGCCAGTTTGGGAGATGTGTAACGCCGCACGCATTCCAGCACCACCAGCACCGATAACAATCGCCTCAAATTCTATCACTGGACAATTATTCATTAAACACTCCATACTACAATAATTCCATAACTAATATATCCACAAAGGATTATAAAGTGTACTAATTGCAACATAATACGCGTTTTAAAACACTTAACATAATCAGTTAAGACTTGCCATATCCCAATCCAACTATGAATCACCATGGAAACTAGGGTAATTAACGTGAAACATTTCGTGAGATAATAAGTAAAAAAATTCCGCCACGTCATATAATTGAATGGATCTACAGTAAGAATAAAACCAATGATATATAATATGTATAGAGTCATCACTATTGCCGCGGCACGTAATAATAGCCAGTCATATATACCTTTATTAAATCCTAGTGCAGAAGTATTCTTTACCATAGAAGCAGCACTCCAATCATCATTGAAAATAGAATGGTCAAAATAAATACTACCTGCGCTGAGTGGGTACCAGATTGATTGCTATCCGCAATGTATCCAAAATCCATTAGGATATGGCGAATCCCGCCAGCAATATGATAAGTACTTATAGTTAAAATACTCCAGATGATCAATTTAAAATACATTCTATTCATCAATAGTTGAGTTTTGATAAAACCTTCAGGTGAAGATAAAGAAATACCAAGTAATCGGAGAAAAATCCCCACAGTAATAATGTTAATTACGCCAGAAACCCGTTGAAGTATAGATGCAATCGCATTCAGAGGAAATTTTAGGGTGGTGAGATCTAAATTTATTGGTCTTTGTTTTTTCAACATATTAACCTTATATTTTTACTTCATCATGACTTAATATTTTCCTAAAATTTTAAAATTATCACATAATTATAACAATTATCTTATAATTAATTTTGTAAAAGTATAAAATTGATGGGTCTCATGATTAATCAAATATTTTAAACCCATTTCCAGCTATACAATACTACATTAATTAGCATTATGTTGTTGATTTATAAATAAACTACCTTTTAGTCCTCATAAAAATGTACTATTATTAAATGACAGTTAAATAGATGATATAAAAATTTCAAGGCGAATCTCATCAAATATGATAATTATGGTAAAGCACATATGTTTATGTATCTTCCATTTTTAATCGGGTTTCTAACAGTAATGAGTTTTTTATTAGATCAAAAAAAATTAGGTTATATATTATGGGGGATCTTATTAATAGTTACTGTTATTTGGTTTAAGTACCATAGCACCAGCTCACTAAATTTATCCTTTTAATCCCATGCAGAGAAAATAAAGAAAATGAAGAAGTTTGGAGGTTATGCTAATAAGCAATTTAATGCACGTAAAATATGTTATATTCTAAATATAGTCGGCATGCTAGTTAATAATATGATATTAACAATTGCCTTTTATTACCAGCTAGTTAAGGATGAATTACCTTGTCCGATCTGCTTACTACAGCGCGTTGGGGTGATTATGATTAGCATCGGATTTTTTCTCAATGTACGCTTTGGGATCAGTAGTAGCCACTATGGAATAGCGCTACTAGGTAGTATTATCACAGGTATAATTGCAACTCGTCAAGTACTTTTACATATTCTTCCTGGAGATCCAGGTTACGGAAGTTCAATATTTGGACTTCATTTTTATACTTTAGCATTATTAAGTTCATTAGTTACAATTATTGCTATTGCTATGCTATTAATCTTACAACGCTGGGAAGAAATAGAGCGGAGTTCCATAACTTTAACATTTGAAGGGAAACTTGCTATTATAATTTTTATAGTGTTAATTGCTGCAAACGTAGTATCTACTCTACTAGAGTGTGGGCTTGGACCGTGCGAGAATAATCCTACGAAGTATAATTTCATGCCTTGAATTTAAGCTGGATTGAGAATATCTATAAAAATCACATCCAGAGCATAGTTTTGTTCCAACCATAAGCTTAACGCCTGAATACCTCCACGTTCGGTAGCATGGTGACCGGCTGCAAAAAAGTGTAACCTATTTTCCCGTGCGCTATGGATAGTTTGTTCTGAGACTTCACCTGTAATAAAAGCGTCTACACCAAAAGATGCGGCATCATCAATAAATTTCTGTCCACTGCCAGTACACCAGGCGACACTACTTATTAAGCTTGGGGCATGATTATTATCACCAGAATACAATGGAACCCGCCCGAGCTTGTTTATAATACGTGCTAACAGGGATTCACTAGTTAATGGTTGTCGAAATTTTCCCCAAGAAAGCAAAGGTACGATTTCTCCTTGTACTATTATATTCAATAATTTAGCTAATTGGGCATTATTCCCCAATTGTGGGTGAGCATCTAATGGTAAATGCCAACTATACAAGTTAATATCGTTTAATAATAGAGTTTTTAGGCGTTTTCGTTTCATTCCGTATATGATGGGTAATTCATCTTTCCAAAAATACCCATGATGAACAATGATAGCGTCTGCATGATGAGAAACTGCTTCATCAATTAAAGCCT
The DNA here is from genome assembly GCA_045290365.1 of Candidatus Dasytiphilus stammeri. Lineage (GTDB taxonomy): Bacteria > Pseudomonadota > Gammaproteobacteria > Enterobacterales > Enterobacteriaceae > Dasytiphilus > Dasytiphilus stammeri_N. Next base: position 91,291 of record CP145882.1, on the reverse strand, counting down.
GACATGCGGTCACTCCAGTAACTATTTTAGTAATATCTTCGCGTCCCGTAATCTGCAACCCATTAGGCACATAGTCATTGAAAGAAGCACTACGTAGTTCCAGGTTAATTAATTTTTCTAATTCTAGATTGTGCATATCTCTTTTGTGATTTGTAACTTGGGGGATTAATATAGATCCCAATCTAATTAATAGTATATAATATTCATTATATGAAGATAAAATCAATTATTAAGTGAAAATTTCACCTATCTTGATATTATGAAATTAAATCTTTGTTTACATTACGTAAAAAATGTGACTAATACAAGAATTACACCAGTTCTGATGATTCATGGATTATTTGGTAGTATGAATAATTTGAATAGGTTAGTACATGGGTTAAAGTACTCGAGGACAATTCTTCAAGTGGATGTACGAAATCATGGTTTGTCCAACCATAGTGAAGAAATGAATTATCAAGTAATGGCTCAAGATATGCTGGAAACACTAAATGCTAACAGCATAGAGCGTGTTATTGTGGTTGGGCACTCGATGGGAGGTAAAATTGCTATGAAAATGACAGCGATTGCTCCAGAACGGATTGAAAAAATTATTGTTCTTGACATAGCTCCAGTATCCTATGCAAGACAACCAACCGAAATATTTTCGGCATTGAATGCGGTCACAAATGCTAATACTAATTCACGTCATCAAGCAGCTGTTATAATGCAACAATATTCAATTGAAAAGAAGATCATTCAATTTCTATTGAAGTCTTTTCATAATGGTGGTTGGCGCTTTAACCTGCAAGTGATTCAAAATCAGTACATGGAAATTATCGATTGGCAATCTATATCATCTTGGCAAAATCCAGCATTGTTTATTCGAGGAGAGTGTTCTAACTATGTGAATGAAAGGGATTATCCTATATTGCTTAAGCAGTTTCCACATGCCTATATTAACATGATTAGGGGTTCTGGACACTGGTTACATATCGACAATTCAGAAAGAGTTTTAAGTATTATTAGTCGTTTTTTGAGATGGTGAATGTATTAGTCTTTTATTCAAGGATACTTACTCTGAGATTTATCATTAAAGTGTTATGATATTATCTAATTTATTAAAATAGTTAGCTTTATTAGTAGGATATAAAATGAAAAACTTCGGGATTTTTTTTGGTAGTGATACCGGTAATACAGAAAAGATTGCAAGAATGATTAATCTCAAGCTAGGTAAAAGCATGACTGAAATTTATGATATTGCTAAAAGCACAAAACAAGATCTTGAAAAATTTAAAATTTTATTATTAGGTATTCCAACCTGGTATTATGGTGAAGTTCAATGCGATTGGGATGATTTTATACCAGCTTTTAAGAAGATAGATTTCAATGATAAATATGTGGCAATATTTGGGTGTGGAGATCAAGAAGACTATTCAGAATATTTTTGTGATGCTATGGGAACATTACGTGATATCATAGAACCCAAGAGAGCACACCTTATTGGACGCTGGCCAACCGTAGGATATCATTTTGACTCCTCTAAAAGTTTAGTAAATAATGATTATTTTATTGGTCTGGCGATAGATGAAGACAGACAACCAGAATTAACTAAACAACGTGTTAATAATTGGGTCGAACAAATTTGTAGCGAATTACCCTCCAATTGGTTGTAGCCTATGGTAAATTACCATACCATAAATCGTTATATTTGATTTTTCCAATTCGAGCGCAACTGAACGGTACGATTAAACACCAGATTATCAGCAGAAGAATAATGGATATCAGCACAAAAATAGCCTTGGCGCTCGAATTGGAAAGTAGTATTAAATTGTGCTTCTTTTAAACTAGGTTCTACGAAACCATTGCATATCTTTAATGAGTATGGATTAACTTTGGATAAAAAATCTTCTGCAGTATCAGGATTAGGAATCCTAAATAAACTTTCATAAAGACGGAACTGTGCAGGTAGAGCATGTCTTACTGAAACCCAGTGAATTACCCCATGTACATTTTCCGTAAATTTGTTAAGAGTGTTCAGATCACAGGTACAGTATAAACTAACAATATTACCTGCATTGTCTTTTACAATCCGTTCGGCTCTAATAACATAAGCATATCTAAGTCGTACTTTTCTACCCAGTATCAAGCGTTTGTATTGCTGGAGAGCTTCTTCACAGAAATCAGTGCGATCAAGGTATATTTCGCGACTAAATGGTACTTTACGATTACCCATTTCAGGTTTCTTGGGATGATTACTCATACTTAATATCTCTGTATAACCCAGAGGTAAATTCTCTAGCACTACTTTTAATGGATATAAAACCGCCATAGCACGTGGAGCATGTTCGTTTAACTCCTCACGTAGACAGGCTTCCAATGAAGCCATTTTCACAATACTCTCCTGTCGAGTAACGCCAATCCGACGACAGAATTCCCGAAGTGAAGCCGCAGTATAACCCCGGCGTCGCAAACCAGAAAGAGTTAACAGACGTGGATCATCCCAACCTTCAACAATCTTATTAGATACAAGCATCTGAAGCTTACGTTTAGACATTACTGTCCTTTCTAAATTTAATCGAGAAAATTCGTATTGTTTTGGATGCGTGGAAATAGTAATACGATTTAATATCCAGTCATATAAATATCGGTTGTCTTGGAATTCTAGTGTACAAAGTGAGTGAGTTATACCCTCGAGCGCATCGGAAATACAATGAGAAAAATCATACATTGGATAAATGCACCATTGATTACCGGTCTGATGGTGTTTAGTAAATTTTATTCGATATAACACCGGGTCACGCATGATAAGGATACTTGAAGCCATATCAATTTTAGCACGTAGGCAAGCACTTCCTTCACAGAAACCACCTTGACGCATTTTTTCAAATAGACTGAGATTGATTTTTACACTGCGATAACGGTAAGGACTATTTTTTCCGGGAGCGGTTAGGGTCCCCCGGTACTCACGCATCTGTTGCGTAGTTAATTGATCAACATAGGCTAAACCTTTTTTAATTAATTCCACCGCGTAGTCGTATAATTGTTCAAAATAGTTAGATGAATAACGAATGTCGCCGCTCCATTGGTAACCTAACCAATGCACATCATGCTTAATAGATTCTATATATTCTTGATTTTCTTTTACTGGATTAGTATCATCAAAACGAAGATGGCACTTTCCCTGATAATCATGTGCAATTCCAAAATTCAGGCAAATCGATTTAGCATGTCCAATATGTAAATGACCATTTGGCTCAGGTGGAAAACGAGTAGATACCATGTGATATTTCCCATCAGCTAAATCTTGCTCAATAATTTTACGAATAAAATTTTGCTGCGGGGCTTTTCCTCTATTCATAATTTTATCCAATCATTTAATAAAAGTTAATATTTAAAACCAATAATTAACTCGCATATACATATAGTTAAGTAAAAATTTTAGAAAATTTATTGACGCTAATAGGATAACTTAAGCATAATATTATTTAAAGTAAAATCTGGCTACGTAGCTCAGACGGTTAGAGCACAGCACTCATAATGCTGGGGTCACAGGTTCGAATCCCGTCGTAGCCACTACAATTTTGCGGAAGTGGCGGAAATGGGGAGACGCACCAGATTTAGAGTCTGGCACCGTAAGGCATGCGAGTTCAAATCTCGCCTTCCGCACCAGATAGATTCAATTTTATTGGTTTTGGTGGGGTATAGCCAAGCGGTAAGGCACCGGGTTTTGATCCCGGCATTCCCAGGTTCGAATCCTGGTACCCCAGAGATTAAATGATGGCGTGGTGGGGTATAGCCAAGCGGTAAGGCAGCGGATTCTGATTCCGCCATTCCTAGGTTCGAATCCTAGTACCCCAGTGGTTTTCAATAGGCTGCTCCGAGCAGATTTTTAACCAGCAGGTATTACTTGATTGAACGGTCAATTCGATGACAAAAAAATTATATATTAAAACTTGGGGCTGTCAGATGAATGAATATGATTCATCTAAGATTATAGCTCTTTTAAAAAAAACGCATAGTTATTCAATTACTAATGTCTCTGAAGAAGCCGATCTTTTGCTACTTAATACATGTTCAATCCGTGAAAAAGCACAAGAAAAAGTATTCCATCAGTTAGGCAGATGGAAAAAACTCAAGGAAAAAAAACCCAACATAATTATTGGAGTAGGAGGATGTGTAGCTTCACAGGAAGGTGAAGATCTTCTGAAGCGCGCTAATTACGTTGATATGGTATTTGGACCACAAACTATGCAGCGTCTCCCAGAGATGATTGAGAAGGTTACTAGCTTACATACCCCCGTAGTAGATATCAGTTTTCCTAAAGCCGAAAAGTTTCTTTCTCTTCCTAAACTTATCTCTGGTGGTCCCACCGCCCTAGTTTCCATTATGGAAGGTTGTAATAAATATTGTTCTTTTTGTATTGTTCCTTATACACGTGGTAGAGAAATTAGTCGCCCGTGCAATGAAATTTTAGATGAAATTTCAAAGCTTGTAGAACAAGGGGTACGTGAAGTGAATCTCTTAGGACAAAATGTTAATGCATATTACGGTACCTCCTTTAATCATAGTTTCTGCTCTTTTTCAAATCTTTTACGTCAAGTAGCAAATATTAATGGTATTGATCGAATACGTTTTACTACTAGTCATCCTATAAATTTTACGGATGATATAATCGATGTTTACCGTGATACTCCTGAACTGGTTAGTTTTTTACATTTGCCAGTACAAAGTGGTTCGGATAGGGTGCTCAAGCTAATGAAACGCGGATATACTTCATTTGATTATAAAAGAATTATTAATAAATTACGTGCCGTACGTCCTGAGATTCATATCAGTTCAGATTTTATGGTAGGTTTTCCGGGAGAAACTCAGGAAGATTTTGAACAAACCATGCAACTAGTTAGCGACATAAATTTTGATATGAGTTTTAGTTTTATTTATTCTCCAAGACCAGGGACCCGAGCTTCTAGGATGATGAATCAAATTAGTGAAACGGAGAAAAAGCACCGTTTGTATCTTTTACAAACACGTATTAACCATCAGACGAGATCTTGGAGCAGACGGATGCTTGGCACGGTACAGCGAATTCTGGTTGAAGGAATTTCGCGTAAAAATATTATGGAGCTTTCCGGTCGTACCGAAAATAATCGCGTAGTAAATTTTGAAGGGTCTCCAGAACTAATTGGGAAATTTATTGATCTAGAGATTGTGGAGATTTTATCTAATTCTATACGTGGCAACAGGGTATGCATTTGAATAGTTGAACTAGTTAGTTCAAATGTTATAATGAATGAGTACTATAATTCTAAATCTGCAAATTGCCTGTAGTAAGAATACTAGATTACCAAACCCAAACTATTTTTATAAATGGCTCAATGCAGTTTTTTTTCGATCTAAAGAAGATAAAGAAATTACTATTCGTATAGTAGATGCATTGGAAAGTAAGATACTCAATTTTAGATATCGAGGTAAAAATCAACCAACTAATGTCTTGTCTTTTCCTTTTAATCCACCATCGTACATAGTTTTACCATTAATTGGGGATTTGGTGATATGCTGCTCTATTGTTGAACAGGAAGCCAAAGAACAGAATAAAGTATTACTCGCACATTGGGCTCATCTGGTGATTCATGGTAGTTTACACTTATTAGGTTATGATCATATTCAGGATTCAGATGCCATCCAGATGCAATTCATAGAAAAGCAAATAATGCTTACTTTGGGATATTCTGATCCCTATGTTATCAGACGTGAGTGAATTAGTAAATCCTTGATTTTAGGGGTTTGATTAGCTTTTTTGTAGAGGGCTCCTTACCATTAAAAAGATTACTGCACCAACCATTAGCTCCATTGATAAAGTTAATTAAGTAATGAATGGTTCATTACTGAACTTACAATCAGGCACTTGACCAACGCCATTTGCTATGAAATGATTTGGGAACAGCCAGTTATAGAGATTGGGCCCTAAATTAATAGGGATCATTAAAATCCTGTTTATTAGTAAGAGGTATTATTTTATGCTTTATAAAAAATCATGATTGAGATAAGATTTTTAATCCTAATGAAAATTACTTTAATCAGCTATCATGCATGATCAATATCTTCCGAAACAAATAGAACCTGGCGTACAGCTTTACTGGAAAAACAATAAAACTTTTCAGGTTAAAGAAGTAGAAGACCAAGAAAAATACTATTGTTTATCTATGCTTCCTTATCCATCTGGAAATCTACATATGGGGCACGTCCGTAATTATACTATTGGAGACGTGATTGCTCGTTACCAAAGAATGTTAGGAAAAAACGTGTTACAACCCATAGGTTGGGATGCCTTTGGCTTACCAGCAGAATGTGCTGCTATAAAAAATAATATTGCACCGGACTATTGGACGCATAGCAATATACATTATATGAAACACCAGTTGCAATCCTTAGGATTTAGTTATGATTGGAGTAGAGAAATCGTGACCTGTTCTCCTCAATATTATCGTTGGGAACAGTGGTTTTTTACTAAATTATATGAAAAAGGACTAGTATATAATAAATCTTCAAGGGTAAATTGGTGTCCTCATGATCAAACTGTATTAGCCAATGAACAAGTTGTGGATGGCTGCTGTTGGCGTTGTGATACCCAGGTTGAAACTAGAAAAATTCCTCAATGGTTCATCAGAATTACAAATTATGCTGATGAATTACTTAATTGCTTATCTAAGCTAGAATTTTGGCCCGAACAGGTCAAGACTATGCAACGTAATTGGATTGGACGTTCTGAAGGATTAGAAATTAATTTTTATTTAATTGGAGATGATAAAAACCCAATAACAGTATTCACTACACGACCAGATACTGTTATGGGTATAACCTGTATTGCGATTGCTTATGATCACCCTATGGCGGTGAAAGCTTCACTTAAACATCCGCCACTGGCGGGTTTTATTACACAGTGTAGTAATCTCAATAAAAAAAATGAAAAACTCGGAATGTCGACAGGAATGTTTGTCATTCACCCATTCACGGGTGAGCATTTGCCTGTTTGGGTAGTAAACTTTGTGCAACTTGAATTTGGGACTGGTGCTATTATGGTAGTTCCAGCGCATGATCAACAAGATTGGGAATTTGCTAAGAAATATAATTTGCCAATGAAAGCCGTCATATTAGCGGCCAATGGTACTATTCCAAATCTTCAATCACAGGCTATGACTAAAAAAGCTATGTTATTTAATTCAGATGAATTTAGTGGTCTTTCTAATGAAGAGGGAAGTAAGGCAATTATAAACAAAATTATTGCACATGGTATAGGAAATCGCAAAGTTCATTATCGTCTCCGAGATTGGGGTATTTCTCGTCAGCGTTATTGGGGGGCTCCTATTCCCATGCTTAAAATGGAGAATGGTTCTTTTATACCCGTTCCAGAAGATCAACTACCGGTTTTACTACCAAAACCAGCACCCCATGGATCTCGTGATGGTACCACGAATTACATAAACATAGACCCAGAATGGGGTAAAATTATGGTGAATGGCCAGCATGGAGTACGGGAAACTGATACTTTTGATACTTTTATAGAATCTTCTTGGTATTACGCACGTTATACATGTCCTAATTATGATCAGGGCATGTTAGATCCTAAGGCTGCAAATTACTGGTTGCCTGTAGATCAATATGTTGGCGGAATAGAACATGCTATTATGCACTTAATGTATTTTAGATTATATCATAAGCTTCTTCGCGATGCTGGATTAGTTACTTCGGACGAACCAGCTAAACGCTTATTATGTCAGGGTATGGTATTAGCCGACGCTTTTTATTATATAGATCATAAAAATGGGGAACGTCATTGGATTTCTCCTTTGGAGGTTACAGTAGAACGTAACGCCAAAGGAAGGATTGTCAAAGCGACCGATAAAATCGGTCGTGATTTAGTTTATGCTGGATTAAGCAAAATGTCTAAATCCAAGAATAATGGAATTGATCCAAATATAATGATTGAACGATATGGGGCCGATACGGTACGTCTCTTTATAATGTTCGCCTCGCCAGCCGAAAAACCCCTAAAGTGGTGCGAGTCAGGAGTAGAAGGTGCGAGTCGTTTTCTAAAAAGACTTTGGAATTTAGTGTATAATCATACAAAACCAGGACCTACCTATCCCTTAGATAATAGTCTCTTAAATGAAGAGCAGAAATCTTTACGGTGTGAACTACATAAAACCATTGCTAAGGTAACTGATGACATTGATCGCCGACAAAATTTCAATACGGCCATTGCTGCTATTATGGAATTGATGAATAAACTCTCCAGAGCGATTAGAGATAGCGAACAAGATCGAGCAGTGATGCAAGAAGCCATGCTTGCAGTAGTGCGCATGCTCTACCCCTTTACACCACATATTTGTTTTGTCCTGTGGCAGGCTCTTCATTATTCTCATTCTGGAACAAAAAATCATATAACTATTGATGAGGCAGCATGGCCTAAGGTGGATGAAGAATTAATTAGAGAAAAAAATCAGATCGTGGTAGTCCAAGTTAATGGAAAACTTCGGGGTAAAATAACTGTTCCAATAGAATTTACCCCCGAACAAATACAACAACTGGCCATCCAAGAAAATAGCGTAGTTAAATATATCCGTGGTTTCAGGCTGATCAAAGCGGTTTATGTAGCCGGCAAGCTGATTAATTTTATTGTGGATTGAACTAAAGCGTAAGGATAAAGGAATTAGATAATGCACAACCATAATCTAGAGAGATATAATAAGAAGCTACATTCTCCTGAACAACTTAATGCGCAGTTACACCAGAAGTTAAATTCTTGCTACCTTCTAGTAGGTCATGATCCTTTGCTACTACAAGAAAGTCAGGATACCGTGCTAAGGTTTGCTCATAAACATGGTTTTAATGAGCATTTGCATTTGACATTTAATAAAAATAATACTAACTGGAATGAGATTATTAATCATTTTAACACCCCCAGCTTATTTTCGAGACAACGTACAATATTGCTGAAGGTGCCAGAAGACAAAGGATTTCGTCCCAAAGTAAGTGATAGATTATTGAAGCTTATAAAATTATTGCATGATGAGATTCTATTAATTATTATTATTCCTTATCTTACAAAAGAACAAGAAGAAAGTTATTGGTTTGCTTTATTAAGTCAGAATAGTGTAGTTGTCCATTGTTTTACGCCTGATAAATTTCAGTTACCACAATGGGTCTCTCAAAGAGCAAACGCTATAGGATTGAGAATTGAAGAAAAAGCTATACATTTTCTATGCTATAATTATGAAAATAATTTATTAGCATTAGTTCAAACTCTGAATATGCTGGTTATGCTATGGCCTGATGATCTGATGACACTTCAACGTCTCACCAGATTGGTGAATGATGTTGCGCATTTTACTAATATAGATTGGGTGGATGCTATACTTGAAGGTAAAAGTAAACGGACATTGCATATACTTCATCAGTTGCGTATCACCGGAAGCCCAATCAATTTACTGTGTTACCGTTTGCAACGAGATTTAATGACAGTGCTAACTTTACAGCGTAAAATAACACCGGCACCTTTCATTTTGGAGCAAATTGACTATAAGCGTCGGATTCCATTTACGGAAGCTATACAACGCTTGAATTATCAACGTATTAAACTAGCTATATGCTTATTAGCACGTATGGAACTAGCGCTCCAAAAAGAGCACAAAGATACCTTATTCTGGTGTCAAATAGAAAAGATCTCATTACTGTTAAGCGATCCGAGGTTTCCGGAGAGCTTGGCTCATTTATGATAGTAAATTGGCTACTTATATCATAAGTAGCATTGTAAGTATTCTGCCGAAAATGATTATCCAAAATTATATAGTGACTCTTAATGAGCAGTAAATCGAGATTAGAACTAGGTGGTGAATTCGTCGTTACGGCACGTCTAATCTAAGATTAATCTACATGCCTTACGATAAATTTATTATTCGCCATCTCGGGTTACAACCTTGGTCCAAGGTGTCTCATGCCATGCATCAGTTTACTCAACAGCGTCATACGATAACAATTGATGAATTATGGTTAGTGGAGCACTTTCCAGTTTTTACTCAGGGAACTCGAAGAGATCCTAAATCTCTCATTAATACCGGTGAGATTCCAGTACTCCAAAGTGATCGCGGAGGAAAGGTTACTTATCATGGCCCTGGTCAGCTAATTATGTATATGATGATTGATTTAAAAAGGCGTCAAATTAGTGTTCGGAGGTTAGTTACTGCAATTGAGCAAGCGGTTATCGATACTTTAAAATTCTTTAATATTGAAGCTCATGTATGCTCTAATGCTCCAGGTGTTTATATTAATGATAAAAAAATTTGCTCGTTAGGTTTACGAATTCACCAGGGATATTCTATGCATGGATTAGCACTGAATGTAGCTATGGACCTCTCACCTTTTGAACGTATCAATCCTTGTGGTTATACTAATCTTAAAATGACACAGTTAAGCATATTTAAGCCTGATATTACGGTTTTACAAGTTCAGCCAGTACTCATAGAGAATTTTATCAGGAATTTTTAATCCGATCTTAAATAAAATGAAATTAATAAATAAATCTCATATACTTGAAAATTTTCAAAGGATAATCATTCTATGCAGCAGGTGTGAAATGAACTTTAAATCTAAATCTATCGACCGTGGCGTAAAATATCGTGATCAAGATAAAGTAAGATTAATTTCTAATAAAAATCAGAGAGATAGTACAGCTCAACCCAAATTACTAAAAAAACCAGAATGGATTAAGATAAAATTACCGGTGAATTTTAATCGTATCCAAAACCTTAAAGCACTAATGCGTAAAAATAATTTATCTTCAGTTTGTGAAGAAGCATCCTGTCCTAATATGGCTGAATGTTTCAACCATGGGAAAGTTACTTTCATGATTTTAGGGGATATTTGTACTAGGCGCTGTTCATTCTGTGATATAGCACATGGAATACCATTGCCTCCAGATCTCAATGAGCCTAAAAACTTAGCCAAAACTATTAATGAGATGAATTTACGCTATGTCGTCATTACTTCTGTTGATCGTGATGATTTACTTGATGGTGGTGCTCAGCATTTTGTAGATTGCATACATGCTATAAAGGAAATGAACTATTTAATTAAAATTGAGATTTTAGTTCCGGATTTTCGTAGATGTCTTAATCGTGCACTTGATATTTTAAGTATTATGCCACCAGATGTCTTTAATCATAATGTAGAAACCGTTCCTAGTATGTATCGTCAAATTCGTCCAGGAGCTAGTTACGATTTATCTTTAAAATTACTAGCAAGTTTTAAAGAAGCACATCCTAATATATTAACTAAATCTGGTATCATGGTTGGTTTAGGTGAAAAGTATAATGATATTCTTACGGTTATGCAAGATTTACGTAATAATGGCGTAAATCTGCTAACAATCGGTCAATACTTACAACCCAGTCGCCATCATTTCCCTGTAAAACGTTATGTTAGTCTAGATGAATTTGAAGATTTAAGACAAAAGGCATTGGCAATGGGATTTACGCATGCAATATGCGGTCCTTTTATCCGTTCTTCTTATCATGCTGATATATATGCATAATGCATATGATCAATTAAAAACCCGACATTAAGACGGGTTTTTAATTCTGACTGTTAACTTACACAAGAATAACGTTAGCAGCAGAAGGGCCTTTAGCGCCATTAGTGATTTCAAACTCTACACGCTGTCCTTCAGCCAGAGTTTTAAATCCATTACTCTGGATAGCAGAAAAATGAACAAATACGTCTTTACTACCATCTTCAGGAGTAATGAAACCGAATCCTTTAGATTCATTAAACCATTTAACGTTACCTTTAATCTTGGACATTAATTTTACCTTAAAAAAAAAATGAAAATTTGACACTAAAACCGTGTTAATTGTTAAATACAGCAATTACATCGCGTTTTGTCCAGTATATCATAATGAAAATACTAAGTATTAAAATTTTTATTTTGACATGGTGTTATTGAAGTTAAATTACCTTAATGTTATTACATTCCGTAAACTAGATTATATATCATCAATAATATTTGTCCAAATGATAATTAATCTGAATTATTCAAGATACTGCAAAATGTAATAAGATACTGACTTGTAATCCTCATTGCAGAGCCAATTTATAAGGTTTGTTTTGAGTGAATTAAAGATTAACGTCGATATTTCAACCATTCGACATCATATAATTCAGATTCCACATGATCCATAATGAACCGATTACTAGTAACGCAATTATTAGGATACTAAATATTAAAGCTAATAAGTTCCAACGGACTTCCTCTTGGGCAGATCTATTAAGATGCAGAAAACATACTAAATGGACAATTATTTGTACTACCGCACAAGTAACAATTATAAATAAAGTACTATGAGATGGTAGTATCCTAGTCATTACTATCCCAAATGGGATGACAGTCAAAATTATTGACAGAATAAATCCTATTAAATAATTTTGAACGCTGTTATGAGATTGAGATTCTATTTTCAAATTCAATGTATCTATCGATTTCATTATAAAGTTCCCATTAAATATACTACAGTAAAGACACAGATCCATATTACATCTAAGAAATGCCAGAATAAGCTCAAGCATTCCATCCTCGTTATGTTGAGTGTCGTAAGACCACGTTTATAGAGTTGATAAATCAATACTACCATCCATACCAATCCGGAGATTACATGTAGACCGTGGGTACCTACTAGTGTGAAAAAAATCGATAAAAATCCGCTGCGTTGGGGACCATAATTTTCGGTAACTAATTTATGAAATTCATACATTTCAATGTAGATAAAACACATACCTAACATCCAAGTTAATCCTAACCATCTCATTCCCTTAGTTACATTAGATGTTTTACTAATACTAACCATAGCAATACCGTAACTTACCGAACTTAATAGCAAACATGCCGTTTCCAACAATACCAATGGCAGATTGAAAATCTCCTTACCCATGGGACCGTCTGCCGTTCCCTTAACTAAAACTGCATAGGTAGCAAACAGAGATGCAAAAAGAATGCAATCACTCATTAAATATATCCAAAAACCAAAAACTTTATTAGCATTTATCACCGAGTGAGATATAGCTTTATTTGACATGGTTTGATCCTAATTTTGCTAAGACTTAAAACGTTGATTCTCAATTTTTATAATCTCACTAAGAGGTACATGATATTCCAAATCTTCATCAAAGCTTTTGACAATCCAAGATATAATGATTCCTAAAAAAGATATTATAGCTAACCACCAAATATACCAGATCATGGCAAAACCAAACAATGCACTAAAAGCGGCAATTATAATCCCCAGAGTACTATTTTTAGGCATATGGATTTCTTCATAAGGTAAATCTTTTAGATAAGCTTCATTTCGGCTTTTCATTTCCCAGAAAGCGTCCCGATCCGTTACGTGGGGTACCAAAGCAAAATTGTAAAACGGTGGAGGCGACGAAGTTAACCATTCTAACGTGCGTCCATCCCACGGATCTCCAGTCAAATCAATATTTTTATGGCGTTCAATAATAGATATATAAATTTGTATTACGAAACATAAAATTCCAATCGCAATGAGTACGGTACCAAAAGCCGCGATTACTAAAAGGGGATGAAATTCTGGATCAATATTTTGACTAATTCGGCGGGTCATTCCCATTAAACCTAGGAGATACAAAGGTAGAAAAGCCATTAAAAAACCAATAAACCAAAACCAAAACGAACGCTGCCCCCAAACTTCATTCAACTTGAAACCAAAGGCTTTAGGAAACCAGTATGTTAATCCTGCAAAACAGCCGAAAACCACCCCACCGATAATCACATTATGAAAATGTGCAATGAGGAATAAACTGTTATGTAATACATAATCCGCCCCTGGGACCGCCAAGAGAACCCCGGCCATACCACCAATTGAAAAGGTTATAATGAAACCTATTGTCCATAGCATAGCGGAGTTTATCTGAATACGTCCTTGATACATAGTAAATAGCCAGTTAAATATTTTAACGCCGGTTGGAATAGCTATGATCATAGTACTAATACCAAAAAAAGCATTAACATTAGCACCGGCTCCCATAGTAAAAAAATGGTGCAACCATACAATAAAGGAAAGAACCGTAATAACTATAGTTGCCCAAACTAGAGAATTATAACCGAATAGTCTTTTTTTAGAAAAAGTTGCGACTACTTCGGAGTAAATTCCAAAAACTGGCAGAACTAATATATATACTTCTGGATGGCCCCATGCCCAAATTAAGTTAATATACATCATCATGTTTCCACCCATATCGTTAGTAAAAAAATGAGTACCCAGGTAACGATCCAGAGTTAGCAAAGCAATAGTTGCAGTCAATATGGGAAATGCGATAATAATAAGAACGTTAGAGCATAACGCTGTCCAAGTGAAGACGGGCATTTTGAACATGGTCATGCCTGGAGCACGCATCTTAATAATTGTCACTAAGAAATTAATCCCTGTTAACGTAGTGCCAATTCCTGAAATTTGTAAGCTCCATATCCAATAATCCACTCCGACACCTGGACTGTATTCAATCCCGGAAAGTGGAGGGTAAGCAACCCAACCAACCTTAGCAAATTCTCCTACTATAAGTGAAAGATTAATCAAGACTGCACCGGCCGCTGTCATCCAAAAGCTCAAATTATTAAGAAATGGAAAAGCAACATCACGTGCCCCAATTTGCAGCGGTACTACAAAATTCATCATCCCAATAATCAACGGGGTTGCCACAAAAAATATCATAATGACACCATGCGCCGTAAAAATCTGATCATAGTGTTCAGGTGGTAAAAAACCGGTTTCACCTGCGGAGGCTAAAACTTGCTGACCACGCATCATAATCGCGTCAGCAAAACCACGAATCATCATTACTAAAGCTAAAATAATGTACATTATTCCTAATCGCTTATGATCTACGGATGTCATCCATTCTTTCCATAGATATTTCCATTTTCCATAATAAGTGATTACCGCGATTATTAAGAAAATAATTACTATAAGGGTAGTAACCGTACCCATGATAATAGGCTCTTTGTATGGGATAGCGTTTAGTGTTAATTTTCCAAACATTACTTGATTCCTTAAATCGATTTTATTTGTTATGTGAGATTGAATCTGAATTAGGCTTAACAAGATTT
The DNA here is from genome assembly GCA_045290365.1 of Candidatus Dasytiphilus stammeri. Classification (GTDB taxonomy): domain Bacteria; phylum Pseudomonadota; class Gammaproteobacteria; order Enterobacterales; family Enterobacteriaceae; genus Dasytiphilus; species Dasytiphilus stammeri_N. The sequence goes on along the minus strand of CP145882.1, from coordinate 76,134 downwards.
CTAAGGTTTCTAGGTTTCAGAAACTTATTTTTAATATCTGTAAACAAACTCGGTTTGATACTAGAAAAAAATTCTACTGGATGGTTTTCGCTAGGGATTGCTAGTTTTTCTAACGATTCCATTGTATTCAAAGTTGCTGGGGCCTGTTTTGCTTGAGCTATCCAATGATTAAAAGAAGCGACATCCGGTGTCGCAAGAACGGTAAATTTCATACCAGAAAAACCTTTACCACTATAAGCAGAAGATATTCCTTTATAAACCCCGGGTTCATTTGCTATCAAGTGTAATTTTGTCTGCATTCCAGCCATGGCATAAATTTGACTCCCGAGACGAGGAATAAAAAATGAATTCATCACAGACCAAGAAGTGATTTTAAATTCAACCGGAGTCTTAACTGGAAAAGCCAGTTGATTAACTGCAGCAACTCCTTGCTTAGGATATATAAATAACCATTTCCAGTCCATTGAAACTACTTCAATGGTTATAGGCTTGACATTAGAAGATATTGGTTTATTAGGTTCCAGTAAATAAGTGGTTTTCCAGGTAATTAATCCTAGTAAAGTGATAATTAAAATAGGGATTATCCAGACGATTGCTTCAATTTTATAAGAATGTGCCCATTCTGGACGGTATTTAGCATGAAGATTAGTGTTTCGATACTTTACCGAGAAACCAATCGCCATAATGATAGCAGGGATAACTACAATTAACATTAAACCAAGAGCAGTTAATATAAGTGAACGTTGTTCAATACCAATTTGTCCTTTGGGATTTAACAAAGCAATATCACAACCACTTAGCAATAAAGTCATTGCAATTACCGACGATAATAAAATCTTTTTACTATGTCCCATTTTAGACCTCAATGACAAGGATTATCTTGTAGCTGAAGATTATTATATGGTTATTTATTTTACGAGAAGGTGTTAATGCTGTAAACATAATTGCATGTTTGTCTATTGTATTGTTGGTTGCTATCAAGTGCTTCTTCTATACAAATAAAATGTTATAATCTACTGCGATTAGACTTTTAGTCTAATCATCGTATCGATATTCCCTATGATTCGATTAAATAGCAACCCCTGGTTTGTGAGGTAATAATATGCCAGTATCAGTCGAAACTAATCATCGCCTTAGGCGTAAAATAACAATCACTATACCTGCAGATCATATTGAAAATATGGTTAAAAAAGAACTCTTCAATTTGGCGCCAAAAATTTCTATTGACGGTTTTCGTAAAGGGAAAGTACCCCTAAAAGTTATAGCACAGCGTTATGAATCTTCTATTCGCCATGATGTATTAAAAGATCTCATGTATAACCATGTGAGGGCTGCCATGAAGAAACAAAAAATTCGTCCAGTAGGTAAACTGAAATATATTTCAAATGAATATCAAGTTGGTCAGGATTTTACCTATTTAGTAGAGTTTGAAGTATATCCCAACCTTGAACTTCAAGGATGGGAAAATTTTAACATTGAAAAACCCCGGGTTGAAGTTACCGAACCAGATGTGGATAAGATGTTAATGACTCTTCGTCAACAGCAAGCATCTTGGAAACAAGCCAATCGAGCCGCAGAATCGGGTGATCGTGTAACAATTGATTTTATTAGTGTAGAAGACTTGAAAGAGGTTGAAAAATTCACGGATGCGGTTCTAGTCATCGGACATGGAATGATGCCTTTAGATTTTGAAACCGCTATGATCGGTCATCAAGCCGGAGAAAATTTCAGAGTTGAAGTACGTTTATCTAAACATCATCAACCTGATAATCGTCAAGGGAAAATTGCAAATTTCTCCATTTTTATCAAAAAGGTAGAACAGCTGGAACTTCCAGAATTAGATCAAGATTGTCTTAAAAGTTTTGGGCCTGGGGAATGCTCTCTCTCAGAATCAGAAATCCGCCATCAAATCCGCCAACACCTGGAACGTGAACTAAAATGGGCAGTGCGTAGTTATATTAAATTGCAAGTATTTAATGAATTATTAAAATCTAATACAATTGATCTTCCGGTTTCACTTATTGAAACCGAAATTGAAATATTACGGCGTAAAAATAGAGTAAATAATGGGAACAATCTACCCTTACCAAGGAGTTTTTTAGAAGAAAATGCCAAAAAACGTGTTGCTATAAGTTTATTATTAGGTGAATTTATTCGTATCCACCAGATTCAAGCTGAAGAATCTCGGATTCAAGCATTCCTGGAAGATTTATCAGCTACATATGACAATCCCAAGAAGGTAAGGAAATATTTGAGTAAAAATAATGAGATAACCAATCATTTTTATAACCTGATTTTAGAAGATCAAGCTATAGACATGATTATTAATAAATTGATTGTTAATGAAACAGTAATGTCATTTAGAGATCTTATGGGTCATATAAAGAATAACCGTTGGATTGAGATTTACTAAATAATGAAAATCTCGCATCAGCCACATCTAATCTTAAAATGATCAGGTTACTATTTCAGTAACAAGACGATGAGGAGATTAACATTATGTCATATCATGGCAAAACTGCCGCAGGAGCAGCAGACATACCATCTAAAATGATGTTAGTTCCTATGGTTGTTGAACAGAGCTATCGTGGTGAGCGTGCTTATGATATTTACTCACGCCTACTTAAAGAACGCATCATTTTTTTGACTGGTCCAGTAGAAGATTACATGGCAAATTTAATTGTGGCACAATTATTATTTCTTGAAGCTGAAAATCCCGATACAGATATTTATTTGTATATAAACTCACCAGGAGGCACTATTACGGCAGGAATGTCTATTTATGACACCATGCAGTTTATCAAGCCTAATGTAAGTACAATATGTATAGGACTAGCAGCTTCAATGGGTGCATTTTTACTTACAGCTGGTACTAAAGGTAAAAGATTTTGTCTTCCTAATTCACGGATTATGATTCATCAACCTTCAGGAGCTTATCAAGGGCAAGCAACTGATATAGAAATACATGCCCGTGAAATTTTGAAAATCAAAAAGAGGATGAACCAAATCATGGCTCAACATACCGCTCAGCCACTTGAAGTAATAGAAAAAGATACAGACCGTGACTGTTTCCTTTCGGCGAATGAAGCAATAGAATATGGATTAGCGGATGCGATTTTGACACATCGTGCATAATCATCAAAATATTTATAATAGGAAACCTAACTTTTAGGGATTCAATATGTACCGGTCCTAATGAAGGACTCAAATAATAATATAATAAGGGGTTAATTGATGATAGATAAGCACAAAGACAGTTCAGGAAAACTGCTGTACTGCTCTTTTTGCGGTAAAAGCCAGCATGAAGTACGTAAACTCATTGCAGGACCGTCTGTATATATCTGTGATGAATGTGTTGATTTATGTAATGACATTATCATAGAAGAAATAAAGGACGTTACTACACACCGTGAAGTAAGGGAGCTGCCAACTCCACATCAAATTCGCCAGTATCTTGATGATTATGTTATCGGTCAAGAACAAACCAAAAAGGTGCTAGCAGTCGCGGTATATAATCATTATAAACGTATTCTTCATCAAATGGATACTAATACGGATATCGAAATTGGTAAAAGTAATATACTTTTAATTGGTCCGACTGGCAGTGGTAAAACTCTGTTGGCAGAAACCCTCGCACGCGGGCTTGATGTGCCATTTACTATTGCTGATGCTACCACCCTGACTGAAGCCGGATATGTTGGTGAAGATGTTGAGAATATTATTCAAAAACTACTGCAAAAATGTGACTATGATGTTCATAAAGCACAACATGGGATTGTTTATATTGATGAAATTGATAAAATTTCACGTAAATCTGATAATCCTTCTATTACCAGGGATGTTTCAGGAGAAGGGGTCCAACAGGCACTATTAAAAATTATTGAAGGGACAGTTGCGGCTGTCCCTCCACAGGGTGGCCGTAAGCATCCACAACAGGAATTTTTGCAAGTAGATACTTCTAAGATTCTATTTATTTGTGGTGGTGCATTTGCTGGATTGGATCAAGTTATTAACCAAAGAGTGGACCTGGGATCTAGCATTGGTTTTGGAGCCCATGTCAAGGGAAAAAAACAAAGAACATCTGAGAGCCAGTTACTCGAGCAGGTCGAACCAGAAGACTTAATTAAGTTCGGTTTAATTCCAGAGTTCATTGGTCGTCTTCCCATTGTGACTACACTCAAAGAACTCAATGAAGAAGCATTAATGAAAATTTTAAGAGAACCTAAAAATGCCTTGATTAAGCAATATCAGGCACTTTTTAATCTCGAAGGTGTCGAATTAGAATTTAGTGAGGAAGCATTAACATCTATTGCACATAAAGCGATGCGGCGTGAAACAGGAGCACGTGGTTTACGTTCTATTATTGAATGCATGTTACTACATACCATGTACGATCTCCCTTCTATGAACGATGTGGAGAAAATCGTAATTGATGAATCAGTTATTGAAGGTCAGACAAAACCAAGGTTTATTTATAGTAAACAAAAAACCAAACAAGCATCTTGCGAATAGAGATACATCTTTATTGATCTCTTGAAGATCTACTGAGGACTGAGTCAATTCAATAACTAGCAATGAGCCAAACTGTAAAAATCCCGGCAGGCACTATGTATGTGCTGCTTCAACAATCCGAGCGGGAAGATAAACTAAGAGAGAGCTCTATGAACAACCATGAGTGTTCTGAATGCATTATAATCCCTGTATTACCGCTACGTGACGTCGTGGTTTATCCGCACATGGTTATTCCATTATTCGTTGGTAGAGAAAAATCGATGCGATGTCTTGAAAACGCCATGGATCAGGGTAAAAAAATTATGTTAGTAGCACAAAAAGAAGCATTAATGGATGAACCCGGGATCCATGATATTTTTACAGTAGGAACTATTGCATCAATTTTACAAATGTTAAAACTACCAGATGGGACAGTAAAAGTATTAGTTGAAGGATTACAACGGGCACGGATTACGGAGTTAACTGACAATAGTGATTATTTTATTGCTAAAGCTGAGTATTTGATTTCACCATTGATCAATGAACGGGAGCAGGAAGTTTTAATCCGTGCCACAATTAATCAGTTTGAGGGATACATTAAACTTAATAATAAAATTCCTCCGGAAGTACTTACAGCATTAACTAATGTTGATGATGCAGCACGTCTTGCAGATACGGTTGCGGCACATATGCCATTAAAACTTTCTGATAAACAATCCTTATTGGAAATTGCAGATGTTAATGAACGTCTCGAATATCTTCTGGCGATGATGGAATCTGAAATGGACTTATTACAGATAGAAAAACGCATCAGGAACCGTGTTAAGAAACAAATGGAAAAAAGTCAGCGGGAATATTATTTAAATGAACAAATGAAAGCTATTCAAAAAGAGCTGGGTGAAATGGATGAGACACCTGATGAAAATGAAATCATCCAAAGAAAAATTATAGTAGCAAAAATGCCTAAGGAAGCCCGTGAAAAAGCTGAAGCTGAATTACAAAAATTAAAGATGATGTCACCCATGTCAGCAGAGGCTACAGTAATACGGAGTTACTTAGACTGGATGTGTCAGGTGCCTTGGTATGCTCGCACGAAGGTAAAAAAAGATCTCCGTAAAGCTCAGGAGACATTAGATACTGATCATTTTGGTTTAAACCGTGTCAAAGAAAGAATTCTTGAGTATCTTGCTGTCCAAAGCCGAATGAGTAAAATCAAAGGACCCATACTTTGTCTGGTTGGTCCACCTGGAGTAGGTAAAACCTCTTTGGGACAATCCATTGCCAAAGCCACGGGACGTAAATATGTGCGGATGGCTTTAGGTGGAGTACGTGACGAAGCAGAAATTCGTGGGCATCGTCGTACCTATATTGGCTCCATGCCTGGTAAATTGATACAGAAAATGGCAAAAGTCGGAGTAAAAAATCCATTATTTTTGCTAGACGAGATCGATAAAATGTCATCAGATATGCGTGGAGATCCGGCCGCGGCGTTATTAGAAGTCCTTGATCCAGAGCAAAATAACGCTTTTAATGATCATTATATTGATGTGGACTATGATCTCTCTGATGTAATGTTTGTTGCTACCTCAAACACTATGAATATTCCGGCTCCATTGTTAGATCGGATGGAGGTAATTCGTCTTTCGGGATATACTGAAGACGAAAAATTAAATATCGCTACTCGTTATTTATTGCCAAAACAAATTGAACGTAACGCCTTAAAAAATGGTGAAATAATTGTCGATCAAAAAGCAATAATTAATATTATTCGTTTTTATACACGTGAAGCAGGGGTACGTAATCTTGAAAGAGAATTATCAAAAATCTGTCGTAAGGCAGTAAAAGCTTTACTAATGGATAGTAGTATTAAGCCGATTGAAGTAAATAACCATAACCTTAAATCCTATTTAGGAACTCAGCGTTTTGACTATGGACGTGCAGATATTGAAAATCATATTGGGCAAGTATCTGGATTAGCATGGACCGAAGTAGGAGGAGAGCTATTAACTATTGAGACTGCCTGTGTTCCAGGTAAAGGCAAGCTATCTTATACCGGTTCCTTGGGAGAAGTGATGCAGGAGTCTATACAAGCGGCCCTTACGGTTGTTAGAGCACGTGCCAATAAATTAGGCATTCATAGTGATTTTTATGAAAAACGTGATATACATGTGCATGTCCCGGAAGGTGCGACACCAAAAGATGGTCCCAGTGCTGGGATTGCTATGTGTACCGTATTAGTATCTTGTCTTACTGGCAATCCGGTTCGTGCTGATGTAGCAATGACTGGTGAAATTACTTTACGGGGTCAAGTATTACCTATTGGTGGTTTAAAAGAAAAATTGCTTGCCGCCCATCGTGGAGGTATAAAAACAGTAATTATTCCTTATAAAAATCAACGTAATTTAGAGGATCTTCCGGATAACGTTAGAGCTAATTTAAACATTTATCCGGTCAAACGTATTGAAGAAGTACTGAAAATTGCATTACAGAATGATCCAGAAAATCCCAGGTAAATTAAGGATCAAGTGGTTATTAAGTAATCGGAGTAAAATTATACATGATGGAAAAATTACGGGCAGCGTCAAATAGTTTTGGGATTAAAATACTCCTGGGATTTATCATATTGATAATTGCCATAACCGGTATAGGTAATTACTTTAAGCGTAAAAATGATTATGCTGTCATGGTTAATAACCATATAATTAGTCGTGTACAATTTGAACAAGCTTTAGCGTTGACGCTACTTCGAGAACAGCAATTACTAGGTGAGCAGTTTACTGAATGGGCAAATAATGATAATGATATGCGGCAATTGCGTCAGCAGATTTTACATCAGCTAATTGATGAAGTATTGCTACAACAATATGTACATAATCTAAGAATGGATATAGATGATGAACAAATTAAAGAAGTAATTTTCCACCAGCCAGAATTTATGATTGAGGAACAATTTAACTTAGATCGTTATAGAAATTTTCTTCACCACATAGGATTGACCAGTCAGCAATATGCTGAAACATTACGTAAAAAATTAACTGTCAGTCAATTACTTAATGCTATAGCAAATACTGAATTTATGCTACCTTATGAAAAAGAAGTATTGACGTCATTGATTAAACAAGAGCGTGTCATACATAAAGCAGTCATTAATGTTTCTGCTCTGGCTAAAAAACAACTGGTGAGCGAAACGGAAATCCAGAATTACTATAAGCAACACTCAAAATTTTTTATGCTACCAGAGCAATTCCGGGTGAGCTATCTAAACCTAGATGTCGCAAAAATACCGAAGCCACAGGTCAGTGACATAGAAATTAAAAGCTGGTATAGCTTACACAAAAGAGACTATATTCAACAACCACGGTACAAGTACAGTATTATTCAACTTCAAACCCAAACATCTGCGGCGGTTTTATTGGAGCAACTCAAAACCGGCGCCAATTTTTTCAAAATCGCAAAGTCAAAATCTCTTGATCCGATTTCTGCACCTTTAGGTGGAAAAATGGAATGGATGGACGCATCAGATATCCCAGATGAATTAAGAAATGCCAAATTGCAAGAAAAGGGTCAAATTTCAGAAATCATCAAGTCTTCCATTGGTTACTTAATTGTACGTCTTGATGATATACAACCTCAAAGTATCATCCCATTAAATACCGTACGTACAATGATAACTAATCAAATACAACAAGCCAAAATAATAAAAGCATATTATAAATTGCAACAAAAAATGATTGAAGCCGCCGCTCGTAATAATAGGAACTCTCTGGCTCTCGTGGAAAAAGCCACTGGTATTAAAGCCGTAAAAACTGGATGGTTTAGCCTTGAAAATCTCCCCAACGATTTAAAACCTATTGGGTGGCTCCTGGGAGATAAATCCTTCCTCTTAGGAAAGAATTATAAGGTAATTCCTCTTGAAAATCACCGAGCTTTAATGGTACTTCTTAGCCAGCATAGATCCGCACGTTTAGAATCCATTAGGAAGATACATGATATTATTTCCTTATATATTAAGCTTGAAAAAGCTGAACGGCAAGCACAGGGTAAAGCAGAACAATTATTATCAGCGCTTAATGCCGGTAAACAAGTGGATAATTTAATTTTTGGAAGCGCTATAGTGATGACACGTGATAACCCAGATAGGATAACCAAGACGGTTTTCGCTATCAAGCCACCGGAAAAAAACTCTATGTCTTATGGTATTTGTAAAGATCTGCAAGGTAATATAGTGCTAATAGCCTTATCTGAAGTGCGTGGTGGAAAACATTATCAACTAGAAGATCAATCCATCTTAGACAGCATAATACAACATAAAAATCATATGATTTTCACCTCTTTATTAAAAAATCTTCGCAAAAATAGTCGAATTAAGTACGGCATCATCACCTAATAATTAACCTTATTTGAGTCAGGTTTGATTTTTGAGACTCTGCACCACTGCTTCGGAATTTTCCTGATAATTTTTTAATCCGTTAGCACGTAAATAACAGGAGGCACAATTTCCACAACCATCACCCTTAATACCCTGGTAACAATTATGGTTTCATTGCGAATTAAGGGAAGTGGCTTCCAGTAATCAGCCAGGGCCCACAGGAGTTTCAAACCTTATCGCACGAGCACGAGCCATACCTCACACGATAGTATTATTTAATATTTTAACCAATTCATGACGGCAATCTGGATAAGAAAAATCGGTTTCACCCATTCCGCTGATTATAGATTCTGCTTCAATTAAATATGAGTAAATAGAAGGAAGCTACGCGACCCAAAGGTATTTGGGAGCCCTGATACCTTGACCTGGCAATCCCAATTTTTAATTGCACTGATAGCTAATTATTTCAAAAGATTAAGATCTATAATTTGATGTACCCTACATGAGAGCTGATAGCTCTGCTGTGCATGTGCCACGCCGATCTCCGCACGATGTAATGCACGTTTCTTCATATAATCAATAATCACTGGTTTGACGTTTAAGAATGACATCATTTAGCAGATTTTAAGGTTAGAAGTATCCCTACGGTTAGAGGGATCATTAGCCATAACGTTTTTAAACCAATGCTAGATCCCATAAAGAGATGGTCTAGTAATATGGCAATTACAGGAAAAATTAGAAAAACCAGTGAAGCCTGAAAAGGGATAGCTAATCGCTGTAAATAAAAATAACCCACCATTCCCAATACATTAGATACCATACCTAAATAAACTAGAGACAATAATGACGAAACCGAGAAGTTGGCGTAAATTGGCTTTTCTAGAATAGAACCAATAAACGTTAGTAATAATCCTGCACCTAAACAAGGTAAAGTATTATAGGTCAGTATAGAAACGTGTTCATCTCTTTTATTAAATAATACATACATAATAGCATGCATTATCACCGCCAGAATTAAAGCAAAAATTCCTTTGAAACTATTTCCTACGATAGGATTAGTTTCTTTAAGCAAAATAACAATTAGAGATAACATACTAATTAATAATCCGACGGTTTGTTTAAAAGAAATTCTTGCTTTCACTAGGATAATCGATGCTAATAAAACAGCCACTGGCATAGTTGCAAAAATAATAGCAGCTAAGCCAGCACTAGTATAACGTTCGCCATAAAACATTAGCGTGAATGGAATAGTAAAATAACACATACATATCATAAATTGGAAACGACGGCTTCCTGACGCAAATAAAATTGGTTGTTTAGTTAACATCACGATTAAAAGTAACACTGGTGAAGCACATAGAAAACGTAATCCGGTAGCAAAAATTGGAGGTACCGTTTGGATGGCTATTTTCATCGCCATCCAAGTTGTTCCCCATGTCAAAGACACTATCATAAATAAGCCGATAATTTTCAAGGTTTTATTGATTTTCATGTTGGTATCTCGATATTGGTATATAGTGCGGCCAAAAGATCCTGGCATTATAGCCAATGGCATGGTTAGTTATGAACTAAATTTCAGGTAAGGATGCATATTCCTACTCAACTCCTATACGATTAATCTTTCATATTTCCACATTGAGCACGATAGCGTAATAAATGATCCATGATTACAATAGCTATCATAGCTTCAGCTATTGGTACGGCACGAATTCCAACGCAAGGATCATGGCGACCACGCGTGACAACTTCTACAGCATGACCCAATTTATTAATCGTCTCACCTGGAACCAGAATGCTAGAAGTCGGTTTCATTGCCAAATGCGCTATAATTGGCTGTCCACTACTAATTCCTCCTAGGATGCCACCGGCATGATTACTTTTAAAACCCTTTACCGATATCTCATCACGATGTTCACTTCCACGTTTGTTAATTACAGAGAAACCATCCCCGATTTCGACTCCTTTAACAGCGTTGATACTCATTAAAGCATGTGCGAAATCTGCATCAAGACGATCAAAAACTGGTTCTCCTAATCCTACCGGGACATTTTCCGCTACCACGGTAACTTTCGCCCCAATCGAATCTCCATCTTTTTTTAATTTTCTCATCATACTATCTAAAGCAACCAATTGGTCGCTATTCGGGCAGAAAAATTCATTTTTATTGACTTGTTCCCAATTTTTAAAATCACAGACAATATTTCCTATTTGTGCTAAATAGCCTCGGATTTTTATGTCATATTTTAGTCTAAGATATTTTTTTGCAATGGCTCCTGCAGCTACACGCATAGCAGTTTCCCTAGCAGAAGAACGACCACCTCCACGATAATCTCTTAACCCATATTTTTTTTCATAAGTATAGTCTGCATGACCGGGACGAAAGATATCTTTAATCGTACTATAGTCTTTGGAACGTTGGTCGTGATTTTCTATCAATAGACCAATACTAGTCCCAGTCGTTACTCCTTCAAATATACCCGAAAGAATTTTGACACGATCTAGCTCCCGACGCTGAGTGGTATAGCGCGAAAATCCTGGTCTTCGACGATCCAGATCTGGTTGAATATCTTCTTCTGCAAGTCTGACTCCTGGTGGAACACCATCTATAATACATCCTAATGCATTACCATGTGATTCGCCAAAAGTAGTTACCCTAAAAATTTGTCCAATACTATTGCCCGCCATTATAATTAGTTCCTTATTTGATGAAATCTACTGCTGGTTTGGTTAATCATTAATCAATGCTCATATATTTCTTATTGGCAAGTAATTGCGCTTTAGTCAACATAAAAACACCTTCCCCGCCATGATGAAAATCTAGCCAAATGAATGGAACCGTAGGATAGTGTGCGATTAGGTACTCTTGATGATTTCCAACTTCGCAAATTAATATGCCATTATCATTCAGATAATCTGCTGCCGAGTAGATGATCCGAAGAATTAAATTTAGTCCATCGGCACCAGCTACTAAACCTATTACAGGTTCAAAGTGATATTCCTTAGGTAAGGTACTCATCTCATCGGGATTTACGTAAGGTGGATTGGAAAGGATAATATCGTATTTTTTGTTAGCTAGATTACCAAATAAATCTGAAAGTAGAGGTGTCACTAAATTTTTAACGCCATGAGCCGCAATATTTTTTTCAGCCACTGCTAAGGCATCGGCCGAAATATCTACCGCATCGACTCTAACCTTGGAAAAGGCATGACTACATGCAATTGCAATACAACCGCTTCCCGTACACATATCCAGAAGATATTTTGGTTCTTCTTCAATCAGTGATGCGAAATTGCTTTCAATTAATTCTCCGATGGGAGAACGTGGGATTAATACTCGTTCATCAATATAAAACTCATGTCCACAAAACCATGCTTTGTTAGTTAGGTAAGCTACAGGGATACGTTCCTTAACACGACGCATAATCCTTTTAACAATATGTTGTCGTTCTTGGATAGTTAGTCTCGCTCCATAAAGATTTACCGGATAGTTTAATGGTAGTAAAAGTGTTGGTAATACCAGTCTCACTGCTTCATCCCAAGGATTGTCTGTGCCATGGCCATAATAAATATTTGCCGCAGAAAAATAGCTAGTTGTCCAACGTAGTATATCTAGGATAGTATGCATATTACTTATTACTTCATATTCATTCATATTTTATCCTTATTTTTATGTTTACTGCGTTTCTTCATTTAATTTCAAAAATAGTGCAAGAATTTTTGTAAAATATGCAATATTTTTAAAAACCAATGCATATTAATATTGGCCACGGATAAATAAAAAGAAGAAGAAAATGGAATTATTATTGCTATACCTGTAAAAGCAAGACAAAAAAATCGTTCCGGATTTTTTACTTTGGGAAACTTAATTAATGGTAACCGAAACCGCCGGCGCCATGGCCACAAAAGCGGAATACCAGAAGGTGTAATAAAATCCGCAATTAAATGACTTATATAGCCTATTATCATTCCATGCCAAACATCTGCGGGCAGCAGATGTTGCATATTTATCGGAACTGCTTGATGGTAGATTTCAATGCTCACAGCAACTACTAGTATACTGTGAGTGAAACCTCGATGTCCAAAAAAATATCTCAGAGGATAAGATAACCATTTTAAACGTCGACCCAGGGTCGAATTAGGATGATCTAGATCGGGCAATAGTGAAGTTAATAGTGCTGAAGGAATAATATGCCACCAGTCTCCATGAGTGATAACTTGTGTTAAGTGAGCGCGTTTAGCAAAAATCGCCATCGCAATCGCAAAAATAAAATGACCTTTAGCTGTCATATGTTATACCTGAAAGGATAAGTTAGTAGAGTCGACTTTCTAAAATAGAAGCTATTATATATAATTCCAGGTAGTGAGAATTAAGCTAGCAATAAGTACCAGAATTTGGTGGAATTTACAATTACACCAAATTCTGGTAAACCTTTAGCATGTAATCTTCGCTTCGTTATTGATTACCACTACAACTAAGGTAAGGATGGATTCATAATGTTCTCTATTACTATTCCTAACGGAACCGTGTATCAGTTCAATCATGCTGTTAGCATCATTGAGATTGCTAATCAAACCATCGGTTATGACCTAGCTAAATTTTGCATCGCGGGGATTGTTAATGGTGAATTAAAAGATCTATCTGATCTGGTAAGTGAGGATGCTATAGTGAACTTTGTTACTCCGAAGGATGAATTTGGTCTAAAAATTATCCGACATTCCTGCGCTCATCTGTTAGGTCATGCTATCAAACAATTATGGCCTGAAACTAAGATGGCTATTGGTCCAGTTGTTGAAAACGGTTTTTTTTATGATGTAGATCTTAATCATGCTCTAAATAATATAGATCTAATGCAATTAGAACAGAGAATGCATGAATTAGCTGATAAAAAATACGACGTTATTAAGAAGAACGTCAGCTGGCAGGAAGCTCGTGATATTTTTATTACCAGAGATGAACCATATAAAATTGCTATTATTGAAGAAAATATAAGTAGTGATGTTAGTCCAGGTTTGTATTATCATGAAGAGTACATTGATATGTGTCGTGGTCCACATGTTCCTAATATGCGGTTTTGTAACTACTTTGCCCTACAAAAAATCTCCGGGGCTTATTGGAGGGGCAACAATAATAATAAGATGCTACAACGTATTTATGGTACTGCTTGGTCCGAGAAAAACCAATTAATTAAATATTTGCAAGACCTGGAAGAGATAACGAAGCGAGATCATCGTAAAATTGGTAAAAATTTAGAATTATATCATATGCAGAAAGAAGCTCCGGGTATGGTATTCTGGCATAATGATGGTTTACTGATTTTACGTGAAATTAAATCTTTTATGCGCTTTAAGCTCAAAGAATACGAGTATCAAGAAGTACAAAGTCCATTGATATTAGATCGTAGTTTATGGGAAACCACCGGACATTGGAAAAACTATCAAGAAGCAATGTTTATAACATCATCAGAAGAGCGGCAATATTGCATTAAGCCAATGAATTGCCCAGGACATATACAAATCTATAATCAGAAACTTAAATCCTACCGTGATTTGCCCTTACGGATGGCCGAATTTGGTAGTTGTCATCGTAATGAGCCTTCAGGCGCACTACATGGATTGATGCGGGTACGTAGTTTTACTCAAGATGATGCTCATATATTCTGTACAAGAGATCAGATACTTACTGAAGTAAATAACTGTATTAAAATGTTATACGAGGTATACCGTACTTTTGGTTTTGATAAGATCCAGGTTAATTTATCGACTCGTCCTGAAATTAGGATTGGTAACGATATGCTGTGGGATCAGGCAGAAGAAGATTTAGTAATGGCACTCCAAAAAAGTAATATCCCATTTAAATCTCAGTGTGGAAATGGAGCTTTTTATGGACCTAAAATTGAATTTATACTACATGATTGTCTGGGTCGTGCATGGCAATGTGGTACTATTCAACTAGATTTTTTTTTACCTGAACGTCTTCATGCTTTTTATATAGATGAATATAATAGAAAACAGATACCAGTAATGATTCATCGTGCAATTTTAGGTTCCTTAGAACGATTTATAGGCATAATAACGGAAGAATATGCGGGTTTTTTTCCAGTTTGGTTAGCACCAGTGCAGGTGATCTTAATGAATATCACTAATCGTCAATCTAATTATGTTAAGCAATTAGCTAATAGATTTAAAGAATCTGGTATTAGAGTAAGAGTTGACTTGAGAAATGAAAAAATTGGCTTTAAAATTCGTGAACACACCTTGCGGAGAATTCCCTATATGCTGATATGTGGCGATAAAGAAATGGAATTAGGAGAAGTGGCGGTCAGAACTAGGTTGGGTAAAAATATTGGAAATATGAAAGTTGATAATCTACTAGAAAAGCTGTGGCACGAAATTCAGATTCGTAAGATTCAACAATAGGAGGGATAGAGTATTAAAATCGGAAAACAAATTCAACAAATACGTCCTAATAGGATTAACCACGAAATATATGTAAATGAGGTTCGGCTGACTGATGTGAACGGCGAATCAATTGGTATTGTAAGTCTGAATGAAGCTTTAGAAAGAGCTGAGAAGGCGGGATTAGATCTGGTGGAAATTAGTCCTAATGCCGATCCACCAGTTTGTCGGATGATAGACTATGGTAAATTTCTTTACGAAAAGAGTAAAATATCCAAAGAGCAGAAAAAAAAACAAAAAATTATTCAAGTAAAAGAAATCAAATTGCGTCCCGTCACGGATGAAGGAGACTATCAGGTAAAACTGCGTAGTCTCATGAGATTTTTAGAAGATGGTGATAGAGCTAAAATTACATTACGTTTTCGAGGACGTGAAATGACGCATCAAAAAATCGGTATTGAAATGCTTAATCGCCTTAAAGGTGATCTAAAAGAAACCGCGGTAGTGGAATATTTTTCTCCTAAAATAGAAGGAAGACAAATGATCATGGTGCTGGCTCCAAAGAAAAAAAACTAATATTTTCAAGAGGTGTTTTACTATGCCAAAAATTAGAACAGTAAGAGGTGTTCTTAAGCGCTTCAAGAAAACTGCTTCTGGCAGTTTGAAGCATAAAAAAGCTAGTCTTCGTCATATCTTGACTAAGAAATCCGCTAAACGTAAACGTCATCTGCGTTCAAAAGATATGGTATCTAAAGCAGATTTAGGATTAGTATTGGTATGCATGCCATACGCATGAAGTTTATATTCATAAAAGGAGAGCATAATATATGGCTCGTGTCAAACGTAGTATTGTTGCTCGTGCACGTCATAAAAAAATCTTGAAACAAGCTAAAGGATATTATGGAGCGCGTTCTCGTGTCTATCGTATTGCCCTTCAAGCGGTTATTAAAGCTGGTCAGTATGCTTATCGTGATCGACGGCAGCGTAAACGTCAGTTTCGAAAACTCTGGATCATGCGCATTAATGCCGCCGCCAGAAAAAACGGGCTATCTTATAGCAGTTTAATGAACGGACTGAACAAATCGTCTATAACCATAGATCGTAAAGTATTAGCTGATATAGCGGTTTTTGATACCAATGCATTTTCAGCATTAGTTAACAAATCGAAAATGGCATTATCATTTTTAAGTTAGATTAAAATTTAATTTGATTTTATATAATTGCTATGTAGTGTAATCCTACCTGTTGATTCAAATTATTCAAAAATATACTAATGATTTTAGTTAGTATGTCTATCTATCTTAATCTTAATGAATGGAGTAGCAACTTTCTCTAAAAAATTGGAAGGATAAACAATGCTTCATCATATAAAAGAAATTATTTCCAAATTACAGACAAATATTGATCAAATCAAAAATTTAAGTACTTTAGAAAAAATTCGTATCGAATACTTAGGAAAACAAGGTATTCTTACACTCTATATGAAAAATTTACGTGATCTCAATCCAGAAGATCGTCCAGCTGTAGGTATGGTGCTTAATCGAGCCAAAAAGCAGCTTTTAGAAGCTTTACATTCTCGAAAAATGCTTTTAGAAAAGAAAACTATGAGTGCTCTTATGTTACAAGAAAATATTGATATTTCATTACCCGGACGTGGTATTAAAACTGGTGGATTACATCCGGTAACGAGCACCATTGATCGGATAGAAAAAATTTTTTGCGGATTAGGTTTTGAAGTAGTAAACGGACCCGAAATTGAAGATAGTTACCATAATTTTGATGCTCTTAATATACCAATTAATCATCCAGCACGTACAGATCAGGATACTTTTTGGTTGAATGATAATCTTCTCTTAAGAACACAAACTTCCGGAGTTCAGATTAGAACCATGAAAAATCAGTCTCCTCCGATACGGATGATTACTTCAGGTAAAGTATATCGTAAGGATTATGATTCTACTCATACCCCAATGTTTCATCAAATGGAATGTTTAATGGTTGATAAAAAAGTAAGTTTTACTCATCTGAAAAATACCTTATACAATTTTCTGCAAAAATTTTTTGAAGAAGATTTAAAAATTAGGTTTAGAGCATCTTATTTCCCATTCACCGAACCGTCTGCTGAAGTTGATGTAAGAATTAAAGGTAAAAAATGGTTAGAAATTTTAGGCTGTGGCATGGTACATCCCAATGTGCTACGTCATGCTGGCCTGGATCCAGATATCTATTCGGGTTTCGCTTTTGGTACTGGAATAGAACGGCTTACAATGTTACGCTATAAAATTAAGGATATACGTATACTTTACGACAATGATTTACGTTTTCTAAAACAGTTTAAATAAATAATGAAAGTAAGTGAATTTTGGTTAAGAGAATGGGTTAATCCAAATATTGATAGCGAAACCTTATATGAACAACTCGCTTTATTGGGGCTAGAAGTAGACAGTCTCGTTACAGTAGCCGGTAATTGTACAGGTATTATAGTGGGTGAAATCATCGAATGTGAATATGCAGACTCCAAACTCAAGGTAACAAAAGTTGATATAGGTAGTGGTAATTTCCTTAATATCTTATGTAGTGCCTCAAATTGCCGCCAGGGTATAAAAGTAGTAGTAGCCACTATAGGAGCCAGACTTCCTAGTAATCTAAAAATTAAAGTCAGTAAAATGCCTGGAACCATTTCTAAAGGTATGCTGTGTTCGTTAACGGATTTAGGATTAGGAGAAGAAGATGATCAAGAAATTATTGAACTTCCGGTAACAGCACCATTAGGAATTAATATTCGAGAATATCTGCAACTGGATGATAAAATTCTTGAAATAAACGTGACACCTAACCGTGCGGATTGTCTAAGTATTCGTGGTATTGCACGTGATCTAGCGGCGGTGAATAAATTAACTCTCAATGAACCTCAAATCTCGCCGGCAACAGTAAAATTAAATGATAAATTACCCATTGATGTTGAAGCTGCTTCAGCTTGCCCACGATATTTAACGCGCATCTTAAAGGGGGTGAATGTGAAGGTAGCTACGCCATTATGGCTTAGTGAAAAACTGCGGCGATGCGATCTTCTTTCGGGTAATGTAATGATTAATATTACGAACTATATTTTACTGGAACTAGGTCAACCCATGCAAACCTTTGATCTAGAGAAGATTGACATCGGGATAAGAGTACGTCTGGCACAGCCAAATGAAATCTTGAGGTTAATGGAAGATACTCAACTTAAATTACAAAAAGATACGCTAGTGATTGCAGATCATACTAAAGTGCTCTCAATTGCAGGAATTATTAGTGGAATAGATTCAATTGTCACTGATCAAACCAAGAATGTACTGCTGGAAAGTGCATTTTTAGATCCGTTCATTATGAAACATAGTCTACAACACTATTATAGTTTACAGACTCCTGCTTCACAACGTTATGAGCGCGGAGTCGATCCAATGTTACAGTATAAAGCTCTAGAGCGGGCCACCAGTTTATTATTGGATATATGTGGAGGTCAAGTAGGACCAATTATTGAAATTAGTAATGGTGCCTGGTTGCCAAAGAGTACGGTAATAACATTGCGTCGTGAAAAGATTGATATTTTGCTTGGTCAGCAAATTGACACTAATGAAGTGGTGGATATTCTGTATCGTCTGGGCTGCAAAATCAATTATGTTGAAACACAAAAGTTATGGAAAGTAATTCCGCCAAGCTGGCGTTTTGATCTTACTATAGAAGAAGATTTAGTTGAAGAAGTCGCTCGGATTTATGGCTATCACAAATTACCCTGCGTATCTTTCAAAAACCAAGTGATAAGCAATCGTAATCATAGTAAAACGAAGATTTCTCTTCAGCGGATTCGGACGCTTTTAGTAGATAAAGGTTATCAAGAAGTGATAACCTATAGTTTTGTTAATCCAAGAATGCAAAACATCCTCCATCCAAGTGAAAAATCTCTAAAGTTAGAGAGTCCAATGTCTGTTGAAATGTCAGCAATGCGCCTCTCATTATGGAGTGGATTACTCTCTGCCGTTGCTTATAATCAGAACCGGCAGCAGAAAGTTATCAGACTATTTGAAATTGGTCTCCGCTTTGTACCGGATCTTACTTCTAAAATTGGCCTGAGACAAGATTTGATGCTAGCAGGTGTGATGAGTGGTATAAATCATGAAGAACATTGGGATGTACCTTGTAAATCAGTAGATTTTTATGATTTAAAAGGTGATTTAGAGGTCTTACTGGATCTCACGGGTAAAATAGATGAAATTCATTTTAAAGCGGAGATGCATCCAGCATTGCATCCCGGTCAAAGTGCTACTATCTACTTAGGTCATGAGCCCATTGGTATTATTGGTGTAATTAATCCTATCTTTGAAAGAAGGTTGGAACTCAATGGTAGAACAGTATTGTTTGAGTTATTATGGAACCGCATTTCAGATTATCGCCGGCCCATTATACAAAAAATTTCTAGTTTTCCATCAACTCGTCGTGATCTCGCGGTGGTGATAGCTGAAGATATTCCTGCTTCAGAGGTACTTAAAGAATGTAAACAATTTTTAGAAAATCCGCTAGTTGCAGTAAAATTATTTGATGTATACCGTGGTCATGGGATAGCTCATGGCTATAAGAGTCTGGGGATTAGCCTGATTTTACAAGAAACTAGGCGTACTCTGAAAGAAAGTGAAATATTGGCTATTGTAGCTAAATGTACTCATGCATTAAAAAAAAGATTTAAAGCATCCTTAAGGTCTTAATTTCTGGTGTTAATAAATAGTAATTTACTAATATTGGTAGATCAGTTAATTTTTAATTTAACACAAGTTTCATAAAAATATCTTTCATTAGTAAAAAAAAATCTGAAACTGTATTTCGCCTCAAAATGAGATTAATTAATTTGATAAGGAAGACTATGAAAATAGGAGTACCAAAAGAGCGAATTACTAGAGAATCAAGAGTTGCGGCGACCCCTGATACAGTAAAACAACTTATCAGACTAGGTTTTGTGATTTTAGTAGAATCTGGTGCCGGAACATCTGCTAGTTTTGAAGATACCGATTACTCAGAAGCTGGAGCACTCCTGACTAATGATACCGAGATCTGGCAGTCAGATATTGTCATTAAGGTAAATCCACCAACTGAGGAGGAATTATCTTTGATACCATCAGGTATCCTTCTAATAAGTTTCATCTGGCCTACACAAAATGCTACATTATTAGCTAAACTAGCTAGACTCAATATAACAGTACTATCTATGGATAGTGTTCCGAGGATTTCACGTGCACAAGCTTTTGATGCACTTACATCCATGGCTAATATCGCTGGGTATCGTGCTATTATTGAAGCCGCTCATGAGTTCGGAAGATTTTTCAATGGTCAGATTACGGCCGCTGGAAAAATCTTGCCAGCTAAAGTCATGGTAATTGGAGCCGGGGTCGCCGGTCTTTCTGCTATTGGTGTCGCCAGAAGTTTAGGTGCTATTGTACGGGCATTCGATAGTAGATTAGAAGTTAAGGAACAAGTAAAGAGCATGGGAGCAGAGTTTATTGAACTGAATCTTACAGGACACTTAGAAAGTAGTGATGGTTGCTATGCTCGAGTGATGTCGGATAATTTTCTTAAATCTGAAATAGAATTATTGACTTCTCAAGTAAAAGAAGTAGATATTATAATTACCACTGCTATGATCCCAGGAAAACCAGCTCCAGTCCTTATTACAAGAGAAATGGTTGAAACTATGAAAACTGGCAGTATTATTGTAGATCTTGCTGCCCAAACTGGAGGTAACTGTGAATTAACCTTAGTGGATAAATTAAATATCACCAATAATGGGGTTAAAATTATTGGTTATACTGATCTACCTAGTAGGTTAGCTACCCAATCATCTCAGCTTTATAGTAATAATCTAGTCAATCTCCTAAAACTACTATGCCTAGGGCAAAATGGTCAGATTAGCATGGATTTTAATGACATAGTAGTGCGTCAGATGACTGTTATTAATGAAGGAAACATAACTTGGCCACCACCAGCAGCTCAATCCGCAGAATCAGTCAAACCGGTGTCACTATCTTCCGAATCTGAATCTCCATCCCCAAAATTATTAAATAAACCTGGATTATGGCGACAATATCTTCTATTGATATTAGCTATTATAATATTTTTGGGTCTAGCAAGTATTAGTTCAATACCTACCGAAATTGTTTCACATCTTACTATTTTTGCTCTGGCTTGCATAATTGGTTATTATGTAGTTTGGAATGTAAGTAATGCGCTACATACGCCTCTAATATCCGTCACTAATGCTATCTCCGGCATTATCATTATTGGAGCGTTATTACAAATAGAACATGGAGGTTGGATTTCGGTTTTTTCTTTAGCGGCAATATTTATTGCCAGTATTAATATTTTTGGCGGGTTTACGGTAACTCAGCGCATGCTTAAAATGTTTCGTAAAAATTAGGATGGGGGTGGAGAACAATGTCAGGCGGATTAGTTACTGCAGTATATATTATATCCTCGATATTATTTATTTTTAGCATAGCGATGCTTGCCAAACCAGAAACTTCCAAACCAGGTAATATTATCGGCATGATTGGGATGAGCATAGCATTGATTGCTACCATATCTAATATAAATGAGGTTTATCTGGTTTGGATATTTTCAGCCATGATAATGGGTGGTATGATTGGTGTCTATTTAGCAAAAAAAGTAAATATGACCGCAATACCTGAGCTGGTGGCCATCTTACATAGTTTCGTTGGTCTTGCATCAGTATTAGTTGGTTTTAGTAGTTATTTATCAATAATATTGATTAGACCACAATATATAAACAATATTTATTTAAGCGAAATTTTCTTGGGGATATTTATTGGTACCATGACCTTTACCGGATCTATAGTAGCGTTTAGCAAATTGCGGGGCTATATTTCTCCGCAACCCTTAAGACTTGTACACCGTCACCAGATGAATAGTGCTGCTTTGTTAATTTCACTCCTGCTGATGATAATTTTCCTAAGTACCCCTCATACTAGTTTAAAGAGTATTACATTATTACTCATGACACTTATTGCATTTATCTTGGGATGGCATTTAGTTATTTCCATTGGTGGAGCAGATATGCCGGTGGTTATTTCTATGTTAAATTCTTATTCAGGATGGGCTTCGGCATCTGCTGGATTTATTTTAGATAATGATCTGCTCATTATAACCGGGGCTTTAGTAGGCTCTTCTGGAGCCATACTTTCTTATATTATGTGTAAAGCAATGAATCGCTCGTTTAGAGGTGTCATTGCTGGTGGTTTAGGTGAAAAACCTGGCATGCTTAATTATGAAGAAATAGGAGAATACCAAACCACTGATGCTCAGGAAACTGCCGCTCTCTTAAAAAGAGCTGATTCAGTTATTATAACACCTGGATACGGTATGGCAGTAGCACAGGCACAATCTTCGGTGGCAATGCTTACTAAACAATTACGTCAGCGCGGTATTAACATTCGTTTCGGAATTCATCCAATTGCCGGTCGCCTTCCAGGTCATATGAATGTATTATTAGCTGAAGCAAAAGTATCGTACGACATAGTGCTAGGAATAGATGAAATTAATAATGATTTTCCACATACTGATCTAGTACTCGTTATTGGGGCTAATGATACAGTGAATCCGGCGGCACAAGAAACTTCATATCATTCTCATTCTATCAATGGTATGCCGGTACTAGAAGTATGGAAAGCACATAGTGTGATTGTGTTTAAACGGACTATGAATCCGGGTTATGCTGGAGTTCAAAATCCATTATTTTTTAAACCTAATACTAGAATGCTGTTTGGTGATGCTAAACATAGTGTGGAGGAGATTATTAAAGCGTTATGAAATAATTTTGGTAATGATACGGCGCGGCGTGTATTTCTCGTCTAACTCGGGTATTTTGATCGAATTAGAATTTTAAAAATCTCCGTAATACCGTTAATTATATTCTAGCCTAGAATTAGAGAATACTTAAATTTGAGGAGATGGAATTTTTCGAAGTGAAGAATAAACTGCAGTTAGTGTTTGAGCCGGATTTCTAGACTGTGTAATAGGTCGCCCTATTACCAGATAATCAACCCCGGCACCAATGGCTTGATATGGTGTCATAATGCGATCATGATCATGGTTATTAGTAGGATCCCTAGTATCAGGTCTAATACCAGGGGTTACTATTATCCAACTATTTTCAGTAATTTTCTTAACCTGGCTTGCGTCAGATGCCGAGCAGATGATACCATCCAGACCACATTCGTATGTCAAACGTGCTAATAGTTTAGTATGTTCTGATATAGAATAATTTAACCCGATCTCTGGTAA
Source organism: Candidatus Dasytiphilus stammeri (assembly GCA_045290365.1). Lineage (GTDB taxonomy): Bacteria > Pseudomonadota > Gammaproteobacteria > Enterobacterales > Enterobacteriaceae > Dasytiphilus > Dasytiphilus stammeri_N. The sequence goes on along the minus strand of CP145882.1, from coordinate 52,550 downwards.
ATCATTAGCGTTTAAACTGGTTAGCATGGTAACCGCTATCAATAAGGGCGCATCATTTTTAAACGGCAAGAGTGCCTCATTGGCGGCACTCATCATTTTTGCTCCTCCACTAGCATGAACATTTACCATCCACACTCCCAATTCAGCGGCCATGGCAACTGCATGAGCTACCGTATTAGGAATATCGTGAAATTTTAGATCTAGAAAAACTTCAAATCCTCGCTCTTGTAAGTCACGCACAATTTTAGGACCTAGTAAAGTAAAAAGTTCTTTTCCTACCTTAAGACGACATAATGCCGGATCTATGTTATCCACCAAAGCCATTACACAGTTGCGAGAAGAATAATCAAGCGCTACTATTATAGGTGAGTCTCTAAACATTTATGAGTAATCCTTGTTTTGATTTATCAAATAGAATCACAATTGGTTTAATCTTAGACAAGAGTTATCCTAGGATAACAGATATCTATAAAAATTTGTAACATTGCTTCCTAATAATTGACAATCATCTTTATAATAATATTTAGCTAGATTATCTATTCAGTAAGTCGCTGGAGAGTGCATATGCAGTTAAAACTTGTGGCAGAAGCTAAGTTACCAACACACTTAGGAGAGTTTTTAATGATAGGCTTTGAAGAACTAGCGACGGGACATAATCACATCGCCTTAGTTTATGGAGATATCTCTATTCAAGGTTCTATCCTGACTAGAGTGCACTCAGAATGTTTGTCTGGCGACGCCCTCTTCAGTTTACGTTGTGACTGCGGTTTTCAACTGAAAGCCGCGCTGTCATCAATTGTTACAGAAGGTGGGGGTGTATTAATTTACCATCGTCAGGAAGGTCGCAATATTGGATTATTAAATAAAATCCGTGCTTATGCACTACAGGATCAAGGGTACGATACTGTTGAGGCTAATCAAAAATTGGGATTTGCAGCAGATGAACGAGATTTCACATTATGTGCGGACATGCTGAAATTATTAAATATAGATAAGGTTAGATTATTAACTAATAATCCTCGTAAGGTAGAAATCTTAAGCAAAACTGGAATTAACATTGTTGAGCGCGTCTCTTTAAGTGTTGGTCGTAACCCTGAAAACGCTTACTACCTAGATACGAAAGCAGAAAAAATGGGTCACCTATTCAGTAAATAGATCTCGATTAACATTGTAACTTGGCAAGTTAATCAGGTTTTTTATTAAAATGCTGCCATTTTCCATCAATAAAATAAGCGGTCCATCCGGTTGCTTTCCCTTCTTGTTCTGAAAGAACAAAATGTTGCTTAGTTTTGCGACTGAAACATATCACACATTTATTTCCTTTCTCGTCGGTCAAAGGTGCATCTGCAAGGTAATCGTATTTTTCTGGTAATCGTTCTCGAAAAATTTTTAGTTCTTCTACAAGAGGAGCACGCACTTCACGTGATTTTGGAAACGTATGAGCTGCAAGAAAAATTCCCGATAATCCCTCACGAAGTACAAAATAAGCCGCGGAGTTTTTGCATAATAACTCAGGTAAAGGTATAGGCTCGGGTACTAATTCACCGTTAAGTAAAAAATTCCGCTTGTTTTTACATTGCTTATTATTACAACTCATATATTTACCGAAGCGTCCAAATTTTAAAAACATATCCGAATCACATTTATCACACTTCATCAATAAAAATTTGTTCGTAAACTGTCCTTCTTGTATCTCATATCCATCGCAACGGGGGTTATTACCACATACATAGAACTTTTTAGTGTGATCGATAAAATAACTGTCCATAGCTGTCTCACATTTTATACAGCGAAGCTTTGCCTTATCACTATCTTTATTAATCACATCTAGTTCAGGAATGAGATTAATAGTTCTTTTACAGCGAGTTGGTTTAAGGTTGTAACCTGTACATCCTAGAAATACCCCGGTACTTGCCGTCCTAATGCCCATAGCTCTTCCACAGGATGGACAATTGATACTGGTAAAAACTACCTGGGTTAAGCGCATCCCGCCTTTTTCAGGATCTTGTTTAGCCTGTTGCAATTTTTCGCTAAAATGATAAAAAAAATCATTTAATACATCTTTCCATTCTACTTGGTTATTTGCAATACGATCTAAGCGCTCTTCCATCTTGGCAGTAAAATCTTCACTGATTATTTCTTGGAAAGTTTCGGTAAGCCGATCGGTAACAATTTCACCGATTTTTTCAGCATAAAACCGCCGATTGTAAACACGGATGTAACCACGATCTTTAATAGTAGAAATAATTGAAGCATAAGTTGACGGACGACCAATGCCACGTTTTTCTAATTCTTGTACTAACGATGCTTCAGTATAACGAAATGGAGGTTTAGTAAAATGTTGCTGTAGCAATAATTGTTGTAAATTCAGTATCTCACCGTTACTAACTGGTGGTAAAAGAAGATCTTTATGAAATTTCCACCGATTTGGGAAAATTCTAGTCCACCCGTCAAAAATGACTATGCGTCCTTTAGCACGTAAGGTGAACACATCAGTTTCTACAGTTAGAATAGTCACGTCAGATTGTAACGGAACCATTTGGCAAGCCATAAATTGACGTCGGATAATTTGATATAATCTTTTAGCATCCTCATCAACCTCATCCTGAGGCTGCTCTATTGTAATATCTGATGGACGAATGGCTTCATGCGCTTCTTGTGAAATGTACTGGATAGTATAAACGTTCGGGATTGCTGGTAAATATTTATCCCCAAAATGGGATGCAATATAATTGCGTACCATATCCACTGATTCCGGACTAAGCTTAGGGGAATCGGTACGCATGTAAGTAATATATCCTGATTCATAAAGATACTGTGCCATTAACATAGTTTTCTTAACACTGAATCCTAACTGTATGCAAGCCGCCTGCTGCAGTGTAGAAGTTATGAAAGGTGCTCCTGGATTACTGTTAGTAGATTTAATTTTCTGATCAGTAACTATATAACGGGATTTTTCTAAAAGTCTCAGAGTCTGATCACTTTGTTCCCTACGAGAGAGTATTAAAGGTCTGCCAGCTTGGTGTATAACTTTCATTGACAATATCTCACCTTTAGCAGTCATTAAATCCGCATATATTTCCCAAAATTCTTCTGGAATAAACGCTTTAATTTCACGCTCCCGTTTGACAATAATTTTAACCGCTACTGATTGCACTCTTCCTGCAGAAAGCCCCTGAGAAATGTTTTTCCATAAAAGTGGAGATACCATATAACCTACGACTCTATCTAAAAATCTTCGGGTCTGTTGTGCATGAACTCGATAAATATTGATTTTTACTGGATTCTCAAAGGCTTTACTAATTGCTGATTGGGTAAGTTCAGTTAGTATAATTCTGCTAAATCTGGAATCATCTCCCCCTATAACTTCCCTAAGATGCCAAGCAATCGCTTCACCTTCACGATCGCGATCAGTAGCTAGAAAAATATGTTCAGCTTGCCGAGCTATACATTGGAGTTCCGATACTACTTTTATTTTCATAGGTAAAATTTGGTAGTTGGCCTGCCATCCATGCCATGGATCAATGCCCATACGAATAATTAGCGCGCGATTTTCATCTGGTTTTATCTGACTTTTTATAGTTGTTGGTTTTAAGATGCATCTGGTGGGCAGATCTCTAATGTGCCCAATGCTATATTTCACAATATATTGTGAACCGAGATATTTATTAATGGTTTTGGCTTTTGCAGGAGACTCAACTATAACCAGAGCTTTACCCATAGTCATTATACCTAATACAAGGTTATCATTTACGATTTGGGTTACAAAATTGTAAACCATGCCATAGTAATTTGCCGATACTAAGATCTGTAGTACTACTGGTGGATAATTTATCGATCCATCTTTTATGACGACATACGTAATGAACCGCCATTAACTCACATGTTTCTATTTTTTTTAAAATAAACTCGTCGCTGGTGCCAATTGCATCAATTAGACCTTTTTCAAGAGCATTTCTCCCAAACCAATGCTCTCCGGTAGCTACTCGATCAATATCTAGTGCGGGACGCATTTCATGAACGAAACGTTTAAACAATTGATGTATTTCAGATAGCTCTTCCCGAAATTTTTGACGTCCCTGTTCACTATTTTCTCCAAATAATGTTAAAGTGCGCTTGTATTCTCCAGTCGTATGTAGTTCAAAATCAATGTCGTTACGTTTTAAAAAACGATTAAAATTAGGAAACTGAGCTACCACACCAATTGAACCAATTACGGCAAATGGAGCTGCTATAATTTGATTAGCAACGCAAGCCATAAGGTACCCACCGCTGGCCGCAATTTGATCCACCGCTACAGTTAAAAAAATCCCTTTGTTACGCAACCGCTGTAATTGTGATGCAGCTAATCCATAGTTATGTACCGTGCCACCATAACTTTCCAAACGCAATAAAACTTGATCATTATTTGTGGCAACTAATAACACTGCGGAAATTTCTTCTCGGAGTGAATTTACTTCTTTTGCATCAATACTACCTGTAAAATCAATGACGTAAATAATCCTTTTTAATTTCTTTTCTTTACATCGTGCATATAGCTTGGATCTATGTTTTTTTTGTTCCTTTTGCCACTTTTTACGATCAATCGGCGGCAGGGTTGCTAATAACATTTCATTTTTTATTCCACGATACTGATCACCCAAATGTGTTAATTGTAAATGTCCAGATTCTAACTTTTTCCGTTGTATAATATTTCTCATCAAAATTAGCAGGATTGTAATCCCCATGATGACGGTCATGGTTTTGGCCATAAATAATACATAAAGTTCCACAATATTCATCACTCTGAATCTTCCTATTACTAGATAAATGTGTTGCTTCATTCTGAATTTTAAAATCTAATTTACCATGATAAATGGTAATTAATCTTTATTTTATACCTTAAAAGGATTATTTACCAAAAATCTTATATGGTAAGATTTTATCTTTACTGTATCCTTATAAAAAATTAAATCTATATTCGAGGAATCCTTGTGAATTACGATCCTAAAATTGACCTTCTGAGTAACAAAATTATTTTAGTCACTGGGGCAAGCAGTGGTATAGGTAGAGAAGCAGCTATCACCTATGCTAGATATGGTGCGACTCTTGTCCTGCTAGGTCGCAATCGTGAAAAACTACAAAGTGTGGTACATGAAATTCATCAAATAGGAAAACCCGCACACTATTATGTATTGGATTTAAAAGACTCTACATTAAAAACATGCCGTGAGATCGCCGAAAAAATTGCTAATCATTATTCAATAATTGATGGAATTTTACATAATGCCGGCATGCTTGGTGAAATCGATTCTATTGAAAAACAATCACCAATAATTTGGCAACAAGTAATGAATGTTAATGTCAATGCAACTTTTTTTATTACTCAAGCATTACTTCCACTATTATTGCGTTCTTTCAGTAGTTCAGTGATCTTAACGAGTTCTAGTGTGGGTCGTAAGGGTCGTGCCAGATGGGGAGCATATTCTGTTTCTAAATTTGCTACCGAAGGTCTGATGCAAGTTTTAGCGGAGGAATATCAGGGTAGTAAATTAAGGGTAAACTGCATTAACCCAGGAAGTATTCGTACTAAAATGCGTGCCCAGGCTTTTCCAGAAGAAAATGCTGATTTATTAAAAACTCCGGCTGATATTATGCCAATCTATCTATATTTAATGGGAGAAGATAGTATCCATGAAAATGGTATTAGTTTTGATGCTCAATCGGATCTGATCAATAAATAAGATTGAGCATCTTAATAAAGATCATCTAGGAAACTGGCATCTGCTATGAAGATGATCTATAATCATCAGTAAAAATAATAATTATTAATAGTTAATTTATAGCTTAAGGTTATAGGAACGCGGTAATAAAATAGATTATGAGTACTTCAATTGAAGTAGATGCCAATGCTCTGCTGAGGTCATATAGTTTTTTACCACGCAAGGAGTGCTTACCATGTTGTATATCACAGCCAGTTCTTTATACCGTGAAACCATAAATTTCTTCCGGAATCAGTGGATCACCATTACATTAATGGCTCTATTAACATCTTTGATTACGGTTATCTTAAATCATGTTCTGTTGCCTTATTATCCTGAGCAACTACAGTTTATCTTGGGAACTAAAGATCCAACAAATCAAGGCATAAGTTTACTTAAAATTATCAAACAGCTCTCCTCAGAGCAATTTAGGCTACTATTACATATTTCTGCTATAAGGTTTTTAATTACCCTAATAGGGCATACCTTGATGTTGGGGGGAGTACTTAATTTGATTTCTCTCGTTTCGGCAGGAAAACCAGGTAAGCTATTTCTAGCACTCGAAAATTCTCTGTTTCAATTACCCAAATTATTGGTATTACTATTCCTGATGACATTCTTATCCCAATTAGGTTTTATAATATTGATTATTCCAGGTGTTGCATTGACTATATTGTTAGCATTATCTCCAATTATTATGATATTGGAAAAAAAAAGTATGTTCTCGGCAATGCAGACTAGTATGCAGATCGCATCGAGATATACTCGATTAGTAACTCCAGCAGTTATTTTATGGCTACTAGTTAAAGGTATGATGTTGTTGATTTCAACATTTTTTACTACCTTACCCCTTATGATAGCCACAGCAATATTGAATATGATTTATAATCTCATTAATGCAGTGTTAACTATCTATTTATACCGATTTTATATGTTATTACGCAACTAAATAGATAGACCATGATTCCATGGAATAAACAGTAAAAATAGTATTGATGATTCTATGACCAATGTTTACCATTTAATCAGCTGGATAATCGGGTATTGCTACGGATTATTAATGGCAGTCACCACCATCAGAATTTTAATGAAACGCCGGGCAATACCATCTTCGATTGCTTGGTTATTAATTGTCTACATAATCCCTTGGTTAGGTATTATAGCTTACTTTATTCTAGAAGAACTATACTTAGGAAAACCACGCTCCAAACGTGCCAGAATTTTGTGGCCATCAATCAAGCATTGGCTTCAGAATTTAAAAAATTACCCAACCTTATTCGCAATCCATAATAGTGATGTTGCACGTCCACTGTTTAAGCTCTGTGAGATGCGTCAAGGAATTGCTGGGGTTAAGGTTAATCAATTAGAACTGCTAACTAATGCTGATGATACACTAAAATACATAATTAGAGATATTAAGCTCGCGCGTGATAATATCAAAATGGTTTTTTATATCTGGCAACCAGGAGGAACAGCTAACGAAGTAGCCGATGCACTTATAGCCGCCGCTAAACGCGGGGTTCACTGCAGGTTAATGCTTGATTCGGCTGGAAGTAGAAGATTTTTTAGTAGTAAGCTTGCAGTTACAATGCGCCATGCAGGCATTGAAGTAGTAGAAGCATTACGTGTCAGTCTGTGGTTAATTTTTTTTCGACGTTTGGATTTACGTCAACATCGAAAGATAGTGCTGATTGATAACAAAATTGTCTATACTGGAAGTATGAACCTGGTAGACCCACGTTATTTTAGGCAACAAGCTGGAGTGGGTCAATGGATTGACTTAATGGCACGTATGGAAGGTCCTGTGATAAATATGATGGAAATTATTTACTCCTGCGACTGGGAGTTAGAAACTGGTAAGCGTATTCTACCACCACCTGCACCGGATATGAATCTTCTCCTTTATACGCAAAAAAAAATTTCGGCACTTCATGTGATAGCATCAGGACCAGGTTTTCCTGAAAATATAATTCATCAGGCATTATTAACCGCAATTTTCTCAGCACGCGAAGCGCTAATTATGACAACACCTTATTTGGTGCCAAGTGATTGTTTACTCCATGCCATTTGTATTGCTGCTCAACGTGGGGTTGAGGTAATTATTATTATTCCACGCTATAATGACTCTCTGTTTGTGCGCTGGGCGAGTCGGGCGTTTTTTACTGAACTTTTAGTAGCTGGCGTCAAAATTTACCAATTTGAAGGAGGTTTGTTACATACCAAAACTTTACAAGTTGACGGTCAATTAAGTTTAATCGGGACAGTAAATTTTGATATCAGGAGTTTATGGCTGAATTTTGAAATCACCTTAGTAATTGATGATGACAACTTTGGGAAGAAGTTATCTCGGATACAAGATAATTACATTAGTCATTCCCGTAGTGTGGATGTGAAGCACTGGTTACGTCGTCCTTATTGGCAACGTCTGGTAGAAAGATTGTTTTACTTTTTTAGTCCATTATTATAATACTGAGACGCCCAATCTTGCCGAAGATTGGGATAATTTATCATCTAGCTTTAAATGAAAGAAGCAAAAAAGATTAGAACACTTGCATGTATTATAATTTTGCTCAATAAAATCTCAGGGGTTTTTCTGGCTGCTAGCACTAGCAGCACCACTACCTAATCTTTAGTTAGGATTTCCAACATACTAAACAGTAATTTTTTTTACCACGTCGCAACAAGGTATAACGACCACAAAGCTTATCAACCGAGCTTAAATGGTATTTAGTATCCTGATTTTTTTTACCATTAATGGTTATCGCACCCGCTGAAATTAGGGAGCGTGCTTGGCTTCGTGATGATACTAGTTGAGCGTTCACCAGGACCTGTAGTAAATCCGCCGGTTCTACTAATTCAATGGCTGGTATCCCATCTTGGGCAAGCTGACTGAAATCAGCTTCCTTCATTTTACTTATTGTACCATAAAATAAACTTTGTGTTATACGTTTTGCCGCCGCCAATCCGGTAGCACCATGTACCATTCTGGTTACCTGTTCAGCTAAGATAAACTGTGCACGTGGCGTCGTAGTATTATTATGAGTCCTAGTTTGATCTTCTTCCTCTAATCTAGAAATGATCTGGATATCTAGAAAAGTCAATAATTTAAGAAATCTATAGACGTCAACATCTGCTGTGTTGATCCAAAACTGGTAAAATTTATAAGGACTAGTTTTTTTAGCATTAAGCCAGATGGTATCACTCTCGGTTTTACCAAATTTAATCCCATTAGCTTTTGTGATTAATGGAAGAGTTATACCAAATACTTTTTTTTGATGTAGTTTCCGAGTTAAATAAATCCCCGAGGTAATATTCCCCCACTGATCAGAACCACCTATTTGCAATTCAACACCATACTGTGTATTGAGACAAGCAAAATCATAACTTTGTAATAAATTATAAGCAAATTCAGTAAAAGAAATACCTATCTCATCACGATTGAAGCGCTGTTTCACTGCTTCTTTATTAACTAACTGATTAATAGTAAAATGTTTACCAACAATACGTAGGAAATCTAGAACACTCATTTTACTAAGCCAGGTATAATTGTTTACGATAATCGCACTATTATATCCACCATTAAAATCTAGAAATATTGCTATTTGGTCGTAAATTTTTTTGAACCATTCGTTTACTTGATCAGTAGTATTTAGCTTACGTTCACGGGCTTTAAAACTTGGATCACCAATTAAACCGGTTCCTCCGCCTATCAGTACGATAGGTTTATGACCAGCATTCTGAAACATTTTCATGCAAAGCAAGGGCACTAGGTGTCCTAAATGTAAGCTCTCAGCTGTTGGATCAAAACCACAATAAAGTAAAATGCTTCCCTGTGCGAGTCTTTTGGTTAATGCCTTCTCATTCGTGATTTGAGATATCAGGCCCCTTTCTTTCAATTTCTTAATCAGATTAGTAGTCATTCAGTGATTTAAGTAAGATTTTATGAAACCACATGAGTGGAAAATTTATTTATTATGTTTAGGGAGATAAACGATCTATTTTCCATTGTTTTCCTTCACGATGAAAAAAAAATCGATCATGTAAACGATGTTCACCACCTTGCCAAAATTCTATGGCGTTAATGTACACTCTAAAGCCACCCCAAAAATTTGGTAAAGGAATTTCTTGATGTTGAAACTGTTGTTTTAATTTAATAAATTTCCGTTCTAATACTTTGCGAGTGGTAATAATCTTTGACTGATGTGAAACCCAAGCTCCAATTTGGCTATCACGAGGACGACTATGAAAATATTTTTCGGTCTCTCTAATGGAGAGACGTTGCACCCTCCCGAGCACCATCACTTGTCGTTCCAGCATATTCCAAGGGAATAATAAGCTAATACATGGATGGTTATTTAGATGCTGTGCTTTACGGCTACTTAGATTAGTGAAAAATATCATTCCTTGTTCATCAAAATGCTTAAGTAGTACCATGCGTTGCCAAGGCTGGGAGCCATCGTCGACCGTGGCAAGACACATCGCAGTTGGATCTGGAAGCTTAGCGGCACATGCTTGGTTCAGCCATTGTCTAAACAAGGTCAAGGGATCCAAAGGTAAATTAGTACGGCGTAGACTACCACGAGGATATTCTCGACGCCATTGTGCAATTTGAGGCAAATCAGATATTTCGGTCATTAAAAATTTTTGCTTGGCTAATTGATTGAATCAGGAGATGAACATAACGGATATTTATCCGCAGTTTCTTTTATTATACTCTGTAATTCCCCGTGCTGGAACATCTCAATAATAATATCACAACCACCAATGAGTTTTTGATCTACCCATAATTGGGGAAAAGTAGGCCAATTAGCATATTTAGGTAATTCAGCACGAATCTCAGGATGTTTTAAAACATCTACGTAGGAAAATTTTTCAATACATGCAAAAAGTACCTGTACAGCCTGTGCCGAAAATCCACAGGATGGAAGCGTTGGTGAACCTTTCATAAAAAGCAAAATTGGATTTTCAGCAATTTGCCGCTTAATTTTTTCGATAGAATCCATTATTACTTTACCTTTAGTTAGAGTAATTTTCATTAATTTTACTCTAAAACCTCGGCCCGAGTAAACGTCAAATATTAATAACTTAAATGTGCAAGTAGTATAAATCAAGCAAAATAATCGATTCACTTTTAAGAACGCATAGTAGCTACTATGTGCTGAGGTTTTTGCATAAAGATTCAACAGTTTCGATAATAGTTTTAGTATAAAAATCAATTTCAATGTTGACTTTATCTGTCAATCTCTTACTACCAAGTGTAGTGCGAGCAATCGTTTCTGGGATCAAATGTACCCCGAATTGATTATCTTTATCTATTACTGATCCAATTGTAAGGCTAATTCCGTCAATAGCAATAAAACCCTTATGCCGTATATATTTACGGACACTTTCATCTCGCAGTTGAAACCATAATTCACTATTATTTTCTAGATTGATAATTTTTATGATTTCTGCAGTAGTCATTATATGACCAGAAATTAAATGTCCGCCAATTTCATCCCCTAATTTTGCCGCCCGTTCTACATTAACTTGATCGCCCGGTTTTAACTCTCCCAAATTGGTTACAGATAAAGTTTCCTTCATTAGATCAAATCTTACTTGGTCGTGATTAATGGCCGCGATTGTTAAACAACAACCATTGTTAGCTACTGACATACCATTTTTCAACCCCACTAGCATATCAGCTGGTAATCTAATTATGTGGGTGCGCAACCCTGGGGTTTGCTTTATCTTTAGTACGTGTGCTATACCTTGTATAATCCCAGTAAACATCTATTTAATAATATTCTTATAATTCTATGTTGGCGGCCAGTATAGCAGAAATAATTTTTAGGTGGGTAAAGGTAAAGTAGTTTGCCTAAACTCACATGTAACGTTAAAATAAGATTTTTTTAGTTCTTTGAATTAGATTAGAAAGGATAAGATACGTGCAGAAATATTTTACAGAAGCACGTCAACTATTAATGCTAGCTGGCCCCGTCATTATGGCACAAATAGCACAAACAGCAATTGGTTTTGTGAATACCATTATGGCTGGAGCCGTTAGTACGGCTGACATGGCTGCGGTAGCTATGGGGACCTCCATATGGTTACCTGCCATTTTATTTGGCTATGGTTTAATCCTGGCACTAACACCAGTAGTTGCACAACTTAATGGTTCAGGTCGTCGCGACCAGATTACTTATCAGGTTTCTCAAGCTTACTGGCTTGCGGCAATCGCATCTATGTTAATTATGTTGGTACTATACAATGCAAGTTATCTTATTCATTTAATGCCTGACATTAATCCAATACTTGCTGATAAAACGGTTTTTTATTTACATGCCATGCTATATGGTACTCCAGGTTATTTATTTTTTCAGGTATTACGTAATCAATGTGAAGGTTTGGCAAACCCTAAACCAGGTATGGTAATAGGTTTTATTGGATTGATAGTGAATATTCCAGTGAATTATATTTTTATTCATGGAAAATTTGGGATGCCAGCCCTTGGTGGAGTAGGGTGCGGAATAGCAACCGCGTTTGTTTACTGGATTATGTTTCTCACCATGATAACCTGGTGGAAATTTACTAATAAAAATACCCCAACCACCCTTTTAGTAAAGCCAGATATAAAAGCACTCTGGCGTCTCATTACTCTAGGATTTCCAATTGCTCTATCTTTTTTCTTTGAAGTGACTTTATTTGCCATGGTTGCTTTGCTGATTTCTCATTTAGGAGTGGTGCAAGTAGCTGGTCACCAAATTGCGCTCAATTTTAGTTCGCTGGTGTTTGTTTTACCACTATCACTTAGTGTAGCAACGACGATTCGGGTAAGTTTTCAGCTTGGTCGAGGTTCCATAATAAATGCTAAGTTAGCAGCTGATACAGCTCATGGTACTGGGATTGCTATTGCGAGTCTTACCGCAATTATGACGATAATTTATCGTGATCACATTGCGTTATGGTATAATGATAATCCACAAGTTGTAGCACTTGCAGCACAGCTTATGTTATTGGCCGCTCTATATCAGATTTCGGATTCGGTACAAATTATCGGGAGTGGTATCTTACGAGGTTATAAAGATACCCGTTCCATTTCTATAATTACTTTTACCGCTTATTGGTTACTAGGATTACCTTGTGGATATATACTAGCGCTAACGGATTGGATTGTTGCTCCTTTAGGTCCGGCGGGTTTTTGGATAGGATTTATTGTCGGGTTAACTGCGTCAGCAATTATGATGATCCATCGGATACGCAAATTACAAAGTTTTTCTGCGGAGGAAATTTTAAAAATAGCAGCTAATTAAAACCGTGTACTTTTGTAGTCATTTTTTTATATTATACTCGTTGAGAGGAGAGTAGATCTCCATCAATACGTCCGTAGCTCAGTAGGTTAGAGTACCACCTTGACATGGTGGGGGTCAGTGGTTCAAGTCCACTCGGACGTACCAAAATTAACTAACTGGCACGATAACGATAATGGTGGTAACCATAACTCTATAATGTGTAAAGAGAAAAATTCTTGTCTTAAAAATCTGCTACAAGGAGTAGATATACCACAAATCCTATTTTTAGGTATGTTTATTACCTTATTAATCATCACCTGTTTTTTGGTAGTCCGGCCATTTATTCCTGGTTTTGCATGGGCTAGTATGGTAGTCATTACCACTTGGCCTTTACTAATTAAACTCCAGAAGTTGCTATGGGGCCGTAGAACACTAGCTATTATTGTTATGATACTTATCCTAGTTTTATTATTTATTATTCCTATAACTTTACTAATTAATAGTTTGATTGATAATATTATTCCAATCATTCAAAATCTTACCTCAGGTAAGATCCAACCTCCCAATTTGGATTGGCTTATTAAGATTCCTATTATAGGAGCCAAACTTTATTCTAGCTGGCATAGTCTTTTAGCTGGTGAAAGTAACTCGATAATTGCATATCTAAAACCTTACATGGGTAGAACTACCAGCTTTGTTTTTTCGCAAGGACGTCTCATGCTACATTTAGGGGCACGTCTCATGCTACATCTTAGTTTAATGCTGCTATTTAGCATATTGCTTTATTGGCGTGGCGAGCAAATAGCACAAGGAGTTCGTCATTTTGCGAGGAGGATAGCTACACATCGTGGTGATGCCGCGGTGTTGTTAGCGAGCCAAGCTATCCGCGCCGTGGCTCTAGGGGTAACGGTTACCGCTTTAGTACAAGGAATCCTGGGAGGGATTGGTCTCGCAATTTCTGGAATTCCTTATGCTACATTGTTAACAGTACTCTTAATTTGCTTTTGTTTGATGCAGTTAGGTACACTTCCAGTATTAATACCGGCTATAATTTGGCTTTACTGGCGCGGTGATACTACTTATGGGACGCTTTTAATAATTTGGAGCTGTATTGTGGTGACTTTAGATAATATCTTACGACCCTTTTTAATCCGCATGGGAGCCGACTTACCAATCATTCTAATTCTTTGTGGCGTTATAGGTGGCATGTTTACTTTTGGGATGATCGGTTTGTTCATTGGACCAGTAGTCTTGGCAATTTCATATCGGTTACTTACCGCTTGGATGAATGAATCTCCCACAGCTGCTGAAGATGATAAATTAAATGAGCTCGGTGGTAAGTAACCTCATACCATAAAAATTAGATTAAGGTTTAGATGATGAAGAAACAACTGGGTTTTATTGGCGGCGGCCAGATGGCTAATGCAATCATTGGTGGTCTTATTGAAAGTCGACAGTTAATTCCAGAAAATATTTCTGTCTATGATTGCCATCCCGAAAAAAGTAAAAGATTACAGCAAAAATATGGGATAAATTTGAATTTTAGTGAACAAGAAGTAGCTCAAAATGCTCAAATTTTATTTTTAGCAGTTAAACCTAACGTTATTATCGAGGTGCTAAAAGATAATAAGCTCTCTCTCAGGAAAAAAGATTTGATCGTAATTTCTCTGGCGGCTGGTGTCACCTTAGATTGGCTAGCTAGATTAATAGGACCAGGTTATAAAATTATACGTGTGATGTCCAATACACCAGCTTTAGTAGGAAAAGCCATGACCTCAGTCACACCCAACTCCTTCGTTACACAACCTGAAATTAATGAAGTACTAAATATATTTAATATTATAGGGAAAACGGAAATTTTACCAGAATCTCTTATTAACACGGTTATTGGCGTTAGCAGTTCGGCTCCTGCTTATGTATATATGTTTATAGAAGCGATGGCGGATGCCGCTGTTAGGGCTGGAATGCCACGTATCCAAGCTTATAAATTTGCGGCACAGGCAGTAAAGGGTGCCGCCCAAATGGTCCTAAAAACCGGAAAACATCCAGGGGAATTAAAAGACGAGGTTTGTTCTCCAAACGGGACAACTATTGAAGCAGTAAAGTTATTAGAAGAAAAAGGGTTACGCGCTACTGTAATGGTGGCTATACAATCATGCATAGAAAAATCCATTAATATAGAAGATAATCTCAGACAATAATTATCAGGTAAGATGGCTTATTATTTAATAAAATTATATAGTTTATAATTATATGTTATATGATTATTTATCATCTCTTCTTTAATGAATCATTTTTGAGGATGAATATGAAGCATAGCCTGTATGTAAAATCGGATTTAAATGTCTCGGTGCCTAATGAAAATGAAAGACAATTGCTGACAGCAATCATGAATGAACTTACAAAGTTAGGTAAACCGGTAACGAACAAAACCATCGTAGCTAATATCATTTATAAACTTGAATTGGAAGCCGATGAAATCTTGCTGCAACAATATCGTAATATTCTTAATAAAATCATGGAAAAAGTTCTAATTTGCTAGAAATATGGTAACATATGTGGGTCGTTAGCTTAGTTGGTAGAGCAGTGGACTCTTAATCCAACGGTCGGGGGTTCGAATCCCTCACGACCCACCACTCGGCAGATTATGGACCAATCGACGTCATACCATCCATGTAAGAATGCAAAATATCTGGTACCAAAATACTACCATCGGATTGCTGATAATTTTCCATGACTGCTACTAGTGTACGGCCGATTGCTAATCCTGAACCATTTATAGTATGCACTAATCTGATTTTGGTATTTTTTCGATAACGTGTCTGCATCCGACGGGCTTGAAAATCCCACATATTAGAGCAAGAAGATATTTCTCGGTAAGTATTCTGGGCTGGTAACCAGACTTCTAGATCATAAGTTTTACAGGCACTCGCACCTAAATCGCCAGTACATAGCAACATCTTTCGGTACGGTAATTTAAGCAATTTAAGTACGGCTTCGGCATGACTAGTTAATAATTCTAATGCAGGCATAGAATCTTCGGGACGTGTAATTTGTACTAATTCTACTTTATCAAATTGATGTGTACGAATTAAACTAGAGTTGTCACGACCATAAGAACCTGCTTCAGAACGGTAACATGGAGTATGTGCAGTAAATTTTATAGGTAATAATTCATCTTCGATGATTTCATTACGTACTAGATTAGTCAATGGGACTTCGGCAGTAGGGATTAAAGCATAATAATTACTTGGGTTAGTATCTTCTTTGTGGTGCAGTCTAGTATGGAACAATTCTTCCCCAAATTTAGGAAGTTGCCCCGTGCCATAAAGTGAAGCATAATTCACTATAGAGGGAACATAAACTTCTGTATAGCCATGTTTGTTAGTGTGTAGATCCATCATAAACTGTCCCAACGCACGATGTAGTCTGGCAAGCTGGCCTTTCATTACTACAAAACGACTTCCGGTTAACTTGACCGCGGAAGCTAAGTCAAGACCATGAATCATATTACCTAACTTCACATGGTCACGCACAGTAAATTCATATGGCCGTGGTTCCCCCCACCTAGTGATTTCAAGATTTTCGGTTTCATCTTTCCCGATAGGAACTTCATCTGCTGGTAGATTAGGAAGCGTCAACGACACTTCAAGAATTTTATGTTTTAAGGTATCTAGCTCGGTGATTTTAGAATCTAAAAATTTACTCAAAGCCTTCAATTGTTTGCGTAACCCTTCGAGATCTCCTCCACCACGTCCAAAGTTTTTAGCTCGTCTCTTGCGTTCCGCCTGCAATTGTTCGGTTTCAATTTGTAAAATTTTACGACTGGCTTCTATCATGCGGAGTTGATCAATGTCAAGTTTAAAACCTCTCCTTGCAAGTTTTTCAGCTACTATGTCTAGTTCATTACGTAGTAAATTTGGATCTAGCATATTGATTGAATTTATCGCTGATCATCAAAAGTGATACCTTCTTATGGTCTAAGAGTTCCATTCCAGAGTGATGATCATCTGATTTAACCATCCGACAATCTTTCATTAATGTTCCTCTGCTAGTATATAATAACCAGGTGTAAAACTCGCATGTAAATGGTTGATTTTATCCAGACGTTGCTGCTGTAAGACATCTGACTGATTAGCAAGTGCTCCGAAGGCAGAGATGATAACCGATATTATCATATAAAAGAGTAATAAAGAAATTTTATTCATTTTTTATATAAAACAAGCAATAAATAATAACTTTATCGGGATAAATCCTAACCATTACTAAACTAATAATGAGATCATGTGATATGATTTGATTATGAAAAAGCCCTCAAGCAAAATAGAAGGTCGTCAGCTCGTTAATTTGATGAGGATATTATCATTATGATCCAACATAAAAAACTAATAATTTTAGGTTCCGGTCCAGCAGGATATACAGCAGCTATTTATGCCGCACGTGCTCATCTGAAACCAGTTTTAATTACAGGTATTGAGACAGGTGGGCAACTGACGACTACATTAGAGATTGAAAATTGGCCAGGTGATTCTATAGATTTAACCGGCCCCAAATTGATGGATCGCATGCATGAACATGCCGTAAAATTTAATACTAAAATAGTTTATGATCATATTAAGAAAGTAAATTTGCAAAACAGGCCTTTTTGTCTTTTTGGAGAAAATGAAGAATATAATTGTGATGCGCTAATTGTGGCAACTGGAGCATCGGCACGTTATTTGGGATTAAAATCTGAAGAGGCTTTTAAAGGAAAAGGTGTGTCGGCCTGCGCTACCTGTGATGGTTTTTTTTATAAGAATCAAAAAGTAGCGGTAATAGGAGGTGGTAATACGGCAGTTTCCGATGCGCTGTATTTGGCTAAAATTGCCAGAAAAGTTCATCTGATACACAGAAGAGAACATTTTCGTGCTGATAAAATTTTAATAAGTAGATTGATGGAACAGGTCAAATCTGGAAAGATTCTTCTGCATTATAAATATATAATTGAGGAAATTATTGGCGATCATATGGGAGTAATCGGGGTACGATTATGTCCTGTAGAACCACATACTACCGAAGTAAAGTCGATTAGTGTCACCGGGGTATTTATTGCCATTGGACATCAACCAAATACCGCAATGTTTCGGGGACAATTAGAGATGGAAAATGGTTATATAATAGTAAAATCTGGTTACCCAGGATCGGCGACCGAAACTAGTATTAAAGGTGTATTTGCTGCAGGTGATGTGATGGATCCGATATATCGCCAAGCTATTACCTCGGCGGGAACAGGATGTATGGCGGCGTTAGATGCCGAACGTTATATTGATGGGATTAGTTTTTAGTAGGTAGGTGTATATATATGGCTAAAGAAGAAAATATTGAAATGCAGGGAACTGTACTCGAGACTTTACCTAACACTATGTTCCGAGTTGAACTAGAAAATGGACACTTAGTCACTGCGCATATATCTGGTAAGATGCGAAAAAATTACATTAGGATTTTGACTGGTGATCAAGTAACTGTAGAACTTACTCCATATGACCTTAGTAAAGGAAGAATTGTTTTCCGGAGTCGCTAAGTTAACTTGATCTTTAATAGAAAAAATGTATTAGCCACTCCTGCTAAATGTGGAAAGCTTATTCTTGTATGCAGCCCAATCTACAATTGGCCGAGTTGCAACTCCTGACCTCATGGCGGCTTGTGCCACTGCTGGTGCAATGGTGACAATCAATCGTGGATCAAATGGTTTAGGAATTAAATATTCTGATCCAAAAGTAAGCGCATCATCACTATAAGCAGATGCTACAATTTCATTTTGATCTGCCAGTGCCAGATCCGCAAGAGCATGTACTGCTGAAATTTTCATTTCTTCATTGATGGTAGTAGCTCCTACATCCAGGGCTCCCCGAAAGATAAAGGGAAAACAAAGAACATTATTCACCTGATTAGGATAATCTGAACGACCAGTACAGATGATAGCATCTGGTCGTACTGTTTTGACTAGCGGAGGTAAGATTTCTGGTTCTGGATTAGCTAAAGCCAGAATGATGGGATCTGTAGCCATCCGCCTTACCATTGTCGGAGTTAAAACATTCGGTATCGAACACCCTAGAAAAATGTCCGCTCCATTAATCACTTCGTCAAGAGTATACTGGCCGTTAACTTCAATAGCATACACCGCTTTTGAAATCGCTAATTCTTTATCTCGATCTTTATAAATTACACCCTTAGAATCACATACCACAATATTATGTTTCGGCATGCCTAGTGTAACGAGTAGATTAAGACAAGCAATAGCTGAAGCCCCAGCGCCGGATACTACGAGTCTCACATCCGAAATCTTCTTCTTAACTACACGTAAACCATTTATAACGGCGGCCGCACAAATAATGGCGGTTCCATGTTGATCATCATGAAAGACAGGAATATTCATCCGATCACGTAATACTTTTTCAATATAAAAACATTCAGGGGCTTTAATATCTTCAAGATTAATCCCACCAAAAGTAGGTTCTAGTGCAGTAATCACGTTAATTAATTTGTCAGGATCCTGTTCATCAATTTCGATATCAAAAACATCAATCCCGGCAAATTTTTTAAAAAGTACCCCTTTCCCTTCCATAACTGGCTTACCAGCAAGGGCTCCAATATTGCCTAGTCCTAGTACAGCCGTACCATTAGAAATCACCGCTACCAAATTTCCTCTAGCAGTGTATTTATTGACAGCCAGAGGATCGGCAACTATCTCCAAACAAGGCGCAGCAACTCCTGGAGAATAAGCAAGAGCTAAATCACGTTGTGTGGTTAAAGGTTTAGTGGCAGTAACTTGTATTTTACCTGGTACTGGAAACTGATGATAATCAAGTGCATGTTTATTGAGTTGATCGTCCATTGTGATTCCTTGTTTTGGTTTGGAATATTAGCAAAATTTCAGGTTGAATTTTATTACAACTATTCTATTTTAGAATGCCTGTCTAAGTCCAAATCTAAGTAAATAGTTTTCAATTGTATCGCCGGTGACAAAAAAAGACAGGAAAAATCTTCTCTAGAATCAAAGTAATGTAAAATGTCATATGACATGAAAGAGTCAGCACTAATTTATGATAGACTATGCTATCCTATCATGAAAGGCTTCATAGCCTAAAACTCTTGGATTTTTTGCGGATGGGACTGTTGCAGAATTCTTTGTCGGGTTTCTTCATCGATTGTTTGTCTAATTTTAACAAACAATGGTGAAAGATTGGTTTGATCTTTTCCATATGTAAGATTGAATAGGTAATTAAAATCAACCGGATTCTCTCCCTGATTATGCTGAATTATAGTTTCAAATTTATCAAAAGCTTTAACTACTTGTGCCTCAATAGAAGATGCATGTTCATATTCGTCCCATAACTGTAAAAAATTATTTCTTAGATTATCATCCAGGGACTGCATTAACTGTAGTAAGTCAGTGCGTTCTCGTTGACTTTTATTCAATAAATCAACCTGATGAACAGCAGGGATATCTCCATGAAGAGCTTCTCCTAAATCATGTAATACACATAATTTTAGGACTTTGGCAAAGTCCAGGAACTTTAACTGATCTTCAAAAATCATAGCTAGCAAGCAAAGTCGCCATGAATGTTCAGCAGTGCTTTCTCTACGTCCGTTGGACGTATACGCACTGCGCAGGGTATCTTTAAGCTTTTCTGCGTCGCGTAGAAATTGTAGACGTCCGCCCAAATTTAGCATAATGTCTTCCCTATAGTAAGATAATTGAGATTAATATTCCGCCCATTCATACTGATTATTATTATCGACTAAAATACCAATTCTTTCACCCATCTGGATTCCTCTTTTAAGATAAATCTCTTGACGTAGAGAAAAATTAAAAATAGCAAGATCTGAAAATAAAGTTTTAGCGTTCCGTACAATAAAAAATATCTTGCTTCGAGTATCATATTCCATGGCGATTTTAAGAATTTCCGAGGTGGGAAATTCAGTTTCAATAATTGTGCCAAATTCAGAGAAATAATCAAATGGATAGATTACTTTTTTTATCGAACAACTCTTTTTGAGAAGATGATGAAACATAAAAGTTTCATTTTGAAATTGCATTAAATTTAATCCAGATTCTTTTCCGCAAAAAATCCCCAAAAAATATGGATGTTCTCTGGTATAGATTTTATCAATTTTAAATTCGTAACTATACGTTTGATCAGAATAATACCCTTTAAATTCACAGAATGGACCTTCAAGAATTTTATTACCTTCCGTGTAACCGTAAAGCACTATCTCGCTGGCGGTTGGTACTGCTGGGTAAGGTTCCTCTTTAAACAATTTTATCTCTGATTTGGATAAGGCATTAGAAAACAAATAACTGTCAATGGTATCAGGAATTTTGCTGGCCGCACTAATGTAATTAACTAGAGGTCCACCATTAAAGAGACTAATAAAAGCTTTTTTTTGATTTTGTAAACACTTATTAAGTATTCTAGATGCATCTGTTCGGGGATCAATAAAAATTGCAATAGTATTTTCGTTTTTAATCTCGCCACGATAAAACCCTAAATTATTTCGACCATGATCATCTTCAATACAAAATATAAATGAAGTTAAATAACGACCAGCATCTTTAGGTTGATACCTAAGAAATGGCAAATCTAAGAGAGACCATGAAGATAAGAACCAGTCATGTCTGTGCTGATAATTGATACGCTGACCAGAAGATAATGTATCTATCCTTTTACAGAATTCTGGAAGATAATTGCCTTCATTCATATCTAAAGCGTCTAAAATAATTAGACGCTTTAATAAATTATCCACATAAGGAATCTTAGATTTGCATAAAATTTTATTAAAAACAGTTATCGGATAATTTCTTAAATTGTGGTATTTTTTATGCAAATAGTGAGAAACCTCTATTTCAGGTGATAAAGGAAGATCCACACTAACAACGTCTGCTCTAGAAAGTAAATGTCTCATATCCATATGATCTCTTACAGACTAATTTCCCAAGGAAAGCGAACCCATTCATGTACTTCTTTTGCATAAAAATCCACCAATTGATTGATACGATTTAGATCACCATTTTGAGAATTAAAAAATAGACTCGCAACAAAAATGGTGCGAGTTGGTATTGAAAAATTTTCTCTAATAAATTTAATCGTTTCTCCACTTCCAACAATATCATCAATCACCATCCAGTGATTACATTTTTCAGCTAAGTTTCCAATATCTAATATTTGAGGATGAAGTTTTTCGGAGTTAATATCATCAGTTTTATTTCTGATCATAGAAATTGAGGTTAATTCTCTTACACCAAGATAATGTGCCACAATAACTGCTGGAACTAATCCAGATCGAGCTAGACCAATAATACAGTCATATTTTATATTGTTTTTCTTGATTATTGATGCAATATCGAGAGATAAACATTTAATTTCCTCCCATGAAACATTAATCATCGCTATAAACAACCTCTTTATTATAATCTATCGGTGGCGTTCCATATATATTTAGGGCATGAGGTAGATTTTCTTGCTGTGTTTGTAGAGAAACCTGGATAAATTCATGGTTAGAAATAAGTTCTTGATAATTACTAGCTCCACTGTAGCTAAAACCAGATTGAATCCCCCCTATTAATTGGTATAAATATTCGCGTAAGGATCCTATATACTCAAAACATGCTTCTACCCCTTCAGGAACATAGCGGATATATTCTTCGGTGGGAATTTTTTTTCCTTGTAATCTTCGTAATTCCAGTTTAGTACCAAACGTGACAAAACCTCGAGTTGCTTTATATTTTTTACCTTCAATTTCGATTAATTCGGCAGCACTTTCATTGGTTCCTGCTATCATTCTACCTAGCATGACGCACGAGGCACCAGCCGCTAAGGCTTTTACTATATCCCCTGAGCTTTTAATACCACCATCAGCAATAATACTTACACCTAATTCTTTTCCAGCTTGAACACAATCCATAATGGCCGTAAGTTGAGGAACACCGGCACCAGTAACCAATCTAGTAGTACATACACTGCCAGGACCTATCCCAACTTTTATAACGCTGGCACCAGCCCGTGCTAACTCAATGACCCCCTGCGCGGTTGCTACATTTCCAGCAATTAAAGGTATTTCAGGAAAAGAATGAGTTAAATTCTTAATGGCATTAAGAGCCCGAGTTGAATGTCCATGAGCAACATCGACAGTGATGAAATCAACCCCAGAACTAATTAATTGAATTGCCCGATCAAAATAATCATCAACGATTCCTACAGAAGCTCCGACCTTTAATTTTCCATCTTTGTCCAAGGTCGGGTCAAAGTCTTTCTCATGTGTAAAATCAGATCCAGCTCTGGCTTTAACTGCATGCACATGACTCACTTGAGTCTCAATAGTACACATACGATGAATTATACCAAGCCCTCCCATTCGGGCTATGGCGATTGCCATCTTAGATTCAGTACACCATTGAGTATTAGCTGAAATTATGGGAATACTTAATCTACCAATTTTGTTTAAATTAACACTAATATCAATACATTTTCTACTAGAGGCGTTGGTTAACTTGGGTACCAGTAGTACATCATCAAATACATAACTTTTTCTGAACATCGGACATCTCCTTAGGATATGCAGGATATTCTGCCCAACAATTAGGAGTTTCATAAACTCTGACAGATTCAACTATCATCCGATTTTTTTCGGAACAGCTGGTAGAAATTTTTATTGAAAGGATTTCATACCAGTGCTTTGCTAATGCTTCAGCAGTCGGTGAAAAAGGGACGATATAAATTTTCATTCCAGCGGAATTATAAATAAGTAAAGCAGTTTGAGACTGTTGAACTTTATTTCCATCTTCAACAATATCTAATATTTTTATTAGGTAATTATCTTCTGCATCTACAATAATGGCATGATCACAATTACTATCAATGCATTCCTTCATAGCATCTTTTACAAAACTAAAATCCATGACCATACCGGTTTGAGAACCCTGATTAATTAAATCTTGTGATGAAATAGTTAAAAGAATTGAATATCTATGTCCGTGCAAATTACGACATTTGGAAGCATGTGCTTTAATTCGATGACCCGCATCAATTTCTATTTTTCGGTTGATTTGATACATAATATTTCCTTACTGAGAATAATGTACACCTTGACCCCAAGGAAGAGACACAGATTTATAAAATTCTTCTTTTTTAAGCAAATCTTGCTCAAAAATTCCAGAAAAATAAATGGTGGTCATAAACGCATTAGGTTTATAAGCACCTCGGGTACACAAACAGTTATGTCTAGCTCTGATGATAACACCGACTCCTTTAGGTTTCAGGACCTCGTCAAGCGTTTGTCCAATTTGAGACGTTAATCTTTCCTGAATCTGCAATCTTTTAGAAAAGACATCTACCACACGTGCCAGTTTAGAAAGTCCTACTACTCTCCTATCAGGTATGTAGCCAACCATAGCACTGCCTACTATAGGAGCTAGATGATGTTCACATGTAGATTCAAAATGAACATTTTGAAGAAGTACTAAATTATTATATCCTTCAACTTCTTCAAAAAACTTTTCGAGGATTTTCAAAGGGTCTTTAGAATAACCTTCGGTTTGAGTTTTTAACGATTTTAGAAAACGATCTGGTGTATCAATAAGTCCCTGTCGAGTCACATCTTCACCAAGATAATTTAAAATATCCACGACAGCTTGACGTGCTTTTTCCTTTGGATTTGACATAGTATTTTCCTTATATTTTCTTTCATTAGAAAAAATTCCTTATGGGAGATCAAGTTGTTTATGTAACTGAAGATTTAATGTTCTACCATGTTTCAGGGCGACTTCTATACAAGTCTTTATATTCTTTTGGTTAATTTCTTTATCATAATCGTCTCGAGGCATAACGTATACTGGCTTTCCTAAAGGAGGTCTAAATAATTTTAAATTTTTACCTTTGACTTGAGTGCAACAAGCTGGTAGGCCATCATCTTCATCAATTTCTCCATCCGCAATGACATATTTGTAGTGAGTAATTATTTCTACGGTTCTTGGATGTAACTGAGGGGTTTTAGGGCTACATACTACTGTCAGGCTTTTATTAATATTAATTGGTCGATGTATAGTTCCATTAGTTTCTATTTGAACTTTCAATTTATGGTTAATAAGAAAATCTATTAATGGCACTATATTTTGTCGAAACGGTTCTCCACCGGTAAGAACCACTAATTCAGGAGTAGGGTAATCAAGATTATTAATTTTATTAATAATTTCTAGAGGAGTCAGATTAAATTTAAATGATTCAAATTGTGTATCGCACCAATAACATTTTAAATTACAACCTGATAGCCTCACAAAAGTTGCAGGATAACCACTATATGGTCCTTCTCCTTGAATAGTCTGGTAAATGTCCTCAACCCATAGTTGGTCACTATCAGGCGCTTTGTTTCGAGCCGGGTTTTTGCCAAACATATAATTAATATCCTTCCGTAGTATCAATTTATCATCTATAAAAATAAATCGAGTGCCACTTCTAAACTTGCGAAGTTATATATTTATAGGATTGTTATTAATTACAGGATACAGGAACATAAGCATAGCGCCGCCATGAAGCTATTGATAACTTTTATGATGAGATTAATCATATTAAAGGTCTAATTTAATAGGATTTGGAGATTTGAGTGCACCAAGCTGGCAATCTCCTACGTAGGAGAAGAGTTTAAATTATTAGACTAGATGATGCCAATCTTAATTGCATTAAAAGCATTTAAAATGGAATAAAAACCCTCTAAATTCGCATGAGATGCCTAAATTCTTTTACCTTACTGCGGCTCACAGGTACTCTGAAATTTTGCTCACGAAGTTGAAGTAAATAAGTTTGATTGAACCATGGCTCAATTTCTATTATATGAGTGAGATTAACACAATAGGAACGGTGACAACGAAAAAAATCGCTAGACTGCAATTGTTTACAAAATCTAGTAATACTTACTGGCATTACATACTCTCCAGAGCTGGCATACACAAAAGTCATTTTTTCATGAGCTTCTGCATAACCAATATCACTAAGATTAGTAACAATAAAACGATCATTTTTTATCAAATTAATAGTTTTAGATCCTGGTATAATAGTTGGTAGTTTTTGCTGCCAGTTGGCTTCTAATTTATGCAACACGGTTAAAAGGCGTTTTTCCTGCCAAGGTTTAATAATATAATCAAAAGCTTCCAACTCAAAAGCTTCCACCGCATACTCCTTATAAGCTGTAATAAATATAATAATTGGCTGATTTACAAACTTTTTGAGGTGATTTGCTAGAAGTATTCCATCTAAAGATGGAATACGTATATCCAGAAAAATCACATCTACTTGATGGTTGAGAAGATATTTGAAGACTTCTAAACCATCATCAAAGATTTCCCTAATGTTAATAATACGACTGTACTGACGTATGAGCAAATTTAGTTCTTGCTGAGCTGGAATTTCATCATCAACAATGATAGCTTTCACTGTATTTATTCTAATTTTGTATCACCACACCAAGATAAAAACTGGTTGGATTCATGGAAAATAAATTTACATACCAGGATGAAGTTGACTAAAATGCAAAGCCAACCTACAACGTAGAAGAGGAACATTAAGCCGACCAATTTGGGAGGCGCGGAATTTATTTTTACCGGATTGAATTGACTACTTCATCAAGTATCCCACAGGAAAGATAATTGAACTCAAAACTAATAATATTCCTTCAGTGCCGGAAGGTCTGCACTGGAGTTAGATCAGAATCATTCTACATTTTGAGACCTTTATGAAAGATTGCCAAAATTATAAAAATACTAAATTGCTTAAAAAAACTTATAAATTAGGCGAGTAAGTAAATGAAAAGTATAAGAGCCAACCTAAATGCTGCTGTAATTAATAGAGTAATTCTTTTTAAAATAGCAACCAATCTAATATGCTAGTAGCTATCTTATAATTTTAGCGTTCCCTTAGTTAAAAAGGATATAATAAGCCCCTCCTAAGGGCTAGTTGTAGGTTCGAGTCCTACCGGGAACACCAAAATATTAACACCCGTAATTAACGGGTGGCAGTTTCCTGATAATCTTTTATAGACGTTAATTATGGTGGTTATAAAAATTTTTATAATTTTGATAGTATTTTTCTCAATTCTATAAAATACAGTAGTATTAATTGGATTTAATCACTAACTATACACGGTACTCTTCTGGAGCATACATGTATCACAACATTTATCATTTTATTTTATCATTAGGAATCATTGCATTGCTCGCGTTATTGGTCAGTCATAATCGTAAAATTATACGAATTCGTTTCATAATCCAATTGTTATTTATAGAAATTTTTCTGGCATATTTTTTTCTTCACTCTGAAATTGGATACAGTGTTATAAAGAATTTTGCAAATTTATTCACAATTTTGCTGAAGTGTACTGCAGAAGGTACTGATTTTGTATTTGGTGATGTTAGACGTTACGGATTAGCGCTGTTTTTTTTAAATGTACTTTGTCCTATCATTTTGATTTCAGCAATTATTGGAATTTTACAGTACCTGAGATTTTTGCCGATAATTATCAGATTTACGGGAACTATATTATCTAAAATTAATGGAATGGGAAAACTAGAATCATTTAATGCTGTTAGCTGTTTGATTGTAGGACAATCCGAAAATTTTATCGCTTATAAAGAGATCATTGGAAAAATTCCTCCACAACGAATATATACTTTATCCGCAACCGCAATGTCTACCGTATCTCTGTCAATTGTTGGCTCCTATATGACAATCCTACAGCCCAAGTATGTGGTCACCGCATTAATACTAAATATGTTTAGTTCTTTTATTATTTTGTCACTTATCAATCCATATCAAATAAAAGACGAAGACTGTTGTCTACTCATGAGTAAGGTGCATGATGCTAAACCAAGCTTTTTTGAAATGTTGAGTGAGTATATTCTTACTGGTTTTAAAGTGGCTGCTATTGTAACCGCAATGCTGATTGGTTTTATTGCATTACTTACTGCTATTAACTTGTTATTCCTCACACTCTTTGGTATTAGCTTTCAATCTATTATTGGCTATGCATTATTTCCATTAGCTTGGATAATGGGTGTCCCATTTAATGAGGCTATACAGGTAGGTGGCATTATGGCTACTAAGCTAGTTACTAACGAATTCGTCGCAATGCAGTCGCTGGCAAAAATATCTGGTCAACTATCTCCACGTACTGAAGGGATCCTCTCAGTATTTTTAGTTTCTTTTGCTAATTTTGCATCTATCGGTATTATTTCAGGTAGTGTCAAAGGGTTAAACCAAGAACAGGGAAACCTGGTGGCTCGCTTTGGATTAAAGCTGCTTTACGGATCGACGCTTGTGAGTATCTTATCTGCTTCCGTTACCGGCTTGGTGAGCTAAAATAGGTTTGGTGGAGCTAAGCGGGTTTGAACCGCTGACCTCTTGCATGCCATGCAAGTGCTCTTCCAGCTGAGCTATAGCCCCTCATTATTTTAGATAGATTTATTATATCTATCTAAAATATAGAGTAATGCCTTGTCAATACGTTTAATCACTTT
Organism: Candidatus Dasytiphilus stammeri; assembly: GCA_045290365.1. Taxonomy (GTDB): domain Bacteria; phylum Pseudomonadota; class Gammaproteobacteria; order Enterobacterales; family Enterobacteriaceae; genus Dasytiphilus; species Dasytiphilus stammeri_N. The sequence continues at coordinate 23,994 of CP145882.1, read as the reverse complement.
TTTTTTGCCCATGGCATGCACCGTAACATCAAGAGGAGGAGATTGATTGATCCCAGTTACTGCTATACGTAATGGCATCCCAATTTTACCTAGACTAACACTCAGCTTCTTAGCTGTATAATTAATGGCGTGATGTACATTTTCGATAGTCCAGTCTTTATCCGTAAGACTCGATAAATGATCGCATACTATTTTTAGTGACTGTATAGCCGCTGGTCGCAGATATTGTTTCGCGTAACTGAGATCATTGAGATTAAATTCTTCATAAAGATAACGACTTGAAACTACTATCTCTTTTAGAGTATTACATCGACTACCAAATAATTCTATCAATCTTCGCAATGAAGGTCCTTCACTAATATCAATTTGTTCACGATCCATATACAATTGTAATTGTGAAGCCACATAGTCTACAGGTAATTTATTAATATAGTAGTGATTAATCCATAAAAGTTTATTTTTATCGAACGCACTTACTGATTTACTCACTCTATCTAAAGTAAATAATGATTTCATCTCATCAATACTTAAAATTTCCTGATTTCCATAAGACCAGCCCAACCGCACAAGATAATTAAGCAATGCCTCCGGTAAATAACCTGCATCACGATACTGCATAACACTAACCGCACCATGACGTTTGGACAGTTTTTGGCCATCTTCACCAATAATCATCGATACATGAGCATAAGCTGGTACGAATGCTCCCAAAGATTTCAATATGTTAATTTGACGAGGTGTGTTATTAATATGATCTTCCCCACGAATAACATGTGTAATCTGCATGTCCCAATCGTCGATAGCCACACAAAAATTATACGTAGGATAACCGTCTGATCTAAGAATAATCAGATCATCAAGTTCCTGATTACTGAATCTTATAGTACCACGTATTAGATCTTCAAATAATACCTCCCCGTGATGAGGATTGCTAAAACGTACTACATAAGGTTCATTTATTTTCAGGCACCTCCTGTAACGACAGTAACCATCATAACGCGGTTTTTCACCATTGGCAATCTGTGTCGCCCGAAGTTTTTCCAATCTAGCTTTAGTACAGTAGCATTTATAAGCGGTTTGTTTTTTTAACATCTCATCAATCACCGCATGATATCTTGCAAAACGTTGTGTCTGGTAATAAGGACCTTCATTCCAATCGATTTGTAACCATTGAAGAGCCTCTAAAATAGCATTTTTAGCATGATTTTGGGAACGTTGCGGATCGGTATCCTCTATACGTAAGATAAAATCTCCTCCTTGATTACGAGCAAACAACCAAGAGTAAAGTGCCGTACGAACCGAACCAATATGTAAATTTCCAGTTGGACTCGGTGCAAAGCGCGTTTTAGTTTTCATGATTACCCTGACCCCACATTAGTTTTAAGCGGATAATAAAATATTTTGAGATTTTAATTTAAAATTCGTTGACTCACTTTGAACTATCTCTATAATGCAATTGGGGTGATTAGCTCAGCTGGGAGAGCACCTCCCTTACAAGGAGGGGGTCGGCGGTTCGAATCCGTCATCACCTACCACCTAAAACTTTGGGTCGTTAGCTCAGTTGGTAGAGCAGTTGACTTTTAATCAATTGGTCGCAGGTTCAAATCCTGCACGACCCACCAATGAAAATAAAACTATGAAATTTTATAGTAATCTTACCTCTCTGTAGAGTATAGGGCTCTAAACTAGCCAATTTATCAAGTATTTAGCGAATTCGGCTGACATCACGTGATCCCATGGTTAATAAAATATGTTTGATAGTAACGATTTTTTAAAACCAGTTGAATTTTTAAGCTTCACCACCAGGCTCGATTAGCACCGCATGACTGGTTTGACCACCTAATCTATTAACTATAACTGGAATGAATTGATAATCTATCATTGAATCTGGCTCCAGATTTATATTTGTGATTTTCAAAGATTTAATCGAGAGGAGATAATAAACTGGCTTCCATTTCAAGTAAAATAGGAATCCCATTCCGAATGGGATAAACTACATTATCCCATTTGCAGATGAGCTCTTGCCGATCTTTATAATAAAACAGCTTTCCTTTACAAATTGGACAAGCAATAATTTCTAGTAACCGGTGATCCACTGTATCATATCCTTATAGGTATATACTTGGTCGCTACGCTACCACATAATTTTATCGAGCTTTATCAAAATCAAGCTCATGCGGTCAATTAGTGTTAGTGTGATCGTGGTGTTTTATACATTTGTGCATAAGGACCGTTATTATGCAATAACTGATGGTGATTACCACGCTCGATAATTTGGCCTTCTTCTAATACGAAGATTTCATCAGCTTTTTCAATAATTGAAATACTATGAGCAATTACTAATAAAGTGCGGTTTCTCTTTAATTTATCTAGTACCACTTGAATCGCTAGTTCTGATTCAAGATCTAGCGCTGAGGTTGCTTCATCAAGAATTAAAATCGGACTGTCTCGTAGTAGTGCTCGTGCAATAGCAATCCTTTGACGCTGCCCCCCAGATAGTCTTACTCCATTTTCTCCAATCATGGTATCTAGTCCGTCATCCATTTTACTGATAAAATCCATGGCATGTGCCATTTTGGCAGCGTTTTCTATATCATGACGACTGTAGAGTTCCTTACGTGCATAAGCAATATTGTTAGCAATAGTATCATTAAAAATATGAATATTCTGTGATACTAGTACCACCTGATTACGTAGTGACATAAGAGTATATTCCTTGAGTTCATAGTTATCTAATAGAATTTTACCTTGCTGACTATCATAAAAACGTGTTAACAGATTAATTAACGTCGTCTTTCCAGATCCGGAACGTCCTACTAAAGCTACCATTTTACCGGAAGTTATAAAAAAGTTGATATTACTTATGGCAGGATTATTACGTCCAGGATAACTAAAAGTAACATTACGAAATTCAATCTTGCCTTTTGCTCTATTAATAACATACGTTCCCTTATCACTTTCCGGTTTGCTATCAATAATCTTAAATAACGTGTGGCACGCGGCCATACCACGCTGAAACTGTGCATTAACATTCGCTAACGATTTTAAAGGACGCATCAAAGCAATCATGGATGAAAAAACTACAGTAAGAGTACCTGCTGTAAGAGTTTTCATGACGCTAGGAAAACTTGCCGCATAGAGTACAATCGCTAAGGCAAGTGAGGCAATTAATTGAATCACCGGATCAGACATAGAAGATGCGGATATTAGTTTCATATCCTGCTGTCGCATTTGATTACTGACCTCAGCAAATCGATCATTTTCGATCTTTTGTCCCCCAAATAATAAAACTTCTTTATGTCCCTTTAACATCTGTTCGGCACTCTCGGTAACCTGCCCCATGGTATTTTGCAGATTTTTACTGATCTTCATAAATCGCTTGGAAACAAAACTCATTGCCCAATAAACTAGGGGAGCTAAAATCAAAATAATAATCGAAAGGTGCCAGCTATAATAGAACATCATGATAAACAGTCCGGTAATGGAGGCTCCTTCTCTTATTAAAAGAATCAGTGCACTAGATGAAGAGGCCGACACTTGTTCAGAATCATAAGTAATACGGGATAATAGTGTTCCTATTGACTGCTGATCAAAAAACGCTACTGGCATACCCATCAGATGGTTAAATAGTAGTCGGCGCATATTCATTACTACTTTACTAGATACCCATGACATACAGTAGCTAGAAACATAACCAGATACCCCGCGTAATATCATCATTCCTATGAGAGCCACGGGTATACTTAGTAGTACTAATTGATTAGTTTTGATAATACCTTCATCAAGAAGAGGCTTGAATAAGGATATCATAAATGCGTCACTCGCGGCATTTACTAGCAGGGCGCTAGCAGCTAAGATTAAGCCTATTTTAAATGGAGCGATCATTGGCCAAAGGCGCCGAAAAATCTGCCAATTGGGAGATTCGGCATTATCTTGATGCATGTCTAATATTTAAATAATTTATGAATAATTCATAATCCATCATAAAACCTCCAGTTACAACAGGCAACCAATAAAAATACCTTAATCACCTTTGGCAGCTTTAAAAGCGTCTGCCATAGCACTCGAAAAGCTATTTGCTTCCTGGTTTTTATTAACCTTCTTAATTACATCAAGATCTTCTGATTCAGTTTTGGTACGACCAGACAAACTAATAATACGGTTCTTACGATCAACGCCCGTAAACTTAGCTACCACTTCATCGTTAACCTGGAAACTACGAATTACTTCATTAGTTCTGAGATAACCTTCAACACCATCTGCTAATTTTACTTTTACCCCCTTAGAATCCACAGCTATGACTTTTCCAGAAACTATAGTTCCTTTCTTATTTAAAGAAAGGTAGCGGTTCAAGGGATCTTCTACTAACTGTTTAATACCTAGTGAAATGCGTTCACGCTCGGCATCAACTTGTAGAACTACTGCTGTGATTTCATCACCTTTATTATACTCTATAACTGCTTCTTCTCCACTAATATTCCATGCAATATCGGAAAGATGCACTAACCCGTCAATATTACCATCTAGTCCAATAAAAATACCAAAATCAGTAATTGATTTTATCTTACCTTTAACCTGATCCCCTTTGTTATAAGTTTCAGAAAATTTCTGCCATGGATTGATTTTACACTGTTTTAAACCCAAAGATATCCGCCGTCGGGCTTCGTCTATATCTAATACCATTACTTCTACAATCTCACCTATATTAACAACTTTTGATGGATGAATATTTTTATTAGTCCAGTCCATTTCTGAAACATGTACTAATCCTTCAACACCTGATTCTATCTCAACAAAACAACCATAATCGGTAAGATTAGTCACTCTTCCAAAAATCCTCGTACCTTCAGGATAATGTTTAGCAATTGCATTCCAAGGATCTTCACCTAATTGTTTTAAACCAAGAGAAACGCGGATACGTTCACGATCAAACTTCAATACCTTTACGGTAATTTCATCCCCGACTTTCACTATTTCGTTAGGATGCTTAACACGTTTCCATGCCATGTCAGTAATGTGTAATAGACCATCAACACCACCCAAATCAACAAAAGCTCCATAATCAGTAAGATTTTTAACAATCCCTTTAACTTTAGCACCTTCTTGTAGATTTTCTAATAAATGCTCGCGTTCGACACTGTTTTCCGATTCAATTACGGCACGACGTGACACAACTACATTATTACGTTTATGATCGAGTTTGATTACTTTGAATTCAAGTTCCTTACCTTCTAAATGAAAAGTATCGCGCACTGGCCGCATGTCAACAAGCGAACCAGGAAGAAAGGCCCGAATCCCTGCTAACTCAACTGTAAAACCCCCTTTTACTTTGCCATTAATAATACCCATAACCGTGGCGGCTTCTTTATGAGCTTTTTCTAAACGCAACCAAGCTTCATAGCGTTTAGCTTTTTCACGTGAAAGCAGCGTCTCTCCAAAACCATCTTCTACGGCATCTAAAGCAACATCAATTATATCACCAATTTGTATCTCCAATTCACTATTAGCATTTTTAAACTGTTCGATTGGAATCGCCGACTCGGATTTTAATCCAGCGTCAATTAATACGATATCTTTGTCAATAGCAACCACGATACCACTAATAATAGACCCGGGACAGATTTTAAGTTTTTTCAGGGACTCTTCGAAGAGTTGAGCAAAAGATTCAGTCATATTGTAATATCTTTAGGATTTTTAATGATTAATGTCCATCTCACATCATGTGAGATGGTATTGTTGTAAATATCCTGTAACCTTCCATGTTACAAAGGAACCCGTCAATTGAAGCCATCTTTACTCACTTGACTAACTTTTTCGATAAGATGTTCTATACTAAGATTTGTAGCATCAAGTATTATCGCATCATCGGCCGGCTTCAATGGTGCTATTAGTCGATTACGATCACGTTCATCACGCTTTTTTATATCTTCCAATAGCTGTTCAAAGTTAACACTAAAACCAGTTTTCTGCAACTGTAACATACGGCGTCGCGCACGTTCTTCAACACTAGCATCTAAAAAAATTTTGACCATGGCATCCGGAAATACTACTGTACCCATATCTCTGCCGTCAGCAATTAATCCCGGGAATTTTCTAAAGGCACGTAATCTACCTAGTAATGCTTTTCGTACGCTAGGCAAAACGGCAATCTTTGAAGCCATTCTACCCACATTTTCCATACAAATTTTTTTGGAAATATTTTCACCATCAGAAATTCCCTCATATTTTTCACCAATCTTGAAAAAAGGCACCTGAAGATGCATTGCCATTGATATTAATAATGCTTCCGTTTTATAATCACTCACAGATAATTGATGATGAAGTGCATAAAGAGCCAAAACACGATAAATCGCACCTGATTCTAATAAATTCCATTTTAGCCTTTCAGCGATGGCCTTACAAACGGTGCTCTTACCTACTCCTCCTGGCCCATCAATCGTAATTACCGGAACTAAAAACTTCATTTTGAATTTTAAGATGTATGAATGATACTAGCAAGATGATGAAAATAATCTGGATATGTTTTTTTTATACAGCTTGCATTCAGTATGGTGACTGGTACTGAAGCCAGGGCTACCAAAGAAAAACACATTGCCATGCGATGATCATTATAAGTGTCAATTTCAGCATAATTAAATTTTTGGGGTGGCGTAATGCATATATAATCTTTACCCTCGACTACTTCTGCTCCTACTTTACGTAATTCTTTAGCCATGGCGGTTAAACGATCGGTTTCTTTAATACGCCAGTTGTAAATATTACGTAAGATAGTCGTACCTTTCGCAAAAAGAGACAAGGTGGCCAGGGTCATAGCAGCATCTGGAAGGTCGTTCATATCTATATTAATCGAATGAAGCTCACGACTACGTTGACAAATAATGGCGTTATCATTCCACTCAACTTTAGCTCCCATTTGTTTTATAATTTCAGCGAAATAAACATCACCCTGTATACTATTACGCCCAATACCGGTGACGCATACTTTACCACCTTTAACCGCAGCAGCAGCTAAGAAATATGAAGCGGAAGATGCATCTCCTTCTACTCGATACTCTCCTGGAGACTGATATTTCTGATTACCACTCATACTAAAATCACGATATTGATTATTGGTTATACAAACTCCAAAATCACGTAATAAATTTAATGTTATATCAATGTAAGGACGTGATACCAATTGACCTTGGATTATGATTCTGGTATCCATTGATGCTAATGGAGCTGCCATTAATAAAGCGGTAATAAATTGGCTAGAATCACTGCCATCCACTATAATTTCTCCACCTCGAAAACCTCCTAATAAATGCACTGGCGGATAATTATCCTTTTCTAGATAATGAATTTGGGCACCCCCTTGGCGTAGTGCTTGTACTAAAGGCCCGATAGGTCGCTCCTTCATCCTGGGTTCTCCGGTAAGCACAACCTCATTTGAAGCTAAACAAAGGGCTGCCGTAAGTGGCCGCATAGCTGTCCCCGCATTTCCTAAGAAAATTTCTCTTCTATGATTAACCTGTAGCGGTCCACCACAACCAAATATCTCACAAACGGTGTGATCCTCTGACAGTACATAATGCACACCCATATCTCGTAATGCTTGAAGCATATGCCGCACATCATCACTGTTAAGCAAGTTAGTTAAACGAGTCATGCCATGTGCTTGAGCGGCTATCAACAGTACTCGATTAGATATACTTTTTGATCCAGGTAAATTAATAGTGCCATCTACTAGCGCAATAGGCTGTATGGTAATGTTATCCGACATACATTCCCTCCATAAAAGAAAAGGTAACATTATTTACTTCAATAAAAATACAACAGTCGCTATCGACTTCACCCATGTTCGGATTCAAATGATTTCATAAATTCAATGAGAGCTTGGACTCCTTCAATTGGCATGGCATTATAAATAGAGGCACGCATTCCTCCACTCGAGTGATGACCTTTGAGCATGCGAAGACCAACTGCATAAGATTCTTGTAAAAAAAGTTTATTGAGACTGGGTTCAGCAAGCTTAAAAGGCACATTCATTATAGAACGGTGCGTCATCGCAACATCGTTCAGGTAAAAATCACTGTTATCGATAGTGCTATACAGCAAATCTGCTTTGGCCTGGTTGATTTTCTCTATTTCGGCAACGCCTCCTTGTTCTTGTAACCATTTAAATACTAGTCCTGAAAGATACCAAGCAAAAGTAGGTGGAGTATTAAACATAGAATGATTTTCGGCAATGATTTTATAATCAAGAATTGAGGGTACTTCAAGACGCGCAGTACCTAATAAATCTTCACGTATAATAACTACTGCTAACCCTGCAGGGCCAATGTTCTTTTGCGCGCCGGCATAAATTATGCCATAATGGTTAATCTTCATGGGACGTGAAAGTATCACCGATGAGCAATCAGCAACCACAATTTTTTCAGTAAAATCCGGATCCTCATGAATAGCTAAACCATTGATGGTTTCATTGGGACAGTAGTGTACATAATCCGCATCTTCCGATAATTTCCAACTTGGCATCGGTGTTAAAGCCTGTTTTCCATCTACAATATTTTTTATATTAATAACATTAGGCTTACAGTACCTTTTGGCTTCATTTGCGGCACTGTTGGCCCAATAACCACTATCTATGTAGTCCGCTTTCTGGCGGCGGCCTAACAAATTTAAAGGAATTGCAGCAAATTGCGCACGGGCACCTCCATGACAAAACAACACTTTATAATTAGATGGAATTTTCAACAGATTGCGCAAATCTTTTTCGGATTCTTCGGCCACATGTAGGAATTCTTTACTGCGATGGCTAATTTCCATCACTGAACAACCTAAATCTCTCCAATTAGATAATTCATGCGAGGCTCTCTGAAGCACCTCTTTCGGTATCATAGCTGGGCCCGCACTAAAGTTATAAATTGGTAACCTTACCACTGAATAATTTCCTTCTAAAGCTCAGAATATAATATCCCATATTATGGACTACTGCTTATTTATTATTGATATGATAATTTAACGGCGTTAATCCGGCTTGTTTAAGAGCTTGCTCCACAGCCAAGCGGCCTCTATAAGATAGAGGTGTCATCGGTAAGCGTACGGTGTCAGTCGTGATTAATGCGAATTTTTTTAGAGCCCACTTCACAGGAATTGGATTAGGTTCAATAAATAATTGATGGTGCAATGGCATTAAGCGCTTATTTAGATTTCGTGCTTCTAGAAATTTACCATGCTTCGCCAAGGTACATAAATCTACCATTTGGCGCGCGGCTAAGTTAGCCGTTACCGAAATTACCCCATGGCCTCCTAATTGCATAAAATCTAATGCGGTGGCATCATCACCACTGAGCAAAATAAATTGGTCATCTACCATCAATTTGATCTGGTTGATACGTGATAGATTACCAGTTGCTTCTTTAATCCCAATGATATTTTCAATTCTTGCTAATCTTTTAATAGTTTCTGGTAATAGATCACAACCGGTACGTGAAGGAACGTTATATAATATCAGTGGTAATTTACTGCATTGTGCAATTGCTTTAAAATGCTGATATAATCCCTCTTGCGTTGGTCGATTGTAATATGGAGTAACACTAAGACAACCAACCACACCGGTATTTTCAAAGCGTTGAGTGAGATAAATCCCTTCAGTCGTTGCATTAGCTCCGGTGCCGGCAATGATTGGAATTCTACCATTAGCTAGCTCTAAAGTTAGCATGACGACCTCACAGTGTTCACGATTGCTTAAGGTAGCTGATTCACCGGTGGTACCTACGGAAACAATTGCAGATGTTCCACTTGATATATGGAACTCAATGATTTTTTTAAGACTATCTCTGCAAACCTTTCCTTTATCATCCATCGGCGTAATCAGTGCAACGATACTTCCAGTAAACATTTACTATCTCCTTAAAAAATTATTGTATGATTAAAAATATATATAAAAGAAGTCAACCAACATCCTGATTCATTAATTAATTTACTTAAAATTACCTGATCGTAACCACCAAATGCGGCAGAAGTCATGAGTATTAATTGGGACAGCACTTGATAAACCTCATTTTTATCTATTTTATTTATCGTAAGCCATGATACCTCTAATTTGGAGAGGGTGATGAATTTTATAAAGTTCGTGGTAATGAATTACTTAAATATTGGCTATGTCAGTATTTTAATCGTTATGACAGCGAGCTAACAAAATTAAAGTTCTTGCACCAATAGAAATCTATAATTATCTTAAAAATCTCATAATAAATGATTCCGATTGAGTCAATGTATTTCATGCTTGGAGGATAATAAACCAACTGCTTCATATACGGTTTTTAAGTTCTGCTGAGCATAAATCCGAGCTTTTGAGGCACCCTCATGCATAATTTGCTGAAGTAGCATTTCATCATGACGAAAACTATAGTAGCGTTCTTGGAACGTAGTTAGCATTTCTGAAACCGAATCCGCTACGGCTAATTTAAGCTGCTTATATTGTTGGTCTGAAAATTCTTTTTCTAATTCTGGAATTTTTATACCAGAAAACGCTGCTAGAATATTTAACAAGTTAGAAATACCGGGTTTATTTTTTACATCATAACGTATGATTGGGGGATTATCTGAATCAGTAACTGCTAGTTGAATCTTTTTTAAAACCGATTTGGATGATTCTAGTAATCCAATACTATTATTACGTTTTTCATCAGATTTTGACATTTTTTTAGTTGGATCTAGTAGTGACATGACCCGAGCTCCTGAGGAAGGGATAAATGGTTCAGGAACATTGAATACATTACCATACAGTGTATTAAAACGATTAGCAATAGCACGAGTAAGTTCTAAGTGTTGTTTCTGGTCTTCACCAACCGGCACATATTGTGTTTGGTATAATAGAATGTCTGCAGCCATTAATACCGGGTAATCTAATAATCCAGCATTAATATTATTCGCATCCAGTGAAGTTTTATTTTTAAATTGTGTCATCCGTTTCAATTCTCCTAAATAAGTGTAACAATTTAGGATCCAGTTCAGTTGTGTATGTTCAGGAACATGGGATTGTACAAAAATAATACATTTTGTCGGATTGAGACCGCAAGCCAAGTAGAGTGCCATAGTATCTAATGTGGCTTGACGTAATGAATTATGACTAGCAGTAAGAGCATGAAGATCTACGATACTATATATACAATGGTATTTTTCCTGCAGTTGTACCCATTGACGCAATGCTCCCATATAATTCCCAATGGTTAATTCACCTGAAGGTTGTGTACCACTAAATACAATGGGGTTTTTCATTAAACAATCCTGAATCGGCCAGTAATAAGTTAAAGTTCAATACTACAATTTTTTGAATTCAGCACGTATATAATTAATCACTTTTTTATAATTCGACTGACTAAATATTGCGGAACCAACGACCACCATGTCAGCACCCGCGGCCGCAATAGCGCCTACGTTACTCACCTTAACTCCACCATCAACTTCTAAATAAATCTCATAGCCTTTATCATCAATTATCTTACGTGTTTGGCGAATTTTTAAAATTGAGCTCGGAATAAAACATTGTCCACCAAAACCGGGATTTACAGACATCAGTAAAATAATATCAATTTTATCCATAAAGTCTTTTAGATACTCCAGGGGAGTATCTGGATTTAATACTAATCCCGCCTGGCATCCATGCTCTTTGATAAGCTGCAAATCACGATCGATAGATTCCGAGGTTTCCTGATGAAAATAAATAATATTTGCACCGGCTAGGGCAAATTCTTTAATAATGCGAGGCGATACCGGGTTTACCATGAGATGCACCTCTACTGGAGCAGTAATCCCGTAATCCCTAAGTGATTTTAATACCATGGGTCCTAAAGTTAGGTTAGGTACATAATGGTTATCCATTACATCGAAGTGTACAACATCTGCTCCTGCTGCTATAACATTAGCCGTTTCTTCACCTAATCTAGCAAAATCCGCTGATAAAATTGATGAGGATAATAAAAAAGGTTTCATTTCTTCTATTCCTTCTATCTATCTGGATTAGATCTTAGCACCATGTGATTATCTGGCGATAATTTGGCTACGAGTAAAATAGGAAGCCGCAAAGTCACCTTGAGGTGCCCCGCATAAAAGTTGCTTTTGGTATCAAATTGGTAAAACGGTATGTATAATCATTTCCAAGATTTCTAGCGGCATATTAATTATATAAATTCAATATGCTATCGAACACGATCATCTATCATTTTGACAATCTGAGATAGCGGATAATACCTGATCGTATGGTATCCCACTACACACTGCAGCTTTACCCAACGATAACGGCAAAACTAATCGCAAATTACCTGAGATAACTTTCTTATCACGTAACATATGTGGTAGAAAACTTTGGGGTTTCATATTAGATGGACCAGAAACTGGGAGACCAGAACGTTGTATCAATGCAATGATACGATCTTTATCACCTTTTTTTAATTTACCTAATATTTCCGCGGTACGGGCCGCCATAACGATTCCGGCCGCGACCGCTTCTCCATGCAGCCAATTACCATATCCCATTTCGGTTTCAATGGCGTGTCCATAAGTGTGCCCCAAATTAAGTAAGGTACGCAAACCACTTTCAATTTCATCAGCCGCAACTATCTTGGCTTTTAATGCACAGCAATGACGAATACAATCAATCATAGCTTGGTATTCGAGCAATAATAAATTATCCATATTAACTTCTAACCAACTAAAAAAACTACTATCCAAAGCAACTCCGTATTTGATAACTTCTGCAATACCAGCCCGAAGTTCTCTTTTAGGTAAACTTCTTAAGCAATCGATATCAACCACAACTGAGGCTGGCTGATAAAACGCTCCTATCATATTTTTACCGAGGGGATGATTTACGGCAGTTTTTCCTCCCACTGAGGAATCCACCTGTGCCAGCAGAGTAGTTGGAACTTGAATGAAACGGACACCACGTTGATAACTTGCCGCGGCAAATCCTGTAATATCACCTATGACACCTCCTCCTAATGCAATTAAAGTCGTATCACGGCCATGTGATTTTAATAAAAGTTCAGTAAATAAATTATTTAAAATATTAAGATTTTTATATTCCTCTCCATCAGGTATAATAATCGGATCAGCATAAACGCCCGCTTTTTCTAACAGCACCATCAATTTATTGAGATAGATAGGCGCTAGTGTCTGATTGGTTACTACCATTGCTTGTTGTCCAGACTTTAATGGCCAAAAAGAATCGACATTTTTCAATAAACCGGCCGCAATAGTAATAGGATAACTGCGTTCTTCCAATGTAACGATAACCCGTTCCACCATTATGAGTAACCTTATCTTATAAATTTTAACTTTTTTTTAGCATCAACATTATTTTGTTGGCAACCATTTTCGCGCTATGATCATCAGTACAAACTTTTATATCAGCTGTTTCTTCGTATAAAGGATTGCGCTCCTCAGCAAGTGCCTGCAGTATCCTTGGTCGAGAGTCTAATTTTTGGAGTAGCGGGCGTTTTTTATCACGTTGTGTACGTGCTAGTTGTTTTTCTATAGTGGTTTCAAGATACACCACTATACCTCGTGCCGAAAGGCGTTTACGGGTTTCTTTGGATTTTACTGCACCACCACCCGTAGCCAATACAATACCTTGTTTTTCAGTAATTTCATTAATAATTTTTTCCTCACGATCGCGGAAACCTTCTTCACCTTCTACGTCGAAGATCCAGCCTATGTCAGCTCCAGTACGCCGCTCAAGTTCTTGATCTGAATCCAAAAACTCCATATTTAGTTGTTGAGCTAACTGTCGTCCAATAGTGCTTTTTCCAGCTCCCATTGGTCCAATCAGAAAGATATTGCGTTTATCTGCCATGGTTTTCTATTTCTTCTTATTATTGGATTTTTAGGTTATTTTGCTATAAGTTTAAACTTATTTCATTATCTTCTAAATAATACAGTAATTATCACTATCTTTTAAGCAAAAAATAAATTAAGTAAAAATCAATAACCAAATATTGATTTTTTATTCAGACATCTATCTCCTTTATGATAATAAAGAACTTTTTATAGAGAAGTAGTTACATGTGTGTAAAATTTACTACAACAATGCCAAAACTAGATATAAGAGCCTATAATATCACTAACACAGTTGAAATAATCTATAATCCAGATTATGAGACTTTATATCGTGAAGAAACCAGAGCCAATTTAACTGGATTAGAGCGTGTAATTTTAACACAATCTGGTGCAGTTGCAGTTAATACTGGTCTATTTACTGGTCGTTCTCCTAAAGATAAATATATTGTTCGCGATAACACCTCCAACCAGAATATTTGGTGGTCAAATCAAGTAAATCGTCAAAGTGATAATCATCCGATTTCTCCTCAAATTTGGGAGGAACTAAAATCTCTGGTTACTAAACAACTATCTGGTAAGCGCCTATTTATTATAGATGCTTGGTGTGGTGCAAATCAAGATACCCGGTTAGGGGTAAGGTTTTTTATGGAAGTGGCTTGGCAAGCTCATTTTGTAAAAAATATGTTTATTCGTCCTTCTGAAGCAGAGCTCACTAATTTTAAACCTGATTTCATAGTGATGAATGGAGCCAAATGTGTTAATCCACACTGGAAAGAACATAGACTTAATTCAGAAAATTTTATTGCTTTCAATCTTACTGAAAACATGCAACTAATTGGTGGAACTTGGTACTGCGGGGAAATGAAAAAAGGCCTTTTCTCAGTTATGAATTACTTGCTGCCACTTCAAGGAATTGCATCAATGCATTGTTCAGCTAACGTCGGTCAAAAAGGTGATGTATCTCTTTTCTTTGGATTATCTGGTACCGGTAAAACCACGCTATCTACTGATCCACAACGCAAATTAATAGGAGATGATGAACATGGTTGGGATCAGGATGGGGTTTTCAATTTTGAAGGAGGATGCTATGCGAAAACTATTAACCTTTCAGAAAAACAGGAACCTGATATCTATCATGCTATACGACGTAATGCATTATTAGAAAATGTTGGCGTACTTGCTGACGGTTCAGTAGATTTTTATGACAGTAGTAAAACCGAAAATACCCGGGTTTCTTATCCAATTTATCACATCAATAACATTATTAAGCCGGTTTCTAAAGCGGGCCATGCAACTAAAGTTATTTTACTAACTGCAGATGCATTTGGGGTATTACCACCAGTATCAAAATTAACGGCTAAACAAACACAATATCACTTTTTATCAGGGTTTACTGCTAAATTAGCCGGAACGGAACGTGGCATCAATGAACCTATTCCAACATTTTCCGCTTGTTTTGGTGCGGCTTTTTTGATGCTACATCCTATTAAGTATGCTGAAGTATTAGTAAAACGTATGCAAGCCGTTCATGCCGAAGCCTATTTAATTAATACTGGTTGGGATGGTACCGGAAAGCGAATTTCTATTAATTCTACCCGTGCTATTATTAATGCAATTTTAAATGATGAATTCAAACTAGTAGAAACCTTTATCTTACCTATATTTAATATTTCAGTACCATTTTCATTACCTGGAATGGATAAACATTTTCTAGATCCCCGTAACACTTATCCAGATCCTAATCAATGGTATAATAAAGCAATAGGTTTGGCTCATCAGTTTATTGAGAATTTTAAAAAGTACCGGGATACCTTAGCTGGAGAAGAACTAGTGAATGCAGGTCCTATACTATAATTAACCTCTGATCAGATAATCACTGGATAGTGAATCATTATCATTAGTTTAGTATTCAAACCTTCAGCTATTTACTATTAAAAAAGGTATAAGGTATGATTATGATGAGTGTAATCTAAAAATCTAAACGACGGGCTTGATTAGATCGTGCGTCTGCACAACTTAGTATTCCATATTGGGTTGCTGTCAAGCTAAATGATCACGATAATTCATTATCGTGATCATATTTAAACCGGATTTTATTATTTAATTTATTAGGTAGGGTTTATGATTAATATTACTGTACCAGCACAAGAACATTTTATAAAATTATTATCTTCTCAAGTAAAAGGAACGCAAATCCGTGTATTTGTAATGAATCCTGGAACTGGTAATGCGGAGGGTGGTGTTTCTTATTGTCCACCTCATACCATCTCGCCGACCGATATTGAACTGCCATTTGATAAATTTTCAACTTATATTGATGAAAGGAGTGCTCATTGGCTAGAAAATGCCGAGATTGATTTGGTGGTAGATAAATTAGGATCACAACTGATATTAAATGCTCCAAAGGTTAAACAGAGTAAATTGACCGATGATACACCATTGAGTGAACGTGTAGAAGAGATGCTAAAGACTAAGATTAATCCACAGTTAGCGGCGCATGGTGGTCATGTTAAATTAGTAGAGATCACTGATCAAGGTTACGCCATTATAAAATTTAGTGGAGGCTGTAATGGATGTTCAATGGTAAAATTAACTCTAAAAGAACATATTGAAATAGAATTATTGCAGAATTTCTCCGAAATTAAAGGGGTACAGGATTTTACCGAACATCAACGTGGGATGCACTCCTACTACTGATTTTAATCATGACCGCTCTTCAGAGCGGTACGATAATTATAAGGAATTAAGGACTTATGACATGGAAATCCACAGTTTAAAAGATTTAATTGTTATCGGTGGTGGTATTAATGGTGCAGGAATTGCCGCCGATGCGGCGGGACGTGGATTATCGGTGCTCATGTTAGAACAACATGATTTAGCTTGGGCAACCTCTTCTGCTAGTTCGAAATTGATTCACGGTGGTCTACGTTACCTTGAACATTATGAATTTCGTCTGGTTAGCGAAGCACTGGCAGAACGTGAAATCATATTAAAGTTAGCACCACATATTGTTTTTCCTATGCGTTTTCGTCTTCCACATTGTTCCCATTTACGTCCAGCGTGGATGATCAGAATCGGACTTTTTATATATGACCACTTAGGTCAGCGTGTAAGTTTACCAAGGAGTAAAAGCATCAAATTCGGTAGAGATTCGGTTCTACATCCCAAAATTTTGCGGGGGTTTGAATACTCTGATTGTTGGGTAGATGATGCAAGATTGGTAGTTCTGAATGCACAGGAAGTCATTAGACATGGAGGTGAAGTTCGCACCCGCCTTAGAGTAATCCGCGCTTGGCGTGAAAATGATTTATGGTATGTTAAAGCTGAAGATATTGATAGCGGTGAAATAGTCACTTGGCAGTCTAAAGGGTTGGTGAATGCCGCTGGTCCTTGGGTAAAAATAGTGCTTGATAAAGTATGCCAACTACCTTCAACTTATGGTATCCGACTGATCAAAGGTAGCCATATTGTGATACCCATTATTAATCAACAAAAGCATGCATATATTCTGCAAAATGAAGATCATCGTATAGTTTTTGTGATTCCTTGGATGGGTGACTTTGCTATTATTGGAACTACCGACATAGAATATAACCATGATCCCCAAAATGCCAAAATTTCAGATGAAGAAATTACTTATCTGCTGAAGGTTTATAATAAATACTTTAAAAAAATTATTTGTAAAGAAGATATTGTTTGGTCTTATTCAGGGGTGCGACCTTTATATGATGATGAATCAGATTCTCCACAATCCATTACACGCGATTATACTCTGGAGATCAGTGAGGTTAACGGGCGAACTCCTTTACTATCTGTATTTGGGGGAAAACTAACGACTTATCGCAAACTTGCTGAGCAATCACTTAATAAGTTGGCGAAATATTATCCACAGTCAGGTCCGGCTTGGACTAAAAATAATATATTACCAGGTGGAAATCTCAGTGGAAACCTAGATGATTATGCAGCTAATATTTATCGGCGTTATCTGTTTATAAGTAAATCGCTTGCACAGCGCTATGCATATACCTATGGCAGCAACAGCGAGATTATTCTTAATCAGATTAGTAGTTTATCTGACTTAGGTGAACATTTCGGTCAGAATTTTTATGAAGCTGAACTGCGTTATTTAGTTAATTACGAATGGGTCTATCAATTAGATGATGCTATTTGGCGTCGCACTAGATTAGGATTGTGGCTAACTGAGCAACAGAAAAAACGGATTGCTGATTGGTTGTTAGCCATGAATGTTAATAAACATATCCTTTAGTTAGGTTAGCTGCTTAGATTGATTAATAAGCGTAACATTCTACGCAATGGCTCGGCCGCTCCCCAAAGCAACTGATCTCCAACTGAAAAAGCAGACAAATAATTTGGTCCCATAGCTAATTTGCGCAATCTTCCAACCGGAATTTTCAAGGTACCGGTTACCGCAGCAGGTGTCAGTTCATACACGGTTGGCTCGCGCTTGTTAGGAATTACCTTAACCCATTGATTATGGTCGGTTAGTAACTGTTCAACCTCTCTAATAGAGAGATTTGTTTTTAGTTTGATTGTAAATGCTTGACTATGACAACGCAATGCCCCAATACGTACACAGATTCCATCTATTGGAATCTTAGGCACAGTTTGCAAGATTTTATTCGTTTCGGCTTGTCCTTTCCACTCTTCGCGACTCTGTCCATTTTCAAGATCTTTATCAATCCAAGGTATTAAACTACCGGCTAGTGCGACACCAAAATTATCCACAGGCATCTCCTTACTTCTGCTTACGGTTGTTACCTTACGCTCAATCTCTAAAATTGATACAGCAGGGTTATGTAGATCTATAACTACACTTTTATGTAATACTCCCATTTGATGTAATAATTCTATAATATATTGCGCACCTCCACCTGACGCTGCTTGATAAGTTGAGAGAGAGATCCATTCAATGAGGTGGTTTGCAAATAAACCGCCTAGTGACATTAGCATCAGGCTCACCGTACAGTTTCCACCAACAAATGTTTTTAGGCCTTTATTGATACCCTTATAAATTACCTCAAGGTTCACTGGATCAAGAATGATCACGGTATCGTCTTGCATTCTCAATGACGATGCTGCATCTATCCAATAGCCATGCCAACCAATTTTACGCAACTTTGGATAGATATAGCTGGTATAATTTTCTCCTTGGCATGTGATAATAATATCCAGCTCTTTAAGCGTATTAATGTCATAGGCATTCTGTAATAATCTTTCTGCTGCTGGGATTGGTGCATTTTTACCTACTTGTGAGGTAGAAAAGAATACCGAATTGATTTGATCAAAATCCCTTTCCTCCATCATACGTTGTAGGAGAACGGAACCGACTATTCCACGCCAGCCAATTAAACCAACTTTTTTCATATTCTAACAACTCATTTTTCACTAGAAAATAAATTATATTAATTATACAATTAGGATCCATAGTCTCAGCTCACAAAAATACAAAACTATGCTACATACTCATGAATAAATATGAAAATTATTTCATCATATTGATGATCTGCTTTACAATTTATACCCAAATCAAGCTTTATGATGTGATGTAAAGAGAATCTCAGCCATGAAAGAAATCATTTCAGTTACTATGCTACTGTTAATTATTATGGATCCTTTGGGTAATTTACCAATTTTTATGTTGGTATTAAAACCTTTCGAACAGAAACGTCGTAATGTAGTAATCATACGTGAAATGATTATCGCTTTGATAATCATGCTGTTATTTTTCTTTACCGGAGAAAAGATGCTCAATCTTTTAAATTTGAGAACAGAAATAGTATCAATTTCTGGTGGAATAATTCTATTTTTAATCGCCCTTAAAATGATTTTTGCCTCTTCGCCAGATCAATGTGATAATAACTATATTTCTACGGTTGAGGAACCATTTATAGTACCACTAGCTATCCCATTAATTGCTGGACCAACATTACTAGCAACATTAATATTACTTTCACATAAATATCAACATAGAATTATGTCTATGATTATTGCTTTACTTGGTGCTTGGTTAGGTACTTTAGTGATTTTGTTATTATCAGGAATTTTTCTAAGATTCCTGGGAGATAAAGGAATTAGTGCACTAGAACGTTTAATGGGATTAATATTAGTTATGCTAGCAACACAAATGGTTCTTGATGGTATCAGAGTTTATCTAAGTAGTTAGACACTGAACATTAAAAAAACCATTGGATTTTATTAATTTATGGCTGTTCCACCTACCGTAATACTATCAATTTTTAAGGTTGGTTGACCTATTCCTACTGGAATATTTTGTCCATCTTTATTACAGATACCAAGACCTTTATTAATAACTAAATCATTACCTACCATAGAAATTTTATGCATCACTTCGCTACCTGAACCAATTATTGTTGCACCTTTTACTGGTTTAGTAATCCTACCTTTCTCAATTAGCCAAGCTTCAGCAGTAGAGAAGACAAAATTACCCGAAGTAATATCTACCTGACCGCCGGCAAGATTTGGAGCAAAAAGTCCCTCTTCAATACTGTCTATTATTTCTGTGGTAGTGGAATTACCTGCTAACATATAAGTATTAGTCATGCGAGGCATAGGTAAATGTGCATATGATTCACGGCGACCATTTCCCGTTGGTTGCATACCTAACATACGTGCACTTAATTTATCATGCATATATCCTTTTAAGATGCCCTTCTCAATTAGAATATTGTATTGACCGGGAACCCCTTCATCATCTATGTTTAATGAGCCACGTAACCCAAGACATGTCCCATCATCTACTACTGTACATAAAGTAGAAGCAACTTGTTCTCCTATTTTGCCACTATATATAGATGTATTGCGACGAATAAAATCACCTTCTAATCCATGACCTACCGCTTCATGTAATAATACCCCTGGCCAACCTGATCCAAGCACTACTGGTAGCATCCCTGCTGGTGCGGCGATGGCCGATAAATTAACCAGAGCGATACGGACGGCTTCACGTGCCCAATATTCGGCATTTATATATCCTTTCCCTTTCTCTTTACCTAAAAAAAAATCATAGTTAAAACGTCCGCCTAATCCACTGGAACCACACTCACGTTTGCCACTTTCTTCTACTAATACACTAATAGAAAGTTGTACTGATGGACGTATATCCATTGCTAAGGTTCCATCAGTAGCATAAATAAAGATCTGATCATAGCCACCACTCAGAGTAGCAGTTACATCATGAACACGTGGATCTTCCAAACGTGCAATGGTATCAATGCGGTGTAGTATTGCTATCTTTTCTTCGTTAGTAAAAGATTTGATTGGATCAAGATCGGTATAATAATGGTTTATAGCGGTCACGGGATAATTAAAATTATTTCTTTCAACTTTGGAATTGGCGATTGGTAGTTTACCTGGTTGAGCAACAATATTGCCAGCGAATTTCACACATTCTATTAATTTATTTTTTTTTATTTCATTAGTATAAGAAAACCCTATTTTTTCACCAGTAATTGCCCGAACTCCAACTCCTTGATCTATATTATAAAAGCTATTTTTGATCATTCTATTTTCTAATACCCAAGTTTCATGATAGCTTGATTGAAAATATAAATCGCCATAATCTAACCGAGGTTTTTCAAGTTGGCTTAATATAGACAAAATCTCTGATTGTTTTATATTATGCTTAATTAGCCATTGTTCTTTAATGACATTATAATCGATACCTTCTAAATTTATCACGGGGCGGTTTTCTAATTGAAACAAGTTACTATTATTTAATATAACATAATATATGCAGCATTACAAATAGGATAATTTATGCGGACGTGACTATACTCAAAGTGACAAAGAATTTGTTAATCAATAAATTATATAAGAGTTAGTAACCATATGATACCTAAATTTAAGATTTTACTTTTAAACGGGCCTAACCTAAATATTTTAGGGAGTCGTGAACCTGATACATACGGTAAAGTAACCTTACGTGAGATAATAAATCATCTGGCATCGTATGTTAAAGAACTAAATGTTTCTCTGGAACACTTGCAATCTAATGCTGAATATGAGCTAATTGAACGTATACACTTGGCAAAAAATAAAGTGGATTATATTATCTTTAATCCAGCGGCATTCACTCATACTAGTATTGCCTTACGTGATGCTTTACTAGCAGTTAACATTCCCTTTGTGGAGGTGCATTTATCTAATGTATACGCACGTGAAAATTTTCGTCATCAATCCTATTTTTCTGATATCTCGAATGGTGTAATCTGCGGTTTTGGAGCAGATGGTTATGTTTTTGCATTAGAAGCCGCCGTAAAGCATCTGAATAAGATCAAAATAGGTAACAGCAATAATGGATATTCGTAAAATAAAAAAGTTAATTGAGCTAGTTGAAGAATCAGGTATTACTGAACTAGAAATCTCAGAAGGCAAAGAATCTATCCGGATTAAGAGAATCTCTAAGTATCAAGATTATCATTCAATGATACAGTATAATAATAGTATCCCTGCGGCTATTGCCAAACCTGCTACTCAAGAAGCAACGGATATCAATAAAAATAATATCGATGGACATATTGTCCGCTCTCCTATTGTAGGAACTTTTTATCGTACTCCAAATCCTGAATCAAAGGCATATATTGAAGTTGGTCAGCAAGTTAATATTGGTGACACTTTATGTATTGTTGAAGCAATGAAAATGATGAATCAAATTCAAACCGATAAATCTGGTATAGTAAAAGCAATTTTAGTCGAAAATGGACAACCCGTGGAATATGATGATCCTTTGGTAATCATTAAGTGAGTTATGAAACATGCTGGAAAAAATTGTCATTGCTAATCGTGGCGAAATTGCTCTACGTATTTTACGGGCATGTAAAGAATTAGGCATAAAAACCGTTGCAGTACATTCAAGTATAGATCGCAATCTGAAACATGTATTGCTTGCTGACGAGACTATTTGTATCGGTCCGGCACCATTAGCACAAAGTTATCTTAATGTACCTGCACTAATTTCAGCCGCTGAAATTATAGGAGCGGACGCAATTCATCCTGGATATGGTTTACTTTCTGAAAATGCCGATTTTTCCGAGCAGGTAGAGAGATCTGGTTTTATTTTTATTGGTCCTAGTGCAGATACTCTTCGTATCATGGCTGATAAACTTTCAGCGATAAGCATCATGAAAAAAGCCGGAATCGATTGCGTTCCTGGTTCAGAGGAAGGTCCTCTTGAGGAAAATATCACTTTGAATCAGGCGATTGCTCAAAAAATTGGTTATCCTGTAATCATCAAAGCTTCCGGTGGAGGTGGTGGACGTGGCATGCGTGTAGTATATAACGCAAATGATTTAGAACCATCCATTGCTATAACTAAATTAGAAGCTAAAAAAGCTTTTAACAATGATGTTGTGTATATGGAAAAATTTTTAACTCACCCTAGACATATTGAAATTCAAATCATAGCTGATAATCAAGGTCATGCAATTTATCTAGCCGAACGAGATTGCTCTATACAGAGACGTCATCAGAAATTAATCGAAGAAGCTCCAGCAATTGGCATAACCGATGCAATGCGTCGTTACCTTGGAGAATGTTGCTGTCAAGTTTGCATTGACGTCGGATATCGCGGGGTTGGTACCTTTGAATTTTTGTACGAAAAGGGCCATTTTTACTTTATTGAAATGAATCCTCGTATTCAAGTAGAGCACCCAGTTACTGAAATGATTACTGGTGTCGACTTAATAAAAGAACAACTCCGGATTGCATCTGGAAAAACGTTATCTCTTTCTCAAGAAGAGGTGTACATTAAAGGACATGCAATAGAATGTCGCATTAATGCAGAAGATTCCGAGACATTTTTACCATCGGCTGGAGAAATTACTGAATTCTATGCACCAGGAGGAGTAGGTGTACGTTGGGACTCTCATATTTATGCGGGATATACTGTTCCTTCCTACTATGATTCTATGATAGGCAAATTAATTACTTACGGTGAAAATCGTGAGATAGCCCTAGTTAAAATGAAAAATGCTCTAGCGGAACTTTTTATTAAAGGGATTAAAACCAATATTGAAATACTAATAAAAATTATTGCTGACCACAACTTTCATCAATGTCTAACTAACATACATTATCTAGAAAATCAATTAAGTAAGATTTAATTGATAACATATCTTCGGTGATTTAAAC